>CAVCLW010000037.1:0-28296 GCA_963603005.1 Escherichia coli | reverse complement strand
ATTTTTTGTTGTATATTTTTTTATGATTTGTGTCTAAAATTTGTTGACTAGTGCAAACTTGCGACAGTCAGCATTTGACAAGCACTTTATATCTCCCCTGAAAGGGGAGGTGGCTGCGAGCTTTTGCGAGCAGACGGAAGGGTTGCAATATATTAATTGCGACACCATATGCCCTTCTTCTTCACATCTACACAAAAGGAGCTGCCAACGGCAGCTCCTCCCAAAATCAAAAATCAATAGCCAAGCATCAATCAACCAGATTAGACGCAGTATAAACAGTACCAGGATGCAGCTTATCCAGATTCTCCAGCGCCTTGCCGGTGCCAAGAGCAACACACTCCAACGGATCATCGGCAATATGCGTAGTAATACCGGTCTCACGCTGCATAATCTCAGCCAAACCGTCGAGCAGTGCACCGCCGCCGGTCAGATAAATACCGTTATCAACAATATCCGCAGCCAGCTCCGGCGGGCATTTTTCCAGAACACCGCGCACGGTAGCAATCAGAGAAGCAACAGCATCCTCCAGCGCCACACGGCAATCCTCCGAGCTTACGCTAAAGGTAGTCGGCAGACCGGTAACCATATCACGGCCACGCACAGTGATAGACTCATGACGACCATCAGTAATAACAGTAGCAACATTCATCTTGATTTCTTCAGCAGTGCGTTCACCGATAAGCACATTATGTACCTTCTTCACATGGCGCACAATAGCCTCATCAAAATGATCGCCGCCGATACGGATAGAAGAATCCACAACAATACCGCCAAGGCTCAGCACAGCGATATCGGTAGTGCCACCGCCAATATCAACAACCATGTTGCCACGCGGTACGGAAATATCAATACCGGCACCAAGAGCAGCAGCCAGCGGCTCCTCAATCAGATAAGTCTTAGATGCACCGCCCTGGGTAGTAGCCTCCATAACAGCACGCTTTTCTACGGAAGTAATACCGATAGGCACACAAGTCATAACACGCGGTTTGAAAAACAGGCTCTTGCCCGCAACCTTCTCAATAACGTAAGCCAGCAGCTTCTGCGTTACCGTATAATTCGCAATAACGCCTTCCTTCAGCGGACGGATAGCAACGATACTGCCGGGAGCACGTCCCAGCATTTCTCTGGCATCATCGCCCACAGCCAGCACCTTGTTGCGCACCTTGTCAATCGCAACAACAGAAGGCTCCTTCAGGACAACGCCCTTGCCCTTGACATAAACAAGAATGTTAGCGGTACCCAAATCAATACCGATATCCATACTTTTAAACATTAGTCATATCTCCTTAATCTACATCTACGCGTTCAATATCTGCACCCATATTTTTCAGCTTAGCAACAATGTTCTCATAGCCACGGTCAATATGGTGCAAATCGCCGATACGTGTTGTACCTTCGGCCACAAGGCCTGCCAGAATCATAGCTGCACCGGCACGCAAATCGGTTGCGCGCACATCACAGCCTGTCAGCTTGCAGGGACCGTCGATAACGGCACTGCGGCCTTCGGTAGAAATCTGCGCACCCATGCGGTTCAGCTCAACCACATGCATAAAACGGTTTTCAAAAACAGTTTCCGTAACCTTGCTGCGGCCCTCGGCAATAACCATCATCGCCATCATCTGAGCCTGCATATCAGTCGGGAAGCCCGGATAAGGCAGAGTTTTGATAGATACGGCCTTCAGCGGATTCTTGCCGATAACGCGTACCTTATCAATATCCTCTTCAACCACGGCACCTGCCTCGCGCAGCTTGGCAATCAACGGCTTCTGGTGCTCCGGCAGAACATTTTCCACAACAACATCACCGCCGGTCATAGCAGCAGCAATCATATAAGTGCCTGCCTCAATACGGTCCGGAATAATGGTATAATCTGCGCCATGCAGCTTGTCTACACCCTCAATGCGGATAGTATCGGTACCGGCACCACGGATTTTGGCACCCATCTTGTTCAGATAGTTGGCCAGATCGACAATCTCCGGTTCCTCGGCAGCATTTTCCAAAATAGTAGTACCCTCAGCAAGAGAAGCTGCCATCATAATATTTTCGGTAGCACCTACGCTCGGGAAATCAAAATAAATGCTGGTACCCTTCAGTCCCTCGGGAGCACTTGCTTCAATATAGCCATGTCCCTGTTCGATTTTTACACCCAAGGCCTCAAAGCCCTTGAGATGAATATCAATCGGACGTGCGCCGATAGCGCAGCCGCCGGGCATAGAAATACGCGCTTTACCGATACGCGCCAGCAGAGGTCCCATTACCAGAAAGGACGCACGCATGGTACGCACCAGCTCATACGGTGCTTCATACGAGGTTATCTCAGTGCTGTCGATATCCAGCACATTCTTTTCCGGACTGCATTCTACAGCCAGTCCCAGACATTTTAAAACTTCACTTATAGTATGCACATCTTCCAGCATCGGAACTTCATCAAGATGACTTGGGGTAGTTCCCAGGATAGAAGCTGCAATAATCGGCAGTACAGCGTTTTTCGCACCGCTGGTTTTAACTGCACCAACGAGGCGGTTTCCGCCCTTCACAATTAGTTTTTCCAAAATAACCCTCCTGCATATGCGAAGTCGGAAAAATTTTTCCGTAACAAATATTTTATCATCAAACACAGGCACTTTTCAAGACTTAATAAAAAGCCGGAAAATTTTGCCACAGGTATATTTCACCCGACCTTATAAGAAAAAGCCGGCACTGCTTCCGGCTCAGAAATTCACCCGCTGGCGGTCTGCTAAAATGTTATAATAGGTTTCTTTTTCCATTAATTCCCTGCGGATAGCCTTTTTAGCATCCTCATCAGCACATTCTGCCAGACGCTTGCGCAAAAAAGCTATATCCTGCTTCAGCATCAGCATTTTATTTCCTGCCAGGCTTTCTACGATATCAGCCATCTTACAGTCACCGTCCTTACTTATATATCTTGTACTTCTCCTCAAGAAGCTTAGCGGCCTTGCCTAGTTCTACATATTATAGTCTACTATAAGCAAGTTTAATATGCAAGGAAAAATCTGTGACAAAACGCAAAAACCGCCCGACAGGAGCATCCAGCCGGACGGCTTAACTTTACAGCTTTATGATTTTGGCTTTATCAGCAAACATTTCCGCTAAGGCAGCAAGCTGCGCATCATGCGCCACATCACCCACAAGCACCGCATCCGGTGCCAGCAGGCTGATGCTGATGTCGCTGAACATCTGCCGCAGCTCGTTAATCATCTTGGTGTCACCGTCGTTAATCCTGCCCGGCGTGCGCTCTGCCAGATGCCAGTACAGCTGCTTTAAAATATAGCTTTCGTTTTTGTTGTACTCTTTGATATTATCAATAATGTTATAGGGATAAACATCCTTCTCCCGCCATGTAGCCTTAAAAATATCCAGCACCTTATTTTCATAGGCAGCCTTATATTCGCTCCAGCCCTTGCGGTCATCAAATTTCAGCATATCCTCCAGCTTGTCACGGCAGCTGATAACCTTGCGGCAACGCACAAGCATAGCATAAATTAGCGCCCGCTCCGCTTCCGTCGCCTGCACAGGCTCCGGCGTAATCGTAAAAACCTGTAAGCCTTCATTCAATTTATGGCGACGCTCTGCCTCCAGGCGTGCCATTTTCAGATGCTGCATCGAAAGCAGGCTGTCCTCGCAGCTCACAGGCACTCCTTGGGCCTGCAAGCCGGCAATTTCGTTCTCATTGCATAAAACTAAAATACGCTGCTTCTTCTCTGCCTGCCAAAGCTCGTTAAGGGCATTCATTTGTCGCTCTCCAGGAAAGCAGCGAATGCTTTATAGGTGTAATAAACATCCAGCTTAGAGCTCAGCTCGAACGGAGAATGCATGCACAGAATAGGCACACCAAGATCGACTACGTCCATATCCATAGCTGCAACATACAATGCAACGGTACCGCCGCCGCCTTCGTCTACAGCGCCCAGCTCACCAATCTGCCAGAAAACATCAGCCTCGTCCATAATGCTGATAACCTTGGCCATCGTTTCGGCACTGGCATCATTGGAGCCGGATTTGCCGCGCTCACCGGTATATTTGGTCAGTACAGGGCCTTTGTTTACGAAGCAGCTGTTGCGCTCTTCATATACGGAAGCAAAGCTCGGATCGTAAGCACCGTTAACATCGGAGGAAAGTGCGGTGGTATTGCGCAGCAGCTTGCGGATGTTGGCACCCTGAGTTGCTGCCAGGTCCTCCAGATAGTGCAGCACGAAATCAGAATTCAGGCCGGTGTTGCCGTAGGAACCGATTTCTTCTTTATCTGCCAAAACCGTAACAGTGGTGTAGTACGGTGCTTTGGTATCAATTTCCGCAGTCAGCGCTGTATAAGCGCAAACCTTGTCATCCTGGCCGTAAGCACCGATCAGGCTGCGGTCCAGGCCTACATCCTGTGCCTTGGTTGCGGGAACAAATTCAATTTCCGCACGCATAAAATCATGCTCGGTAATGCCGTACATTTCGTTGAGCAGAGCCAGCGCGTTCAGCTTAACGGCATCCTTTACGCCTTCTTCTTCGCCTTCGTCAACAAAAGGCAGGCTGCCGATAACAATGTTCAGCTCCTCGCCCTTAATGCCTTCGCCCAGCTTGCGCTCGTTCTGCTTAGCGCCAAGATGCGGCAGCAAATCGGTTACGCAGAAAACAGGGTCGCCGGCGTTTTCGCCCACGCAGACCTTCACCAGCTCACCGTTCTTTTTGATGATAACGCCATGCATAGCCAAAGGCACGGTTACCCATTGATATTTGCGGATGCCGCCGTAATAATGCGTTTTGAAATAGGCCATTTCATGGTTTTCATATACCGGGTTCGGCTTTAAATCAAGACGCGGAGAATCAATATGCGCAGCGTTCAGGCGCACGCCTGCCTCCAGCGGTGCGGTGCCGAAGGTGGACATAGCCAGAGATTTGCCGCGGTTTACGAAGTAAACCTTGTCGCCGGGTTTATATTCCTTGCCTTCCTCGAAGGGAACGTAGCCTGCAGCTGCCAGCTTTTCTACAGCCTTAGCGGTAAATTCGCGCTCGGTCTTGGCATTATCCAAAAATTCCTTATAGCCTTCGCAGTAAGCAAACGCTGCTTCCTTCGCAGCAGTATTCTTTTTAGCGATGTGGGGGAAGTCCCAGGTTAAATTCTTTTGCAATTCCTTTGCATTCGTCATAATCTATCACTCCTTGTGTAAGCTTTAGTAAGCGGTGCCAAACAGCACTATGTAAATAATACCACAAATAGCACCATTTGGGGAGAGGAAAGGAAATGTATACAAGACATGACTTACGCAAGCTCTTTTACTTCTGACTCTCCTGCTCTCGAAAATACCATCACAGCGTCACTAAGCGTCACCTGCTTTGCTTGGCCTTTTCAATCGCCCGGCGCAGCTCTGCCAGCTCCTGACTGATAAGCCTTTCAGCTTCCTGATAGCGTGCTTCTAAATCCGTAATAGTTTCGTCATCAATTTCCTGCTTTTCTTCGGTAATATTCTGCACATCCTGCTGCAGATTAAGCAAAGAAAAATACTTCTCGGGATAAGTGGCAACCTCCTCCTCCTCATTGCGCCCGAAGGTAATATATCCGTATTCTCCCTGCAGTGGATAGTTATAACGCCATCTGTCATACTCTTCCCTGCTGATTTCACCCTTTTGCAAAGCGGAATACATGTCTACCCATTCCTGTAAAACAGCATTTCTGACACCTGTTATAGTTGGTTGCTCAGGATAAGGCTTTTCAATCCGCAAGTAATATTCATCGTCTATCTTTTTGATTTCCGCGCCGTATTTATCCTCCATAGCAAAGAAAATATGCATTCTGCTCGCCCAGGTCCTTATATTCGGTATATTTAAAGCGTAAGGACTGATTCCGAAGATAGCGGCAATTTTTTTCAGCATATCTTCTTTGGGCACCCTATCGCCCGATTCGTATTGGGCAACACGTACATCGCAGGTTTTATCGCTGAAGCCCAATAATTTTCCTAATTCCTTTTGGGTGTAATTATGTAAACGGCGAAAAAAGCTGATGCGTTCACCGATATTATTTCTTATAAACATAAGAAAAGCTCCCCTTACTTAATTTTTTTGTTAAGTATAGTATAGCACTTTTTCTTTTGATAAGCAAAAAAGTTTATGAAAATCACTTTTTTACTTGACTTTACTCCAATAGTTTAGTATTATCAAGATAAATACTAAACAGGTTAGTATTTTACTAATCATATTTGTTAAAGGAGCGTATCAAAATGCAAAAAGACAATGTATTCTATCCCACCACCATTCCAACCTCTGCTGCCTCCTCTTCTCTGGAAGCAGTCAGCCTGCCTGAGCTTTATGACACCAGCTACACACCGGCCACAGCCTTAATCGACAATTTTTTATATAGCGGTGTGTATATTTTAGCGGGACCGCCAAAAACAGGCAAATCCTTCCTCATGGCACAGCTTGCTTACCATGTTGCCGCAGGTATGGAATTTTTCAACCATAAGGTAACACCTGCTTCCGTACTGTACTTATCATTGGAGGATAATCTGGCACGTCTGCAAAAACGCTTTTCGCGTATGTTCGGTGTAGAGGGTAACGCCAATTTATATTTAGCTACCAAGGCCGACTGCTTAAATCAGGGACTGGAAGAACAATTAACGGATTTTCTGCAAAGCAAGCCTGCTACTAAGCTGATAATTATTGATACTCTGCAAAAAATCCGCGAATTCAGCAGTGCTGCCTACAGCTATGCTTCCGATTACCACATTATTAACCTGCTCAAGGAAATAGCCTCCCGCCACAATATTTGTATTATTGTCGTTCATCACACCAGAAAAATGGAGGCGGAAGATAAGTTTGATATGATTTCCGGCACTACCGGCCTCTTAGGTGCCGCCGACGGGGCGATGATTCTGCAAAAGAAAAGCCGTACCGACAAGCGCGCCCAGTTAAATATTGTCGGCAGAGAGCTGCCGGACCAGGAAATTATCATCGAATTTTCGCCGGAAAGCTGTACCTGGCAGTTTATCCGTTCCAACCAGCAATTATGGGAAGAACCTAAAGATATGCTGCTGGAACAGGTGGCAGCCTTAGTAAGCGGTGAGAAAAAAATTTGGCGCGGCAGCGCAACGCAAATGCTGCAGGACCTTAATATAAGTATTGATGATATGATGCCTCATATTCTTTCACGCAAGCTCAATGTTAATGTTGACAGGCTTTATCAGGACTATGGCGTTTATTATCATCGTAAGCGTGTTAGTAAAGGCTCTGATATTACCTTGCAAAAGCTGGAAGCCAAAACCGCGTGACGCTTAGTGACGCTGTGACGGTTTTATTGATACTGTAGGAAATTTTATTATCAGCTTGACAATTCACGAAAAATAGTATAGACTATCCTTGAATTTAGTTTGAATTCAAACTATCATCATAAGAAAGGACTGATTTTCGTGAACATTAAAGCTATTTTAAGTACGCTTGCTTTAAGCACTGCTATGCTGACATTTTCCAATAACACTCCTGCCTTCGCCGGTGAGCAAACTCCTGCTCTTACCGGAACAGGCACTCCAACTATTAATTTAGAACTGAAAAATACCTCACGTCCCTTTGTGCAACTCGTTTCCAATGTAGTATACGCTCAAGTTCCGGACCGTGGCTACACCAATAAGGCACTTACTATGCATCTTGTAATTCCGCAGGATAAAAAACCGCATCCTGTAATTTTATACATCAACGGCGGCGGCTTCATCAACGCCAACAAGGATGGTTACATGCAGCAATGGCTTGACCTGGCTGAGCATGGCTATGTTGTTGCCAGCATGACATATCGCGTTGCACCTACCTCCACCTTCCCGGCACCCTTGGAGGATGTAAAATCCGCAGTACGTTTCCTGCGTGCCAATGCCGAAAAATTTCATATCGACGCTAAGCACATCGGCGTTTTCGGCGGCAGTGCAGGCGGTTATCTTGCTGCTATGGCCGGAACAACTAACGGCGTCAAAGGCTTTGACAAAGGCGAAAAGTTAAGCTACAGCAGTGACGTACAGGCAGTAGTTGATGTTTACGGTGTTTCCGACGTTACGAAAATCGGTGCAGATTACAGCACGGCTGTGCAAAAAGCTCATAATAGTGCGGCAGCCACCGAAGCACTGTGGGTGAACGGCTCCCCGGTTTTCGGCGGTAAAGACGGCGGCATCATGGCCAATCCGGAAGGTGCCAAAGCGGCCAATCCCTTAACCTATATCAGCAAAAAAACCGCACCCTTCCTTTTAATGCACGGTGATGCCGATGTCCTCGTATCTCCCAGCCAAACCGAGCTTTTGCGCGCAGAGCTTGCCAAGCACAATATTGAAGCAACACGTTATCTTGTGAAAGGGGCAGCACATGGCGGTCCGTACTGGGTCCAGCCGGAAATAATGGATATTGTCATTGCATTTTATGATAAGCATTTGAAAAAATGAGTAAGGAAAAATTACATTTATTGCTTTTAGAGGTCTTTTTGCGCTCAAACCGCCGCCTTTCCCAACAATTACCGCAGGCCGGTTTGTTACCGGGGCAACCGAAAATCCTGGAATTTTTGCTTGAACATAACGCTTCAACACAAAAAGCTGTCAGCGAAGGCTGCTTCCTTGATAAGTCTACTGTAACAACTTTATTAAAGCGTATGGAAAAGGATAGCCTGATTTATAAGCAACCACATCCCACAGACCAACGCTCCAGCCTTATTTGCCTAACCGAAAAGGGCAAAGAAAAAGCTCTTTGGGTTCAGCAATCATTAAATGCTATTGATGAAACAGAATTTACCTCTATCCCCAGCGCCGAACGTGAGCAGTTTTTAGCAACACTCGGAAAAATAATTGCCAATCAAAAGAAATGGTAACTTAAGATTACATAGCAAAAACCCCCGCCCTGACGGACGGGGGTAATTTTTTTGGCATTGTCGCAATGCTTATTACAGCTTGTGAGTAGTACGCAAGCGGGCAACAGCTCTCTTCAGCGCGTTTTCAGCACGAACAGTGTCAATGTCTTCGCTCTTGGAAGCAAGACGTTGCTCTGCACGTTCTTTAGCTGCGGTTGCACGAGCGGTATCAATATCTGCATCAGCTTCGGCAATAGTTGCCAGAACGGTGCATTTATTGTCTTTCATTTCCAGAAAGCCGCCGCAAACAGCAAATTCTTTAACGCTGCCGTCAGTGAACTCCAGCTTCATCGGCGCAATATCCATGGTCGCAATGATAGGCATATGTCTAGCTTTGAGGCCCAGATTACCGGACAAAGCACGGAAACCCACATAAGTTACTTCTTCAGAAGTGAACAGCATCTTATCCGGCGTGACAATTTCAAAAGAAAACGGAGTAGCCATCTATTAATCCTTCATAGTTGCAGCCTTGGCAACAGCGTCATCAATGGTACCAACCATGTAGAAAGCACCTTCCGGCAGGTCATCATGCTTGCCTTCGAGGATTTCTTTGAAGCCGCGGATGGTTTCCTTCAGAGGAACATATTGACCGGGGGTACCGGTGAACTGTTCAGCAACGAAGAATGCCTGGCTGAGGAACTTCTGAATCTTACGAGCACGAGCAACAGTTACTTTGTCTTCCTCGCTCAATTCTTCCATACCCAGAATTGCGATGATATCTTGCAATTCTTTGTAACGTTGCAGGATAGCCTGTACGCCACGAGCAACATGATAATGCTCTTCGCCGATTACCAGCGGATCGAGGATACGGCTGGTGGAGTCGAGCGGGTCAACTGCCGGATAAATACCAAGCTCTGCGATTTGACGGGACAATACGGTGGTTGCATCCAAGTGAGCGAAGGTGCCTGCCGGAGCCGGGTCAGTCAAGTCATCCGCAGGTACATATACAGCCTGTACGGATGTGATAGAACCGGTCTTGGTGGAGGTAATACGCTCTTGCAGTGCGCCGATATCGTTTGCCAGGGTAGGTTGGTAACCTACTGCGGAAGGCATACGGCCGAGCAATGCGGATACTTCGGAACCAGCCTGAATGAAACGGAAAATGTTATCGATAAAGAGCAGTACGTCCTGGCCGCCAACATCACGGAAGTATTCTGCCATGGTCAGGCCGGTCAGACCAACACGCATACGTGCTCCAGGAGGCTCGTTCATCTGGCCGTATACAAGAGCAGTCTTGTTGATAACGCCAGACTCTTTCATTTCGCCCCACAGATCGTTGCCTTCACGAGTACGTTCGCCAACGCCTGCGAATACGGAATAGCCGCCGTGTGCAGTAGCAATGTTATGGATAAGCTCCATAATAATAACGGTTTTACCTACGCCAGCACCGCCGAACAGACCGATTTTACCGCCCATTGCATACGGAGCGATAAGGTCAACGACTTTAATGCCGGTTTCCAAAATTTTAGTAGCTGTAGCCTGTTGGTCAAAGCTCGGAGCCGGTCTATGAATAGGCCAGTGATCAGCTGCTTCAACCGGAGTGTCATCATGGTCTACAGTTTCACCTAAAACGTTGAAGATACGTCCCAGTACACCAGGACCAACCGGAACGCTGATAGGAGCGCCGGTATCTACAACTTCCATGCCACGAACCAGACCGTCGGTGGAGCTCATAGCAACTGCACGGACAATGTTATTGCCGATGTGTTGCATAACTTCTGCGGTCAGGTGGATTTTTACTTTACCCTCATCGGTGGTGCCGTCAATGTGCAGCGCGTTGAGGATAGCAGGCATGCTTTTAGGAGGAAACTCTACGTCGATAACAGGGCCTACAACTTGTACGATTCTACCTGTATTCAAGGTTTTAGCCTCCCTACGAAATATCTAATTAGTTTTGTGCCTGTTTCAGAGCTTCTACGCCGCCAACGATTTCGTTCAGCTCGCGGGTAATGGAAGCCTGACGTGCCTTGTTATAAGACAGCTCCAGGTTTTGTACCAGCTTGCCTGCGTTATCGGTAGCAGAGCTCATAGCAGTCATACGAGAACCCAACTCACTGGCAGCAGATTGTACCAGTGCGGCGTAAACTACAGTTTCCAGATACTTAGGTGCAAGTACCTGCAGAGTTTCGTCTTCATCAGGCTCGAAAATAAAGCTTGCGCTAGCTTTGCCTTTCTCCTTTACAGGAGGCTCTACCGGCAGAATCTTGTCGCTGGTAGGAATTTGGGACAAAGCGGTTTTGAAAAGTGTAAACACAATATGCAGCTCGTCGAAATGCTCGTCAGCAAATTGTTTGATTGCATCCTGAGCAATTTCTACTGCATTTGCGTAAGACGGTCTGTCGGAGTAGCCGAAGTGGCTGCTCAGCACTTTATAGCCGCGACGTTGGAAGAAATCTCTAGCCTTACGGCCGCTGGTGATAATGACTACGTCATGCTCACATTCGGAAATCTCCGCAACTGCTTTTTTCAAAGCGTTGGAACTATATGCGCCTGCCAGACCTTTATCAGAGGCGAGCACCAGATAACCAACTTTTTTAACATCACGATGTTGAAGCAGCGGGTGTTTTTTGGCACTTAAGCCTGCAAGGATGCTCGGATCGCTCACAACGCTGGATAACACTTCTTTGATCTTGATGGCATACGGACGGCTTGCAGCAGCTTTTTCCTGCGCTCTTCTGAGGCGGGCAGCAGCAACCATTTTCATAGCCTTCGTGATCTTGCCAATGTTACCTACGCTTTTCATGTGGCGATGAATCTCGCGTGCAGTAGCCATTAGTTAATCACCTACCTTCACTAACAAAGGTATCCTTGAACTCGGCGATAGCTTTCTTCAGAGCTTCTTCGTTCTCATCAGTGATTTTCTTGGTTTTGATGATGTCTCCGCCAACTTCCGGATGGTTAGCTTCCATGAAGTCCAGGAATTCTTTTTCGCAGCGGGTTACATCTTTAACTGCTACGTCATCCAGATAGCCTTTGGTACCAAGGTAAATAGCCATAACCTGTTTTTCAACAGACAACGGGCTGTATTGGCCTTGTTTCAGAACCTCGGTCAGACGTTGACCACGGTCCAGCTGTGCTTTGGTAGCTTTATCGAGGTCAGAAGCAAACTGAGCAAATGCTGCCAGCTCGCGGAACTGAGCCAGATCCAGACGTAAGGTACCTGCAACCTGCTTCATAGCTTTGATCTGAGCAGCACCACCTACACGGGATACAGACAGACCGGAGTTGATAGCCGGACGGATACCGGAGTAGAACAGCTCGGATTCAAGGAAGATCTGACCGTCGGTAATAGAAATTACGTTGGTCGGAATGAAGCCGCCTACGTCACCTGCCAGGGTTTCGATGATCGGCAGTGCGGTGATGGAACCGCCCTTCAGTTCATCGTTCAGCTTAGCAGCGCGTTCCAGCAGACGGGAATGCAAATAGAATACGTCGCCAGGGTATGCTTCACGTCCTGGAGGACGACGGAGCAGCAGGGACATTGCACGGTATGCAACAGCGTGTTTAGACAGGTCGTCGTATACGCACAGAACGTCTTTGCCCTGATCCATGAAGTATTCAGCCATGGTTACGCCAGCGTACGGAGCCAGGTATTGCAACGGAGCGGAGTCAGCAGCAGTAGCAGCAACGATGATGGTGTATTCCATAGCGCCGTGTTGTTCCAGAGTACGAACAATACGAGCAATGTTAGAAGCCTTTTGGCCGATAGCTACATAAATGCAGATAACGCCCAGGCCTTTTTGGTTGATGATGGTGTCGATTGCAACTGCAGTCTTACCGGTACCACGGTCGCCGATGATAAGTTCGCGCTGACCACGTCCGATAGGAACAAGTGCGTCGATACATTTAATACCGGTTTGCAGCGGGGTATCAACGGATTTACGATCTGCGATACCATGTGCAGGAGATTCAACCGGACGACGAGCAGCAGCAGCGATTTCGCCTTTGCCGTCGATCGGGTCACCGATAGCGCTAACTACACGGCCCAGCAGGTTTTCACCAACAGGAACCTCCATGATGCGGCCGGTACGGCGAACAACGTCGCCTTCTTTGATTTTGGTCTCGCCGCCCATCAGTACGATACCAACGCTGTCCGGGTTCAGGTTCAGAACCATGCCGGATACGTTGTGGGGCAGTTCAACTAATTCGCCAGCCATAGCGTTTTTCATACCGATAACGGTTGCGATGCCGTCACCGATTTTTTCTACGATACCAACTTCTTCCAGATCAGCATCCACATTGTAATTCTCCAGCTTGTTGCTGAGAGCATCACCCAGGGCTTCCGGTTTGGTGTACTCGTGAACGTCGATGCCGTTCAGAGCAACTTCCATTTTCTTCAGCTTGCGCAGTGCGGAAGCGTCGAATACCTTATCGCCAACTTGTACGATGATGCCGCCGAGGATGGACGGGTCTACTTTCTTGTTCAGGAAAATATCGCGGCCCAGTTTCTCGGTCAGGATTACAGAAATGGATTGATACTCGTCAGCCGACAATTTCTTGGCGGTAGTAACGTTTACATCTAACAGCTCTTTAATGGAGCCCAGATCGATTTTGAAGTCGGACAATTGTTGCTTAATTAAAGCAATATTTTCTTCTGTCTTCATATTGTACCAATCACCTCCGAATACCGGGGTTTTGCCTGCTGTTTCGCATTTCAGCGGCATACTTCCGGCTTAATAGGGAAAGCAGCAAAATTATTTCATGATAGAATCAACGATTTTGCTAGCCATTTTTTTGTCTTCTTCAGAACCTAACTTTTGTTCTACGATCTTGCTAGCAGCAATCATGGACAGGTTGATAACTTGTGCACGAACTTCGTCCATAGCTTTCTTCTGTTCCAGTGCGATTGCTTCTTTAGCAGTTGCAATAACCTGATCTTGTTCAGCTTTGGTGTCTGCCATGATCTTGTCATGAGCAGCCTGAGCAGTTTTGCGGGCAGCATCAACAATAGCTTGAGCTTCTTGTTTAGCTTCAGCCAGCTTTGCAGCGTATTCAGCTTTAACTGCTTCTGCGTCAGTCTTAGCCTTTTCTGCAGCTTCCAGATCGCTTGCAATTTTGTTCTTACGCTCTTCCATAATGTTGCATACGGGTTTGTAAGCGAATTTTGCAAGAACGAAAACTAAAACCAAAAAGTTCAGGATCTGCGCGATAAGTGTTGCATTGAAGTTAACCAATTATAGCACGCTCCTTTTTGTAATATCTTGCAAAATTAAATTATTTAATGAACGGGTTAGCGAATACCAGAACGATAGCGATTACATAGCACAGAATAGGCATGGATTCGATCAAGCCTACGCAAACCAGCATGTTGGTAAAGATTTTACCAGCTTCTTCCGGTTGACGAGCCATGGATTCAATAGATTTGCCGCACATGTTGCCGTTACCGATACCAGCGCCAGCAGCAGCACCCAAGCAAACAAGGCCTGCACCGATTACAGATGCAGCAGTAATGATTGCATTTTCAGACATTTGTTTCATCCTTTCGAAATTGTGATTTTAAATTTTTTTTGCTTAAAAAGCTTAGTGTTCGTCGTGGCTAGCAAATGCCAGTGCATAGCTGCCCAAAGACAAAATGGTAAAGATAAAAGCCTGAACGAAGCCAATGAACAGGGAGAACATTACCCACAGTTCAGGAACTACCCACGGAGCCAGCTGATACAGTACGATCAACAGGATTTCGCCTGCCAGGATGTTACCAAAGAGACGAAGAGCCATGGTCAGCGGTTTAGTCACTGCATCCAAAAGATGCAACGGCAGGAATGCCGGACTCGGGCTGATGAAATGTTTAAAGTGGCCGATACCTTGTTTCGCCACACCAACGCAGTACGCGCTAAACGCAATTAGCAAAGAAAGCGCAAAGCAGGTATTAATGTCATTGGTAGGTGAAGTCCAGTGAACGCCAATCTGCGGAAGCAAAATGCCCAGTTCGTTTGCTACCAGGATAAACATAAACAAGGTAACGATGAACGGTGCCATAAATTTACGGCCTTTGGATCCCAGGTTGTCTTCCATCAGACCATTTAAGAAATCAAGAATGATTTCCATTGCATTCTGCAGTCCGGAAGGAACCATTTTCGGGTTCTTACAAACCAGAAGGAACAGTACGAAGACGATTGCCATGGTTACCCAGGTCATGTACATGGTTTGCATGTTGACTTCACCTAAAAAGGTAGATTGGGTAAGGTAATGGATAATCTCTCCGGATTTTTCTGCACCTTCAGCTGCTGCATTTCCCATTTTTACACACTCCTTTCTTCACGCCCTCTCATTTTGATGTTGGTACGCGATAAATAATAGATTTAAAATAAAGAATATATGTATCAGAAGAAACCCGCCAAATGCGCCATGCACAGCAAGCTTCATCCTTAACATCGTAATAATAAACGCAGCCGCAGCGGCCAGTCGGACCCAGCGGAAACGCTTCATGATTTTCAGTCCCTGCTTGGGCACCTCTACGTAGGGCAGAGATTTTTTGATGCCTAAAAACAGAATGGACAGATCTATCGTACCGGCCAGCACGCCGCAAAGCACGCCGTGGGCAAAGGCACTGCGCTGCCATAACCAGAGCGGCACTGCTACGAGCAGCGCACACATACAGATGCGCGCTACGAAGGCGTTCGCGCCATTTCTCGCTATGGGCGTCAAATCAAAGTTACTTTTCATCCTTCTTGTGTTCGGTGTCCCGCGAAAGGACGCTCCTCTGAATCAGATTATAGTAGGTCATAACAAGTGAAACTATTGCCAGACCGATGCAGATGCCCCGCATCGTATGGTCGCCGGTTTCCAGATGACGGTCGAGCCAGTCGCCACCGAAGTACGCCAGCAGAAAATCAATCACAGCCATAAACGCCAGAGAGGACACAGTAGCCAAAGCTTCAAGCATCCGCATATGCTCCTTATCGGGTGTTTTGTTAGTCATGATTTTTTCACCACAGCACGAATTCACAAATTAATCATATTTACTCTTTTAATTTTAATATTTTTCACAGTTTCTGTCTACGCCTTAGACGCAAATTCCGGCAAATTTTCCACATCAAAGCCATTTTTTCTTAAAATAGCATGGATAATACGCTCGCAGGCCTTGCCGTCACCATAAGGATTGGCAGCCTCCGCCATGGAGCGATAATGCTCGGCATCATCCAAAAGCAGATTGGTTTCGCGCAGCACATCATCATAAGCAGTGCCTACGAGCTTAACCGTACCGGCTTCAACAGCCTCCGGACGCTCGGTGGTATCACGCAGAACAAGAACCGGCTTGCCTAAGGCTGGAGCCTCCTCCTGAATTCCGCCGCTGTCTGTGAGCACGATATCAACCTTGGCCATCAGATTGGCAAACGGTTCATATTCCATAGGCTCAATCAGATGCACTCTGTCTAAATGTCCCAGCTCCTCGCGAACGATTTCACGCACCTTGGGGTTTTTGTGTACCGGGAAGATTGCTTCCACATCGGGATGCGCTTCCAGCACACTCTTCAAAGCGCGGTAAACATGACGCATAGGCTCGCCCAGGTTTTCACGGCGGTGGGTAGTCATCAGAATCAGACGATGACCGCTGGCAAATACCTTATTGAACTCTTCGTCCTCAAAGCGGTAGCCTTCCTTCACCGTAGTCTGCAGAGCATCAATAACAGTGTTGCCTGTTACCAGAATCTGCTCGGGGCAGATGTTTTCCTTCAGCAGGTTCGCCTTGCTGGTAGAAGTCGGCGCAAAATGCATATCGGCAATCGCACCGGTCAGCTTGCGGTTCATTTCCTCCGGATAAGGAGAATATTTATTACCGGTACGCAGGCCTGCTTCCACATGGCCTACGGGAATCTGCGCATAAAAGGCAGCCAGAGCACCGGCAAAGGTAGTCGAGGTGTCACCATGCACCAGCACCATATCAGGCTTTGCTTCCTCCATAACGGATTTCAGGCCCATCAGCGCGCGGGTAGTAACATCATACAGGGTTTGACCTGCCGACATAATATTCAAATCATAATCAGGCGTAATGCCAAACAAATCCAGTACCTGATCAAGCATCTCGCGATGCTGTGCGGTAACTGCCACAATCGGCTGGATATATTCAGGATATTTACGCATTGCCAGCACCAGCGGGCACATTTTGATGGCTTCCGGACGAGTGCCGAAAACTGTCATTAACTTTATCTTCTCCACGGTTCTTCCTCCCCCTTATCTGTCGTTCAGAATACCGATTTTCTTAGCACCAACGGCAACTGCCGTAATAATAACCGCTATAATAAGTGCGGCGTAAAAGCCGTCAAACTCTGCCCACAGCACAGCTGCGATACCGAGCACGGCTGTAATAGCATACATCAAGAGTACTGCCTGCTTCTGGTTCATGCCCATCGCCAGCAGGCGGTGATGCAAATGGCCCTTATCGGGCTGGAAAATAGGGCGGCCGTTGCTGTAACGGCGCATAATCGCAAAGGCTGTATCCATAATCGGCAGGCCCAGTGCAATCGCCGGTACAATCAGCGCTACGGTAGCAGCAGTCTTGACTGCGCCGTAAACCGAAATGGCTGCCAGCATATAGCCGATGAACATACTGCCTGTATCGCCCATGAAAATAGTTGCGGGATTAAAATTATAGCGGATAAAGCCGATAATGCCGCCGGCCAGAGCCGCAGTCATTACAGCTATATGGTAATAACCCATCTGAACCGCAACCAGAATGACTGTCATCGAAGCGATAGCAGATACGCCTGCTGCCAGACCGTCAAGGCCGTCAATCAGGTTGACAACGTTCGTAAAGCTGATAACCCAGAAAATTGTCAGCGGTATAGAAATAAACCATTCGTTAAGATAAAAATAGCCGCCGAAGGGATTGTTCAGCCATTCGATACGGATATCAAAGGCCACAAGTACGCAGGCAGCAAAAATCTGCCCCAGCAGCTTAACCTTTGCCGGCAGCTGATATTTGTCATCCAGTACGCCTACGATGGCAATCACGCTGCCGCCAAGCAGAATGCCGACAATATCCTTCGTCAGCTCCAAGCTTGCCACTGCGGCAATCATAAAGGCAATATAAATAGCCAGACCGCCAAGACGAGGCATAATCTTCTTATGCACCTTGCGGTTATCGGGCTTGTCAATCGCACCGATTTTAAAGGCTAATGTTTTAATATAAGGGGTCAGTATATAGCTCACCAGAGCGGCAAGCAGAAAAGGGAAACCATAAGCACTTAACATTTATTCTTTCTCCACCGGACCTGATTCGTCGCACACAAAAAACACTAAACTATTCATTCCTTATATAGTATAACATTTTTGACACTTGCGTCAATTACTTTTATTACAAAAATGATGAAACAAGCCATTTTTTCCGCAAAATTCTCCCGAATTATTCCCATTTATTATAGCATAATATCATTAAGGGAATATATCCTTTTGGCATAACTTATATATTGTTTTGGTTCTCCGGATGTTGCCTGTTAAAAATTCTTACGGATTTATCTCATATCGCAGACTTTTTACAGATGATTTTTCCGAAATAATCACCGTTGAGGCTTTTTTAACCTCACTTTGCTTCTATCTGCTGTAAATCTGCTCTGGAAAAAAGTCAAGCAAACTCCTCTATCGTAACACAGCGAAAATTTATGTTAAAATTATAGCATTTTTCTCAACTTTCTGCTAAAATTAAATTTAAGAAAGGGAGGGATGAGAATGCTGTCCAAGAGCTCATTTTTCACAACAATTCTGCTGCTCCTGCCTGCTCTGGCAAGCGCACAGACAGCAGATGATAATCTGCAGCTGGAGCTGCGTTATTATGCACCTAAGCTGAAATTTACATCTCACGGAATTGTGCCTGCTGCTTACAGTAATTTCCGCGATACGCTCAACATTAAAAACGGTAATGCACCCGAATACAGGTTAAGCGGCAACAACTGGTATGTAGATTACATAGCTATCCACGAAAAAGGCTATGCCTCACACCACATTCCGGCACAAGGCAGCCTGATTCCGGCGGACAGCCGCACCAAGCTGAATCTGGACTATGCTTCCTTTAACTATCTTTCTCCCATCAAAACAACAGAAAACGGCACCGCCTACTGGCTCGCAGGCCTGCGCTGTTACCGCTTCGATACTGCTTTGCAGTTCAGCAGTCCCGTACTTAATAAAAAGTATGCTAAGCAGCTGAACCAGTTCGCCCCTGCCTTCGGCATCGGCGGCAAGCATTACCTTGATGCTGCACACCAACTGCAGCTTTACAGCGAGCTTTCCGGCTTGCCCTTAGGCGGCCGCGGGCACACCTACGACCTTGATATCGGCGTAAAATACAGTCCTTGTAAAAACCTCAGCGCCAACGCCGGCTACCGTGTTCTGGATCTGAAAATCAAAAACGACGACGGCACCGGTCTGTACAAGCTTTCCGGCTGGTACGGCGGCCTGAGCTACAGCTTTTAACATTTTATTATGAAAACCAAAGAGGAGGTTCCGGCATGAAAACAATCACCGCTTTACTTATGGCAACACTTATTATGTGTCCCTGCAGCAGCATCATGGCTAAGAATCCTGCTGCCTCTGTAACCGACAAAGCACAAAAGGCATCAATTTCTACCATTAAAGATTTGGATAACGGGCGTTTGTACGTAATGGATTATACGGCAGACTATAAGCTGGACAAAATGCTGCAGCAGAATGTCAACAGCGTTGACACCATGCTGGCCTTCGTCGGCAGGGAGCTTCTCGGCGCAGCTAAACCGGCTCCTGGCGCTATTGATGCCGGCTGCAGCGCCTTCGCCGGACGCACGGAAGAAGGCAAGCCTATCTACGGACGCAACTTTGACTATAAAATGAAAATGACTGCCGTAATGGTACGCACTGCTCCTAAGGACGGCTATCGCTCTATCGGTATGGCGGATGCAGGCTGGGTAGGATACGATATCGGCAGCCTCAGCGACGGCAAGAGTGATTTATCGGCAGCAGTAGCAATGCCATACCTGATTATGGACGGTATGAACGAAAAGGGCCTTGCTGTCAGCGTACTGAAGCTGGACGGCAAGCCTACGCACCAACGCACCGGCAAGCCTCAGATCACAACAACAGCTGCTCTGCGCCTGATGCTTGATAAGGCAGCCAATGTAGACGAAGCTTTAGCATTATTGGAAAAATATGATATGAATTCATCTATGGAAACTGCCAACTTCCATTTTCTGCTCAGCGATGCAGACGGAAAAAACGTTGTTTTGGAATATACTATTGATGATATGACCGTTATCGATACCAATTATGTTGCCAACCATTATCTGGCACCCAAAATGCATGGATTGGGACACGCCTATGACCGCTTTGCAGTACTGGATTCTGCTGTAAAGTTTAAAAAGAGCGTCTTTACGCCCTTTGAAGCTATGTCCCTGCTTTCCCTGGTCAGCCAGCCGGAAACCGAAGAAGCAACCAGCATGACGCAATGGTCCGTAGTATATAATCTGCATGACCTGACAGCGCAGGTTGCCATCCGCAGAAATTATGATAAGCTGTTCAACTTTACGCTGGCAGATTTAAGCGGCAAGGCTAAAATCTAAATTATAACCATATACCTTAAGCAAAAAGAAGCTGACAGGCACCTATGTGCCGCAGCTTCTTTTTTGTATGACCGCTTTCAGCAGTCCCAATCAGCCTGCTGCTTCTCCTGCTCCTCCATCTGCAGGCGCACCCGCTGCGCCGTACTGCTTACTGCAGCAGCATGTCCCTCCAGCGCGGCGAAGGGTGCAAACTGCGCCGCCCGCTCTTCCAACGGCATCTGCCGATGCCGCTTTGATACATGATGCGGCAGATTGATAATATCCGCATAATTATCGTTCATGCCTTGTGCCCTCCTATCTGTTCGTTGCGCTCCTTTGCTGTTGCCCCGTCAAGCAGGCTCATGCCCTTCAGCACGGCATTCTTGCCAAAGCGCCGCTTAATCTCCAGCTGTGCCTGCTGCAATCTGTTTTCGCGCTGCCCTGCAGCCTGCTGCACTGCCTCATTCCCAAAGTCAAACAAGCTCAGCTCCTGTTCCTGCTTCTTGGCAGCAGCCTGCGCCGGAAGCACATGATTCGCTGCCAAAGTCAGCCGCCGCACCAAAAGATTGCTGTCCGTAATGCGCTCGTACAAATCCGCTGCCGCCTGCACCAACAGCTTAGATGAAGAAGAAAAGCTCCCCAGATTAAAGCTGCCATGCGCATGCTGCGGCACTCTGCGTCCGTAACGGTCAATCTTCACCGCACCCCGGTAGCTGCTGCCAGCCTTCAAATTATCGATGTCATAGCCCACAGTAAGCACTATCTGATCGGTCACCAACGCCTTGCTCACCAGCTCCAGCGCCAGCGCATCCGCCATCTCACGCAGCACCAAAAGCGCCTCCGCCGATTCATACGCACGATGCAGCACCTGCCCCGAGCTCAGGCTGCAGACCTGCGGCCGGTAGCCCTTCACATCGGCAATCGTACAAGGCTCCCAACCCCAGGCGTGGTCAATCAAAAGCTCCGCATTTTTTCCGAAAAGACGGTACAGCAGCTCTTCATTATATACCGAGCAGCGCGCTATATCTCCCATAGTATATATGCCTCTGGCCTCCAGCTTGCTTGCGTAGCCACGGCCGACGCGCCAGAAATCCGTCAGCGGCCGGTGCTGCCACAGCTCACGCCGGTAGCTCTGCTCGTCCAGCTCCGCAATACGCACGCCGTTGGCATCCGCAGCAATATGCTTAGCCCGTACATCCATCGCCACCTTCGCCAAAAACAAATTAGTGCCGATGCCTGCAGTAGCGGTAATACCCGTTTCGCGCAAAACATCCAAAATAATCCGCATCGCCAGCTCCCGCGCCGACAAGCCGTAAAGCTCAAAATATTGCGTTACATCCATAAACACCTCGTCCACAGAATAGACGATGATATCCTCCGGCGCCACATAACGCAGATAAATTTCGTAAATTCGCGTGCTGTATTCCATATAATAGGCCATCCGCGGCGGCGCAATAATAAAACCCAGTGCCAGCTGCGGCTCGGCCTGCAGCTGCGCATAAGAGCACGACGAACCACAAAGCTGCCTGCCAGGAGCAGCAAAACGCCGCGCGGCATTTATCTGCTGCACACGCTGCTTCACCTCAAACAAGCGCCCGCGCCCCGGAATACCGTAGCTTTTCAGCGAAGGCGTCACCGCCAGACAAATAGTTTTGTCAGTCCGCCGCTCATCCGCCACTACCAGATTAGTATCCAGAGGATCAAGTCCGCGCTCACGACATTCTACCGACGCATAAAACGATTTTAAATCTATAGAAATATAAGTACGCTGCAACTTTTTCTTCTCCTTTACTATCTGTTTTGTTTTCATTATAGCACTTTCAAGCGTACATGTCTGTAATATTATAAAAATATTTTTGTATTTATAGCAAAAGAAAATCCCCTGCCGGCGAACAGGCAGGGGAAGAAAGTATAATCTTATTCATGCTTCTCCGGAAATTTAGGTCTTGGGAAGTTAGGACCGGACGGCTTAAGCGTAAAGCCACGGCCAAAGACATCGTTGACATCACTGATAATCATAAAAGCACTGGGGTCAATCTCGCGCACAATGGAGCGCACCTTTGCCAGCTGCGTCAGCTTGATGACTACAAAAACCAGCTCGCGGTGACGATGCGTAAAGCAGCCCTCGCCGCTGATATAGGTAACACCGCGGCCGACGATTTTAATAATCGCTTCCGCAATTTCCTCGTGATGCTCGCTGATAATGATAACCTTCTTTTTATAATCAAAGCCTGTCGTAAACGCATTACAGGTTTTGGTCATCACAAAAAAGGTAAGCAATGTATACAACACCGGCTCAATGCCGAATAAGGAAACACTGGCCAGCAGCAGGCAGATGTTGAAGGCAAAGCCTGTCGTACTGATAGAGATAGAATAATTTTTCTGGATAATAGCGCCGATAATATCCGTACCGCCGCTGGAGCCGCCCACACGATACATGCACGCGGCACCGATGCCGTAAAGCACACCGCCGGCAATGCAGGCCAGCAGCTTGTCATGCACTACAGTATAGGTTGACAAGAAATGAAAGAAATCCAAAGATACAGAAAAAGCAATAATACCATACAGCGCGCTGATAGTATATTCACGGTCCATATACTTATAGGCTAAAAAGAACAGCGGCACGTTGCAGATTAAGCTGGTAGCGCCCATCGGCAGGCCGGCAACATAATAGGCAAGTACGGCAACGCCGCCGATGCCGCCGCTGAGCATCTTATTAGGCATATAAAAGGTATTCATCGCAATACCCATAATTGCACAGGCCAAGGTCACCATAGCATAATGGTAAAGTTTTTTCTTCAAAGCGGGATTCATAAAATTCTCCTTTGCAAGCAAAATATTCTGAATATGTTTTTTATGTATATATTGTAACACTTTAACGCAGAAAGGCAACTACTAAATATTTTTCTCGCCAAAATCCCGAACGTTCGAAAAAAATTCTTGCTATGCAGGCATAAGCAGTATAAAATAATACTGTATACAACATTAGGCAGGTGAACTTATAATGAAGCAAATAAAAGAAACGGCATACGCCAAAATAAATCTGGGACTTGATATTCTCGGCAAGCGAGAGGACGGCTACCATGAGGTAAGTATGATTATGCAGAGCGTCGGTCTGAGCGACGAGGTTGTTATCAGCAAGGGTAACGGCATTCAAATCAGCTGCAATCTGCACAACCTCAGCTGCGGTCCTGATAACCTGGCCTACAGAGCAGCCGCATTGCTCGCAGGTCACTGCGATATTATTCCGAACGTTCACATCGCCTTGAACAAAAAAATTTTTTTGGCGGCAGGACTGGCAGGCGGCAGCAGTGATGCAGCAGCAGTTTTGCGCGGTCTGAACCGTTATTGGGAGCTTAACCTGGAAAATTATGAACTGGAGCAGCTCGCTGCACAATTAGGCAGCGATATACCCTTCTGCATCGAAGGCGGCACCATGCTGGCAACAGGACGCGGCGAAGTCCTCACCAAGCTGGAGGATATGCCCGAAACCTGGCTGGTATTGGCCAAGCCCCGCGGTCTGGAGGTTTCCACCGCCTGGGTTTACCAAAACTTCAACCACGGCCGCGTGGTACATGCACCCTGCATCTGGCAGCTGGAAGCATATCTGCGCGAAGGCGGAAAAGCCATCGCTCCCTACATGGGCAATGTTTTAGAAACAGTAACTATCCCGGCACACCCCGTTATAGCCTCTATTAAGGCTGCTATGCTGGGAGCAGGCGCCTACTATTCTCTTATGAGCGGCAGCGGCCCGACCGTCTTCGGCCTTACTGCTGACAAAGAAACTGCCGAGCGCGTACAGCAGGCACTGACAGATTTTGATGTAGAAACAGCAATTACGACAACTATCGGAAGGAGAAAATAAATATGTCCGGACATTTGCAGCCTATAAAACTAGACAGCTACAAGCCTCTGCGTGAGCTTGTCTGTGAAAATATCCGTCAAGCTATTATTGACGGCACCTTCAGCCCCGGGGAACGCCTCATGGAAATCCAGCTGGCTGACGAAATGGGCGTAAGCCGTACGCCCGTGCGCGAAGCAATCCGTAAGCTGGAGCTGGAAGGCTTCGTTGTTATGATTCCCCGTCGCGGTACCTATGTTGCCGATATTTCCATTAAGGATATCACCGAAATTTACGAAATCCGTATCAGCCTTGATATTCTGGCTGCCGGTCTGGCTGCCGAGCGTATTACGGATGAGGAGCTTGAGCAGCTTAACGGTTATCTTATTGAAATCGGCCAGCATATCGCCAACAACGATATGGATAAAATCGTCGAAGTAGATACTGCTTTCCACGATATGTTATACACTGCCAGCCGCAACGAGCGCCTGCGCAGCATCATCAATAACCTGCGCGAGCAGATGACTACTATCCGCGGCCGTTCCATGAGCTACCCGGGACGTTTGGTGGAAACCATGGACGAGCACCGCAATCTGGTAGAAGCTATTGCTGCCCATGATGTAGAACGTGCGCAATACGCAGCCCGTATCCATCTGGAAAACGCCGAGCACACCCTCATGCGTTCCCTCAGCGAGCATCTGCCACAGAAGAAGGCGTAAGCATGACAACTGCTAATATAGATGCTTTTATTGTAGCAGGCGGTCTCAGTCCCTGGCTGAAGGACTGCGCCGGCACCGAACACCGCTGCCTGGCACCGCTTGGCGATAAGCGCCTCATAGACTATATCATCGCAGCCCTGCAGGGAAGCGGACGCATCCGCCGTATTGTCGTAGCAGCCCGCCCCGAAGCCTTGGCGCTCTTGGAGGACACGTTACCGGCCGACGTTCTGCTGTGTGAAGCTGCAGGCGACCTGCCGGCTACAGCTGCCGTTGCCGCCGAAGCCTTAGGCCCTGATGCCAGCGAAAAGCTGTTAGGAGTATGTGACGATATTCCGCTGCTGACACCACTTGCAGTACGCGACTTTCTTGCAGCCTGCAACGCCTTCCCCGAAGGCCAGCTTTATTATCCCATCATCCCCAAGGATGCCTGCCTGAGCGCCTATCCCGATGCAAAACGCACCTATGGCAAGCTGCGTGACGGCGTCTTTACCGGCGGCAACATGATGCTGATGGCCAAAGAGATTATTCCCTGCGGTCAGCAAAAAGCACGCGAAATCTTTGCCCGCCGCAAATCACCGCTTAAGCTGTGCAACTGGCTCGGATGGGGCTTTTTGATAAAGCTCCTGTGCCATCGTCTGACAGTGGCCGATGCGGAAACACGCACCTCCGCACTTCTGGAAATGCGCTGCAAAGCTATCATCACCCGTCATGCATGTATCGGCATGGATATAGATAAACCAAGTGATTTAGAACTTGCAAGGAGGACGCTTACATATGGTAAAAGCCAAAAGAATTGAACGCGTAGCAGCGTTAAGTAAACTTTTAGCCGATCATCCATATCGGCTGTTTTCATTTTCATATTTCTGCAAAAAATTTGCTATCGCCAAATCCACCCTCAGCGAGGATGTTTTAGCCGTAAAATCCGGATTGGAGCTTTACGGCCTGGGCAAGGTAGAAACAGTTTCCGGCGCTGCCGGCGGCGTGCGCTTTATCCCCGGCCATCTGCCGGAGGATGACGCAGCCTTCTTGGAAGAGCTGGCTGCCCGCCTCACCTCTCCGGACCGCATCCTGCCAGGCGGTATGCTTTATACTACCGACATTCTCTGCCATCCGGAAACCGTAGTGCGTCTGGGTGAAATCTTTATGCTCCGCCTGCAGGAGCTGGCACCGGACTGCATCATGACGGTTGAAACAAGCGGTATTCCGCTGGCTATGCAGACAGCGCGTGCGTTTAACGTGCCTCTTGTTATCGCCCGTCACACCAGTGATATTACCGAAGGCAGCACCGTCAACATCAATTATGTCAGCGGCTCCACCAAGGTTATCCAAAACATGGCCATGCCCAAGCGCGCATTGCATCCCGGCAGCCGTGTGCTGATTGTGGATGATGTTATGAAGGGCGGTGGCACCGCCAAGGGTATGATTGCTTTGGCTCACGAAGTCGGCGCTCAGGTTGTAGGCAAAGCCTTTTTAATCGCCACCGCTGCACCGGAACGCAAGCTGGTAGAAGATTACACTGCCTTCTTCACCCTGCATAACGTAGACGAAGAACAGCAGAAAGTAACATTGGAAGTAAATAAATAATATAGAATACATCAGGCTGGCTAGAAGGTAGCAGATGCTAAACTACAATGATGACGGCGTACTTCCGGTACGTCTAGGAACCATCGTAACGCAGATGATGCCTTATAGACAGTCAGGAATATCATTAACTATAAACTACGTCAGGCTGGCTAGAAGGTAGCAGATGCTAAACGACGGTGACGACGGCGTACTACTTGTACGTCTAGGAACCGTCGTGACGCAGATGATGCCTTATGGACAGCCAGGAAAGGAAGTACTGTAATGTCAAAATTAGTAGCAATAATCCTCGCCGCAGGCAAAGGCACAAGAATGCGCAGCAAATACCCCAAGGTACTGCACAAGGTAGGCGGCAAGCCCATGCTGCAGCACGTAATTGACGCTGCAAGCGCTGCCGGCGCAGACAAAAAGGTTGTTATCGTAGGCCATGAAGCAGAGCTGGTAGAAGCAATGGTAGGCAATCAGGGAACTATCGCCCTGCAGGCCGAGCAGCTTGGCACCGGCCACGCTGTAATGCAGACTGCCGATGCCCTGAAGGACTTCCACGGCACTGCACTCATCCTGTGCGGCGACACTCCGCTGCTGGACGGCGAAGAGCTGAAAAAATTCTGCGAAGCACATCAGGAAAGCGGCGCTGCTGCTACCGTACTTACGGCAATTATGGATGACCCGTTCGGCTACGGCCGCATTGTACGCGATGCTGACGGCAATGTACAGGGCATCGTAGAGCAAAAGGATGCTACCGAAAATCAGAAGGCTATCAAGGAAATCAACACCGGTATTTACTGCATGGAATGCCCGCAAATGTTTGACGTGCTGGCTACCTTGACCAACGACAATGCGCAGGGCGAATATTACCTGACCGACGTACTGCAAAAGCTCAACGAAGCAGGTGCTAAGGTTGGCGGTATTTCCACTGCCGACAGCGATATGGTTATGGGCATCAACTCCCGCAAGCAGCTTTCCGTTGCCGAAGGCGTTATGCGCCAACGCATTTTGGATAAGCTGATGGATGCAGGCGTAACCATTATGGATCCCGCCAGCACCTTCATCGAAGCAAGCGTAAAAATCGGCCGCGATACCGTTATCTATCCCTACACCTGGCTGGAGGGCACCACGGAAATCGGCGAGGACTGCGAAATCGGTCCTAACGCCCGCTTCACTAATGTAAAAATCGGTGACGACAACCATCTGCAATTCATCTACGGCCATGACTGCGAGGTTAAAAACCACGTTACCGCAGGTCCGTACGTGCATCTGCGTCCCGACACCGTTATCAGCGACCACGTTAAAATCGGCAACTATGTAGAGGTTAAAAACTCTAACGTTGGCGAAGGCACCAAGCTGCCGCATCTCACCTACATCGGCGACAGCGACATCGGCAGCGGCGTTAACATGGGCTGCGGCTGCATTACCGTCAACTACGACGGCAAGAAGAAACACCGCACCGTTATCGGCGACAACGCTTTCGTCGGCTGCAACACCAACCTTGTTGCTCCTGTAACCGTACAGGCCAACACCTACATCGGTGCAGGCAGCACTATCACCAAGGAAGTACCCGAAAATGCTCTGGGTATTGCACGTGCCCGTCAGAAAAATATTGAAGGCTGGGCCGAAAAATACCGTAACGAAAGTAAATAAGCTTTTATAGTCACATTTGTGTCAAAAAGTTTACAAAAAACTTGAGATTTACGTGTTTTTTGTGTATAATTAAATTTGGTAGATTGTATAATGAAGTTGCACACCTAAGAAAATAAAAAATCCATAGCTTGT
>CAVCLW010000036.1:0-28629 GCA_963603005.1 Escherichia coli | reverse complement strand
GATGGTGCCGATATTCAGATGCGGTTTAGTTCTTTCATATTTAGCTTTTGCCATTTTTGAAATTCCTCCAATCAATACATCAACTTAAAAATAGCAGGTACACTAGACCTATCTTATAATATTCGCCCTTTCACAGTAAAATCCTGCTGCTTTCGGCAAATATAAAAATAAAAAACCTCATTTTATTAATGAGGTTTGGTGGCTAATTGGTGGCGGCGCACGGATTTGAACCGCGGACACTGCGGGTATGAACCGCATGCTCTAGCCAACTGAGCTACGCCGCCATTTGGAGCTGATGACCAGGATTGAACTGGTGACCTTATCCTTACCAAGGATACGCTCTGCCGACTGAGCTACATCAGCAATATTTAGTTGGTTGCGGGGGGCGGACTTGAACCACCGACCTTCGGGTTATGAGCCCGACGAGCTACCAACTGCTCCACCCCGCGATGAAAGTTGGTGGATGGGGTTGGATTCGAACCAACGAAGCGAAACGCGGCAGATTTACAGTCTGCTCCCTTTAACCACTCGGGAACCCATCCGTTTGCGACAAAAAGAATTATACAGGATTCAGGCTGTTTTGTCAACACATTTTCTTAAATTTATTTGCATAATTTTTTTAAGCATACGCGAGCTTTAGCACCGGCCTATTTTTCAGCTTGTGAAAGCTTCTCCAGGCTATATTCTCCGGACCAGACAATGCTTCTGTATTTTGCCGGCGCTGTATCACCTTCGGTAGAAATGCACAGCACAACAGAGCTTTCATCAAGCTGCAGAAGAGAGTTAGCCTGTGCGTCACTGCGCCCCAATAAGGCAAAGCCAAGACCCGCAGCACCGCTTTCGCCGGAAACAACAGCTGTATCACCACTTAAAGGATTGCCTAATACGCGCATACCGTAAACAGCAAATTCATCCGGCATCGAAACAAAATTATCTGCATAGCGCCGGAGCATATCCCAGGCAAGACTGCAGGGTTCACCGCAGCACAGGCCGGCCATAATCGAGTCCAAAGCACCCGTTACATTATGCAGCTTTCCGTCATCAGCCTTAGCTGTTTTAAAAAGGCAGTCCGCCTTTTCCGGCTCTACTATGGTAATAATCGGTTTATCTGCTTTATAATAGTCGGCCAAAAAGGCTGCAACAGCACCGGCCATAGCGCCCACTCCGGCCTGCAGAAAGATATGCGTCGGACGCACTCCCTGCAGCTGCTGCACTATTTCATAGCCCATGGTAGTGTAACCCTGCATAATGTGCAGAGGAACCTCCTCATAGCCTTCCCAGGACGTATCCTGCACCATGATACCGCCGCATTCATCAGCTATTTTTCTTGCCATGCGCACAGTATCGTCATAATTAACATCCGTAATATATGCTTCGGCTCCGAAAGCCTTGATTGCCTCCAGACGCGCAAGCTCGGTTCCCTTAGGCATCAGCACGATAGCCTTCTGCTGCAGGCGTCTGGCTGTCCAGGCAACTCCTCGGCCATGATTGCCGTCTGTAGCAGTAACAAAGGTCAGCTCGCCCAGCTTTTGTTTTACCTCAGGTGCCATAAGCTTGTCATAGGTAAGCTCTTCCACAGGAAGCTGCAGACGCTTGGCAAGCTCGCAGGCAATAGCGTAGCTGCCGCCCAAAACCTTGAAGGCATTCAGGCCGAAGCGATAGCTTTCATCCTTAACATAAATATCCTTAACACCGAAAAGCTTGGCCAGATTTTCCAGACGCACCAAAGGCGTAACGGTATATTCGGGAAAACTGCTATGAAAACGGCACACCTTCTCCGCCTGCTCATAGCCATAATGATTAACAACGGAAAGATTATCTTCCTTCTGTTGATGCAGATAATGTAATATTTCCGCCATTGTTCCGCTCCTTATTGTGCCCGCAAAAGCGCCAGTCCGCGTGCAAACTTGCTGCGTTCCTCCGCACGTAGCTCCACCTGTGACGCTATTCTTTCCTTAAGCTCCAGCAGTGCGTCCACAGTACCGCTCATAAGCTCAAATTCTACCTCATCGATACTGTCGCTTTTTCCACCGCAATGAATGGCGCCTTTATCTATCGCCAGCTCGATTACAGCACCGGCATAATCCAGAATATAGGTTATACGCTCTACATCAACCGTAAACAAAGCCTTTACGCCGGCAGGAGCAAGCCCGCTAAGCTCGTAGCCCAGTCCAAGCGCTGCAAAGCCATTCAGCTCAGGCTTAAACTCCTGCAGTGGCAGGTTCAGCTCCAGACGCTCGCTCAAGCCATCCTTGCTCTGCTTAGAAGTCTTTACCGTCGCCTCAAAGCTGCCGTTGCCCTTATCGCGTACACGGTAAGCAATACCATGCTGCGTCAGCGTCATATCCGCAGTATCGTAATAGGTGCTCACCAGACGGCGTTTTTTGTAGCTGCCGGGGCGCATGGCCTGCTGCATGAAATCCAGCTGCAGCATTTTCTCCAAGCCTTCTCTGCTAAGCAAAAGCTTCAATTCAATCTCTGTATTCTTTGCCATTATCATCACTGCCTTTACCAAAATTTTTCAAGCTGCCCAATGCCTGAGCCGCAGAATTCTTCTGCCACCAAACGAGCGGTATACCAAAGGCCAGTAGCGTCACCGCCAGCGCCGCATAAAAGCGCGTCGTACCAAAAGCATCTGCCAAAAAGTTATAGGCAATAGCCCCCGGAAGCATGCCGAGAACTGTTGCTGCCGCATAAATCTTGAACGGCAAACGCACGCTGCCGGCAATAATGCTCACCGGATCATACGGAAAAATCGGCACTGTACGCAAAATAATCATCTTCTTAAAGCTGCCGCTGCCTACAAGATAATGCGTCAGGCGTTCGCCCCAGCTGCCGCCAAAGTTGCGCAAAAGCCAGCTGCCGCCGCCAAAGCGTCCCATGAGATAGCAAAAGCTTGCACAGCCAAAGCCACCCAGAAGCAGAAACAATATTCCCCACCACGGACCGAACAGCACGCCTGCGCTTAAATTCAAAAGCAGCGTCGGGAATAAAAGCAACGGGCGAATCGTATACACCGCTACATAAATAAGCGGTGCCCACACACCGAAGCCCACAACCCAGCGGCGGATATCCTCGGCACTGTGCGGATGCGGATTATACGGTGATTCGTACAAGCCATATAAAATTGCTCCCAGCACCAGCAGATAAACCAGCACGCGCAAAAGTAAATATAGATATTTTTTCTTCATATAAACCTCTGATTTTCAAACTCTCATCTATTATACGGCGTTTAGAGGACGTTGCGCAAGCATTATTGATAAATAGTTTGGTAAATGTAAAAACATAAAGCAAAAGCTTTTTTCACAATCTCAACAAAAAAATGGCTGAAGCAAAACGCTCCAGCCACCAAAACCTAATAGTACGGATAGCGCAAAACACAATATAATTCGAGTTCATTTAATCAACTTTGAAATCTTTGGTGATATTTATCTTGTTAAATATCTTTTTCTTCAAAGTTTGTCCGCCTGTTTTCAAATCATATTCTGCTTCAATAGCGGTATCATATGCGTAGATATCTGAAATTATAATATCTCTGTCAATGTATACAAAAAATTACTCACCATACAAATTACTACCAATAAAGATTTTACACATTTTTACCGTCCAACAGCTCCGCTACCTCCACCTCCAAGGCCTCTGCAATACTCAAAAGCACAGGCAGGCTTGGAATCCGCTTGCCGTTCTCTATTTTGCTCAGATATTGGGAAGAAATAGACACCTTAATAGCAAAATCTGTTTGGTTAATACCTTTTACCTGGCGATAATATCTGATTTTCGCACCCATTTTGCGATACACAAGCTCCGCCATATTATCTACCATCTAAAAACCCCCTTTATTATATTATGCCACCAAGAGTATTTTTTAGCTTAACTTCATAGGCTCATAATACCCTATTAGTTCAAGTTCTTCACCAGAACCTGTATATAGTTTAGACTATTTGACAAAAGAAATCCGTGCCAAGCATAGCACGTTTTTGCACCTGCAGGCACAAAAAAGAAGAACGCCTACGCGTCCTCTCCAAAAATTTTATGTTATAAAAAGGAATAATCCTTCACATCTGCAAAATAAATGTGAACGCCTTGACTTTATTATCTGCTCATATGATAATAATAGTGTGAGAAGAAATTGTTTATCTTTCAAGACTGCCGCGAAGGCAGCCAATTTACAGAAAGCGGTGATACCATGATTTTTAAATTTGAAGCACAAGCCCCCAAAATTGATGAAAAGGCCTATGCCTTTAATACTGCCACCCTGATTGGCAAGGTTGAGCTTAAAGAGTACGCCAGCGTTTGGCCCGGCGTTACTATCCGCGGCGACGTTAACCGCATCGAGGTTGGCCGCTACAGCAACATCCAGGACAACAGCGTACTGCACGTTGCCGACAAATACGCCTGCATCGTAGGCGATTATGTAACCGTAGGCCACTGCGCTCTGCTGCATGCCTGCACTGTTGAGGACCACTGCCTCATCGGTATGCATTCCACCGTGCTTGACGGCGCTGTAATCGGCCACGGCTCCATTGTTGCTGCCGGTGCTGTTGTAACCAAAGGCACCATCGTTCCGCCGTATTCCCTGGTTGCCGGCATTCCTGCTAAGGTTATCAAAACTTTGGACGAAAAAGGCATCGCTGCTATCCATGCTCAGGCACTGAAATATAAAACCCTGTGGACCGAACGCTACGGCCTGCTGCCTGACAATGACGGCGAACGCTATCACGGCGAGCAAATCGTTTAATTATCAAAAACAGAAGCCTGACAATGTCCTCTGATCAATCAGGTCACGCTTCATTCATAGTGCAAAAAATCCCGTTACACAGCGCAAGTCTGTGAACGGGATTTTTACTTACAGCAAACACTTAACCTTATAATCAAAAAGCCATCTCCACATTTCTCAGGAAAAACGGAGATGACTTTTTATCTTGAAATGAATTTTTTATTTAGTTGCTTTCGGCAGCAACAGCTTTTTTAGCCGGGCAAACAATAGCTACAATAGCATAAGCAACAATACATACCAGCCATTCCATGTAGATTACATTCGGGAAAATGCGTACTGCCGGGGTAAGCTGCCACAGTACCAGCAGCACCAGGCCTGCCAGCAAAGTCCAGAAGCCTGCGGCTTTAGAAGCATACTGCGGGAAGAACAGCGCTACGATTACGATAACGCTGAAGGCAGCAGTCAAAGACAGACCAATCATAATCGTACCCAAAATACTGGATACGCTCATAGCAAGTCCCAAGGTAAGGATACCGCTGATAATAATGCAGGCACGTGTCATCAAAAGCTGACGCGCCTGGTCGCACTGCGGATTGATAAAGCGCTTGTAGATATCGCTGGAGAACAATGTTCCCGCACTCAACAGCAGGTTGCAGGCGGTAGATACATCCGCAGCCCACAAAGCCGCCAGAGTGATACCTGCCAACACCGGCTGCAGGCCTACGATAACCTGCGGCAATGCAAGTGCAGCCTGCGCATCAGGATACATAGCCTTAGCAACCAAGCCAAGGAAGGCAGCCAGAACGCCTACCGGCAGCATCAGAATGCCGCCCCAGACGAAGCCCTTCTTAGCAGTTGCAGCGTCCTTAGCGCCCAAAGAAATCTGCAAAATGCTTTGCAGAGAAAGATTTACGGTAATCAAAGTTACAACCCAGCTGGTGATGGTTACAGGGCCAACACCGTCAATAAAGCTGAACCAGGGCACATTAGCCGGCAAAGCAGCAGCCAGATGATCCATGCTGCCGATTTTTTTGAACTGAATAACAGTTGCCGCCAAAATGCCAACGTAAATCAGAATAATATTCAATACATTAGATAAGGATGCAGACCACATACCACCGATAAAGGTAATACCGATAAAGGTGATAGCGCTGACAATCATACCTGTGTGGAAATCAAAGATATCCGGCAGGATAGCGTGCAGAATACTGCCACCCGCAATGTATTGCAGACTGATAATTACCAACTGAATAACAATCTGGCAGAAAACGCCCAAAATTACCGCACCCTTGGTATGATGGCGTTCGATAAGCTCGGTGATAGTCGTAATGTTCTGTTCACGGTACTTTTTAGCCATGAACAGGCCCATAACAATCGCGCCCAAAGCCCAGGCAATCGTATACCAACCGGCACTCAGACCAACGCGGAAGGCATGCTCGGAAACACCGATAGTCGACGCACCGCCGACAGCCAGACCTATAATAGTGACACAAATCAGAGGCGCAGAAAGTCTGCGTCCCGCAAGAGCAAAGTTTTCGTTGTTTCCTTCACTACGTTTTTTAGCATACCAGCTGATAGCGAACAAAGCAACAATGTACAATATTAAGATGACTAAAGAAACAGGCACAAAAAATCCTCCTTTAAATTATACATGCCTGTTAAAGAAATACAACGTCATTGCTGGCAGTATCCCTATACTGCCTCACATCAGACCTAATCGTGCAGACTTCAACAACATATAATACAAAAACCATTTGTGCTGTCATTACAATTCCCCATCGCCCATACCGGCAAGCATCCCAATGCAGACCAAATATACGCCTCCTGATGCTTCCTTGCAAAGCAGCCACATATATATTAGCTAAATTATATCCCGCAAAGAAAAAACAGTCAAGATTTTTTCACAAAAAAGTATTGACAAAATAGCCTCTTGCAGTTAAAATAAGTATTGTTGTTGGCCTCGTAGCTCAGCTGGATAGAGCGTTTGACTACGAATCAAAAGGTCGCAGGTTCGAGTCCTGCCGAGGTCACCATTTTGAAATCAGCACCGCAAGAAATTGCGGTGTTTTTTTGTTTTTCGGATTAAAATAATCTTTTCTAAGAAAAAAGAACCGGTCATTAAAGCCGGTTCTGCATAAAAGAATATAAAGCATTGACGCCGAAAGCTGCCCCTGATACTGCTTGCGCATTATCAGGGGTATTTTCATGCGTTATATAGAAATATGTGTATGAGTAAAAATTACAGGCTGCGGATTTTTTTGCGTAGCGGCAGAATGCTTGCCGGGCTTACGGAAAGCTCATCTATGCCCATGCGTACAAATTCCTTCGTCAGGCTCAAATCAGCGCCAAGCTCGCCGCAGACGCCGCACCAGATGCCTGCTGCATGCGCTCCCTGCACCGTCATTTCAATCAGACGCAAAATCGCAGGATGATGTGCATCAAAGAACGGCTCCAGCTGCTGGTTCTGGCGGTCTATTGCCAAAGTATACTGGCTTAAATCGTTTGTACCGATACTGAAGAAATCAACTTCTTTCGCCAGCTCTGCACTGATAAGTGCTGCCGCCGGCGTTTCAATCATAATGCCGACCTCCATCTTCGGATCGTAGGATACGCCTGCATATTTCAGCTCTGCCTGCACCTCGCGCAGAATTTTGCGCGCCTTGCGCACCTCTTCTACGCTGATAATCATCGGGAACATCACTGCCAGCTTGCCATAGGCAGAGGCGCGGCAGATAGCGCGCAGCTGCGTAGCGAACAGCTCCGGTCTTTCCAAGCAGATGCGGATTGCACGATAGCCAAGCGCCGGATTATCCTCGTGCGGCAGCTCAAAATAATCAGCCTGCTTATCCGCACCGATATCAAGTGTACGGATAATTACACGCTTGCCGGCCATTGCTTCCGCTGCCAGCTTATATTTTTCAAACTGCTGCTCCTCTGTCGGATAATCCTTGCTTTCCAGATAAATGAATTCGCTGCGGAAAAGGCCGATGCCTTCTGCATCGTTCGCCAGTACGCTGGCTAAATCACCCGTGCCGCCGATATTGGCATAAACATGCACCTGCTGACCACCGCCGGTGATGCTCTTTTTACCCTTGAGCTCCTCCAAGAGCTTTTTATGCTGTGCATCCTGCTCCATCTTCGCCTTGATGCGCTCCAGCATTGCTTCATCAGGATCAACGAAAACCTCGCCAGTGTAGCCATCAACCGCTACCAGCTTGCCGTCATATTCTTCACTGATGCTGTTGCCGGTGCTGACAACCGCAGGAATGCCAATCGTACGCGCCAAAATCGCCGTATGTGAATTTACACTGCCTGCTGCCGTCACAAAGCCCTGTACACGCGATTTATCAAGCTGTACGGTTTCGCTGGGTGCCAGGTCATCCGCTGCCAGGATATAGCTGCCGCTGCCGCTTTCCCAGCTGCTGCCTGCATCACCAAGGCAGCCAAGCACTTTGTTGGAAATATCCTTGACATCAGCAGCACGTGCACGCATATAATCATCTTCCATCGAAGAAAAAATTTCTGCAAAATTGGCCGCGGTAGTCTGCACTGCATATTCTGCATTAACCTGCTGTGTGCGGATAATACCTTCAACGGACTCAATATAATCAAGATCCTCCAGCATCATCTGATGGATTTCAAAAATAGCGGCATTATCTCTGCCTACATCTACAACAGCCTTTTCATAAAGCTCCGCCAGCTTGGCTATTGCCTCCTGACGCGCTGTCTGAAAGCGTGCAACCTCAGCCTCGGCATTCTGTACCTTACGGCGCTTAACCGCAGCTGCATTACGGCGCAATACAGCCAAGGTTCCCAACGTTACACCGCCGCAAACGCCCTTACCCTTTAATGAAAGCATTTTATCACCTCGCGAAAAATCTCTCTTACTGCGAAATTACAGATTAACCTTGAGGAAAGCCTCTAAAGCTGCTGCTGCTGCGTCCTCGTCCGCACCCTCACAGGTAACGGTAATCTCTTCGCCTTTTTTAACGCCCAAGGCCATAACACCGAAGATACGCTTTAAATCGCCTTTTTTAGCACCCTTGGCAATGGTGGTGCTGCTGGCAAATTTTGCAGCCTCTTTAACGAGCAGTCCTGCCGGACGTGCATGGATACCAGCTTCGTCAGTAATAACATAAGTAAATTGTTTCATTTTTATTTCCTCCGTTTCGCTAATAACAATATTCTGCCGCTAAATCCTTAAAATCTTATTTTTGTTTTTATCTTTTTCTCTATCTTTTATTCGTTCACGTTCTGTTTAACAAACCCCATAAGCACAGCCGACAGCACACTGCCTGCTGCCAGAGCTGCAAAATACATCGGCCAGTTCTGCACTACGCCGAAAACAAACACGCCGCCATGCGGTGCCGGAACACTGCAGCCAAAGGCCATGGACAAAGCACCGGCTACACCGCTGCCCAAAGCACAGGTCGGAATTACACGCAGCGGGTCACTTGCTGCGAAAGGAATAGCGCCTTCGGTAATGAAGGACAGGCCCATAATAAAGTTGGTCACGCCGGACTGACGCTCCTTGGAAGTAAATTTGCTCTTAAACAGCATGGTGCACAGTGCAATCGCCAGCGGCGGTACCATACCGCCAATCATAACGGAAGCCATAATCTCACTGCTTACGGCGCTGCCATCAGCTGCAGCCAGAGAAGCGGTACCGAATACATAAGCTGCCTTATTCAAAGGACCGCCAAAGTCAATGGACATCATAGCACCCAGCACAAAACCCATCAGCACCTTGCTTGTTGTGCTCATGCTTGCCAGCGCACCTGCCAGCCATTGGTTGAAGGCTGCAGTCGGCGGATTGATAACGTAGGTCATCAAAATGCCCATAAGCAGCAGGCCGATAACAGGATACAGCAGAATCGGCTTCAGGCCTTCCAGGCTGTCAGGCAGTACGCTCAATACCTTGCGCAGTACCAGAATCAGATAACCGCCGATAAAGCCTGCAAACAGCGCGCCGAAGAAGCCGCTGCCGCCGGAAGCTGCCAAAAAGCCGCCTACGATACCAAGCATCAGTGCCGGACGTTCGCCAATACTCATTGCGATATAGCCTGCCAGAATCGGCATCATCATGCTGAACGCCAGACCGCCGATATTCTTGAAGAAGGCGGCCAGCGGCGTACCGCTGCCAAACTTAGCCGTGCCGGCAAATTCCATATCGAACAGGAAAGCCAGTGCGATAAGAATACCACCGCCGATTACAAACGGCAGCATGTGCGAAACGCCATTCATCAGATGCTTATAAATTTGTCTCCCCAGACTTTCCTCAGCATCTGCCACGTCACTTGTCGCCTCGTTGCCGCCCTTGCCTGCGTAAGCAGGAACATTACCGCTCAAAATCTCCTCGATAAGCTCCTTCGGCTTGTTGATACCGTCAGCTACCTTAACGAAGATAACCGGCTTGCCTGCAAAGCGCTCCACAGGCACGTTCTTATCTGCAGCCACAATAATGCCTTCGGCTTCTTCTATCTCTGCCGCCGTCAGCTTATTTTTTACGCCGCCGCTGCCATTGGTTTCAACCTTCATTGCAACTCCCATCTTACTGGCCATCTCCTGCAAAGCCTCTGCTGCCATATAAGTATGTGCAATACCTGTCGGGCAGGCAGTAACAGCCAGCGCCTTGCGCTGCTTAGCAGGCTCTGCTGCCGGTGCCTTTTCTTCCTCGTCCTCAAACTTTTCGTTTTCGTATTTGTCGATAACTGCCAAAAAGTCCTTGGCGCTACCGGCATTCAGCAGCTCGCTGCGGAAATCATCGTTCATCAGCAGCATGCTCAGGTGGCTCAGAACATCAAGATGTACATTATCCTTAGTATCAGGTGCAGCAATCAGGAAGAACAGCTTCGCAGGCTCTCCGTCAAGACTGTCGAAATCAACGCCGTCCTTTACCAGCATAGCAGCCAGTCCAGGTGCCTTTACAGCACTTGTCTTGGCGTGCGGAATGGCAATGCCCTCACCGATACCGGTGCTGCCCTCCTCCTCACGGCGCAGCACGCAGGCTCTGTATTCATCCTTATCAAGCAGATTACCGCCTCTCTCCATCAGTGTAATCAAATGCTCCAGCGCTGCTGCCTTATCCTTAGGCTGCGCATTAAGGTCAATGCTTTCTATCTTCAGCAAATCAACTATTTTCATCTTATTTTTGCCCCTTCTTTTTTATTTATTAGTCACGCCCTGTAAAATAATTTCATCAATATCCTCACGGGTTGCCAGCCAATCCTTAAACGCGCTTGCGCTGCCTGCGGCTACGCCCAAGCGCAGCGCCTCCTCATAATCCTGCGTTTTGAGATAGCCTGCTAAAAAGCCTGCTACCATGCTGTCACCGGCACCAACAGAGTTTACCAGTTTACCCTTCGGTGAAGCCATCATGTGCTGCCTGCCATTTTCGTCCAACAGTACAGCACCGTCCGCTCCACGCGAAACCAGCACATTACGTGCTCCCTGCTGCTGCAGCTTCAGCGCAGCAGCAAGAATATCCTCCTCATTCAGCAACGGTCCCCGACCAAAGAACTCTCCTAATTCCTCATGGTTTGGTTTGATTAAAAACGGCTTATATTTCAGTACCTTGAGCAGCAAATCGCCGGTAGCATCTACCACAACCCGTGTGCAAGCGGGCTGCAGCAGCTCCAGAATCTGCTCATAAATATCATCCGGCAGCGAAGCGGGTATGCTTCCTGCCAGCACTAAAATATCATCCTGCGTCAGTCCTTGCAGCTTGGTGAAAAGCTTGTGCAGCTCCTCCTTGCTCAGCTGCGGTCCCTGACCGTTCAGCGCCGTTTCCGAGTCCGAAATAATCTTCGTATTAATTCGCGAGTAGCCTGCAGCAGCCCGAATAAAATCACAACGGCAGCCTGCTTCCTGGAGCAGGCGTTCTATTTCTGTACCGCTAAAGCCGGCTGTGAAGCCCAAGGCTACCGATTGCAGCCCCAGATTTTGCAGCACCAGCGAAACATTGATTCCCTTACCACCCGGATATATATTTTCTACTTGGGTGCGGTTAATCTCGCCTACCGCAAAATTATCAACCTTTACCACATAATCAAGTGAAGGGTTAAAGGTTACAGTGTAAATCAAAGCACAATCACCTCCGTATGCTGCTTATAGGAGTTAACATTCAGAGCCTCCTGCGCAGCCGTAATAATCACGCCCTTGGACAACGGGGCGAAGGACACGCTAGACAGTGCCTCAAACTTGCTGGCATCTGCAAGCACATAGCATTTATGACAATGCTCCATCGCCACGCGCTTATTCATGGCCTCCTCGATATCAGGAGTTGTGAAGCCCTCTTCCACAGTAATGCCGTTCGTTCCGAAAAAGCCCTTGCTGAAATTGTAATGCTGCAGAGAAGCTACTGCCTCCGTGCCGATTACCGCATCAGTTGTTGCCTTCACGCGCCCTGCAAGCAGCAATGTTTTCAGGCCGCGCTGCGCCAGCTTCTGTGCCAGCGTAATACCGTTCGTCACATAAACAGCATCCTTTTCCGTCAGGTAGGTTGCCAGCTGCTCGGTTGTAGAACCTGCATCAAGAAAAATAAAATCGTTGGGACGCACCAGCGTTGCCGCATACGCAGCGATCGTGCGCTTGTCTTCAATATTACGACTGTATTTTTCCTGCATATTGCGCTCCTGCACAGGCTCCGCCTCGCGCACGGCAGTTGCGCCGCCATGCACCTTGCGTACCTTGCCCAAGCTGTCCAGCTGTACCAAATCTCGGCGGATAGTGGACTCAGAGGTTTCCAGAAGCCTTGCCAGCTCCGGTACTGTAGCCGCACCGTCACGCTTGACAATGCGGATGATTTCTTCAAATCTTTCTTGCGTTAACATGAGCATCTCTCCTCTTGCAGATATTATATAACCATTTTCACGCAAAATCAATCATTTTTGAGCAAAAACTGCATTTTTTTGAATTTTTTTGCAGATTACCTTGAGTAACCTTCACCGCATACAAAAACGGATGCCTCTCCCAAATCAGAGAAGCATCCGTTATAAATTACTATTTATATAGTTTTAAAAGTAATACATAAACGCATCAGTTTATTTTACCAATGCACGCATTTCATCCGCAGTCAGAGTAAAGTATTCCTTTACGGTGTAAAGCTCACGGCGGCCGCGGCAATCTGCAAACAAAGCAACATCAACATCAGGAATATTTTCCATTGCTTCCTCTAAGCTCTTGCCGTTTTTGGTATAAGCCTCAAAGCGCAGGACAAATTTTTCGCCGGTACCTGCAGGAACCAGCATTGCTTCAAAATAATCATCCTCGCGCAAATAGCCCTCACGGTTAACCTTGCCACGCAGCAGCACGTCGCCATACTGCTCCTGCGGCAGATAAATACGCATATAAGCATCCAGAATAGTACCTTCCTGCTTGCCTACGTTATCAAAAGGTACCTCTAAGGAAAAATCAATTCTGTCGGCATATACCTTGTCCAAAACAGCCTTGGTGCGCTGCTTTACCAGCAGACGCATTACAGCATCACCCTGCATGGAAATATATACACCTACAATTATAACGCCTAAAATCAACAGTCCTACAAGGACTCCCACAATCGTCATCAGCATCTTGCTTCCCCCTTACGCCTTATGATAATCCTTGATAATGCAGATTGGTGTTTTTTCACTGCCGTTGCCAAAAGGATTATCAATGAGGATTTCCGCAACCTTATCCGGATCAACGCCCTTAGACCAGCCAAGCACTGCAGAGCGCTTCAAATCGTTAACGTCGGCAATAGCAGCGCCATAGCAGCCACAAGCCTTAGTAATAGCTTCAGCAACCTTTTCCGGTTCTGCCGGACCATAAACAATATGCTTGTCATACGGAGGCATTGTGCCGGTAACGTCATCAATCAGGCGAGCCTGTTTGCCTGCCATACGGTAGAAGGTACCGCTTACGCCTACGCATTTAGCCGCAAAGCCGCAGATTACTGCCCACAGAACACGCGCACCGCCTTCTGCGTCAATCAGGGATTGCATACTGTACCAGCTGCTGATACTGCCCTTGGCCGGGAATAAATGCGACAGCACCTTAGCCAGCGGTCCCGGATGAAACTCCTCACAGCGCATTGCTCTGCCTTGGGTAATAGCAACTACGCTTTCGGCAGTGCAGACAACATCATTGGGGCCGATTTTATCCTTGGCATATTCCAGAATAGCATCACAGATATCATCGTGATGAGTCAAAATTCTTGTCGGCACAGGAACAATCTTATATTTTTCCATACTCTCACATCTCCTCCGCAGCCTTATCCGCTGCATATACCTTCTGAATTTTATCATACCATTCAGGCTTCAGACGAACAATGTGTCCTTCATTATCGGTAAATACATTGCGCGTATGACCTTCTACCGCTACAGCGCCGTCGCGCAGGCGGATAACAGTATAATCAAATTCCATTTTTGCTTTATTAAAGGCACTCATTTTTACCTGTACTTCAAAATCATCATCAAAGGTACAGGAATTTTTATACTTGGCGCGTACCTCGGTAATCGGGAAAATAACGCCGTCAGCCATCAGCTCGCCCAGGGAAATACCGCAGGCACGCAGATATGCTACACGTCCCATTTCAAACCAACGCAGGTAGTTGGCATGATGCACAACACCCATCATATCAGTTTCAACAAAACGCACCTTATCTCGTATTGTAATCATAAAATCTCCTTTGCATCTTCAAGGCTTCCTGCATCTAACAGGCTTACAATCAATTTATTATTATAGCACTTTTAGCGCCAAGTGCCTAACAAATCTTATAAATTAGATAAATTTTTATCTGCCAGCAGGCGCTTAACCTTTTCAGCCAACAAAGCATACAGTACAGAAAACAGCGGTACGCAGACAATCATACCGGCAACACCGCCAATGCTTGCTCCAATCGTCACCGCTGCCAACACCCACAGCTCCGAAAGACCTACAGCCTTACCCACAATCTTAGGATAAAGCAAATCAGCTTCGATGCGCTGCAGCACAATGTATAATATGATAAAATACCAGATTTTTTCCGGCGCGGCCACCAGTATTAAAAAGCAGCCGATAAGAGCACTGATTAAGGTACCGAGAATCGGTATCAGGCTCAGCACAGCCACCAGCAGCGAAATGACCGTCGCATAAGGGAAGCCGCAAAGCGTCATGCCGACAAAATACATCACGCCCAAAAGCAACGCCACTACCAGCTGTCCGCCCACAAAACCGCGGAAAATCTGCTCTGCCGTCTGCAAAACATGCAGGATATAAGCAGCGCGCTCCTTCGAGCAAAAGGCAAAAATTACGCATTTAAAGTTGCGCGCAAGATGATGCTTTTCCAGCAGACAATAGATTGCTACGACAAAACCGATAACACAGCTTGCAAGCACCTCCAGAACGGAGGCCGTTGCCAAAAACGTCTGCTCCAGCAGTAAGCGCTTGTTGTTCTGCAGATAATTGAGCATCGTCTGATAAACCTCTTTAGCCTGCGCCTGTACCACAGCCAGCTCGTCTGCCGAGAAGGAAAGCTCCTGCGCCTTCTGCTGCAGATAAATATTCAGCTTAGCCAACGCCGGCGGCAGCATCTTGACGAGCATTTTCATGCTGGCATGCAGCTCGGGCACAATCGTCAGCACAAAGAAGGCCAAAAAGCCGATAATGATTGCAAGGCTCAAAAGCAGGCACACAGGACGTTCGAAGCGTGATACCACGCTCTGCTTAAAAATTATGCGCCAATATTGCTCCAGTTTTTTCATCAGCACATTGACAATAAAAGCCATGCAACCGCCAATGACAAACGGCAACAAAACATCATATATACCAGCCAGCAGTTTTAGGCTGACATTGTAATTCCACAGCGCCCAGATAAGCACAATTGCAAAGGCCAGCAGACAATACGGATTTCTTTCTTTCATAAGCAACCTCTATTCAAAGCGCATGTCCAAGGTAATACATGCTTATTAAATTAATAATATTATTGTAACATATAAGAGCGCACAAGACAAAAAAGAAGGCTTTTCTTTGCATAAGTTTCACATCTGTGGTATAATTCCATTGTAGTTTTTGCGCCTGTAGCTCAGTGGATAGAGCAATGGTCTCCGGAACCGTGTGCGGAGGTTCGATTCCTCTCAGGCGCACCAAAAAGAAAAGTACCCTTTCCATTTGTTTGGGAAGGGATTTTTTATGCACTAATATTATCGACCGGTTTTATATTCCTCTATATTCACTTTTCTGCAAACGTATGTTAAAATTAATTAGTGCTACCACAGCGGTAGGCGGTTGCTCTCCTCGGAGGGCTTTGCGGCTCTCCTATTGCAAGAATCCATATCCTTATGGAAATCTACAAGAAAGAGGGTGGCGCCGATGAATATTCTTGAAGTCCTCGCATTATTAGGCTTCGGTTTGGCTTGTGTCAAATTTGGCTATGAACTCGGTAAAAACGCAAAAAAATAACCGCCCAGTCTGCAAACTTGCGGTTATTTTTTAACTACATGATTTAAAAGGCAACCGTCTATCGGTAGCACTTTTTCTATGTCCATTATACTATATCCAACAACTAAAGACAAGTAGTTTATAACTTTGAATATCGTTACAATGCAAGCATGCTATTTCTCCGGAACCGTGTGCGGAGGTTCGATTTCTCCCAGACGCACCAAAGAGAAATGCTTTTTAAAAATTATAACCGCCCGCATCTCCACTTCAACTGAGATACGGGCGGTTAATGTTATTTTTGAAGATTAATTACAGCAGCTCTGCCTTTTTATCCAGAATTGCTTTGCAGGCAGCGCAGGCCGGGCAATCGCAATAGGCAGCACCGGCAGCCTTTATTTCCTTAGCATGTGCCAAAATATTTTTAGCCAGCTCAGCGCCGAAAACGCCAACGCCTGCTTCGGAACCGGCAAACACAATCAGCCCGTCAATCGGCATGATGTCTGCTTCCAGCTCTGCAATATAAGCCTTGGTTACTTCTGCTTCTTCCGCAGTACCAACAGCAGCCAGCCATTTTTCGGCAGCAGCCTTTGCTTCGGCGCTGCAGCTATGAGCAGCAATTAAAGCTTCAGTTTGTTCTTTTACAAATTTCAAAGTTTCTTGTGTCATAATCAGTTAACCTCCTCGTGATGCGTTGCGCATCATCTGTACATATCATAGTACCAAATTGCAGTCCTGTAAAGTACGCACTTCCACGTGCGCTAGTTACCGCAAGGTTACTATTGTAGTATCATGCGTATGCCCATTCTTGAAAACGCAGCTTGATCATAAGTGCGTACTTCCCACAGTAGAGAATATCATATTAATACACCAAACTTATAAAATTACCAGGCAGCCACTGTTCCGTCAGCCCGCGGCTCCGTTGCTCCCGCCAGTACGCCGTCAGCGCAGCGCCAAATAATTTCGCCCCTGCCAAAGCTGGTGTAATCGCTCATTACACGCACCTCATGCCCCAGCTTGCGCAGCTGTTCCACTACCTCCGGTGCAAAGCGGTCCTCCAGCCACACCTCGCGCCCATCAATCCACTGCCAACGCGGTGCGTCCAGCGCAGCCTGCGGATTCAGCAGAAAATCAATCGTATTCATCAGCACCTGCACATGACCTTGCGGCTGCATATAGGCACCCATAACACCAAACGGACCAACAGCTTCGCCGTCCTTAGTCAAAAAGCCGGGGATAATTGTATGATAAGGCTTCTTACGCGGCAGCAGCAAATCATCCGAAGATTCGTCCAAGCTAAAGCCTGCGCCTCTGTCATTAAAGTTGATGCCATAACCAGGTAGCACAACGCCACTGCCAAAGTCTTTGTAGTTGCTTTGAATAAAGGATACCATATTTCCTTCATTATCTGCAGTACACAGATAAACAGTACCGCCGCAGAACGGTTTGCCTGCTTCAGGCAGCAAGGCCTGCTCGCCAATCAGCGCACGGCGTTTGGCTGCATATTCCTCGCTCAGCATAGCTTCCACCTTAGTACGCATATAGCGCGGGTCAGCAATATACTGCATGCCATCGGCAAAAGCCAGCTTCATAGCTTCTATCTGCTTATGCAGTGTTGCTACGCTGTCACGTCCGTCGAATTCAAAGCCCTTAAGAATATTCAAAGCCATCAGCGCCGTAATGCCGTGACCGTTTGGCGGCATTTCCCACACATCATAGCCACGGTAATTAATATGCACCGGTTCAACAAATTCCGCACGATAATCTGCCAAATCCGCCAAAGTCAGGCAACCGCCGGTCTTTTCGCTGAAGTCGACAATTTTTTCGGCAAGCTCACCGCGATAATAGCTTTCGCAGTAGCTTTCCGCCAACAGGCGCAGTGTTTTGGCATGGTCCGGAAGACGTACCAGCTCGCCTGTACGCGGTGCCACGCCTTTGGGCGCAAATGTTGCAAACCAAGGCGCAACAGCAGGATTATACTTATACGGCATAAGCGCCTCAATGCCCTCCTGCCAAAAGCGTGCTACTATCGGGGAAACAGGATATCCGTTTTCCGCATAATCAATAGCAGGGGCAAATAATTGCGCAAAGGGCAGACGGCCTAAGCGCTTATGCAGCTCCGCCCAGGCTGAAGGCGCTCCCGGAACAGTCACAGCCTGCCAGCCTCTGAACGGCATTTTCTCTGTATAGCCTGCAGCGCGCACCGCCTCCGCCGTCAGGTTCTGCGGCGCATAACCGCTGCCGTTAATGCCATAAAGCTTATCCTTTATCCAGACAATCGCAAAGCAGTCGCTGCCAAGTCCGTTATTCGTAGGCTCCACTACGGTCTGACAAATTGCTGTCGCGATGGCTGCATCTACAGCGTTGCCACCCTGCTGCAAAATCTGCAGGCCAGCCTGAGATGCCAATGGCTGCGAGGTGCAGACCATACCGCGTCTGCCATAAACTACGCGACGGCGCGAAGCGTAAGGATATTGTTGTCCGTCGAATTGCATTTGCATAATTATCACTCCATAAATGATGATTAGTTGAAAAAAGCACACCTTTACAGATGTGCTTTTAATAAAAATCAAGTAATTATAAAATCTTGGACAGGAAGTTTTTGGTACGTTCCTCTTTTGGATTACCAAAAATTTCTTCCGGAGTACCCTCTTCCAAAATCTTGCCACCGTCTACGAAGCATACACGGTCGCCAACCTCACGGGCAAAGCCCATTTCGTGAGTAACAACAGCCATAGTCATGCCTTCGTTAGCCAGCTGTTTCATAACGTCCAGAACCTCGTTAACCATTTCCGGGTCAAGAGCACTGGTAGGCTCGTCAAACAGCAAAGCCTTCGGCTTCATGCACAGCGCACGCGCAATAGCAACACGCTGTTGCTGACCACCGCTGAGCTGGTCGGGATAATTATTGGCTTTGTCTTCCATGCCAACCTTTTTCAGGTACATATGCGCAGTCTTTTCTGCTTCATCCTTAGAAACGCCGCGCACCTTCATCGGTGCCAGCATCAGATTCTGCATAACAGTCATATGCGGGAACAGATTAAAGCGCTGGAATACCATGCCTACTTCCTTGCGGATTTCGTTGATATTAGCCTCACCGTTCAGAGGAATACCGTCGATAACAATGCTGCCGCCGGTAGGCTCCTCCAAAAAGTTGATGCAGCGCAGCAGAGTACTCTTACCGCTGCCGCTGGGGCCGATGATAACAACAACCTCTTTTTCCGCAATAGTCAGGTTTACACCCTTGAGTACGTGCAGATCACCAAAGCTTTTCTTCAGATCTTTGATTACAATCATTTCCTTGCTCATTTCGTGTCAAACCTCCGCTCCAGATAACCGGTAAACCTTGCAACAGCAAAGGTCATAATCAGATAGATAATAGCTACAGCCATCCAGATTTCAAAGGAAGCGTAGGTACGGGCAATAATCAGCTGACCGCGACGAGTCAGCTCTTCAAAGCCGATAACGGAAACCAGCGAGGAATCCTTCAGCATCGCAATAAATTCATTGCCCAGAGGCGGAATGATGCGCTTGAAGGCCTGCGGCATGATGATATAGCGCATAGTCTGCGCCCAGGTCATACCGAGGCTGCGGCCTGCTTCCATCTGGCCCTTGTCGATAGACTGAATGCCTGCACGGAAGATTTCGGCAACATACGCACCGCTGTTGATGGAGCAGGCGGAAATTGCTGCCACAAACGGATCAACACGGCTGCCGATAATATTAGGCAACGCAAAATACACGAGGAAGATTTGTACCAACAGCGGGGTGCCGCGGATAAAATCGACATAAACATTGGCAAAATAACGCAACGGCTTAATGCTGCACAAGCGCGCAATACCGATCATGCAGCCAATCAGCAGACCGAAGGTAACGCTCATCGCCGTAATCTCTACGGTAATAGCGGCACCGGCCAGCAAAAGCGGAAACGAATTTGCCATAAGCTCAAAATTCATATTCTCCCAATCCCTTCTAAATTCTTAGTTGCAGGCTGGAGAGAACCACTGCTTATTTTTTCTCTCCAAACCATTTAGTATAAAGCTTATCATATTCGCCGCTCTTTTTCAATTCAGCTAAAGCTTTATTTAAATCGCCAGCCAGCTTGCTGCCTTTTTTAACAGCAATGCCGTAAGGCTCAGCTTCCATTCTTTCACCAACAGTTTTAGCAAAGTCCTTGCCTGCTTTGGTCATATAGTATTCAACAACCGGAGCATCACCGATTACAGCATCAGCACCGCCGTTTTTCAGCTCCAGAGAAGCTTCATCCTGAGTATTGAACGCCTTTACCTTAGCACCTTCAACAGTTCTGGATTTATTTTCACCGGTAGTACCGATTTGGCAGGCAATAGTTTTGCCCTTCAAATCATCGATGGATTTTACATTGCTGTCTTTACGTACCATGATCATCAGACCGGAGGTGTAATAGGATTCAGTAAAATCAACAACCTTTTTACGCTCGTCGGTAATGGTCATACCGGCAATAGCAACATCAATATTGTTGGAATTCAGCGCCGGAATAAGAGCATCAAAGCCCATGCTTACCATTTCAACCTTGTAGCCCATTTGCTTGCCAAGAGCTTCAATCAGTTCAATATCAAAGCCGGTCAGATCCTTGCTGCCTTCTTTAGGAAATTCAAACGGTGCGAATACAGGCTCAGTGCCGACACGCAAAACCTTAGCGCTGTCAGCCGCCTTTTTTTCCTCCCCGCCGCAGCCGGTCAGCAGCATGCTACAGGCCATAATAGCCATCATTAAAAATACTAATACCTTTTTCATTTGTTGGTCCCCCTCATTTTTTCTTTTCTAATTTTTTAATATCAAACGGAGCACGTCCGGCAATTAAACCCTGTCGTGCTCCGTAGTGAACAAAATATTATTTCTTTACTTCACCAAACCAGGTTTTGTAAATCTTGTCATATTCACCATTTTTCTTCAACTCAGCCAAAGCCTTGTTGATTTCGCCAGCAAGCTTATCATTACCTTTTTTAACAGCCAGACCGTATTGCTCTGCTTCCATGATATCGCCAACAGTCTTCATGCTGGTGTTACCGCCCTGTGCCAGGTAATAACCAACTACAGGACTATCATTGATAATCGCATCAACGCCTTTGTTTTTCAATTCCATAACAGCTTCATCATTAGTGTTGAAAGCAGTTACTTTAGCGTTAGCAACGTTTCTGGCATTCTTTTCACCGGTAGTACCGATTTGGCAGGCAATACGTTTGCCTTCCAGATCTTTAACGCTCTTAACTTCGTTGTTGTCCTTATTTACCATGACAATCAGGCCAGAAGTATAATAAGGCTCAGAGAAGGTAACAGCCTTTTGACGTTCTTCATTAATGCTCATGCCTGCAGCAATAACATCAATGTTACCGGAGTTCAGTGCCGGAATCAAAGCATCAAAGCCCATGCTGACAATTTCAACCTTGTAGCCCATTTGCTTGCCGATAGCACGTGCCAGATCCATATCAAAACCATCATAGCTTTTGCTACCCTCTTTTTGGAATTCAAAAGGTGCAAAGGTCGGTTCTGTACCTACACGCAGTACCTTTTCCGGTTCAGCAGCTTTTTTATCGCCACCGCCGCAGCCGGCAATCATCATAGAAGCAGCAGCCAGAACTGCCATAACTAAAAACAAAATCTTCTTCATCATCAATTTCCCCTTTCGATATTGTAAGCCATTTTTGAGATACGTACATTATATACCTAAATACCCGCAAGGTAAAGTATTTTTATGAAAAAAAACAGTATAAAAATAAAAATTTGCCGCATTTTTTTTCAAAATACAGCAAACTGTAATTTAGGTAACAAAAAAACAACTCAGCTGACCTGGTTTTCGCCCCCACACTCGCCTGCTGGAAGGTTCGCTCCTAAGCATTCCGCTCCCCACTACTACCTCTCTCGCCCATAATTTTTTTGCGGCAGGACTTACTTCTAAGCTGCACCGTGCTCACAGCAAAATTTTGCTGCTTACGTGGATCGTTTCGCCTGCAACTGGCATCGACTTGCAACCACAGACCTGAGTTGTCCTATCTATTATAATGGGAAAAAATTTTTTTTGCAAGTCAATAGCTCTGCATACTTTTATCTTTTGTCAAAAAGTGCTATACTATTGGTACTCAATATTGAACGGAAAAAAAGGAAACACGCTTTATGATTGCTATACCACAATGTCTGGACTTTGCGGATGCTCGCCTGACGAAGGATATCTGCGAGTTCTATTTAAGAATGCTGGAAATTAAAAACAGGGAAATTTATCTGCACAGTCAGCAGGTTGCCAATTATTCTGCCAGCACTGCCGCTAAGCTCGGTCTGCCTGCCAGCGAGGTTTCGCAGATAAAAACAGCAGCGCTGCTGCATGATATCGGTCAGCTTTCCGTACCCAATATTATTTTGGCTAAGCTGCCGTTTCTTTCTACGCGCGAGCAGTCTATTTATAAACGGCACTGCATCGCCGGCGCCAGCATGCTGGAAAATATTCCCGGCTTCGATACCATCAGCGATATCATCCGTGCGCACCACGAAAAATGGGACGGCACCGGTTATCCTAAACGCCTGAAGGGACAGAACATCCCTATCGGCGCACGCATAGTTGCCGTAGCCAATTATTATGACCGCAACCTGAACCCATGCACCCAGCATTGGCAAAAAACTCACGCCGACGCTATCATTGAGCTGCAGAACAAGGCCGGTCTTGATTTTGAACCGGCAATTGTCAAAGCCTTTATCGAATCTGTTATTCCGCAAGCCTTGCGCACACAATTAAAATAGCATTGTCAGTCCTGCTAAGACCGACAATGCTATTTCTTTTTCCTGGCATCCCTGCTCCTGCGAGCCGGGATGCTTTACTTTTACAAATTTGTAAACGCACTGCTTATCAGATGCTTAAGCCCTCGCCGTCATCCCATTGTACAATGCCGTCTGCCTTCAACGATTCCTGCACCAGGATAACGCGTTGATTTTCGCTGCCGCGAAAGCGCAGATTAGGATTTTTCAGCTCCAGCTTAAACTCTCCATCTACCAGTACGTCAATGTAGGACAACATTTCCTCAGTGATTTCCCAAGGACCGAGATTACCGGTCAGCATATCCTTTTCGAAATTATAACCGCTGTAGCACCAGATATCCTTCTTGGGGAAGCGTGCTCTTACCTTGCGCAGGAACGGCAGCAGCGCTGCCTGATTGGCAGGCTCAAAAGGTTCACCGCCCAAAAGCGACAGGCCACGGATATGCTCGTTCTCCAACAGCTCCAGCAAATGCTCTTGCGTTGCTTCCGTAAAAGGCTGACCGTAATTAAAATTCCAAGACTCCGGGTTGAAGCAGCCTTTGCAATGATGCGTACAACCGCTGACAAACAACGATACGCGCAAGCCCGGTCCGTTAGCAATATCCAGATTTTTTATTTCTGCGTAATTCATACGCCCTCACCTCGCAAATTACAGATGCATTACTCTGGCTTTGATTTCTTTAGTCTTGCCCACATTCCAGAAGTTCTCTCCCAGATAACCGCAGGTACGACGGATAACAGTCATCTTGGAATGATCCTTGTTGTGGCATGCGGGGCATTCCCACTCATTATCATCGTTAATGGTAATTTCTCCGTCAAAGCCGCAAACATGGCAGTAATCGGATTTAGTATTAAACTCCGCATACTGGATATTGTCATAAATGAATTTAACAACCTCTTCCAATGCTTCGGTGTTGTGACGCATATTAGGAATTTCTACATAAGAAATCGCACCGCCGGAGGAAATATTCTGGAACTGGCTTTCAAATTTAAATTTGCTGAAAGCATCAATTTTCTCACGTACATCAACATGATAGGAGTTAGTATAATAGCCCTTATCGGTAACATCCTCAATCGTGCCGAAACGTTCCTTGTCGATACGTGCGAAGCGGTAGCAAAGGCTTTCTGCCGGTGTACCGTACAGACCGAAGCCAAGGCCGGTCTGTGCTTTCCATTTATCGCAGGCACCGCGCAGACGGTTCATAACACGCAGAGCAAAATCCTCGCCTGCAGGATCGGTATGGCTTACGCCCTTCATCAGCTTGGTCAGCTCATAGAGGCCGATATAGCCAAGAGAGATAGTAGAATAACCGTTTTCCAGATACTTGTCTATTGTTTCGCCCTTACCCAGACGGGCAATAGCACCGTACTGCCAATGTACAGGGCTGACATCGCTCTTAATGCCTTTCAGCGCATTGTGACGGCACATGAGCGCTTCAAAGCACAGCTCCAGACGCTCATCCAGCAGCTTCCAGAACTTCTGCTCATCGCCTTTGGCAACAATGCCAATCTGCGGCAGGTTCAGAGAAACTACGCCCTGATTGAAGCGGCCTTCAAATTTATAGTTACCGTTTTCATCCTTCCAGGGAGACAGGAAGCTGCGACAGCCCATCGGGGAGAAAACATTGCCTTCGTAGTTTTCACGCATTTTCTTAGCGCTGATATAATCAGGATACATACGCTTAGCGCTGCATTTTACTGCCAGACGTGTAATATAGTCGTACTTGCCGCCCTTCAGGCAGTTATGCTCATCCAGAACATAAACCAGCTTCGGGAAGGCCGGGGTTACGTAAACGCCCTTATCATTTTTGATGCCCTGCAGACGCTGGCGCAGAATTTCTTCCACAATCATAGCGTTTTCCTTCAGATACGGATCGTCCTTCTGCAGGTTCAAAAACAGGGTAACAAACGGAGATTGACCATTGGTAGTCATCAAGGTATTAATCTGATACTGAATAGTCTGTACGCCACCCTTCAGCTCGTAGCGCAGGCGCTCGTTTGTCAGACGCTCCAGAGTTTCGTCATCAATATTGCCTCCGGAGGTTTCCTTGATGCTCTTTTTAAACTTTTCATAGCTCTTACGCAGATATTTGCCAAGATGACGGATATCAACAGACTGACCGCCGTACTGGCTGGAAGCAACAGATGCAATAATCTGTGTCATAACGGTGCAGGCAACCTGGAAGCTTTTAGGGCTTTCAATCATTTTGCCGTTCATAACCGTGCCGTTATCCAGCATATCGCCGATATTAATCAGGCAGCAGTTGAAAATAGGCTGAATAAAATAATCGGCATCATGGAAATGCAGCACGCCTTCTTCATGCGCCTTGGAAATCTTTGCCGGCAGCATAATACGCTTCGTCAGGTCCTTGGAAACCTCACCGGCAATCAGGTCGCGCTGAGTAGCAGCCATAGTTGCATTTTTATTACTGTTTTCTTCCATAACGTCCTTATTGCTGTTGCGGATTAAGGACAGAATAGAATCGTCGGTAGTGTTGGCCTTACGCACCAGAGCACGTTTATAACGGTAAATAATATACTGCTTTGCCAATTCAAACTTACCGGCATCCATCAGGCTATGCTCTACCATATCCTGAATGTCTTCTACAAGCAGGCGCATGCGGTTACGAGATTGTACGCTATCCGCAATTTCCTGGATTTTATCCTCCTCAATACGAAATTCCGGTTCTACGGCAGCATTGGCTTTTTGAATAGCAACGACAATCTTTGCGGCATCAAAATCTACTGTTGTGCCATCGCGCTTAATTACTTTCATAACCTTTCAGCATCCTTTCCTGTAAAAAATTAAAGTTATAAATCAATATCTTCGTATAAGAACTAAGAGCAAAAATCCATAAGTTATTCTTAAAATACACCTATACGTTATTCAAGGCTCTGACCGTAACGGTCAAAGCCTTGTCTTAATCATAAAAAACAGCTGCGGTTCAGCGTAGCATTTTCGGTAGCTTTATTCTACCACAATATATCGTGGGTGTCAAAGATAAATTCATCAATATATTGATAAATTTTAGTGTAGACGATTTTTTTGCCAATTTAGCACTTAGCTTTATTTTTTTCATTTTCAGCTAATCGCTTTACAAAAAAGTCCTGCGAGAGGAAATGTTCCGCAAAAAAACAGTCCTGATTTATACCTCTATCAAAGGTTTTTCAAGCTGTTACCTTTGTACACGCACTGCAAAATATGGTATAATTATTTTCATCTTATTGTTTTGTTATAGGGGTGTTGTTTATGAATAATTCATCAGCAAATAATCACAGTACACGCGGAGTTCTCATGCTCACGCTGTGTGCCTTCATCTGGGGTACTGCCTTTATCGCGCAAAGCGTCGGCGGCGATTACGCCGAACCGTTAACCTTCAACTGCGCGCGCAGTGTTTTGGCTACTGTCTTTTTGTTCGGCTGCTGCCTATTGTTCGACAAAGCGGCAGGTAAGCGCTTTACTGTTTTAGGCAGTGATGACCCTGTTTATAAAGACCGTCTGCTTAAGGGCGGCATCACCTGTGGTCTTTTCCTCTCCCTCGCCTGCTTTTTCCAGCAGCTTGGCATAATGTACACTACCGTAGGCAAAAGCGGCTTTATCACAGCACTCTACATCATTCTGGTACCTGTTTTAAGCTATATCTTCTACCGTCGCTCCGTTTCCCTGCTGCAGGGCCTCAGCGTTGTCGTAGCAGCCGTAGGCATGTACTTCATCTGCATCAACGAAGGCTTCTCTATCAACAAAGGGGATTTATACACACTCATCTGTGCCTTCTGCTTCGCTGCACAGATTATCGCCATAGAAAATATCATTAAAAATCTTGACGGCGTGCGCCTGTCACTCATACAATTTATGACCTGCACCGTGGTCAACGGTGTGCTGATGTTTATTTTTGAATCACCTTCACTGGATAATATCATTGCAGGCTGGGCACCTATTGCCTACGCCGGTATTATGTCCAGCGGTGTAGCCTACACGCTGCAGATTGTCGGTCAAAAACATGTCAGCTCCCTTGTTGCCTGCATGCTGATGAGTCTGGAATCAGCCTTCGCACTGGTAAGCGGCTGGCTTATCTTGGGACAGGCTATGAGCAGCCGTGAAATCTTTGGCTGTGCTCTGGTATTTGCGGCAATTACTTTGGCGCAGCTGCCGGAGGAAATACTGGGATTAAAGAAGCGCTAAGCCTTACACTTAAAATAAATTGACAAAGAAAAAATAATTTCCTATAATAAGCAAAGTAAGAGAGATTCCTGATAGCCGTATGTCAGTCCTCTCCGGATTTGTTTTGCGAGAGACTGCCTGCGACCTCAGGCAGTCTTTTTGTTATTCTTTTATTCCCTTTTATCCATTGAGAAATTATTACTGGCAAGGAGCTGATATTATGGATCATTTTCAGATTCACGCACCTACACAAATAATCTTCGGTAAAAATACCGAAAACGAAGCAGGTAAATGGTGTAAATATTACGGTGCCCACAAGGTACTCGTACACTTCGGCGGTCACAGCGCCAAGAAAAGCGGACTGCTGGACCGCGTCTGCGCTAGCCTGCAGGACGCAGGGCTTGAATACGTACTGTTGGGAGGCGTTGTGCCTAATCCGCAGCTTTCCATGGTTAAGAAGGGCGTAGAGCTTTGCCGTGAGGAGAACGTTGATTTTATTCTCGCAGTCGGCGGCGGAAGTGTTATCGACAGCGCCAAGGGCATTGGCTACGGCCTGGCTAACCCCGGAGATGTTTGGGATTATTATGCTAAGAAAAAAGAGATTACCGCCTGCGCTCCGCTCGGCGCTGTGCTAACTATCGCGGCAGCAGGTAGCGAAATGAGCAACTGCAGCGTTATCACCAACGAGGACGGCATGCTCAAGCGTGGCCTTTCTACCGATTACGGCTACTGCAAATTCGCTATTATGAACCCTGAGCTTACCTATACGCTGCCTGCCTACCAGACAGCCAGCGGCTGCACTGATATCATGGTACACACCCTGGAGCGTTACTTTACCGCACCGGCAACACATCAGTTGGCCTTAATCGACGGTATTGCTGAAACGTTGCTGCGCAATGTTATGCGTTATGCCAAAATTGCGCTCAAAGAGCCGGATAATTACGATGCACGCGCAGAAATCATGTGGAGCGGCACCCTGTCCCACAACGAAACCACCGGCGACCGCACCTTCGGTGACTGGTCCTGCCACCAGCTGGAGCACGAGCTGAGCAGCATGTTCGGTGTTGCTCATGGCGCAGGCCTGGCAGCAGTCTGGGGCAGCTGGGCACGCTATGTTCATAAAGAGAATGTAGGCCGCTTTGCACAGCTGGCAGCTAATGTTTTCCATATTCCCTATAACTTCCGTAATCCTGAAGCCACAGCTTTGGAAGGCATCGCAGCAATGGAAAGCTTCTTCCATCATATCGGTATGCCTACCAGCATTCACGAACTGACAGGCAAGGACCTCACAGAGGAAGAAATCAAAGAGCTGGCATATAAATGCAGCTTTATGAATACGCGCACTATCGGCCAGTTTAAGGTACTGACTATCGAAGATATGGAAAATATCTACCGCGCAGCAAAATAATCTGTTACTAAAACCAAAATGCTTCCCTTTGCGGGGAAGCATTTTTTCATCTAGTGCCGGAAATACAAAAAAAAACTCCGTAACCCAAGGGTTACGGAGTAATTTTTGGTTCTTTGTCAAGTTTTGGGGTCTTTAATAATTTAATACCCTAAGGCTTGCAAA
>CAVCLW010000035.1:0-29113 GCA_963603005.1 Escherichia coli | reverse complement strand
AAACTACGCTCATTAAGATTTCGGTAACGCTTTTGTACAAATGGTGCCGTTAAAAGTTGCACCAGTACGGACTTACCACCACCATTCTGCAAGGAAATCAACGTGCTTCTGCCATTAAAGTGCAGTGTTTCATCACTGATATGAATGGAATTATGGTTATAATTTACATTAACCAACCTGATAGCATTAATCTTGCTCATTTTCTTCCGCTCCTAAAATTCTCTGCACCCGCTCAAAATTATTCTTATTCAACAGATCCCAATCCATAAAATGATCAAGTTTGCGAGTTGTCTTAATCATTTCATCCTGCTCAATATAATCTATCAAACCCTGCTCCTGCAGAAAATGTAAAATGCTGAACATAAAACCTTCTTTAGTGGTTTTCTGACGATTTCTTTTTTCATCAGAACGCAAGGACTCATAAACCTCTCGCATAGCAGTAAAGGCCATGCCATTCTGCGCCTGCTCATCCTCCGAATAACGCGCTGCCCCCTCCTTGAGCTTGTCTGTTACAGAATTCTGCAAATCTCCCAATAGAATAAAATCACGCGTCTTAGAGCTGCTGCCTTGCCCGTCATAAAACTCCAACAACAACACCAGGATAACAAACTGCACCAAATAATAATCCTTGTCGGTAGCATTACTGCGACAAAGCTCTTTTTTCAACTGTCCTTTAGAATAGCCTAAGAAATTATTTTCCTGCCCTGGTATAAGATAGATAACACCACCATACGCTTCTACATGGCTATCAGCAGCATATGCTTGCGACTTAACTAACGTTTGCACTTCATCCTGTTCAATATATGCTTTGTGTAGCTCCGGTGCTTTTTCCTCCCGTAGCTCGTGATGCTCCAATAAGTAATAAAATATTTTTTGTGACTGCTTAATTGTTTCAATCTGATAAGCCATATTTTCACTCCCAAACTGCCTTCAGCATGACATCAGAACAACGGATATTTTTCAAAACACCAGTATTTTCATCAAGCTGCTTCAACAAAACCGGATTAGCCTCCGGTAGGCGATGTACTATAAGCTTTTTTACTTTCTGCCATTGCGCACGCTTGTCCAAAATATCCAAAAGCATACTTTGCAGGCGAAAATCCTTCGTCTCTTCCTGAATAAATTCTGCTCGCTCGATGCGCATGCTATTAATGTCAATTTCCTGAACCTTGAGCAGTTCCACCATAATCTCTTTAAATACTGCTATATTTGGTACTAAGCTCTCGCGCTCATCCTGATTAAGCTGCTTTATCAGCTCAGAAAGGCGCAACTGATCTTTGCTAATAGTATACTTCAGAATAACAGTCAAGCTTGCTTCGTACTGCGCCAGCCTTTCTTCCAGCAGCTTTTTTTGCTCCGCCTCCCAATCCTCAGCGTCAAAGCTTTCAGTTGCCTCTTCCTCCCAATCAGCTTCCAACAGCCGTACTCTTTGCAGCTCCAGAAAAAGATTCGGATTAACAGCCTTTTCAGGTTCCTTATTAAATAACGGATGTAGAAATATATCTAAATTCTGCAGGCATTCCGGTTTAGTTAAAAGCTTCTCATAAAAGTCGGCACGTAAATTAAAGCGCTGTACCAGAGACATTTGCGAAACCTTTTCCAGCTCTGCTGTATATAAGGCCTTAAGGTCAAAATGATTATTTAAGATTTTTTGATATTCATCTATTGCACGACCTAAATAATTATCTATTTCACGCAGATTCCGTAGCTTGGCAACATCATCAGGCGGCAAACTATCTAAGCTGATATTCTGCTTCTCTAAATCCTCTACACGTGCCTGCACAACATCGCGATGTCCCTTGAATTTTTTCTTCGACTGGTCGATAGTCTGCAGATTATCATATAACAGCTCACTATATTCGCTGACACTATACTCCAAAGCATTGCGCCTTATCCTCAGCATAGCAGCCTGAATTTTTTGCAGTTGAATACGCATCAGGTTAAAGATATTTTTTACATCATCCAACGCCTTATCATAGCTTTGCTTCTCCAGATGTAGCTTAAATATCATTTCCTGAATCGTCAGCTTCAGGTTGCTTTCAACCTCCAGTGTCCCCAAAAGCAGATTATAGCCATCATCTGTGAGATAATACGAGGTACGGCGCACATCCTGTTCGTCATAGATAATGCGATTGTTGACATAGCTGATGTGCAGTTTCTTCATCTCCTGCTGCTCATAATCATAGCCGCCAAAATACATCGGCCTTCCTTCGTTGGACAGTACCACGTTAACAATGAACTTAGCCAAATCACTGCATTCAGCATAGCTCATAGACTTTTTATAATACTTTTCGTTAAGACTGTCCAAAAAAACAGTAATATTATCAATAGTACAGCTTTCTTCCTTCAGTGACTGCTCCATAATATAAAGCATCACAGAAAAAATAACGTTCAGTTGCTCGTCCAGAGTGTTAAAGCCCCGTTCCTTCCAGATATACTTCTGACTGCTATTATCATAAAGCAGAGCATATAAGCCTACGCATTTCATGCGTCTCGTAAAATCCTTCAAAAAATCGTACTGCATAATCAACCTCAAAAATCACTTATCGTCAAAATCTCCTGCGGGATATACAAATCCTGCTGCAAAATACTTTGCATTTGCGCTTGCGCATCAGCGGAAAAATAACGGAAGAAAGCTCCCTGCAGATTACGGTTCTGGTCTTTTTTCGTCGGCGGCAGCTGCTTGTAATTATCCGCCTTCGCCAGCATCGCCAGATACGCAGGAATAAACGGTTTAATCTCTCCTTGCTCAGCAAAGCCTTCTGCCAGCGTTTCATAAATGCCTATGCCTTCGTAATCCAAATCGCCAAAGTACAACAGCTCATTACCGTCTGCCAGCATATATGGTTCAGCGCTGGCGTTAAACTCTTGAAAATAGCTGACAACTCTTTTGCCAGCACCGTAAATAACAGTACTTATATTTTCTCCCAAAAGCTGGTTGTTTCCTGCCAGCAGATGCTTTCTCATGCTAAAAAAGGTGTCTTTATTTTCTATAATCAACAGCTTTTGCGGTACTGCGCGTGTTAAAGCAAAATAAGCAAAGGGCTCAGCAGTACTGTAGCAGTTGAGTTGGGCAAGCTCCAGACTGCAGTGATTCAATATTTTTTTGCCTGCTCCCTGAAGCAAAAACTTTTCTTTTTGCCATATCTGGAAGCTACGCTCGTTATAAGAAACCTGCTTCGTAAGTAAAGCAGCACTGTTCTGCAAGAAACTGCTCAACAGCAAAACGTCCTTACGTTCTTTATCATAGGTTTGGAGATTATGCTGATAATATGTTATATCAATTTGCGGATTCAGGTTAAACAAAAGCTCCTGTTTTAACGCTGAATAATCCCGCTTCTCCTCCAGCTCCCAGTATTCCCGATACAACGGTGGCTTCTTGCCATTTTTCTTCGACGCAAGCACAGGCTTTATCCGCCCACTACCCACAAGCTCCATGATATAAGCATGCTGTTCGCTATATTCAGCATTAATCTTACTGCCTAAAACTTCTTCTAATGTCCTGCGCTTTTTCATTGTGCACCTCAAACAAAAAACTCCTAAAGCAACTATATAACTTTAAACAATCTGCCTTAGGAGTATTATACCATATTTTATCTTACTTTAATTTACTTTCCCAACAGCGCCTTCAGCTCCTTGAGCTTAGCAGCAAACCTCTGCAGCGTTACCGTTACAGGCTGCGGCGTATTCAAATCCACGCCGGCGTTCTTCAGGATGTTCAGCGAATAATCGCTGCCGCCCGCATGCAGGAAGCCCAGATATTTTTCCACCGCTCCCGCTTCGCCGCTTAAAATTGCACTGGCGAAGGCGGTCGCCGCACTGTAGCCTGTTGCGTACTTGTACACATAAAACGGCGTATAGAAGTGCGGTATGCGAGACCATTCGCTTGCCAATTCCTTGTCCACAGTCAGCGCCGGGCCATAGTAATCCCTGTTGCTCTGCAGCCAGTATTCCTCCAGCTTTTCGGCCTGCAGTGAACGGCCTGCAGTGATTTCGCCGTGAATATATCTTTCGAATTCAGCAAACTGCACCTGTCTGTAAACCGTTGTGCGTACTGCCTCCAAAAACTGGTTCAAAAGATAAATTTTCTGCTCCGCCGTAGCATACTTCAAGGTATGCTCTAGCAATAGGTTTTCGTTCGTTGTGGACGCAACCTCAGCGCAGAAAATCGTATATTCCGAATTAACGTAGCTTTGTGCCTGACTGCTGAAATAGCTGTGCATAGCATGGCCCATTTCATGCGCAATGGTAGAAATGCTGTTATAGCGCGGCTGATAATTGAGCAGCACAAAGGGATGCACGCCGTACACGCCCCAGGAATATGCGCCGGAGCGCTTGCCCTTGTTTTCGTAAACATCAATCCAGCCTTCGGTCATGCCTTTGTGGAGTGCCGTCAGATATTCCTTGCCTAATGGTGCCAGTGCCTCCTCAACCTTAGCGCAGGCTTCCGGGAAGCTGCAGGCAAAGCTGTCGCCTGCATTGGAAATAGGCATATACATATCATAGTAATGGAATTCATCTACGCCAAGTACATCCTTCTTCAACTGGATATACTCATGCAGAGGCGCAAAGTTATCATGCACGGTATCAATCAGTCCGTCGTAAAGACTGGACGGAATATTATCCTCTGCCAACGCTGCTTCCAGTGTATCTTTATAGTTATGCACGGTAGCATAAAAATAACCGGTGCGCGCAGAGCCTGTGAGCGTTGCTGCCAGCGTATTGCGGTATTGATGATAGGTATTCATCAGACCGGTAAAGGAATTTTTACGCAGTACGCGATCAGGAGAGGTCATATTCAGTAGATAGCAGCCTTCGCTGACGCTAGTCTTGTTGCCCTGTCCGTCGGTAATTTCCGGGAACTGCATATCGGCACTCACAAGTGCGCGGAAGGCCGCTGCTGCAGTACCTGTTGCCAAATGGCTTTGCGCAAAAACAGCCTCTTTATCTGCAGACAAAACATGGTCTGATAGACGAACCATATTTTCAATATAAAAACGGTATTCTGCCAATGCAGGCTCTTCGTCCAGCATTTGCAGCAGTTTTTCCTTACCTAAGGCCAGCATTTCCGGCTCTACAAAAGCGTTAGCGTTACTGAAGGCTGCCGCCATGCCTTCGGCCTCGCCTGCGAGCGCCTGCAGCTTCTGGTCCGTATTATCTGCATCCTGCTGCAAGCGTGCGTAAGCGTAAATCTTATCCAGCAGCTTTGCCAACTCTTCCTGCAGCTTTAAGGCTGCACAGACTGCGGCTGCAGTATTCAGTTTGCCCTGCATAGCCCGCAATTGCGGCAGCTTGCTTTTATATTCTTCGCAGGCCGCCTGCCAATCCTTTTCATTGGCATATATATCGCTTACATGCCATTTGCAGGCCGCCGGAATCTGCTCTCTGGCAACATTGCTGCCATGAAGCGGTGTAGTATTTTTTTCTTCTGTCATTATCAATCAGCTCCTTATTAAACTGCTTATTTAGGCCACAGGCTGGGATTGCCGTATTGAACATCCAGCTCATCACTGAACCAGCGTCCGTTCAGCACATTATGAATTATATAATTTTTGCTTTGCTCATTGATGCTCTTGTCATTAGCCATCTCTGCCAAAATGCCGGCATAGCTTACTCTGCTGTTGATACTGCTGATGCGTGCATGCTGACGGTTGGCATCCCATACAAGCTCCGGACGGTAGGTGGGATTCCATGCCTGCCATGTCGTACCCAAGGCCGGAGTATTAGGATTACCGGTACGCACAAAGGCTGCAATCGAAGCAATAAATGCCTTGCTCAGTTCTTTGGAGCCTGCCTGCTCAAAGGCATCGGTATTTTTGGTATAGCCGTAGCCCTGATTCGTCAGGAAGGGCTGGAAGATGCCATGCAACGCACCGTTACGCACCATATATTCCTTGCCGACAACGTCAGCAGTATGAGCAAAAGCAAAGCTGCAGACATACATATCTGCCTTATAATGCGGATACAAAACCTCGGCAGACTGCTGGCCGTTGAAGAAGCCATACAAAGCACTGCCGTATTTATTGGCAAATTTAAATTCACTCGTAGTCTTATAATCGTTGTTGATCAAGCCAAGACGATCCTTAAAGAAAGGATCACGTGCAGCAAAGGAGCTGAACTCGTCAGCACTTGCCAGCATCAGCAGCGGTACGCTGTAGTAATGCTTCGTAGCAAAGCCTTCTACCGGCAGCACCTCTCCATCGCCGTAAAGATGCGGAAAGGCGCTCATGCGAATGACAGCGCCTGACATCACCGGAGCCAGGCGTTCTGCCGGCATTGCCTGCAGATATTGGCGCACGGCCTTTTTATCCTTACCGTTATCGCTCAACAGCCAGTTTTCGGCGTTAATCAGATTATTCTGTTTACCATCCTCTACCACCATCGGTGCTAATTTCTGCGCGATAGTTTTTTGACTCTTGGCAGCATCGGCAACAGTCAGACCGCCGCTGAAGGAAATAGCCTTATCAAATTTATTTTTGAAAACAGGCGAAATCAGCATCGCCATAACATCACGTCCACCGGCGGAAAAACCGGAAACAGTAATATTCTTAGCGTCACCACCGAACTCCTTGATATTTTCGCGTACCCAGTCCAAGGCTGCAGCCTGGTCAAGAAAGCCGAAGTTACCGCTCTGTTCCTTCTTGTTGCCATCTGCCAGAGCAGGCAGATTATTAAAGCCAAAAAGTCCCAGGCGATACTGTACGGAAACATAAACCATGTTGCCTTCCTGCGCCAGCTTGTTGCCCTCCATCAGATGGCTGTTGCTGGCCTGGTTATTGCCGCCGTGGATATAAACCAGTACCGGCAGATTCTTTTCCTGCGTATCCGGGCGCACAATATCAAGCGTCAGCATGCCCTCCTGCCCAAGCACCTTTTTGCCGTTATATTGGATATTCGCCGGAGCAGCCTTGGTGCAGTCCAAAATTCCCTTGTGCTTTTTAACCTGCTGCGCCTCACGCCAACGGTCAGCGCCCGTCGGCTGCTGCGCATACGGAACACCCAGCCATTGTACTACCTGATGCTTGTCGTCATAAGCACCGGCAACAACACCCTGCTGGGTTTTTACTTCATTATTAAAATTGGCAGCCTCAGCCGCAGTTGTAAAAACGCTTGCCGCCAGCAGCGAAGCAAGCACATATTGCATCTTTTTCATCTGTATCATCTGCTCCCTCATAGAAATTTATTAAACACTTACTTTCTATTATAAAGAAGTAGCGCCAGCTTGACAAGCTACGGCACGAAAAAAGAGGCTGCCTTCTCAGCAGCCTCAAATAACTATTGTGATTGACTTTTTCAGATTACCTTTGCAGCGTAAAGAGCGCACAGAGTTTTGGCATCATACAGCTCGCCGTCGGCAACCATGCGACGCAGCTCTTCGGGAGAAAAGGCCTGCACGCCGATGAATTCGTCCTCATCGGTATGCTGAGCAAACTTTTGCAACCCGGATGCCTTATATAAATGAATAATCTCATCGGAAAATCCCGGCGTAGTCGCAATGCTGATCAGCTTCTCCCAATGCTCTGCGTCATAGCCTGTTTCTTCGCTCAGCTCACGCTTCGCGCATTCCAATGCATCCTCCTCCGGACCATGGTCCAGCTTGCCTGCCGGAATCTCCCACAGCAGCGTAGCAAGCGGATAACGGCACTGCTTTACCAGCACCACGCTTCCGTCAGCCAGCACTGGTACAATCGCCACTGCACCCGGATGACGGATATATTCACGCGTTGTATCATTACCGTTCGGCAGCGTTACGTGGTCGCGCTGCACCTTCAGCAGGCGGCCGCTAAAGACCTCCTCATTGCTTCCCGGTACATATATTTCATCTAAAGCCGCCTCATGAAATTTTTTCAGCATTATCTTACCTCATTTCTCCTGCAGTTGCTTCAAGCTGCTTTTTATCTGCTCCGCACCCTGCAGCAGTTCGGTAGCACTTTCAAAGGCTGCCCTGCTGGCAGTTGCGCCTGCCGTCATGCGCACCAGCTCCTGCAGACGTCCGTTATAATCAAGCTTTGTCAGCTGCGTTACCGTGCGTCCGTCGGCACTTTGCTTTTCGATATGGATGTGATTATCCGCAAAGGCAGCAATCTGCGGCAAATGCGTAATACACAGCACCTGACCGACACTAGAAATAGCAGCAATTTTTTCCGCCATCTTCTGCGCCGTAACACCGCCGACACCGGTATCAATCTCGTCGAATACCATCGTAGCAACATCGCCGCTGTTCATCAGCACAGTCTTAACCGACAAAGCAATACGGCTCAGCTCGCCGCCGCTCGCTACCTTTTCCAGGTCATTCAGCGGCTCGCCCATATTCGCACTGAAAATAAATTTCAGCTCATCACGTCCCAGCGGCATAAACTTGTCCAGCTGACCGCACTTTATCTGCAGCACACCGTTAGGCATCGCCAAATCACGGATATGCTGCGTAATGCGCTGCGCCAACGCCTGTGCGCTGGCCTCACGCAGCTTAGTAAGCACTGCGGCAGCACGTCCCAAACGCACAACAGCCTCCGCTACCGCCTTCTGTGCCTGCTCTAAGAGCTTTGCAATCTGCTGCAGCTGCTCCAGCTTTTCCTGCGTCTGCTGCAAATAATCCAGCGCCGACTGCGTACTGCCACCGTACTTCTTCTGCAGGCGGTAAATAATATCAAGGCGCTGCTGTACCTGCGCTGCACGCTCACCGTTAAACTCACTGCCTGCCATATATTCGCTCAGCTCCGTGCGGCAATCGTCCAAGCTGATCCAGGCACTGTCAGCACACTCTGCCAACGGCGCCAGACGGCTGTCGTAGCGTGCCGCATACTGCAGTTGGTCACGCACTCGCGCCAGACGCGAAAGAATTGCGTCCTCCTCATCAAGCTGCTGATAAGAGCTGTCAACAGCCTTCATAATGCGCTCACTGTTCTGCAGCAGGCGTGCCTCCGCTTCCAGACCATCTTCCTCGCCAGGCTTCAAGGCAGCGTCCGAAATCTCCTTGATTTCCCAAGCGTAACGGTCCAGCAGTAAATCCTGCTGCTCATTTTCCTGCTCCAAGCTGCTCAAATGCTTTACCGCAGCAATATACTCGCTATAAAGTTGCTTATACTCCTGCAGTGCCTGCGCCAGCTTGGGGCCGCCAAAGGCATCCGTCAGATGCAGCGGCGCATCCGGCTTCAGCAAAGCCTGGTTTTCGTGCTGGCCGTGAATATCAACCAAACGTGCACCGATAGCCTTCAGCACAGCCAAAGGCACCTGCACGCCGTTGATATACGCACGGCTCTTGCCCGCAGCACTTATCTGACGCTTCAGGAATAAATCCTCCTCCGGCTCCAGACCGTGCTCCGCCAGCAGCTCTTTAATCTCCTGCTGACCGCTCACGTCAAAAACAGCCTGCACCCACAGGCCATCCGTACCACTGCGCACATAATCAGCAGAAGAGCGCCCGCCAAGCACCATGCCAAAGGCATCTATCAGAATAGATTTACCGGCACCGGTTTCGCCTGTAAAAACATTGAAGCCGGGGGTAAAATCAGCATGCGCGTCCTCTAATAGTGCAAAATTGTGAACATGCAATGATTGCAGCATAATCCTTGGCCTCGCTTATCTGTAATCCTTGAAGCGTTCCAGCAGAGTGATTACAGCTTCTTTATTTGGCAGAGCAATGAAAACGGTGTCATCACCGGCAATAGAACCAAGAATCTCCGGCCATTTCATGTAGTCTACGGCAAAGGCAACAGCCTGCGCTGTGCCAGGCAGCGTGCGGATTACCACCATGCTGTCGGAAGCACGTACACTTACGATAGAATCGTTGAAGGTACGCTCCAGACGCTCCATGGTCAGCATCGAGCTGTGCTCCTTCGGATAAGCATAGTGATAATGTCCGTTGGCATCCGGCACCTTGACCAGCATCAGTTCCTTGATATCACGCGAAACCGTAGCCTGCGTAACATCAATGCCCTGATGACGTAAAGCGGAAGCCAAATCCTCCTGCGTTTCAATTTTATTGTTGTCAATAATCTCTTTAATTTTAGCGTGTCTGGTCATTTTCATAGTCAATCACCTCTAATAGCAAAATAATTCTATGCCTTACTTTTCTATAATCATGATACTTCTATAAAGGTTATGATTTATAGTAATGCCTTACGTATTTATTTATGGATGATGTATGCCTTATCGTGTGCCGCCTATAAATTGCGCATTAATTTTTGTTGCCAAGTCTGATAATAATCGCGTCGCGTAAGTCTTACAAACTTCATCTCATAAGGCGATTTGGCGATATGCACACTGGTATCGTTAGGCACCTCGATAACATTCTCGCCGTCCGCCGAAAGCAGCATTTCTTCGCTGCCGGGAATAGGCCTGAGCTCTATTGTTTCCGACATCGGAATAACAAGCGCTCTGTTCGTCAGCGAATGTGTGCAGACAGGGGTAATGACGCTGACATCAAGCTCCGGCATAACAAGCGGTCCGCCTGCGGAGAGAGAATATGCCGTAGAACCGGTTGCCGTTGCGATAATCAGACCATCTGCCGCATATTTACCGGATAAACGTCCGTTAATAAAAAGCATCATATGCGCCAGCTTGCTGAACATGCCCTTAGCCAGAACTAAATCGTTGAGCGCATGCGCCGTAGCAAGCAGCTTATCGCCGCAGATAACTCTGGCCTGCAGCAGACTGCGGCTTTCCAGCGTATAGTTGCCCTGTGCCAGACGGCTGATAGCCTTATACATACCCTGCAAATCAATCTCTGCCAAAAATCCCAGCTTGCCGAAGTTGATACCGAAGGCAGGCACATCGAGCGGTGCAAGGTGGCGCGCCATCTGTAGCAGTGTACCGTCACCGCCGAGGCTGACACCATAGTCCAGCGTTTTCAGCGTCTGCGGCTCACTTTTATTGTAGCTACTTACGCCATACTGCTGCGCCACATCCACAGGCAACACCGGTTCAAGTCCCCAGTCCTTGCAAAGCTGAATAAATTCCGGCAGAGCAATGCAGACGTTTTCTTTACCAAGATTGGGGAAAATCCCTAAACGTTTCTTTTGCATCTCATGCCTCTGTCTTTTCTGCTTTCTTATCTAAGTCGCCATGACTGCGGCCTACAAGCTGTGCTACCTGCTCGCTGCTTACGGCATCGTCGTCACCCAGCGTCAGGTGCAACAGATATTCAATATTGCCCTCCGGTCCCTTGATAGGAGAAAAATCCAATCTGGCAATGCCGAAGCCTTCATCCTTGGCGAAGCTGATGACGTTATTGATAACCTGCTCGTGCACGGCAGCATCACGCACAACGCCCTTCTTGCCGACATTTTCCTTGCCTGCTTCAAACTGCGGCTTGATTAAAGCCACTACAAAGCCTTCAGGCTTGAGGATTTTATGGACCGCAGGCAAAATTTTATCCAGCGAAATAAAAGCTACGTCGATGGTAGCAGCATCAACCTGCTCGGGCAGACTGTCTGCTTCCAGATAACGCACGTTGGTGCGCTCCATGTTCACTACACGCTCATCGTTGCGCAGCTTCCACGCCAGCTGACCGTAGCCTACGTCAATCGCATACACCTTTGCCGCACCGTTCTGCAGCGCGCAGTCGGTGAAACCGCCGGTAGAAGCACCGATATCGGCAACAACCTTGCCTTCTACGCTGATGGGGAAAATCTGCAAAGCCTTCTCCAGCTTCAGGCCGCCGCGGCTTACATAGGGCAGCTTATTGCCCAGCAGACGGATAGTAACCTCCGGTGCTACCGGTGTACCCGGTTTATCTATTTTCTGTTCATTGACCAATACCTGTCCTGCCATAACCGCAGCCTGCGCCTTGGCACGGCTTTCAAACATACCGCGGTTAACTAACAGAACATCAAGTCTTTCTTTTTTCACTCTTCTTCACCCTTTACAAATGCTGCAGCCTTGGCAGCAATGGTTGGCGTATCCAGTCCCAAATCACGGAACAGCAGCTTTTTGTCGCCATGCATAACAAATTCGTCAGGAATGCCGAAGCAACGTACTTCACACTGCTCCAGCAATTTATTTTCATTAAGCTCTTCAAGAATTGCGCTGCCGACACCGCCTGCCAGTACGCCTTCTTCCAGAGTAATAATCTTGCCGTAGCTTTGCGCATGCTCACGCAAGAGTTCAACATCCAGCGGTTTGGCAAAGCGCATATTCACAACGCCGGCGCTGATTCCCTGCGCTTCCAGCAGCTCCGCTGCATCCAACGCAGTCTGCACCATGCTGCCAATCGCCCAAAAACAGACATCCTTGCCTGTACGCAGCACCTCTGCCTTACCAATCGGCAAATCCTGCCACTGCGTATCCAGCGCAACGCCCACCCCGCTGCCGCGCGGATAGCGCACAGAAACAGGTCCGTCAAAATCCAGCGCTGTTTTCAGCATGTGCTGCAGCTCATTCTCATCCTTCGGCGCCATAATGGTCATGTTGGGAATGCTGCGCAGATAAGCGTAGTCAAAAACGCCATGATGCGTATAACCGTCATCACCGACAAGACCGGCACGGTCCAGACACAGCGTTACGTGCAGCTTCTGCATGCAGATATCGTGCATGATGGAGTCATAAGCACGCTGCATGAAGGTAGAATAAATTGCCGCCACAGGCTTCATTCCGGCAGCAGCCATGCCTGCAGCCGCAGTAACCGCATGCTGCTCGGCAATACCAACATCAAAGAAATGATCCTTATGCGCCTCGGCAAAAATATTCAAGCCGGTGCCGTCAGGCATCGCAGCAGTAATACCCACGATTTTATCGTCGATATCAGCCAGTTTAGTCAAAGTTTTACCAAAAACTTCGGTATAGCTTACGGGTGCATTCGGATTAGTAATCTTTTTGCCGGTAGCAATATCAAAGGGGCCTGTACCGTGGAACTTATTGGGGCTTTCTTCGGCAGGCTTGTAGCCCTTGCCCTTTTTCGTCAGCACGTGTACCATAACCGGTCCGTCAATCTTTTTGGCAGCCTGCAGTACATCCAGCAGGCCATCCAGATCATGACCGTCAACCGGTCCCAAATAAGTAAAGCCAAGCTCTTCAAAAATAGAAGTCGGCACCATCAGGTACTTTACGCTGCCCTTCAGGCGGCGGATAGCCTTCAGCACATCACTGCCGAATTCCATATTTTTGAGCCAGCCCTCAATATCATTTTTTATTTTGTTGTAGGTTTCGCCTGTACGCAGCTGGTAAAGATATTCACTCATCGCGCCCACGTTTTTGGAAATAGACATTTCGTTATCGTTAAGCACAACAATCATCTTTTTATGCAGCATACCGGCGTTATTCAGCGCTTCGAAAGCCATACCGCCGGTCATAGAGCCGTCGCCGATAACAGCTACAACATTATAATCCTCTCCCTGCAGGTCGCGGGCGCAGGCCATGCCAAGCGCTGCAGAAATAGACGTACTGGAATGACCGGTACCGAAGGCATCGTGCTCGCTTTCGCTGCGCTTCGGGAAGCCGGAAAGACCGCCGTATTGACGCAACGTCGGGAACTGCTCCCTGCGTCCGGTAATAATTTTATGGATATAGGCCTGATGACCTACGTCAAAAATAATCTTATCCTCAGGCGTATTGAAAACCTTATGTAAGGCCAAAGTCAGCTCTACCACGCCCAGGTTCGGCGCCAGATGGCCGCCGGTGTGTGAAATAACACTGATTAAAAGCTGTCTTATTTCCTTAGCCAGCTGCTCCAGCTGCGGCACGGAAAGCTTTTTAACATCAGCCGGTGAATTAATTTTATCTAAAAATTTATTCTCTGCCATAATTACTTCTTTCTGTCAGTCATCAGGCGGGTAATTTCACGTAATGGCTCTGCGTTCTCGCCAAACATTTCCAGGCATTCCAAAGCCTCATTTACGGTTTTTTCTGCCAGCTCGTGTGCTGCCTGCAGGCCGTACAGTGTTACATAAGTAGATTTGTGATTCTTGGCATCGCTGCCTACCGGCTTGCCAAGCTCCTCCTCAGTACCTTCGACATCAAGGATATCGTCGGTAATCTGGAAGGCAAGTCCCAGCAAATCAGCAAATTTGGTAAGAGCCAAAAGCTGTTGGTCATTAGCGCCGGCCAGATGCGCACCGCCGCGGATGGCAGCAATAAAAAGCGCACCGGTCTTGCCCGCATGCAGTTTGCGTAGCTCCTCCGGCGTAATCTTTTTGCCTTCAAATTCCAAATCAAGGCCCTGGCCGCCAACCATACCGAAGTTACCGGCACACATAGCCATTTCGCGTACAGTTTCGATCAAAACCTTAGGATCAACATTCTTCTGTTCAAGCATTACCTCAAATGCCAAAGTGAGCAGGCCGTCACCGGCAAGCACTGCCATGGCCTCACCAAAAACCTTATGATTGGTCAGACGGCCGCGGCGATAATCATCGTCATCCATGCACGGCAGGTCATCGTGAATCAGAGAATAGGTGTGAATCATTTCCAGACCGCAAGCCACAGGCAAATAATTGTAGCCCTTGCTGCCCACAGCCTCTGCCGCAGCCATCAGCAGAATCGGACGAATGCGTTTACCGCCTGCCATCAGGCTGTATTCCATAGCTTCATCTACCTTGGAAATACCCTTTTTGGCAATTCTGTTCTTCAAATAGTTTTCTACCAGTTTTTGCTGGTTAGCATAATAAGCTTTAAAATCCATTATTTTACCTCCAAATCCTGGAATGCTTCTAATTTATAGCCAACATCGTTACTGTCGGTAACAACGATTTTTTCAACCTCCTGCTTCACTGTTTCCAGTCTGCTGCTGCAGACACGGCTCAGCTCCACACCGTATTTAAACACCTCCAGAGCCTTTTCCAAAGGCAGCTCGCCGCTTTCCAGAAGCTGTACCTGTGCTTCCAGCTCGCTTAAGGCATCTTCAAACTTAATGTTCTTTGCAATCTTTTTCGTTGCCATCCTTTACCGCCTTTCTACCTGCTGCACAACCGAGGTTATCACACCATCTGCTACTGTTGTCAGCAGCTCGTCGCCCCATCTGAGGTCATCAACACTGCTTACCAGCGTATAATCGGATTTTTGGCTCACAGAATAGCCTCGTCCCAAAACAGCCAGCGGACTTAAGCTGTCCAGCCTTGCCGCCGCCAGCGCCAGCTTATGCTCATCCTGCTGCAAATGCAGCTCTAAGGCTTCACGCAATCTGCGCGAAGCAGTATCCAGACGCTGCGACTGGTCGGCAAAAAGCCTTTCCGGATCACGCAACGCCCACGAATTAACTAAATTATCCAATCTGCGCTGCTGCTGCGTCAGCAATGCTGACAGCAGACTGCGCGCACGCTGCTCCAGATAGGCAACACGCTGCTTGTAGCCTTCAACATCAGCCACTACCAGCTCTGCGGCCTGCGACGGTGTCGCAGCCCTCACGTCGGCAGCAAAATCGCACAGCGTAAAATCTGTTTCATGGCCTACAGCACTGACCACCGGAATTTTGGAGGCAGCCACCGCTTTCACGGTAATCTCTTCGTTAAAGGCCCACAAATCCTCGATAGAACCGCCGCCACGTCCCACAATCAGAACGTCTGCCAGCTTTTTGCGGTTAAAGAATTCTATCGCCGCGGCAATTTCCGCCGCAGCGCCCTCACCCTGCACCTTAACAGGATAAAGTAACAGCTTTATGCCTTGATTTCTCCTGCGTGACACTGTTATGACGTCACGCACAGCGGCACCTGCAGGAGAGGTAATAATACCAACAGTGCGCGGATGCAGCGGCAGCTGCTGCTTACGCTCAGGCGCAAACAGGCCCGCACGCTCCAGCTTTTGCTTGAGCTTTTCGTAAGCCTGCATCAAATCGCCCACGCCCTGCTGCAGCAGTAAATCAGTATACAGCTGATAAACGCCGTCGCGTTCATAAACAGCCAGTCGGCCAACTGCTACCACAGTATCGCCGTTTTGCGGCTGAAAGCGCAAATTAATAGCCTTGCTACGGAACATTACGCATTTGAGCACTGCACCGGCGTCCTTCAGCGTAAAGTAGCAATGACCTGAGGGATAGCGCTTAAAATTGGAGATTTCACCGACAACCTGCAGATTACGCAGCTCCGGCTCCTGCTCCAGTATATGCTTTATGAAATTATTTATTTCGCTTACCGAATAAACAGCTTCAGTCATTTTCTTTATGTAATCTCCAGGCAACAGCGGCACAACCGCTGGCATTATCACAGCTGAAGCGGCCTTCAGGCACCCACAGGCGCACACGGCGCTTCGCCAGCTTTTCTTCAACATGCTTGCGGATGTACTTGTTGGAGCCGACGCCGCCAACTAAAATCACATCACGCACACCATATGCCGCTGCGCCGTTACGCAACAGACGGGCAAAGGTTTCCGCCAGCGTATGCTCCACACCCAAGGCCAGAGAAGCAGCATCCGCCCCAGCCTCCAGCTTGCGCATAGCGGCAGTTGCAGGTCCCGATAAGCTCACATCCAGCTTACGCACAGACACCGGCAGCTCCAGCGGTTCCTCCGCCTGTTCTGCAAGCTGCTCCAGTGCCGGACCTGTCGGAAACTGCAGTCCCAACGCCACACCGATGCGGTCAACAAACTGACCTGCGTGCAAATCCAAACTGCCGCCAACCTGCGTCAGGTTATAACGGCGGTCATCACGGCGTTCGCACAGCAGCAAATCGGTAGTGCCGCCGCTGGCATGCAGCAGCAAAAAACGCTCCGCCTGCGGTCCGCATGCCGACCAAAGACCGGCCTCCAAGTGATTTTCCTGGTGGCTGATGACCTCCAGCGGCACCTTATAGGCAGCTGCCAGGCTACGGGCAACGCTCATACCGGCAAGAAACGCCGGCATATAGGAGTCCGCAAGCGGACGCGGATAACCGCTGACACCAATTGCCGCCAAGGTGCAATCCTTATCGGAAAAGACCTCCTCCACCAAGCGCGGCAGATTGCGTGTATGCTGAAAAACCATCTCGGACTGCTGCAGGCCGCAGCGTCCCGGCTTAACGCTTAAAATCTGTCTGGCCTCGGCAAGCAGGCTGCCATCCTCCGCCAAAAGAGCGGCAGAGGTAGTATAACAGCTGGTATCAATGCCTAAATAAACCTCTTGGCTCATTTTCTTGCCAGCTTACCTAAAACACCGTTAATAAAGCGCGGAGATTCTTCGGTTCCATAAGCCTTGGCAATCTCCACTGCCTCATTGATAGCAACACCTGCAGCCAGGGCAGGCTTTTCATGGCGCATTTCAAAAACTGCTACGCGCAGGATATTTCTGTCGGTAGCAGGCATACGCTCTACTGTCCAGTCGGTTGCACAGCTGTTCAAAGTCGCATCAATAGCTTCTTTGTTTTCTACAACACCGTTAACAAGCACCATAGAATACTTCTTAACATAGTTTCTGGCACTTGCTGCGCCCAGCTCCTTATGCATATCCAAAGCCTTGTCTACAGCAGCCTCAGGATGCAGCAGTTCTTCATGCTCATCCAGAGCTGCGTCAACAGCCTGTTCTACCTCATTACCGGTAAAGTCTATTTGGAATAATGCCTGTAAGGCAACCTCTCTTGCAAGTCTACGAATCATTTGCACACTCTCCTTGTATAAAAATTTTAATAAATATCTTGTATGATGATGGATTCAGGTATTTTGACGAAGCAGGCAGTTAGTGCCTTATCTTTCGCCGCTACCGCCGTTATCTGTGATAGCCGGGAGGCAACAACCTATCCAGCCACTCCAGCAAATCCTCTTTCTTATCCAGCTTATTGCCGATAAAAAAGCCCAAGCCGATGCAGATCATCAGAAACAGTGCCTGAAAAAAACCCAGCCACAGTACAACCACGCCGATAAACAGGCCAAACACCGAGCAAAGCAGACGGCCGCGATAATTATTCCAGATATCATTAAGAATATCGTTAAACATAGCTTCTGCCTCCTATTCTTCCTTTGCTTTAATCTGTTTGAAGAACAGCTCTATTTCCTTAACCTCAATGCCGGTAACCTTTTTGATGGTTTCACGGACGTTGCTCTTAATCTCACCGGAGGTTTCCGGAATATTTATGCCGGGTTCAATAGAAGCATTAATGCGTACATCAATGCATTGATCCTCCAACTTCACAATAACCTTTACATGATGGATGCCGTATATTTCCTGCGACAGAACAGCAATATAATCCTCCAATGCGCCCTTGCCTACAAGCACCTTGCCCTTATCGCTGTCACTCAGCTTCAGCGAGCTTACGCCCGTCAGTCCCAGGCCGGTGATCAGCAGGCGTACGCTCACCAGCAGCATAATCACGCCGCCGACAGCATAAACCCAGTTGCCCGGAATATGGCTGATAAACGCTACCATACCGGTATCAGAGAAAACGCCCAGGCTGCACAGCAGCGTCAGCACTGAAGCTACCGTCATTAATATCGTATACAGCGTCAGGATAATTCTATCCGCAATACCCATAACAGTTAATCCTCCTCTAAAAACTTCCTATGCTTTTCATCCATGTCTTCCTCCGGCGGCAACTCAAAATCATGGTTATCATGGAGATTAACCAGCTGCTGCTCAAAGGAATTGGCCTCCGTTGCTTCCGCACGCTTAGCCTGCGCCTGCAAAATTTCCGCCATATCTACATCAGATGAGCTTTCCTTTTCCAGCTCGCTTTCACGCCTCTTGGCCACGCCTTCGACATTGACATCGACAAACTGCACCTCGTAACCTGTCATCGCCTCAATAGCATCTTTAACCTTTTCCTGTACCTCCAAAGCAATCTCCGGAATGCAGCAGCCGTATTCAATAACAATATACACACTGGCATTTACCGTCTTGCCTTCAAAATGCAAATGTACGCCCTTAGAAGCGTTCTCCTTGCCCAAGAAGCGGTTAATGCCATCTGTCAGACCACCGCTCATGCCGACAACTCCCGGCACCTCCTGCGCCGCCAGGCTGGCAACGATACAGATAACCTCATCGGCAATACGTATATCACCATATTCTTCCTTGTCCTGTGTTTCCGCTGCTTCGGCAGCAGCTTCAGCGGCTTCTGCAGCCTTGGCCCTGATAGTGTCCTTTATATTTTTTTCTTCCATATCCGGCACCTCCTGCTCGCTTACGTGCCGGCAGAAGCGCGACAGCGTAATGAAGACAGTTATACATTATTATCTTCTTATTATAACACATTTTATACAATCCGTATGCATAAAATGTATAAAAAATAAGTGCTAAAAATGTATATGATAAGATTCTGTTTTTCAATCGCTGTATCTGAACAAGGCAGGCCAAACAGCGAAACTAACTCCTTATATGCAATACAAAAAGACCACTCCGCAGAGTGGTCTTTAAGAACAATTTCAAATTAAGCTTACAGCGCTGCTTTAACCTTTGCAACCAGGTTTTCAACAGTAAAGCCGTATTTTTCCATCATTACATCGCCGGGTGCGGAAGCGCCGAAGGTGGTAATGCCCAGAACATTCTTTTCAGTGCCGGTGTAGCGGCTCCAGCCGTAAGGAACGCCTGCTTCAACAGCAAATTTAGTTACGCCTGCAGGCAGAACGCTTTCTTTATACTCATCGCTTTGAGCATCAAAAGCATCCCAGCAAGGCATAGATACAACGCTAACGTCAATGCCCTCTTCTGCCAGCTTAGCCTGTGCAGCCAGTGCCAGATGTACTTCACTGCCGGTACCGATCAGAACAGCCTTAGCCTCATTCTTAGCCGGGCTCAGTACATAAGCTCCCTTATGAGCGTTTTCATGGATGGTTGCTGCATAGTCATGCAGTACAGTCAGCTTTTGACGGCTCAGCAGCAGGCAGGTCGGTTTATGCTTGTTCAGGCAAGCCTGTTGCCATGCGGTAGCAGTTTCCAGAGCGTCAGCCGGACGGATAACGCTTACGTTCGGAATCAGACGCAGAGCCATAGTGGTTTCAATCGGCTGATGAGTAGGACCGTCTTCGCCCAGTGCAATGCTATCGTGAGTCAGTACGAATACAGACTGAATTCCCATGAGTGCAGCCATACGGATGGTAGGACGCAGGAAGTCAGCGAATACCAGGAAGGTGCCGCCGAAGGGAATGAAGCCGCCATGCAGGGAAATACCGTTCAGAACGGTACCCATAGCGTGTTCGCGAACGCCAAAGTGAATGTTACGGCCGGTTCTGTCCAGCTTGGAGAAGTAACCGCCGGTTTTCATGATAGTTTTGTTGGACGGGCCAAGGTCAGCACTGCCGCCAACCAGCTCAGGCAGCTGTGCAGCCAGAACTTGGATAATATCGCCGCTTGCTTCGCGGGTAGCGTTTTTAACGGTATCCTTGAAGATTGCTTCCAGAGCAGTCAGGTTAACCATGGAGTTGCCGGCAATGCGGTCTTCCAGCTCTTTAGCCAGCTCAGGATATACCATCTTATAGTCATCCATCAAAGCCTTCCAAGCAGCTTCATTTGCAGCGCAACCATCCAGCTTAGCAGCAAAATGTTCTTTAACCTCAGCAGGTACATAGAACATTTCCTGCGGCCAGCCGACTTTTTCTTTAGTAGCTGCCAATGCTTCGCCACCCAGCGGCTCGCCATGGCAGGACGGGCTGTCCTGTTTCGGGCTGCCGAAGCCAATGTGGGTGCGTACAATAATCAGAGAAGGATGCATAGTATCAGCCTTCGCCTCTTCGATTGCTGCCTGCATAGCGTCAACGTCTTCGCTGCTCTCTACACGCAGAACCTGCCAGCCATAAGCCTTGAAGCGGGCTTCAACATCCTCAGTGAAGGCAATATCCGTGCTGCCTTCGATAGTAATTTTGTTGTCGTCGTATAAGTAAATCAGTTTGCCCAGACCAAGGGTACCTGCCAGAGAAGCAGCCTCGCAGGAAACGCCCTCCATCAAGTCACCGTCAGAGGTCAGACCAAAGGTGTAGTGGTTAACAACCGGGAAATCGGGTTTGTTGTACTTTGCGCCCAGCATAGCTTCGGCAATAGCAAAGCCAACGCCCATAGCAAAGCCATGGCCCAGAGGACCGGTGGAAACGTCAACGCCCGGAGTCAGGCCGAATTCCGGATGGCCCGGAGTCTTGCTGCCCCATTGGCGGAAATTTTTCAGCTCGTCCAAGGACAGGTCATAGCCTGCCAGGTGCAGCATAGCATACAGCAAAGCGCTGCCATGGCCCGGAGAAAGAATGAAACGGTCGCGGTTGAACCATTGCGGGTCAGCTGGGTTATAATTCATAAAGCGGTCCCAAATAGTGTACATCAAAGGAGCGGTACCCAGAGGAAAACCAGGATGGCCGGATTTAGCCTTTTCTACCTGGTCTGCTGCCAAAAAGCGAAGAGTGTTTACACATGCCTGATCAATTTTCTGCATCGAGAAAACCTCCATTTTCCAAAATTATCTAAACTAATTATATCATACTTCCCTATATTGTCTACACTTTTTCGTTAAAATTGTAAACTATTTACACTTTTAACATTGGCTTTGGTAAAGCAAAAGCTATGATATTGTTACTTGCCTGTGCTGCCAAAGCCGCCGCCGCGCACAGCCTTAGCCACCTTATCGTCATCATCTACCGTCAGGTAATTGTAAAAAATACCCTGGGCAATACGCTCACCCTGCGGAATAGTAACTGCCTCAGTACCCATATTCATCAAAGCCACCATAATGTGACCTTCGTTATCAGCGTTGTTATAATAATCAGCATCAATAATACCAACGTTATTTACCAGCATCAGATGCTTCTTCACCGCCATGCTGCTGCGGATATGCAGGCCCAAAAACTCTCCCGTCTGCATATAGGCCTTCACACCGGTAGGCACCAGCACCAGCTTACCCGGCTCCAGCACAACCTCTTCGGCAGCGCTGATATCATAACCGGCGCTGAACTGTGTCTTGCGCTCCGGCATCGGAAACTCAACATTCATATACTTGGCAACTTTTTCAAAACCACGTGTTTTCATTAGTAAACCTCCTATTATATACCCCCTTCCGCCTCGCTATGCTCGGCACCTTCCCCAAGGGGCAGGCAAGAGGGTTCGTCAAAAACTAAGCATGAGTAAGTTGTATATCGTGCAGCGAATAAAATTTTTTTCTGAGCGGAATGACATATCACTTACGATACTAACAACATCATACACATTCCAATCTACAAAAAAGAGCTGTCACAAAAGCGACAGCTCTTTTAAATTCACAAATTATTTTTGCACGCTCTTCATCAGAACAGCCTTGCGGGACAGGTTAATGCGGCCCTTGTTGTCGATTTCAGTAACCTTAACAACAATTTCATCGCCAACACTTACAACATCCTCAACTTTTTCTACATGCTCCGTAGACAGTTGGGAAATATGTACCAAGCCTTCCTTGCCAGGCAGAATCTCAACGAAAGCACCAAAGTTCATCAGACGGGTAACCTTACCGGTATAAACCTTGCCAACCTCAGCTTCGGCAGTAATGCCTTCAATCATCTCGATAGCCTTATTAGCAGCCTCGGTGTTAACAGCAGCGATAAATACGCGACCGGTATCATCGATATCAATCTTAGCGCCGGTTTCGTCAACGATTTTCTTAATCATCTTGCCGCCAGGTCCGATAACCTTAGCAATCTTATCAGGATCTACATGGATAGTAGTAATCTTCGGAGCATACTTGGACAGCTCTTTGCGCGGTTCGCTAATGCATTCCATCATTTTGCCCATGATGAACTCACGGCCGCGTTTAGCCTGTGCCAGAGCTTGAGTGAAGATATCCTTGTTGATACCGTCAATCTTAATATCCATTTGGATAGCAGTAATACCTTTTTCGGTACCTGCAACCTTGAAGTCCATATCGCCCAGAGCATCCTCCAGACCTTGGATATCAGTCAGAATAGTGAAGTATTCGCCATCTTTAACAAGGCCCATAGCAACGCCGGCAACAGGAGCCTTAATAGGAACGCCTGCATCCATCAGGGACAGGGTGCTTGCGCAAACAGAGCCCATGGAGGAGGAACCGTTGGATTCCAGAACCTCGGATACCAGACGGATTGCATACGGGAACTCCTCTTCAGAAGGAATAACCGGACGCAGAGCACGCTCAGCCAGAGCACCGTGACCGATTTCACGACGGCCGGGGCTGCGCAACGGTTTGGTTTCGCCTACGCTGTACGGCGGGAAGTTGTAGTGATGGATATAACGCTTGGTTTCCTCAGCGCCCAGACCATCAAGAATCTGTGCTTCACGCAGCGGAGCCAGAGCCAGAACGTTCAAAATCTGAGTCTGACCACGGGTGAACAGAGAGCTGCCATGCGGACGAGCCAGCAGGCCAACCTCGCAGCTTACCGGACGTACTTCGTCTAATTGACGGCCGTCAGGACGAATCTTATCTACAGAGATAGTGCGGCGAACGATTTTCTTAACCAGCTTTTGGGTGATGTAAGCAACGTCTTTAGCATTATCAGGATATTTCTCCAGGAATACTTCAGCGATTTCAGCTTTAACCTTAGCAACGTTTTCTTCGCGCTCCAGCTTGTTAGCATCCATCAGAGCATCTTTGAGTTTTTGAGCACCGTATTCTTCGATTTCCGCAACCATTTCTTCAGGCGGAGCGTAGAACGGAACTTCCATTTTCTCTTTGCCGATTTCAGCAACGATTTTCTCCTGGAACTCAACGAGTTGTTTGATTACGCCATGACCGAACCAGATAGCGTCCAGCATGGTTTCTTCGGAAACTTCGTTAGCACCTGCTTCTACCATCAGGATAGCATCTTTGGTGCCGGCAACAGCCAGGTTCAGTTGGCTGATTTTAGCCTGTTCAACAGTCGGATTGATGATGAATTCACCATCAATCAGGCCTACGCGAACACCGGCGATAGGACCTTCGAACGGAATATCGGAAATAGACAGTGCGCAGGATGCACCGATCATAGCGGGCATATCCGGAGCATTGTCGGGATCAACGGAAACAGCGGTAGCAACGATTTGTACATCGTTGTGGTAGCCTTCCGGGAACATCGGGCGAATCGGACGGTCAATCAGACGGCTGGTCAGGATAGCCTGCTCAGACGGACGGCCTTCGCGTTTAATAAAGCCACCGGGGATTTTACCTACGGCGTACATTTTTTCTTCAAAATCAACAGTCAAAGGGAAGAAGTCTACACCCTCACGCGGGGTCTTGGTGCCGGTAACGGCAACTACTACGGCGGTATCGCCATAACGAACTAATACAGCGCCATTAGCTTGTTTTGCAATCTTGCCGGCTTCAATAGTAAGAGTTCTGCCGCCAAGATCCATGCTGTAACTATGCATATCTTATGCCTCCTATTCTTTTCACACATTGTGTACCTGCATATTATTCGCCGTCAATCAGAAAAATCCTCTATATTTTTACGGCTTTTTAAAATTTTTTTGAAAAAATTTCTACAACAGACCAAAACAGCCGGCAGCTCTGCCCAAGGCAACACTGCCGGCCGTCAGAAATACATTTTTACGCCATTAAAAGCCCATAAAAAGACGCATAATAAACAAAACTATTGCGCCGACAGCGGCAAAGACAATAAACGTCGGCAGCAAAAAGAAGATAACTGCCACAATGCCGCACAAAATCAGAAAAGTAATCAGAATGCCGCTGCCGCAGCCAAAGGTATGTACCTTGATATTCGGCGGCACCTGCTGCTGTCTTTCATTATAAGTATCAGCACCGCTGTCATATACAGCGCCTTCCCTGGCACTTTTGTTTTCCTCTGTGCCTGCGCTCTCGTCTATCGTCACGCCATCAAAGGTATCGCGCTCCTCCGGACTGAGCACCTGCGCATCAATCTTGAACTGATAATGGCAGTACGGACATTCCACTGTGCCGGGAGCAACCTCGTGGCCGCAAAAATCACACTTCATATTCTGGTGCCTCCTCTCACTGCAGCAGCATCAGCAGCAAACCCTCTTCGTTAACGTAACGCGGGTCATGTGCCTCCAGCTGCAAGGTTTCATTTAGCATATCTATCATCTGCTTCAGCTTTGCATGGTCGGTAGCACGGCACATAGCAAAAACCTGCTTTTCCGTAAAGGTATAAACATCATTCAGCTTCACAAAGCAGTACATAACCGCTGCCGTCCAATGCTCAAAATCAGCGTCTGTATTATCAGGCAAAGCATTGCTACGAAGCATAAAATCGCTCCACATGGTACGCATCAGCTGTATATCATAGGCAGAAAAAAGGCCTGTTCCTCTAAGAGATTCCAGCATTGCCGAGGTCTTGTCCTTAAGCAGCGCCGCAGGCTGATAATCACTTATCTGCGTACTGAAATTAAAGCCCTCCATACGCACATAGATTGCATACAAAACAGAAACATGGCGTACGAACATCGGATTACGGTTGATGAACTCCTCCCAGCTCATCTCGCCGCTTTGGCGCACAGCAAACCAGTCTTTCGCCGCACTGACAACCTCGAAAAAGCGCTTACGCGAGGTCTGCGACATCACCAGTCCGCGCAGGAAGTTCATCACCATAGTATTTTCATAAAAAATATGGCCCATGAAAATATAGCCTTCTGTGTCAATATTATCATCTACCGGCAGCATCAGCGTATATTTTTCATTGGTGAAAATATTTCTGCAGACATACATTCCCTCCTCCGTGCGTCTTTGCACATCAAAGAGAACCAGCTTTGCCTTAATCAGCTCATTCAAAATATCAACGGAGGTATCCATCTCGGAAGCATCACGGCAAATTACATCACGGTAATGCTGCAGAGGCGTTTTGTCATCTTCAAGCAGACGATAGTCAAAGAGAAAATAATCCCAGAAGGTCTGTGAATATTCCTCCGTGCCCGGCTTTTCCTGAACAGTACCGTTCTGAAAAATACCGCCGAAGAGAAAATCGGCCCGCTCCAAATCACGCCGGAACTGCTTCTGCGTATAGTAGCTTTGCACATCATCCAGCAAATTCTGCATTCTCTCGCCGATGTTCAGATACACCTTCGTCGGCAAATCCGGTGTAGAATACAGATTGTAACGGTCATGCCCAGGCAAAAAGCTGCCATCCTTGCCGACAATCTGCAGTTTTCCGTCAACCAGCAGCTTTGCTTTGGCTTCGGCAGGCGCGTTATCACGGGTAATAATGCGTTTCTTTTTCATATATGCATAAAACTCCTGCATAACATCCAGGAAATGTGCTATGTTGCTCTCCGTTGCCGGGAAGCCGGAAACATTGCGGCAGCACCAGCCTACGCAGTCAATAAAATCCTCACGCGACATATCACCGAGAAAGTTCTCGGAATTGCCAAGGTAAATACAAAGAACCGTAATATAATCCCAAATCTTGACCAGCTCGCCATCCTTGGCTCCCTGCCATGTTTTATAGCGCAGGAAATCTTCAGCACAGGCTTGCTGCAATACCGAATTCCATTCTTCATCCTGTGTATAAAATTCTTCTATCAAATCGAAAACATTAGTCATTTTTTCTCCATTCTCTGACGTATTATGGAGATATTATACCACACTTTTGTGGCTAATTTATGTTTTTTTGCGTCAGCTGTGCCGCCAGATAGATATCCTGCAGCGGCACCCCCTGCTCCTGCGCCAGTTTGGTAGCGCTGTCATATTCCACATAACAGCGTTCGCCGCTGTCCAGCAGGCAGCGCTTCACCGCTACATCACCGTAAGCAGTGTGCACCACATCCCTGCGACGCGGCAGCACAGTGCGCTCCATGCGCGCACGACGGATGCCGATTGTTGTCGTTTCCGCAAAAATCAGCGCTTCCAGCTTCGCTCTGTTCTCCTCGCGGCAGATAACAGTAAGCTCCCACGCCGGACGGCTCTTCTTCATAAACACCGGCTGATAATGAGCATCCAACGCTCCTGCCGCCAGCAGGCGCTCCAGCGTGTAACCCAAAAGCTCGCCGCTGCAGTCATCAATATCAGACTGCAGCTGGCAGATGCAATCTGTCTGCAAAGCATTGCTATTTACAGAGTTTTTTTTTGCGCGTTATCCTCAATCATCAGCGCACGCAAAATGCTGGGGCGCTCATACTGACGCTTGCCTGCTCCCAGACCAATGCCCAGAATCTTAAAGCTCTGCGGCAGCTCGTCCGTAGTCATCAGCGCAGCAGCGGCAGCAGCACCGGTCGGTGTAACAAACTCGCCCTGCACCGGCAGCAAGCGTACATTAAAGCCAAAGCGCTGCATAATATTGGCCGTTGCAGGAACAGGCACCGGCAGCACGCCATGCTGGCAGCGGACAGTACCGCGTCCCTCGCACAGCTCCGGCACAATTACGTTTTCAGCGCCTAGGCTGTCGGCACACACAGCAATCGCCACAATATCAACGATGGAATCAATCGCGCCAACCTCATGGAAATGCACTGCATTCTTCTCCACAGCATGCGCCTTTGCCTCAGCATCCGCAATAATATCAAAAATCTTCAGCGCCAATTCCTTGGCTGCAGCACTCATATCCGTAGCATCAATAATCGCAATAACCTCCTGCAGACCGCGGTGCTCATGGTGATGATGATGCTCATGCGGCACATGGCTGTGCTCATGTTCATGGTCGTGGTCATGATGATGTTCATGCTCGTGCTCATGGTCATGGTCATGATGATGTTCGTGTTCGTGCTCATGATGATGTTCATGCTCATGGCTATGCACTACAGCATCGCCGTTGCCATGCAAAAAGGCCATATCGTGGTCATGGTTAGCATGCTCCTCGTCCAAAATAACATCAAAATCGCAGCAGTCAACGCCTGCCTTAGACACTCTGCTGATTTTATACTCAAAGCCCTTCGCAGGAATACTCTGCAGAGCCTTATCCAGTGCCTCCTTATCCGCGCCTAAATCCAAAAGTGCTGCTACCAGCATATCGCCGCTGATGCCGGCATTACATTCCAAATATAAGCTTTTCATAATTTTCCTCCTGACTCTATTCTGCGTAATCGTCATAGACTACTAGTAAAATTCGCTGTAAATATAATTAATCCTGCTTTAGCGTTTCATTCATACTGCCAGTGCGGTATCCCTGCAAATCAAGCGCCACATAAGCAAAGCCTGCAGCCTTCACGCCATTGTAAATTGTAGTACGTATAGGCTCCGCCAACGCCAGCTCCAGCTGCTGTGGCAGCAGCTCAATACGCGCCAGATTGCCATGCACACGCACGCGGAACTGCTTAAAGCCAAGCTCCCATAAAAGCTGCTCTGCCTTATCCACTGCCGCCAGCTTCTGCGCCGTAATGCGCTCGCCGTAAACAAAGCGCGATGCAAGGCAGGCGAACGAAGGCTTATCCCAGGTAGGAAGCTGCAGCTTGTGCGACAGCAGGCGAATTTCTGCCTTCGTCAGCTGCGCAGCGCGCAAAGGACTCTGCACCTCAAGCTCCGCCAAAGCCTTCAGACCAGGGCGGTAATCGCCCAGGTCGTCCATATTCGAACCCTCGCAAAGCACAGCACCGTTTTCCTGTGCAATGCGCAAGAAATTACTGAACAGCGTTTTTTTGCAGATATAGCAGCGGTCCGGCGGATTTTCGGCAAACCCCGGCACCTGCAGCTCATCAAAATCAAAGTAAAGATGACGGATTCCCTGCTTCCGACAGAACTCCTCTGCCTCTGCTATATCACGCTGCGGCACAACGCCGGAACGCGCCGTAACCGCAAGCGCCTTATCGCCAAGAGTCAAATGCGCCGCCTGCAGCAAAAACGTCGAATCAACGCCACCGCTGAACGCAACCAGCACACTGCCCAAGCGCCGCAGCTCCTGCTGCAGCACGGCAAACTTTGCTTCCGCCTGAATTTCTAAATCTGTATCTTTTGGCATATTTTTTACCTCAAAAAAATTTAAAGACAACCCTCAGTCATCGCCTGCGGCGATGCCAGCTCCCTTGACGCTAAGACCCAGTTTATCGTAAGCTACGCGCCGCGAGAAACTGTCGGTCGTGCTAATGTCGCTTGCGACGCAGGGAGCATATAAAATTAAGTAGATTTGCGAAGTTTAGTCTTCCGCAGGTCTAATATATCTTCCCTGAAAGGGAAGGTGGATGCGAGCTTTAGCGAGCAGACGGAAGGGTTGCAACACGATATATCAATTGCAACGCACAGCCCCCTTCCGCCTCGCTTCGCTCGGCACCTTCCCCAAGGGGCAGGCAAGAAAGTTAAACTAAAAGCCCACGCAAGCAATTAATATATTGCAGAGCACAACCCTCAGTCATCGCCTACGGCGATGTGAAGTGGTAAACTTATTTTAGACACAGAGGGGGTATTTTTTGTACAGATAATAT
>CAVCLW010000034.1:0-29949 GCA_963603005.1 Escherichia coli | reverse complement strand
TGAAATTTATGCTATTTGATTAGGAAAAATGTGCAACTTGTTCTTGCAATTTACGATTCTATATATAATTAAAATGCTTGTCATAGTTTTTGTCAAGAGTAGCTCTGTTGAATTTGAAGATGAGGTGTTATTTGTGAAGAAAAGTTCTAAAGGTTTATTGATGTGTATGCTGATAACCGGTATTTGTGCCGGCAGTGCTCAAGGTGCATTCGCTGAAGAAAAAATCAGCGAATTTAATCTTGACCAAATGGTTGTTACTGCCAGCAGATTGGAAGAAAGCAATTTTGAAGCGAATGCTAACGTAAATGTCGTTACCCGCAAGGATATCGAAGAAAAGCATTACCAGACTGTAAGTGACGCACTGCGTGCTGTTCCCGGTGTTGCTATCCAAAACTATAGTGCTACCGGTGCTAACTATTCTGCCGACTATTTATATGTTAACGGCACCAGCCATGTTCTTGTTTTAGTTGACGGACAGAGAGCGAACACCAATGGTTCTACATTCAGCGTATTCCAACCTTCCGAAGTAAGCAATATGGATAATATTGAACGTATTGAGGTACTGAAGGGCTCCGCTTCTACTCTTTATGGCAGTGACGCTGTCGGCGGTGTAATCAATATTATCACCCGTAAGCCTAAAGCAGGCGGCGCTACTACTAAAATTTCCGGTGCTTGGGGTAGCTATGGCAAGAAAACCTATAATGTTTATAACGAAGGTATGACTAAAGGCGGCTTCTATTGGACTGTAAACGGCCAGACAGATAAAATGGATAACTATAAGGATGGTCATGGCAATTCTACTCCCAACAAAATCGACAGCAAGAGCTATGGCGTAAAGCTGGGACAAAAATTTGACGATAAAGCTGATATCAATGTTTCCTATTCCCGCTACAAGCTGGATTACGGCAGACCGGAAACAGCTTCATCCATGATGGGGCCGACTATTTTTACCGGTGGTATGACTGATGGTAAAAAAGACAATACAAAATATACTGTTGCATTTGATTATAAATTCAACGATAAGCTGAGCAACAGACTGACCTATTTCTCCCGTACATCAGACTTGGATGATGATACAAATCATCCGGCTTCCCTGTGGCTGATGCGTGAAAAAACCTGGGGGTTCTCGGATCAGCTGACCTACGCAAACGGTAATCACATCATCGTCGGTGGTTATGATTACTATAAAGATGCTATGAACAAATACCAGGATCAGTATACGCCTAACATGACCGGTACTGTAGATAACAAGGCTTTCTTTATTCAGGATCAGATGCAGTTTGGCGCCTGGGGATTCACTCCGGGTGTTCGTTTCTCCAAGCATTCCGAATATGGCAACAAGACCACAGGCAGCGGCGTGCTTTCCTATAAATTTAACGACATGACCAACATGTACGTTTCTTACAAGGAATTCTTCCGCGCTCCGTATATGTATGAGCTGTACAACCCGTTCTATGGCAGTGAAAAGCTGAATCCGGAAGAGGGCGAAACCAAGGAAATCGGTCTTAATACACGTATTGATGACAAGACAACCTTCTCCGCACATTACTTCCGTACGGATTCCGATAATCTTATCGGCTTCAATAGTGCTACATGGAAGTATTATAATGCAGGTGCAGAAACCATTAAGGGCTGGGATGTTCAGCTGACAAAAGCTTTTGATGATCACTTCAGCGCAACTGCTGCGTATACACATACATATATTCCTGCAACCTCTGCAGCTGTTAATCCTAACCGTAATGGCTACATTCCTAAAGGTCAATATGATTTGACATTTAACTATGATGATGTTAAATTTAACGGCAGCCTGAATATTAAAGGTATTGTAGACCGTCCCGGCAGTAAATCTAATGAGGCACAGGTTTTAGATACCTATAAGAGCATCTGGACTGCAAACCTTGCTTTGAACTATAAGCCTGTTAAAGGCATGAACGTATTCTTCAAGCTGAACAATATCTTTGACCGCATGTATACGGATATGACATATGATATGCGTAATCCTGGCGGCGATGGCTGGTATTCACAACCGGGCCGCAACTTTGTTGCAGGCGTAGAATACACCTTCTAATAGCTTAATCTTTTTTCTCATACACTAGTGGTGGCATAGGCACATAAAGCTTATGCCACCACACCTATATACAGACATTTTCGGAGCGGGGTGCTGAATTTTGAAAATAGCCTTTTTGCATTTTGCATATTGCTGCGGACCGCAGGCAGATAATGCAAAGAAAATTTTACAGGGAATGAAGCTGGCGGCACAGCAGGGCGCAAGCTGGGTGCTGACGCCGGAAATGGCGTTGCAGGGTTATTATATGATGCGCAGCGATAAGCAGTTTCAGCTTGCGTCGCTGCAGAATAAGCTTTTGCAGGAATTTATGGAGGCTTGCAGACAATACAAGCAAAGGTTGTTTTTAGGCTGCGGCTTTGTTGATGAAAAAACACCGCATAACAGCTGTGTTGTTATTTCAAAAGACGGAACATATTACAATCGTCACGATAAAACAAAGGTTGTGCCGTGGATAACAGAAAACTGGGCACATCCCGGAGAAAAGTTTGAGGTTTGGAATTTAGAAGGTGTTAATACCGGTGTTATGGTATGTGCAGATGCGTATTTTGCCGAGCATGGAGAAAAAATTGCCGAGCAGGGAGCAGAGCTTGCTGTAGTTGTTGCTGCCTGGCCGCCGGGAGGACATGCAGGACCGCCGGAGGAGGCGTGGAAGCGTTTGAGCCGTTCAGCTAACGGTATACCGGTGCTTATCTGCAATCAGACGGGGACGGAAGGCATGGACTGCAGCCGTGCGCAAAGTGCTGTCCTTTGTAACGGCGAAGAGCTTTTTACCTATGAAGGACGCGAGGCAGTGCTGATTATAGATTTTGATGAAGAAAAGAAACAGGTTTTGTCTACAGAATTTGTAATAATAAATTTGACGGAGATTAAAGGTGAATGACAGTGAAAAAACTAGTAGTATTATTTTTGTGCGTAGTAATCGCCTGCTGCTCGTGCCTGGGCTGCGGCAATGATAAGCCGGAGGGTAACGGAACGAGAGTTGTTAAGGATGCTAAGGGCTATGAGGTAAAGGTGCCTGCGCATCCAACGCGCATAGTTTCCTTTTCTATTAGCTGCGATGAAATTCTGCTCGGCCTGGTGGAGCCGGAGCGCATAGCTTCTGTAAGCTATCTTTGTGATGATGCCGGGATTTCGCATGTAGTGGAAAAAAGCAAGGCGGTCAAGGAGCGTATCAAGGGAACGCCAAGCGTAGAGCGTATCATGGCCTTAAAGCCGGACATTGTCATTTTGGGCGACTGGTGGACGCCGGACAGCATTCAGACTATCCGCGATATGGGCATCAGCGTCTATGTTTATAAAACACCATATACGGTAGAGGATATAAAAAAAGCGATTCGCGAGATTGCCGATGTTGTTGATGCTAAGCAGCAGGGAGAAGCGATGATTAAGGAATATGATGCCAAAATCGCCAAGGCGCAAGCTGTTATCAAGGCTGCCAACATCAAACAGCAGAAAAAGGTTGTTGTGATGTCAGGTCATGGTGTGATTGGCACTAAGGGCTCGCTTTTTGCCGACATCTGCAAATATGCGCAGGTTGATAACTGTATGGAGCAATTGCAGACAGGGCAGAATACCACTGTTTCCAAGGAATTTATTGTCCAATCTGATCCTGATGTCATTATTATGCCGGGATGGAACGGTGCGCCTACGCATACACTGGAAACAGAAAAGGAATTGCTCAATGATAAGTCCTTGCAAACCGTAAAAGCAATTCAAAATAAAAATCTGGTAACGCTGCCCGGTCAGGATATGTATTGCGTGAGCCAATATGTTGCCGACAGTGTTTTGGCAATTGATAAGCTGGTATATCCTGAATATTTTAAGTAAGCTGAGAGGAGCAGGAGATGGCAGAAATCATTTTTGTGACCAACATGGAATCCCATTATGTTGGTATGCGTGATGCGTTAAATACGATAGACAGCGAAAAAATCAGCGCTGCTGTCGAAGTAATCCAAATTAATGACAGTGAGCAGTGGAATGGTTATTGGCAGCAAAAGCTTGAGGGCGCAGACTTTTTCTTTTGCACCTGGATGGGAACCGGCTTAAGCTGTGATTATCTGAAAAAAGCCTCTGCCTTTTTACAGCGGCGAAAGCAGTGCCATCTTTTTGATATCATTGACCCCGGTGACGATAAGATGGATTACGGCCTGCAGGAGGAGCAAAAAAGCCTGCTGAAGCAATATCTGGCCTGCGGTGGGCTGAAGAATTATCAGAATCTGTGCTTGTATCTTGTCGCTGCTTTTACAACGGAAAATGTAGTCTATAAGCTGCCGGAGCAGCTGCCCTGGTGCGGAATCTATCATCCTGAATTTAAGCATGAGTTTGTTGAGCTTGATGAATATCTGGCAAAACATTATGACAGCAGCAAGCTTACCGTGGGTTTTATCTTTTCGCGTGAGGATTGGCTTTGGCGACGCCTTGCATATCAAAATGAGATTATCAAGGCGCTAGAAGCACAAAACTGTAATGTTATTGCTGTGTTCAGTACCACGATGCCGAACGAAAAGAGCGGTGCGGTAAGTTTGGCAACAGCATTTGAAAGATTTTTCTATAAAAACGGCCGGCCTTGTATTGATGTGCTGATAAATCCGTTTGTTTTTTCGTTGACAGTAACAGGCTTTTTGAAGCTGCAGGATTTGCAGCAGTTGGGAGTTCCTGTGCTGCAGATAGTAAATACCTATATGCCTTATAAGTGGTGGCAGCAGAGCATGGTCGGGCTGACACCAAATGAGGTTTCCTATGCTGTGTGCATGCCTGAATTTGACGGAGCTCTGCATTCTGTGCCGGTTTCCACCAATGAGGAACGTGAGGACGGTACACATTACCGCATGCCGCTTGCAGACCGCATTGATATGCTGGCAAGAAAGGCGCGCAAGCTGGCAGCTCTGCGTTATAAAAAGCCTTGTGATAAAAAAATAGCGATAGTTTTTCATAATTATCCGCCGACAAATTCCAATATCGGCAGCGCCGCCAGTCTGGATTCGATTGAAAGCGTACGCCTGCTGTTGGAGGAAATGCAAAAGCAGGGCTACAGGTTGGATAATCTGCCGCCAGACAGTCAGAGCTTTATTAATGATATTACGGCGCATGCTACCAATGACAGACGCTTTATTTCGGAAGCGCTACTGGAAACGGCTGACGGTAAGCTGGCAAAGCTGGATTATGCGAGCTTTTATGAGCAGCTTCCGGCAAAAACACAGGAGCAGCTTTTGCGTGACTGGGGCGAAGCGCCGGGAGAGGTTTTCCGCTACGGCGATGTGCTGATTGTCCCCGGTATGCTTAACGGCAATGTTTTTATTACGGTTCAGCCTCCGCGCGGTTTTGGCGATGACCCGGGCAAAATTTACCATTCACCGGATTGCGCACCGACACATCACTATCTTGGCTTTTATCATTGGCTACGTGATATCTGGGGAGCAGATGCTATGATTCACGTGGGGACGCACGGTAATCTGGAATGGCTGCCGGGAAAGGGTAATGCTATGAGCAATGCCTGCTATCCCGATATCTGCACCGGTGATATTCCTAACATCTATCCCTATTGGATTACCTGTACCGGCGAAGGCATTCAGGCCAAGCGCCGCAGTGCTGCCTGCCTGATAAGCTATTTATCTGCGCCGATGAGTGTTTCCGGTACCTACGAAGAATTAGCAGATTTGGAAAATCTGTTGGAGGAATATTGTCATTTTAAAAATGATGATGCTGCTGCCGCAGGCATGGACAGCATTAAGGAAATGATTCGCAGCAAAGCAGCAGAATGTAATCTTGATGAGGATGTTCCGGAAAGCGAAGCAGTGGATTTTGATGATTATATCGGTAAGCTGCATAACTTTATTACGGATTTAAAGAATATGCAGATTAGTACAGGACTGCACGTTTTGGGCGTGCCTCCGAAGGGAGATGAACTGGTAGAGTATTTGCTGGCGTTGACGAAGCTGGATAACGGCAAGGTGCCGTCGCTGATGAAAAACCTTGCTGCTATGCATAGTCATGATTACTATGAGCTGATGGAGCACAGCGAGCAGATGCTGGCAGATGGCAGCATGACCTATGGTATGCTTTTGGATAAAATACGCGAGCAGGCAAGAGAAGCTATCTTGATTTTGCAAAAAAATTCCTTTGATGCTGCTAAAATTAAAGAAGTATTCAGCTTATCCTGGGCGAACGCTTTACAGGGGGAAATGCGGGCTAAGCTGCTGCAATCTCTGACGTATATCTGCGAGCATATTGCACCAAGTCTGCTGTTGACAACCTTGGAGCAGGAAAATACCTTAAACGCATTAAACGGCCAATATATTGACCCTTGTCCCAGTGGTGCGCCTACAAGCGGCGGCGCTGATTTGCTGCCTACGGGACGTAACTTTTACAGCATTGACCCGCGCTGCCTGCCGACGAAGCCTGCCTGGGAAATCGGCAAGCAGATGGCCGAGGATGTTATCGGCAGATTTATCGAAGAAGAAGGACGTTATCCGGAAAGCGTCGGCATAATTTTGTGGGCTACGAGTAATTTGCGCAATCACGGACAATGTGTTGCCGAATTTTTATATCTGATGGGCTTACGTCCTGTGTGGCAACCGGGAAGCCAACGAGTTGTTGACTTAGAGGTAATTCCTCTGGAGGAGCTGCAGCGTCCGCGCGTGGACGTAACAGGACGCATCAGCGGTCTCTTTAGGGACAGTATGCCCGGAAGCGTTATCTGGCTGGATGATGCTGCGCAAAGGATAGCATCGTTGGATGAGCCGACGGAGCTGAACTTTGTGCGTAAGCATGTACTGGAGGAAGCAGGCGAGCTGGAAAAGTCAGGCTTGGATAAGCAGGCGGCCTGGCGACAGGCTTCGTATCGCGTGTTCGGCGACCCTCCGGGAGCACATGGCGCCGGTACAGGTGCTGTTTTAGAAGCGAAAAATTGGGAAACGATTGATGATATTGCCGCAGTGTATACCAGATGGGGAGCGCATGCTTACGGCGAGGGCAGTGAAGGCACCTATATGCCGGAGGTCTTTAAAAGGCGTATGGCACAGATAGATATTACGGTGCAGAATGTTGACCACAGGGAATCATCCATGCTCAGCGGCGATGATTATAATAATTATCGCGGCGGCATGATTGCAGCAGTGCGAAGCTATAAGGGAAGCATGCCACGCAATTACGTCAGCGACAGCTCGGACCGGAGCAAGGTGCAGCTGCGCAGCCTTACGGAAGAGCTGAAGCGCTGGTTCCGTGGCGAGGCGATGAATCCCAAATATATTGCAGGTATGAAAAAGCATGGCTATAAGGGTGCCGGCGATTTGGCAACGTATGTTGCCGTAAGCTACCAGTGGGATGCAACCAGCGATATTATGGAAGATTGGATGTATGAAAAGTATGCGGCTAAGTATGCCTTGGATAAGGATATGCAGCAATGGATGCAGGAGGTAAATCCGTGGGCGTTGCACCGTATTACGGAAGTTTTGCTGGAGGCGGAGCAGCGTGGTATGTGGCAGGCGAAGCCGCAAACGAAGCAGGCCTTGCAGGAGCTGTTTTTATCGATGGAGGGAGAGCTGGAAGAGCGGGAAGAGTAAAAAATTTCCTTGACTGTATGAACAGTATATAGTTTAAAATAGTACGAGTTTGGTAATAGAACAGGACTATGAAAGATTAGCTGTTTTAAAACTAAATGTTTTTTGAAAGGATGTATGAGTAAATGAAAAATGCAAAAGTTTTGAGTAACGCTATTTTGATGTCAATGCTCATGAGCACAAGCGTGCTCTGGGGGGGGACTGCGTTAGCTGCTGATGAAACACCGGAATATTTGCTTGGCGAATTGGTTGTAACTGCGACCAGAACACCGGTAGAGGAGTTCAAGGCTAATGCAAATATTAGCGTAGTTACCAGAGATACTATTGAAAAAAATCATTATTCTAATGTTCAAGATGCATTAAGAGATATTCCGGGCGTTACTATTGCCGGTTATGGTAATACCGGTGAAGTATATAGCTCGAACAGCTTAATCTTAAATGGCAGTGATAAGGTTGTAGTTTTGATTGATGGCGTACGTGCAAATATCAATGGCAGCTCCAGCACCTACGGCAAAATGGCTACATCTGAGTTATCTAATATGGATTCCATTGAGCGCATAGAGGTTTTAAAAAGCTCCGCTTCTACCTTATATGGTGCTGACGCAGCTGGCGGTGTTATTAATATTATTACAAGAAAAGCTACTGAAAATGGCGTATCTACCAAATTGTCAGCAGCAACAGGCAGTTTTGGCAAGGAGCGCTATAATTTGACTCATAGAGGCAATGCTAATGGCTTCTATTGGGATTTGTCCTTACAAAAAAAGATTTCCGGCAACTTTAAGGATGGTTGGGGCAGAGAAATCCCTGAACATTTGAATTCTGAAACCAATATGTACAAGATTGGCAAGAAATTCAATGACAATGCGGATATTAGCGTAACCTATCAGACTTATGATGCTGATTATCTGCGTCCTACCGGTGGCTGGAACACAGTAGCGATGAACAAAGTAAATAATCAGTATAATACCGGCACTAAAAATAATAGCAAACTGAATATTGTTTATACACAAAAGATGAGTGACAAGGTTACTAATCAGCTGGCGTTATACAGAAATAAACACGCTGCTGATGAAATTACCTGGAAGAATCCTGGTAAGCCAACCGCTGCAATTCAGCCGTACATTTATCATTACACCGCTATGGGCTTAAGTGATCAGATTACTGTAAAGGCTAATGATAAGCATACGATTGTTGGTGGCTTTGAATGGTATAAAGATAAAGTTGATAATTACATGACTAGTGCTTCCAGTAAATACAGCGATAAGAGTACTACAAATAAAGCGATCTATATTAATGACGAGTTTGCTTTAACTGATACATGGAGCTTATCCTATGGCGTGCGTTATAATGATGATTCCAACTATGGCTCTAAATGGTTGCCGAGCATTGTTTTAGGCAATACTCCTAATGATAAGCTGAACTATTATCTGGGCTTTAAAAAATTCTTTGTAGCTCCTTATCCGTCTCAATTATATGGCCAATATGGTACTCCGGACTTGAATCCTGAAACAGGTTCTGCGTTTGAGGGTGGTTTAAACTATCGTTTTGATCCGACCTTTGTAAGTAGCATGCACGTTTTCAGACGCGATATGAAGGATACCATTAACTATGATTCTGGTACTAAGAAATATTTGAACTCCGGTGAAGAAACTGCTACTGGATTTGATATTCAGGTACGCAAAGCCTTTGACAGTCACTTGTCTGCTAATGTTGGCTATACCTATACATATATTAAACCGACTGCTCCTAATAAAAACCCGAACAGTGATGGCAGGGTTCCGCGTAGTGCATGGAACATTGGTGTAGGCTATGATCTGGAAAAATTTAGTGCAAATCTTGCTGCTCGTGGCACTATCGCAAAGCAAGGCGGCTTTGCCAAGACTTATGGCGACAACACCTCTGCAGAAGCAAGCTCCTATCATACATATTGGGTATTTGACCTTGGCATGAACTATAAACCGTCGAAGGTTATCAATATTTACGCAAAGTGCAATAACCTTTTTGACAGACTTTATACTGAGCAAAGAGCTTGCCTGCTGCCTGAAACAGGTACTTCCTGGTATTCTGCACCGGGCAGAAATTTTGAAGTTGGTGTAGAATACACCTTCTAATTAGCCCCACCTTATTCATATACACTTAACTCCATTGAAAAAGGCAGATCAGAGCAAAATCTGTTCTGCCTTTTTCATATGCCAAACTGCTATAATTTGCTAGTGTTTAAGTCCGCCGAGCGTGCTATAATAGCTATACTGAGGAAAACACAAAGGATGAGGAAAATATGCTAAAACAAAAATACCAAAAGCTAATAACAGCGCTGCTGCTGTGCCTGAGTCTGCTTTTAATAGTTGCAGGCTGCAGCAGTGATGATGCACAAAAATCGGACAGTGCTACTGCCTATACGGTTACAGATTCACAGGGGCACAAGCTGTATTTTAAAGAAAAACCACAGCGCATAATATCGATGTCCATCAGTACAGATGAAATTCTTATTGACCTTGTACCAGCCAGTCGCATTACTGCCTTTTCGCGGCTGGTGGATGACCCGGGGATATCAAATGTTGTGGAGCGGGCGCAGAGTGTGGGCAGCAGAGTGGATGGCCAAAGCTCGGAGGCCATCATGGCGCTGCACCCCGATTTGATCTTGATACCGGATTTCGTTAAGCCGGAGGTAATTCAGTCGCTGCGCGACATGAATCTGCAGATTTATGTTTACAGAACACCCAAAAGTATGGAGGATGTGCGCCAGTGCATACGCTTTTTAGCTGAGGCTGTAGGCGAAAAGGAACGTGGCGAAATGATGGTTACTGCTATGGATGAGCATTTGAAGAAGGTGCAGGAAAAGATAGGTACCATTCCGAAGGAAAAGCAGAAGCGCCTGGTTTTCATCCGCAGCAATGGCGCTTATTATAGTCCGCAGGCTTCGTTTAACGATGTCTGCAAATATGCTCAGGTACGCAATGCCTTGGATGAGCTGCATTATGATAAGGCAGGCTTTGTCAATCAGGAGGCAGTGGTTCAGCTGAACCCGGATGTATTTTTGCTTGCAGGCTGGAATTATGATGGTCAGCATGATCCGAAGCAGATGGAGGAGGAGCTGTTGAACAATCCCGGTTATCTGACTACGGATGCCGTGAAAAACAAAAGGGTTTATACAGTGCCGGCCAAGCATGTGCTGAGTGTATCGCAGTATATTGTCAACGCTGTGGAGGATTTGGCGAACGCTGTATATGGTAAATAAAATTATCAATGTCGTCGGTGAGCGGTGCAATGCTGCTTGCCGATTTTTTTCTTTGCAACAGTTGCTAAAATAGTTGCCAAGCTTATTGACTAGTTGCCAAAAAGTTGCTAAACTATAGATAAGTAGCAACGGAAAGGAAGAAAAAGTATGCAAACTGAAGACTTACGCAAGCTTGTTGACAAGATACAACGCCTGCAATGCGAAATGCAAACAGTAGAACTTAAATCTGCCAATAAGGGCTGTCCTACACGTTTATACGATACATTGTCGAGTTTTGCTAATCAGGACGAGGGCGGCGTTATCGTGTTCGGCATAGATGAAAGCAAAGGCTTTGAGGTTGTCGGTGTTTATGATGCGCAGGATTTGCAGAAAAAGGTAACGGAACAGTGTAATCAGATGTCACCTTGCGTGCGTGCTTTATTTACTGTTTGTGAAATAGATGACAAGGTTGTAGTTTCGGTAGAGATTCCGGGGATAGATGTTGCGGAAAGGCCTTGTTTTTATCGTGGTACAGGCAGATTAAAAGGCGCTTATATCCGTGTTGGTGATGCCGATGAGCCAATGAGTGAATATGAGATTTACAGCTATGATGCCTTTCGCAAACGCATTCGCGACGATATTCGCGAAGCAACGGGTGCACGCAGAAGCTTTTTTGATGAAGAAAAGCTGGCAGCGTTTTTGCAAGCAGTCAAAAAGGACCGCAAAAATCTTGCTAAGCATGTCAGTGATGAAGAAATCCTGGAGCTGATGGGTGTTACGGTAAACGGACAGCCGACGCTAGCAGGGGAGCTGTGCTTTTCCAAATATCCGCAAGGAGCTTTTCCGCAGCTGTGCATTACGGCAGTTGCTTTGCCGGGGAATGAAATGGGCGAGCCCGGCTTGCAGGGCGAGCGCTTTATTGACAATGAGCGGATTACCGGAACGATAGATGAAATGGTGGACGAGGCAGTTGATTTTGTGAACCGCAACAGTCGTCACAGTACGATTATTGATGATAAGGGCAAGCGTGCAGACAGAGATGAGTATCCTTTAAAGGCAGTGCGTGAGGCGATTCTTAATGCTTTGGTGCACCGGGATTATAGTATTCACTCGGAAAACGTGCCTGTGCGTTTGGAAATATATCGTAATCGTCTGGAGCTTATTTCCAGTGGTGGTTTGTATGGCAAGCTGACGCTTGATGCTTTGGGCAAGGTGCGTCCGGATACGCGCAACAGTGCGCTGGCGAATATTTTGGAGCTGCTGCATGTTACCGAAAACCGTTACAGCGGCATTCCGACTATTTATCACGAGCTGGAAAAGGCGCAGCTGCCGCCGCCGGTTTTTGCTGTACGTCATGGCGAGTTTGTAGTTACCTTTAAGAGTAAAATTGCCCAGGTGTATGATATGCCTGCTTCTGGCGTTGGCGCTGTACATGAGGAACAGGTGCAATATAGTAGCAATCAGGCGGACAGCATTGAAGAACGATTGTTGGCATTCTGCGCAGTGCCGCGCTCCAGACAAGAGATTATTACTTTTCTGGGCTTTTCGCGCTATTATTCCATGTCGAAAATTGTACAGCCGTTGATTGATGACGGCAAAATTGCTTTGACGCTGCCGGATAAGCCTAAAAGTTCCAAGCAGAGGTATGTGAGAAAACAATAATGTAGTATGCAATGCCAGGCAGGACGGATTTATTCTGTCCTGCTTTTTAATATAAAAGCGGAATTGCTCTTAGAAAGAAAAAGAATAAAATAAAAATACTTGACTATATGATTGCTATATCGTTTATGATGATTCATGTTTCAATAGATAGCACAGGACTATGAAAGACTAGCTGTGTTTGTACGTGAACAAAAACTAAACCGATGATTATGAAAGGATTGAAAATCAACAATGAACAAAGTAAAGGTATTGAGTAACGCGGTATTGATGTCTGCACTTATGAGTACAAGTGTAGTATGGGGTACAACAGCGTTTGCTGCTGAAAACACTCCGGAATATTTTTTGGATACTATGGTTGTTACGGCAACAAGAACTCCGGTAGAAGCATTTAAAGCAAATGCCAATGTCAGTGTCATTACAAGCAAGGAAATCAAAGAAAGACATTATAGTGATTTATCTGAAGCATTGCGCATGGTTCCCGGTGTCTATATCGGTAACTATGCTCCTGCAGGCTATGATAACAGCAATGCTTTGAAAATCAACGGCGCTGATGAAATCGTTGTTTTGGTAGATGGCGTTAAGATTAACAATGTAAGCAATCGCGTTTCTGCAGTAATGCTCAAAAACATGGACAATGTTGAACGTATTGAGGTACTGAAGGGTTCTGCTTCTACTCTTTACGGTTCTGATGCTAAGGGCGGCGTTATCAATATTATCACCAAAAAACCGGACAAAATTTCTACTTATTTCCGTGTAGACGGCGGCAGTAATAGCGTAACCAACTACTATATGGGACAGTCCGGCAAAGAAAAAGACTGGTCATGGGATGCTAACGTAAGCAGAAACCTCAGTGGCGATTTCAAAGATGGTGACGGTGTAACCACTCCGTCTTCATCCAAGTCTACAAGCACTAATTTCAAAATAACTAAAAAACTGAGCGATAAGCATGAGCTGACAGCTACTTATGATTCTTATAAAGCAGATTATAAATATACTGCTTTGTGGGAGCCGGCTTTGAAGAATGGTAAAGTAGACAATCAAAACTATAAATTTATTTTGAACAGTGATTTTGATGGCAATACTACGAATGTTTTATCTTTCGTAAATCTGGATAATGATACTGATTTTAATGGTTACAAGACCAAAACCAATACCAAACGTATTACTGACCAACTGTCTACAAAATTAGGTAATCATTTGCTGACTGCAGGCTTTGAGTTTAGCCACGATAAGGTTATTACCTTTAACGGCAAGAAGCTGATGAACAGAGCCTTCTTCCTGCAGGATCAGTTTGATATTACTGACCAGCTGAAGCTGACTGCCGGCGTGCGTCATGATAATAACTCCGGCTTTGGCAAGCACACTACTCCCAGTGCTAACTTGGGCTATACCTTTAATAAAGACAGAACCAATGTCTATGTAAGCTACAGCGAGTATTTCATTCCGCCTTCTCCTACAAATCTGTATAGTGCTAAATATGGTAACCCGAATATTAAACCGGAAACAGGCAATACTAAGGAAATAGGTATTAATCATAAATTTGATGATACCTTTGTATTATCTGCTCATGCTTTTAAACGTTATTCCGAAGACAGAATCGGTTATGTAGCTCCTAAATATACTAATGTAGGTGATGAAAGAGCACGCGGCTGGGATGTACAGCTGAAGAAACAATTTACACCGCAATTCTCTACTTATGTTGGCTATACACATACAAATGTTGACGCTACAGCACAACGTGCAAAAAATGTTGACGGCTATGTACCGAAAGGCGCTTGGGATATCGGTCTTGATTATGACAACAAGGACTTTAATGCCAGCCTGATAGGTAAGGGCGTTATTGACCGTATGGGACCGCAATCTGCAGATGCCGTTGATGCTTTCTTCCCGGCAACAACCTATTTTGTTTGGGATGCATCTATGAATTACAATGTTAATAAGAATGCGAAGATTTATTTCAAAGTAAATAACATTTTTGATAAATTCTATGCAGAGCATTCCAATGCCCGTTATAACTGGAGTACAGATCCTGACGGACAATGGTGGCGTGCTCCCGGTCGTTCCTTCCTGGTAGGCATGGAATATGCATTCTAAGCATATTTTATAAAACATAACTTTTCTCATAACTCACACTCCCGAAAAAGTGGGGCGGAATTATTCCGTCCTGCTTTTTCATATAAAAGGAAATGAGGTGAAACAATGTGGAAAAAATTGCTGCTGCTTTTGCTGCTATTGGCATTTTGCACAGCAGGCTGTCAAAAGCAGGCTGTTGAAAAAACAAGCGGAGCAGCCTATCAGGTAGTTGATTCGCAGGGGACTGTCATAAAATTTACCCAAAAGCCCCAGCGCATCATGACGACGCATTTTAATCTGGATAATATCTTAATGGGACTTGTTGATGAAGAGCGTGTGGTTGCACTTTCGACAACAATGGATGATGCTGCAGTATCTTATATCAGCCCGGAGAAAATAAAAAAACCAACTAAATTACGCTATGATTTTTCTTCGGAGCAGGTTTTGGCGCTCAAGCCAGATTTAATCATCGCCCGAGAGAGCACAGGTGAAAACCGCATTCAGACTTATCGCGGCATGGGCATACCTGTATACGTGGTGAGCAATGCAAATAATGTGGAAGAGATAAAAAAGCAGATTCAGGAGATTGGGCAGGTTGTCGGGGAAAAGGAACATGCAGACAAGCTGCTGCAAAAAATGCAAAAACAGCTGGACTATATCAAAAGTAAAACAGAAGCTGCTGCTATTAAGCCCAAAAGCGTGATGCTTGTTTCCAAAATGAACCATAATTATGGCGGAAAAGGCTCTTTTTTTGATGATATGTGCCACTATGCCGGTGTGAAAAATGCACCTGCAGAGATAGGTGTGCTCAATGGTCAGCTGATGGATAAAGAAATAATGCTGCGTGCCGCTCCTGATTACTTCCTGCTTTCGCTGTCCTGGGAGCTTAAGCATGATAACAAGGATGGTTATAAAAAAGAATTTTTGGATGATCCGGCGCTGGCTGATTTGGAGGCGGTCAAGAATAATCACGTCTGTTATTTAAAGGACAAGTACCTGTATGCCTCTAATCAAAACTGTGTCTGGGCTATCAGAAAGATTGCCAATCTTGCTTATGAAGATACATTTCCTGATGAAGAGGAAGTTTTTCTTAAAGGATATTAGCAAATAAGGCCGAAGTGCTTGACTATATGAGGACTATATAGCGTAATATTATTTTATTGTGAGGGCGATGTTTTTCGTCCTCGTTTTTATGCAAGCAAATACGTATTGATATATTTTTGGAGGTGAATGCATGCAGCAAATTTTATTTCTCACCAATATGGAGCAGACTGCAGCCTATCTGCAGGACGCATTGAAGCTGGCGCAGCAGGCGCACAATGCTGTCGCAGGACAGGTATTGTATGTCCCAAGTGATACAGAATGGACGAAGGAGATGGAAAAGCAGCTGCAGCAGGCAGAGGTAGTAATCTTCCCCTGGATGGGCACAGGCTTGAGCACCAAGTTTTTGTCGGAATCCTCATCCTATCTGCTGGCAAATAAAAAGAAGCACGTTTATCTGATGACCGGCAATCCGGAGGATGTACTGCATGGCGGTCTGTCTGAGGAAGAGCTGAAGCAGATTAATGATTATTACAAATTCGGCGGCCTGCAGAACTGGACGAATTTGTGGCTGCGGCTGGCGCAGCAGTTTTTGCAGGTGTCTTGCGATGCGCCTGCTCCCGAACTTTTACCGTGGGATGGCATTTACCATCCGCGTGCTGGCAAGGTTTATGATGATGTGGAGGAATATTGCCGTGATTTTTGCAAGGCAGACAGACCTACGCTGGCAGTTGTCTTCTTCCGCAGTGACTGGCTGTGGGGCAACACTGTTTTTGCCGATGCGATAGTCAGGGAAATTGAAGCGCAAGGGTGCAATGCCTTATGCTTCTTCTCCACAAGCTCGCCGGACGCCGCCAGCGGCTGCGGCGGCTTTAAAGAAGCCTTAAGCAAGTACGTTTGCGCGGACGGCAAATGCTATGCCGATGTTTTCATCAACACTATAAAATTTTCCTTGTTCAGCATCCGTGCCTGCGCATTGGATGATTTGACGAAGCTGAATATCACAGTGCTGCAGGCCTATACACTTTACCGCTCGTATCAGGAATGGTACGAAAATTTTGATGGCATGAGCGCCGTAGAGGTGGCGTACAGCGTGAGCCTGCCTGAATTTGACGGCATTATCCATAGCTGTCCGGTGACGACAGTGGAGCGTGATGCGGCAGGCAAGCAGGTTACGCAGGAGATTGTAGAGCGCATGAATATGCTGGTGCGCAAGGCGAAAAAGCTGGCGCTGCTGCGTATCAAGCCGAATGCGGAAAAGAAAATCGCTATTGTTTTTCACAACCATCCGTCGACCAATTCCAACATTGGCAGTTGTGCGGCGATAGACAGTATTGAAAGCGTGCGCCTGCTGCTGCAGGATTTGCGGGATGCAGGCTATGTCGTTGACCATATCCCAACAGACAGGCAGAAATTTATTGATGAACTTATTGCCGGTGCAACAAATGACAGGGACTACATGAGCGAAAAGCAGATTGATAACGCTGATGCCAAGCTCTTAGTCAGTGCATACCGCGATTATTATAAGACGCTGCCGGAAAAGGTACAGCAACGCTTGGCGCAGGATTGGGGCGAAGCACCGGGTGATGTATTCTTTTATGATGATTTCCTGCTGATTCCCGGCACGCTGAACGGCAACATTTTTATTACGATGCAGCCGCCGCGCGGTTTTGGCGAGGATCCTGATAAAATTTACCATTCACCCGACTGCGCGCCGACACATCATTATTTAGGCTTTTATCATTGGCTGCGCGATATTTGGGGCGCAGATGCGATGATGCATATCGGTACGCATGGCAGTTTGGAATGGCTGCCGGGCAAGGGCGTGGCGATGGGCAATGAATGCTATCCGGATATCTGCACCGGTGATTTGCCCAACGTTTATCCCTATTGGGTTGTTGATACGGGCGAAGGCATACAGGCCAAGCGCCGCAGTGCTGCCTGCCTCATCAGCTATCTTTCGGCGCCGCTGAGCATTAGCGGCGTGTATGATGAGCTGGCGGAGCTGGAAAAGGCACTGGAGGAGTATGTGCACTTTAAGGCTGATAAGGATGCCGATTTGAGCGAGCCGATGGCGCAAATCAGGGAGAAGGCCGCTGCTGCCGACCTTACGGACGAGGTGCGTGAGGAGGATGCTAGCGATTTTGACGATTACGTCAGTCATCTGCACACGTATCTGACGGATTTGAAGAATATGCAGATGACTACCGGCCTGCATATCATGGGCAATCCGCCGCAGGGAGAAAAGCTGACGGAATATCTTTATGCGCTGGTGCGCCTGGAAAATCCTGATATGCCGTCATTGCCTAAAACCTTAGCGCAGGCTTACGGCTATGATTATTACGAGCTGATTGACAACAGCAGCCAGCTGTTACCGGATGGCATTTTGAGCTACGGCATGCTGCTTGATAAAATTAACAACCAATGTCTGGAGATTATCCGTCTGCTGCAAAATGACGGTTTCGTTGTCTGCGAAGATAAGTTGCGGGCTTTGGAGTGCGTAAAGTGTTGGGACGAGGCTGTGCAGCAGGATATTATCAAAATCGCCGGCTTCATCTGCGACAAGCTGTATCCCAGTCTGGCGCACACTACCTGGGAGCGCAGCAACTGCATCCGTGCGCTGCAGTCTGAATATATTGAGCCCAGCGCCGGTGGTGCGCCTACGAGCGGCGGTGCCGAGATTTTACCGACCGGACGCAATTTTTATGGTGTTGACCCGCAACTGCTGCCTACTCCCGTAGCGTGGAAAATCGGTTCGCAGATGGCGGAGGACGTAATCAACAAGTTTGTAGCGGAGGAAGGCCGTTATCCCGAAAGCGTAGGCATTTTGCTTTGGGCAACCTATAACATGCGCTCTAACGGTCAGTGCATGGCGGAATTTATGCGGCTGATGGGCGTGCGCCCTGTTTGGCAGAAGGGCACGCTGAAGGTGACAGGCATTGAGATTATTCCGCTCGATGAGCTGAAGCGTCCGCGTGTTGACGTTACCGGACGCATCAGCAGCCTGTTCCGTGACACGCTGCCGGGAGCAGTTTGCTGGCTGGATAAGGCAGTGCAGCAGGTGGCAGCGCTTGACGAAAGCTTTGAGGACAACTTTGTGCGCAAGCATGTGGTGGAGGAATCACAGCGTCTGGAAAGCGAGGGCGTAGACAAGGAGCAGGCCTGGAGGCAGGCGTCCTACCGTATTTTCGGCGACCCGCCGGGTGCACATGGTGCAGGCGTGAGCGCACTTTTGGCTTCCCGTAATTGGGATGACCTGGGCGATATTGCTGACGTGTATGTGCGTTGGGGCGCGCATGTTTACGGCGAGGGTGAAAAAGGTCAGTACAGGCCGCAGCTGTTCACCAACCGGATGGCGAAGCTGGAGGTTACCGTCAGCAATATCGATAACCGCGAATCCAATCTGCTGAATTCTGATGATTACAACGCTTATCGCGGTGGTATGATTGCCGCAGTGCGCAATTTCAGCGGCAAGATGCCGAAGAACTATTGCAGTGACAGCTCCGACCGTCAGCATGTAGTGATTCGCACCTTGGCGGAGGAGGTTAAGCGCCTGTTCCGTGGAGAGGCGATTAATCCCAAATATATCCAGGGCATGAAGGAGTTTGGCTATAAGGGAGCAGGCGATTTGGCGACTTATGTTGACAACTGCTTCCAATGGGATGCTACCAGCGCCGTTATGGAGGACTGGATGTATGAAAAGTTTGCGGAAAAATATGCCTTGGATACAGATATGCAAAAATGGTTTGCCGAGGTTAATCCCTGGGCGTTGCGCCGACTGACGGAGGTTTTGCTGGAGGCAGAGCAGCGCGAGCTGTGGAACGCCAAGCCGCAAACTAAGCAGTCGCTGCAGGAGCTGCTGCTGAATATTGAAGGTGAAATCGAAGAACGTGGCGATGAATAAAAAAATTAACTAAATCGCTTGCGTGTATACCTAGTAGACACTGTATAATTAGATACATATTTTATTGATAGCTCTTTTTAATAAACGGAGGAATATAAATGAAACGTACTGCTGTATATCCTTTTACTGCGATTGTCGGACAGGAGGAAATGAAGCTGTCCCTGATTTTAAATGTTATTAACCCGGCTTTGGGTGGTGTTTTGATTAAAGGTGAAAAGGGCACGGCAAAATCCACCGCTGTGCGCGCTCTCGCCGAGCTGCTGCCGCCGATGGCGGCCGTGCACGGCTGTCGCTTCCACTGTGACCCGCACAGCAGCCAGCTGTGCGATGACTGCACTGCTAAGCTGCAGGCAGAAGGCACCTTGCCGGAGGAAACCATCAACATGCGCGTGGTTGAGCTGCCTGTCAGCGCCACCGAAGACCGCGTTGTCGGTACCTTGGATATTGAGCATGCGATTAAGCATGGTGAGAAAAAGTTTGAACCCGGTATTCTGGCGCAGGCCAACCGTAATATTTTATATGTAGATGAAATCAACCTGCTTGATGACCATGTTGTCGACGTGCTGCTGGATGCAGCTGCTATGGGCGTAAACACCGTTGAGCGCGAGGGCGTTTCCTATTCCCACCCTGCACGTTTTGTGCTGGTAGGCACTATGAACCCTGAAGAGGGTGACATCCGCCCGCAGCTTTTGGACCGCTTTGGTCTGAGCGTTGTCGTAACCGGCGAGCATGACCCGCTGCAGCGCGTAGAGGTAATCAAGCGCCGCCTGGCTTACGAAAACGATGCGGAAAGCTTCATTGCAGGTTATAAAGAGGCACAGGAGGAGCTGGCAGAAAAAATTATCGCTGCCGGCAAGCTGCTGCCGGAGGTTACTATTGATGACAAGCTGCTAGAAACCGTAGCTAAGCTTTCTGTAGAGCTGGGCGTTGACGGTCACCGTGCGGATATTACCGTTATCAAGACAGCGCTGACACTGGCTGCCTTCAACGGCCGCAAGCAGGCTAATTTGGATGACCTGAAGCAAGCTGCTAAGCTGGTACTGCCGCACCGTATGCGCCGCCGTCCGTTTGAAGAGGGCGAGCTTGATTGGAATAAAGTAGAGAGCTTTTTGGCTGCCGAAGCCTGAGGAGCGTTGACTATGCTGAAAAATAATCTCTATCCTTTTACTGCGGTTGTGGGGCAGGAGGAGGCAAAAAAGGCCTTGCTCATTGCTCTGGTCAACCGCAGAGCAGGCGGTCTGCTTATAGGCGGTGCCAAGGGTACGGCAAAATCCGTGCTGGCGCGCAGTGTGCAGAGCCTGATTGGTGCGCAAAGGATGTTGACGCTGCCGCTGAACGTAACAGAGGATATGCTTTTTGGCAGCATTGACCTGGAGGCTGCCGTAAGCTTGGGCGAGAAGCGTTTTTCACCGGGCATTCTGGCACGTGCGACAGATAATATTCTATATATTGATGAAGCTAACCTGTTGCGTCAGGAGCTGCTGACTGCGGCACTGGATGCCAACAGCGCCGGCATCAACAATGTAGAGCGTGACGGCATAAGCTGTAGCCATGAGGTGCGCACGACCGTCATTGCTACGATGAATCCGGAGGAGGGCACTTTGCCCGGACATATTTTGGACCGCTTCGGCATGTACACCGATATGCAGGCGCTGCAGGATATCGGTCAACGTGTGGAGATTATCCGACGTGCCTTAGCATATAGTAGCAATACCCTTGCGTTTTGCGGGCAATATGCAGAGGAAACAGCTGCCCTGGCAGCGAAGCTGCAGGCAGCGCGTGAGTTGCTGCCGCAGGTAGAGGTGAGCGACGCGATGCTCATGCTTGCCGCCCAGCTGTGCTCGCAGGCCTTCTGCGCCGGTCATCGTGCGGAAATTTATCTGCTGGAGGCTGCGCGCGCTATCGCCGCATTGGCGGGGCGCGCTTACGTGCTGCCGAAGGACGTGGAGGAGGCAGCACAGTTCGTGCTGCCGCACCGGATGCGCAAGCCGCCCGAGCAGCAGCCTGAAGAGCAGGAGCAGCAGGACGACCAGCAAAACGAAGAAGAAAACGAGCAGGATAACGAAGATAATCCTGACGATGATAATAACGATGAGGATAATGAAGATAACCAGCTGCCACCACCACCACCGCCCTTAGATAACGGCGATGATGACGAAGATGACGATGCCTCTGACGACGATGACGAAGATGAGGACGATGAAAGCGACGAGGACGAGCAGCAGGAGCAAAATAGCAGTAATCTGGCACCGGAGGAACAGCTTGCCGATATCGACAAAAGCTTTCGCCTGCCGAAGATGCTGCTGGATTTGGGCAAGGACCGCAATGTGCGCCGCGGTAGCGGCAAACGCAGCGTGACCAAGACTGACTTAAAGCAGGGACGTTATGTGCGTGCGGAGCAGCCGAAGAGTAAGGTTACGGACCTGGCCTTTGACGCAACTATCCGCGCTGCAGCGCCTTACCAGCGGATGCGTGAGGACAATGGCTGTGCGCTGAACATCAAGGAAGAGGATTTGCGCCAGAAGGTGCGTGAAAAACGCATTGGCAACACCTTCCTCTTTGCGGTGGATGCCAGCGGCTCTATGGGTGCGCGTGAGCGTATGCGTGCAGTCAAGGGTGCCATCTTCTATATGCTGCAGGAAGCGTATCAGAAGCGTGACCGCGTAGGCATGATTGCCTTCCGTCGTGATAAGGCGGACATGCTGCTGCCGATTACCCGCAGCGTAGACCTGGCGCAGAAGCGACTGGCAGAAATGCCGACCGGTGGCAAAACACCGCTGGCAGACGGTCTGGCGCTGTCGCTGCAGACACTGGCGATGATGAATAAGCGTGACAGTGAGCTGGAGCCGATTCTTATCGTTGTCACCGACGGACGTGCGAATGCTGTACACGAGGGCGAAAAGGATCCTGTTGCTGCAGCAATCAGCATTGCCGAAAAAATCGCCAAGGCAAAGATTACCACCGTAGTGATTGATACGGAAAGCGATTTTATCAAGCTGGGCCTGGCAAAGAAGGTTGCCGCCGCTATGCAGGCCAATTATTATACGCTGCAGAAGCTGTCGAAAGAAAATATTATTCATATCGTAAGAAATTTGAATTAAAGATAAGAGTATAGTATACTAATAGGTATATTGAAATATAAAGGAGTGGAGTTTTCATGAAAAAACTGCTTATTTTATTAATGACCTTATTTTGCTGTGCAACTGCTTTTGCTGCGGATGCAGACAAGAAGCCTGCAACTCAGGAGGGTATGAACTGGGAAATCAGCATGATGCCTAAACCGAGCGAGGAAGAACAGGAGCAGGCACGCTGGTCTATCGTTGTGGAAAACAACGTTGGTATTTACGCTTATGATATGGATTCTCTGACCTTCAGCAAGGTTACTAACGGCCTGCCGGATAAAAATATTATTTCCGTGCTGACGAAAACCGTTTTCACCGATAAGGATATGCTGAAAAAGCTGAATGAAAAATATAAGGCTTCTCTGACTAAAAAAGAGAAGGTGCAATACTGCGAAATTATCATGACCTTTAACCTGCATGATAAAACCTACGGCGTAGAGAGCATGGACGTATATGGCAGTAAGAAAACTCTGCTGAGCCATCAGGCGAAAGAGCTGAAGTTTGTTCCGATTCCAGTAGGTAGCTTTGCTGAGGCTATGTGGGAAATCTGCCAGCAGGCAGTAGCTGCTGATGCGCAAGCAGCAACGAAATAATGGTGCGCCCCAATTTTACTCAGGCAAAAAATTATATATTACAACACAAACTCCTTAGTCTGCTTGCTATCTGTGTGATAGGCATTACCTTGACACTGGGCCTCAGGCATCTCTCCAACCAGTCTCCGTCAAAAAAAGCAGTAATGAAACCTATTGTGCACACGCAGACGGTAAGCAGACGACCATTGTATAAAAGCATTAATCTTTTTGGCCAGCTCAAGGCCAAGGCACAGATTGATATCGTCAACAAATATGCCGGTATTGTCGACGAGGTTAATGTGGATTTGGGCAGCAAGGTGCAGGCCGGGGATATTCTTCTGGTGCAGCATCTTGACGATGCCCGAGCCGAAATGCTCAAGGCCCAGGCACGCTATGCCGAGGCCGGAGCCAATGCGGCAACTACTGATGTGAGCTACAGCACCAGCCTGACCCGTTATGAGGCAGACTACAGGCTGGCGCAGGTCAACGCGGAGCGTTACCGTAAGCTTTATGCGCAGGGCGCTGTTTCCAAGTCCGAGCTGGACAGCATGGAGCAGACGTTGGCGAATAAAAAGGCGCAGTACGATGCTTTGGCGCAGCAGACAAGCTATGACGGCACACCTTCGCAGGTCTACCGTCAGGAGCAGATTACTGCCAGACGTGAGCAGGAGTACATTATTGCGCAGAACAAGTATCACGATTTGATTTTTAAGGCACCACGCGCAGGTATTATTACCTACCGCGATGCAGAAGTGGGTGGCTATGCGCCTGCAGGTAGCAGGCTGCTTACCCTTTTAGATGACAGCGGTTTTACAGTAGACTGCGATATTACAGAGGCCGAGGCTGCTTCTGTGACCGTTGGCACGCAGGTTGAGCTGAAGCTGGAGGCGATTGGCGAAATTTGCCGGGGTACTGTTGTTTATGTGAGCCCTGTAAGAAGCAGGGAAACAAACAAATTTACCCTCCGCATCAGGCTGGATGAGCCTGGCTCCAATGTAAAGGCAGGCTTGTTTGCCAAGGGTGAATTGCGTTTTCTGCAAAAGCCATCCACTATATATTTACCTAAAAATGCCGTCTTGGAACGGGATGGCAAATACTTTGTCTATGTGCTGGGTAAGGGTAACAAGGCGCTGAAAAAGGCGGTTACTACCGGTGCAAGCAATAACGAAAGCATTGAAATAGTGCAGGGTGTGAAGGTAGGCGAAACGGTTATCCTTGATAATCTTGCGCGTCTGCGCGACGGCATGGTGGTTGAGGTAGCCAAGGAGGAGAAGAAGTAATGAATATTACACGCTTTTCTATTAAACGGCCTATCGGTATCTGCATGATTTACATATTAGTCTGCGTCCTCGGTCTTATCAGCTTCTTTCGCATTGGCGTGGAGCTGCTGCCGGACGTGGACTCTAAATTTATCAGCATCATTGTCAACTATCCCGGCGCCAGTACGGAATCAGTTGAGCAGCAGGTGACGAAGCCGATTGAGGACGAGCTGTCCTCAATTTCGCACTTTAAGCAGGTGCGTTCTGCTACCCGCCCGGGGCGTGCGGAGATTTTTGTTGAGCTGGACAGTCAGGCTGATGCTGATATGGTGGCTATTGAGGCGACGAAAAAGGTCAGCCGTATCCGCAAAAATCTGCCGGAGGATATTGATGAGCCTGCAGTGCTCAAGCGTTCCTCCGAGGAATTTCCGATTATCCAGATTGCAGCGACATCTAAGGATAACCTGGACGATATTTTCGCTATGGCAGATAGCAGCTTTAAGGAGCGCCTGCAGCAGGCAGCCGGCGTAGCCGATGTTGATGTTACCGGCGGACGCACCAAGGAAGTTGCTATCGAGGTTGATAAGGATAAGCTTAATTATTACGGCTTGACGCTGCAGGATATCATTACGGCGGTACGCAAGGAGAATGTTATTATTTCTTCCGGCTCAGTCTATACTGACGCGCTGGAAAAAACTGTGCGTCTGCAGGCGCAGTATAAGACTGCGGAGGAGCTGCAGCATCTGCAGCTTAAGGGAGCAGGCGGCAAATACGTTGAGCTGGGACAGGTGGCCAACGTGCAGGCCAAGGATAAGCGTGCCGTGGCCTATAGCCGTGTTGACGGTAATGAAGCGGTGTCGCTGGAGGTTTATAAGGCCAGCGGTGCCAATATCGTTGATACAGCAGATGGCGTTCTGCAGCAGCTGGAAACGCTGCGCAAGGATTATCCTGACTATGTTTTTACCGTTGTCTATGACCAATCCCACTTCGTGCGCGATTCCCTGAGCAACACGCTCAAAACGCTGCTTGAAGGCCTTGTGACGACGGGACTTGTTTTATATCTGTTCCTGCGTGGCTGGAAGTCCTCTATGGCAGTTATGATTGCTATTCCTGCCTCGCTGATTGCAACCTTCTTTTTGATGTATCTGGCAGGCTTTACCTTCAATATGATGTCACTTATGGGTATGGCGCTGTGCATTGGTATTCTTGTCGATGACTCTATTGTCGTGCTGGAAAATATCCATCGCTTTCTGGCGATGGGCAAAAGCGCCGATGTGGCAGCGGAGGAAGGACGTAATGAGATTGGCATGGCCGCAGTTGCTATGACATTGTGTGACGTGGTAGTATTTTTGCCGATTGCCTTTATGCAGAGTGCAACAGGCCAGTTCTTCAAGCAGTTTGGCATGACGATTGTTTTTGCTACGCTGATGTCACTTGTTGTATCCTTTACGCTGACGCCGATGCTTGCTTCACGCTTCTATAAAAACGGCGTGGAGGAGCCTAAGGGCAAGCTGTGGCGCAGACTAGATAACTTTGAAGCGCAGACGATTGCCAAATATGATGTTCTATTGCGCAAATGCATCGAAAAGCCGAAGAAGCTGGTGTTGGGAGTGCTGGCGACCTTCGCGGTGGCGGTGGCGCTGGTGCCGCTTGGTATAGTTGGCTCGGAGTACATGCCGCGTACCGACGAGAGTGCAATTCAGGTGAATATTGAGCTGCCTACGGGCTATAACGCTGACCAGACGAATGACGCGCTGTTGCTATTCGAGGATTATCTGGCTAAAGTGCCGGAAATCGAGCATTATATGACTAATGTAACGACCACGCAAAGCATGGGCAAGCTGGTTATCGCACTGAAAAGCAGCGATGAACGCAGCAGGGACGTGTGGCAGGTAGCACAGGGCATCCGTAGCTTCGCTAAGCAGAATTTGGGCGAGATTAAGGTGCGTGTCAACGAAATCCAATCGTCCGTTACCGGTGTTTCCGGTGGTCGTAATCTTGTACGCTCGCCGGTACAGGTGGAGCTCAAGGGCAGCGACATGGACCAGCTGGTGGCGGATTCTGCCAAGGTGGAGCAGATTTTTGCTTCTACAGCGGGCCTGAAGGATATCAAAAACTCTTATGTCAAGGGAATGCCGGAGCTGAAGGTGACGGTAGACCGCGACAAGCTGAAATATTATCATGCGACAGTCAATGATGTGGCGCAGTCCTTTAACGCTGCCATTGGCGGACGCAGCGCCGGCGTGCTGGCGAACGATGTGCAAAACCATGGCAACGACACTGACATTGCAGTGCGCTTTGCGGGCGGCAGCGGTTATAATATTGAAGACGTGCGCGCTATTCCCGTGCAGACGGGCAGAGGCAGCGTCTTTCTTGGCGACCTTGCCGACGTAGAAGAGGGCGTAGGCCCGATTACAATCCGTCGCGTGAACAAGGAGCGCATTATCAACATCCAGTGCAACCTGACGGACAGACCGTTGAACGAGGTAATCAAGGAGCTGACGCAGAAGCTCAATGCTGCAGGCCTCAAGAGTACCTATGAATTCTCCGGCCAGGCGACCACGATGAACGATTCATTTAAGGAAATGGCGATGGCATTGTCTCTGTCACTGCTGCTGATTTATCTGCTGCTGGCAGTGCTTTATGAATCGGTATTCACGCCGTTCATCCGTATGTTCTCGCTGCCGTTGGGCATTATCGGTGCCATCTTTTGTTTGCTGCTGACGCATAATACGATAAATTTGTATTCGCTCATCGGTATCCTTGTTATGGATGGCCTGGTAGCGAAAAACGGCACGCTGCTTTTGGACTACACGCTGACGCTGATGCATGAAGGCATGACGGCGAAGACCGCGATAATCGAAGCAGGCAAAACACGTCTGAAGCCTATCTTTATGACAGCCATGACGATGGTTGTGGGCATGCTGCCAACGGCGCTGTCGCTGAGCGCAGGCTCGGAAACGCGCGTGAGCATGGCGTGGGTTATCATCGGCGGTATGATAACGTCGACGGTGTTTACGCTTTTGGTATTGCCGATACTGTTCTTGTGGCTGAAAGAAAAATTTCCTAGTAGAATTTAGTTTAATAATAGGAATATGTATTGAATATATAAGATTTGTGTAGTATACTATAGATGTCTAAGAAAGAGAGATTCTTAAAGCAAAATTTTATTTTGTAAGTAATTTTTCCTCTAGACTATCAGAAGAGCAACTTGCGCCTTTGCTGATTATAATAGCAAGGGCGCTTTTTTTCGTAGCTATATTGCCGTATAGCTTGGAAATCTGCTTGATGCGCTTAGTAGCCTGTGGCCATGTAAGACTGGGCGGGGGAAGAGTGGTCAAAATATATTTTTTAGGAGTATGAAAACATGAAGTGTAATTTTTCCAAGGGTTTATTGATGACGGCCCTCATTACCGGAAGTGTAATGTGGGGGGGCACAAACGTATTCGCCGAAGAACTGCAAGAGTATTCTCTGGATCAGATGGTTGTGACTGCGCAAAGAATGGAAACCAGAGATTTGGAAACTCCTGCTGCTGTTAGTGTTATTACTGCTAATGACATTGAAAAGAATGGTGCTACCACTACAATGGAAGCATTAAGAAGAGTTGCTGGTGTTACAGATTATTCTTATGGTCCTGGTGGCGATGACTTAGGTTCCAGCTATAGTCGTGTTTATTTGCGTGGCTTTGATAAAGGTGCCTTGGTTATGGTAAATGGTGCACCTATTAATATTAACAATTATGCATCTGTAAGTGCAATTCCGGTTAGTGCTATTGAAAGAATTGAAGTTGTTAAAGGTGCTAATTCTGTCCTTTATGGTGCTGAAGCGCTTGGTGGTGTTATTAATATCATCACTAAGAAAGGCAATGGAGAGACAAAAACTACTCTTAGTGCAACTGGTGGTAATTACTTGAGTAAATATAGCGTTACTACTCAAGGCGATGGTTTTATTGCTTCTTTTGGTAAAGATTATGTTGATAAATTTGAACATGCACAAATGGATAGACCGGATGCTTTGAATAAAACTACTAAAGGGGTTATTCAGACACCTAATGGCACTTATAGAGTGAATGAAAAATATCAAAGAACAAATGCGTTTACCAGCTTAGCATTATCACCAAATCTTCAGTTTACATGGAATTATTCGAAAATGAATCCTATGTACGGACAGAGAGATTATAAAACTGGCGAAATCGTTTTGACCAGATATGCTTATCACGATACAAGACATGCTGCAAGTTTGATTTATAGTGATAATGAAAATCAGACAAAAACCACTTTAGCATATAATAGCAAAAAAGTTGATGCAATGAATGTTGCAACTAATGGTAGTGCAAAGCATGGTGGTGATACAAGTAACTACACTGCTTCAAATATTTATGTTGATAGCCAAAAGAAGTGGGACTTTGGTGAAGATAGCTTAATATTTGGCTTAACAGTAAAACATGAAAAATATGACCAAACATTCGCTAATAAGGCAGATAACGATAGAAACAGCTATGGTGCTTACATTTCTTATCATAAGAAATTTGATGATAAATTTAGCTCAACATTAGGTTTACGTGGTGAAACTTATAGAGCTACTGACTTTGATGATAAAAACAATAATGTATTGCTGCCGCAATTACAGACATTGTATAAAATCAATGATACATTGTCCTGGTATACTAATATTGGTAAAGCGTTTGAAATGCCTGCAATTAACTCTCATACTTCTTCTGGTGGCACCTCTGCTGATGTTATTAAGAAAAATGGTATTAAACCTGAAGAAGGCTGGACCTATGAAACAGGTTTGAAACATATTACTGATACATCTTCGACTAAGTTGTCAATCTTTAATATGGATTATAAGAATAAATTTAAATGGAAACATTTTGATTGGTTGCCTGATCCCAAAAATAAAATTCAAGTTAACATGGGTAAATTTGAAAATACGGGCGTAGAATTGGAGTATTTAAAGAAGCTTAGTGATAAGTGGGATTACAATTTTAGCGCTACTTATCAGAATCCAAAGTCTTACGATGATGACACTCATAAATGGGCACAAGAATCTGCACGTGTGCAGTTTAATGCAGGCGTAGACTATACACTTAACAAATTCTCCGCAAATTTAAATTGTCTTGTATTGGCTGATAGAGAGCCTAGTAGCTACAAATATGGTGGCAATTCAGGATATGATCATGATTTAAAAAATAGATTTTTAGTAAATGCTGCATTTACTTACAGACCTACGGAGAATCAATCTGCTGTATTGAATTTGCGTAACATTTTAGACAGAACCGAACCAGTAAGTACATATGAGTATTATGACCTGCCCTTTAACTGGACTTTAACTTATAACTTCAGCTTTTAACAGCATTTGAGTTTGGCGGCGCGTTTGCGCCGCCTTTTTTTCTAAAAAAACTTGCGTTTTCAGGAAAAAACGGCTAATATATTATTGAAAAATAAATTAGTCGAAAGGAGCACCTTATGT
>CAVCLW010000033.1:0-30896 GCA_963603005.1 Escherichia coli | reverse complement strand
GTCTTACAATAAAGAAGAATTGTTGTTCATAAAAGTTTTAAAAGAAATGGGTTTGGATTTCAAAGAAGGACCTGGAAGAATTACTATCGAAGGTATTCCTGCTGCCCAGTATCTTGATGAACACGATATTTTTGCAGTACCTGAAGAAGTATTTATTCAAGTAGGTTTTTCTGCTGAAGAAGAGTATCAGGACGAGTTATTTGACGGTTGTGAGAATAACTTGCGAAACGCAGCTTAGAAGGTGAGAAAATGGAAATACGAGGAAATAGCCAAAGTGCCTTGCGCTTAAAAAATATATTTTTCCAAGATATTCATATGGAAAACAGTGGGAAAAAAACAAAAAATGTTGATGATGCACAAGCAGGATTCAGATTAGAGAAGCCAATTGTTGACGATAAATCTTTAAAAGTGGGTTTGCGGTGCAAGGTAGAGATTGAAGGAGTTTTATATCTTCAACTATTGTTGATTGGTGAATTTGAAGGAGAAAATGAAGAGTTTCTAAAGCGTATGGTTCCTAATGCCATTGCTATAATTTTCCCATATATGCGTAGTCAAGTTACACTGATGACAGCGCAGCCGAACTTGCCGCCGATTGTTCTTCCTCCAATCAATATCAACTCATTATTAAAAACTGACCAGATAAAATTCTAAAACAATAATTTACTCGACCGTTCCATTTTGGAGCGGTCTTATTTTCTTTAAAATTCACAAAGAGTTCACAAAGGCGTGAGAAAAAGCGGTGATTTTTATGGTATAATAAAAACCGTGGAGAAGTGTCGATAAAAATCGATGCTTTTTTCGCTATAGAGGAACTTTGGATGCGGTAGCTTATTGTTAGGTACTAGATTCCGGGTTCTTCATAATATGCTGCTGTACTCAAGTCTGGTTTAAGAGGCACGCTGTGAAGCGTGTAGGGGCCTTCGTCGCTCGCGTGAGTTCGTATCTCACCAGCAGCACACCTGTTTATGTAGCGTCTGGCTTTTAGCCGGGCGCTTTTTTTATGCCCAAAATGCGGAGCGTTCTCCCTGCCATTCTCAGACGCTCCGTCGGGCACCATTAAATGACTTGCAATTATCGTAGGAGTGAGTTAATATGCTTATAAGGTACCTGCTGCTTGCAGCGCGTGTGTGGGATGGTTGGGATGAATCGAAACATCCGCGTAAGTCTAACGGGCAGTTTAGTGCTGGCGGTAGAGCTTCCCAATCACCGCTCAGGCGTGCGGCTAAGGTTGTAAAGCCGAAGCGCAAGAGCAGGAAATCTAGCAAGATTACACCAGCTGAACGTGAGCGTGTAACCCATGAAATAAGTACATGGTTCCATGGGCGGTTTGATGGGCAGGATGAAGGTTCTATTGCGGTGCGTAATTATCTTTACTTTTTTCACATTAACGAATATGGTGACTATAATATTTATGCAAAATTACCATTGAAATGAGGGTGGCAAAATGGAAGAAGAATTAAAAAAAGTGCTAAGATCAATGCCGGACTATTATTATGATTTTGAGTTAGGCATCTTATTATTGCTAGAAGATTATAACGAGGCTATGGCTGATACTATCGATTATATTAAAAATAATCCTGATGCTAACACTGGAGATGTTCTTAAGTATGCTCATCAGTTTGTGGAATTTGTATACGAGGATGAGTGAGGAGGCTGATGCCGATGAAGACATATAAGTTTAACAACCTAGACAAATTTGAAAGACTTGTAAAAACAGCAAAGCACCAAGCTCAGGCACTAGAAGGTGTTCTCTCTGAATTAAAGAACTTCCAGTTTGAGATGGTGCTCGTTGATTTACCTGATCATCCTACTCAGATAGTTTCTGCAGAGGCTGCCAAGCTGAAACCAGCAGACAATCTTGTTGATGACAATGCATTCCTGAAAACTCAGGCTCAGTGAGTATTCCACATTTTGTATTGATAATTTGTTTTGTTTCTGTGTCGTAATAAATGTAAAATGGAATTTCGAAGCCATTTTGTTTGCAGAAGACGGTGTGTATGCTGATATATCTTGTAGACATCAATTCACCTCGATTCTGTATTTTCAATAATAACATATTTTGAATTTTGCGTAGCTGGAATTTTCCTGGTTACGCTTTTTTATTGCAATTATTATGGGAGTGATGGTGCAAGAGTACATGTCGATAGTGAAGGTAACGCTGAGAAGCCATACAAGCAGAACAGGGAACCTGTTGTTTCTACTGCGTTATTTTAAGTGATGAATATGAAGATGACTAAATATATGTGCTTTTGACCTGAGTTGTTACGCTCAGGTTTTTTATTTTGCAAGAATAGAGGTGGTGTATATGAATGCCTAAAGGAGATAATCCGAACAGCAGAGCTAATTTAGCGAAAGCCTATAATGGTAATGGTGGGTTTAACACGGAGAAAGCACGGATAGCTGCTCAAAAATCCGTGGAGAAGCGTCGTAAGCTGCGTACATTCCGTGAGCTTGACGAAGACTTTACTAGTGATGACGAGCGCCTCGATATGCTTAATGCGCTCAAAGCCAAAGTTAAGCAGGGCAGCGTTAAAGCTTTTGAAGTGTATCGTGATACCATGGGCATGAATCCCAAAGATGGCGGCGGACAGGCTGAATACGAGGACGATGGCTTTACCGATGCAATCAAACGCAGTGCAAAGGATGTGTGGGAATAATGGGGATCGTTGGCAGACTGCGTAGTATTATCAAACCTGTTATTAAGTTTTACAAATTTAGTAAAAAACAAATGCAAATCTTGACGTGGTGGTGTGAAGATTCTCCCTACCACGATTACAATGGCATTATAGCTGACGGCTCCATCCGTGCTGGTAAAACAGTAGCGATGGCCGTCTCTTTTGTTATTTGGGCTATGGATACCTACGATGGCCAGAATTTTGCTATGTGCGGTAAAACCGTAGGCAGCTTTAGGCGTAACGTTTGGAAATGGCTCAAGCCTGTATTGCTGGTGCGTGGCTATCAGGTAGAAGAATCACGCACGGAGAACCTTATCGTAGTGGCTCGCAAGCAAGGCAGCACGATGAAGCTGAATTACTTCTACGTGTTCGGCGGCCGTGACGAGTCCTCGCAGGACCTTATTCAGGGTAGAATGATGCCCCCTTGCTAAGCAATTAGCAAGTAAACATCGGGTAAAATCGGTGAAGGCTAAGTCAAAGATACAAAAAAGGTATTGCACTAAAAGGGCGCATGTGTTATAGTAGTCGCAGGAGGTGCAGACCATGGAAAATCTTGTAGGTAAAAAGTTTGGGATGTTGACTGTAATTGCTTTTTCGCATCGAGAAGCAAGAAAAGGTGGCAGTTATCGTTGGTATTGGGTATGTCAATGTGAATGTGGCAATGTCGTAACTAGAAGAAGCGATGGGCTGAAAGACAAAAAGGTTGTTGTTAGTTGTGGGTGCTACAGAAAGAAGATACTAGAGCAACATAACTTTAAAATTAACAATCCGAATAAAACTCATGGGCAGACGAAAACTAGGCTATATAAAATTTATGCTAAAATGAAGGAGCGTTGTTATGATCCTAATTATCCGGAACGTCATTTGTATGGCGGACGTGGCATAAAGATTTGTGAAGAATGGTTAGATTCCTTTGAAGTTTTTAGAGATTGGTCTTTAGCTCATGGTTACGCAGAGCATTTAAGCATTGACAGAATTGACCCCGACAAAGATTACGAGCCATCAAATTGTCGTTGGGCTGATGTATACCAGCAAGCCAACAATAAAAGGAACAACATCCAGCTTACATATAATGGTGAAACCTTAACCTTGCCACAGTGGGCAAGAAAGTTAGGACTTCCATATTCGACACTTGCAGACAGAAGAAAAAAAGGAAAAAGTGTTGAAGAAATATTGTATCCAAAGAAAAAACGATAAGCTAATACCGAGGTAAGCGTAAGCTTTAAAAAGCTTACGACACTGTAGAGCATAGGAGATGACCCTATGCTTTTTCTTTTGCGAAAAAGTATAGAATATAATTCTCCCACGAGTATCCGACAGCCTATTGATAGGTTGAAAATATATGCCGAACTTATGGGAAACCATAAGAAGTAAGAGATAAAAAGCTTTTACGATAACAAAATTGATTACTTTGGCTGGTCTGTTTTGCGATGAAGTTGCGCTCATGCCGGAGTCGTTTGTCAACCAAGCATCTGGCCGCTGCTCTGTGCCGGGCGCTAAGCTGTGGTTTAACTGCAATCCGGATAGCCCGATGCACTGGTTCCTGCTACGTTGGATTGAGAAGTGCGACGAGAAGCGCTTGCTGCATATCCATTTCCTGATGGACGACAATCCGTCGCTATCCGACGAGGTACGTGAACGCTACCGGACGATGTATTCCGGTGTGTTCTACCGCCGCTTCATCCTAGGCGAGTGGGTAATGGCGCAGGGCGCTATCTATCGTGATGCGTGGAGCGATGAGCTGCTCTTTGGCGATGACCAGCTGGAGTACCTGCTTAAAAATCTGCATATCATGCGCCGCTCCATCACGATTGACTATGGCACCGTGAATCCGATGGTATACCTGGACGTGCTCGATGATGGGCGCGACCTGTGGTTCATCCGTGAGTATTATTGGGACAGCCGTGCCGAGGAAAAGGAGAAGGACAACAGCCAATACGCCGACGACCTGCTTGAGTTCGTCCGTGGCGTGGACCTGTGGCCGACGAATGTGGTCATTGATCCATCTGCAGCAAGCTTTAAAATTGAGCTACGCAATCGTGGGCTGCGTGCGAAGGAGACGGTGGAAACAATCAACGCCGACAATGATGTCATTGAGGGCATCCGCAAGGTAAACACACTGCTAACCCGGCGCCGCATCCATTTTTATTGTGGCTTGACGCACACGCTGAAGGAGATGCAGTCCTATTGTTGGGATGACAAGGCTCTGCAGCAGTCTGGCAAGGAGAAGCCTATTAAAGTAGCTGACCATGCGCCTGATGCGGTGCGCTACTATGTATCAACAGTCATCAGGCCTAGGAGGATAGCAGAATATGGTTAAACGTAAACGCAGGCGCGCCTTGGACAAAGCTCCTGAGCCGCAGCCAATACGCGGCAGGGCTTTAGATGCCTTTAGTAACGTGCTGGCTCGTTTGGGTGCAGGCACTCCGAACCTGTTGGAAGGCACGGAGTACAGTTTGCAGCGCATGTCGCGTGATTTTAATACTCTGAATGCTCTCTATCGTGAGAGCTGGATTGTCCGTCGCATCATTGACGTTATCCCGGCGGACATGCTCAAAAATTGGATAACGATTACAAGCGGTCTTGACCCCGATGTAGAGAAGCGGCTCAGTCTTACTCTGCGTCGTACTCAGCTCATCGACAAGCTGAAGCGTGGCATGCAGTGGGGCAGGCTCTACGGTGGTGCTTTGGGCGTGATGCTGGTCAAGCACCAAGGCTACGACCTTAGTCAGCCGCTGCAGCTTGATTGGATAATGCCTGGCGATTTCGCAGGGCTGCTCATCTTTGACCGCTGGAACGGAGTTAATCCTTCTAGCGAGCTCATCGAAGATATTACGGATCCTGATTACGGTTTCCCAAAATATTACACTGTGACTGATCCTGCCGGTGGTGGCTCCGTAAAAATCCATCATAGCAGGGTGGTTCGATTCATCGGTAATACGCTACCGTTTTGGGAAGAAATCGCAGAGATGCAATGGGGCGCGTCCGTCATTGAGTCTGTCTTTGATGAGCTACGCAAGCGTGACAACGTGAGCTGGAACATTGCTCAGCTCACGTTTATGGCGAACATCCGCGTGCTGAAAATGCAGGACTTAGGTCAGCTTCTGGCGGCAACGGACAACGAGTCGCAGGCCGAGCTGCTGCGAACGCTGGAAGCCCAGAACATGCTGCTGAACAATATGGGTATGCAGGTTATGGATGCTGCAGATGGTCTGGAAACGCACCAGTACACGTTCGGCGGCTTGGCTGATTGCTATCAGCAGTTCATTATGGACATCAGCGGCGCTGCTGAAATTCCGGTGACGCGTCTGTTCGGGCGCTCTCCCTCGGGGCTGAATGCTACAGGCGAGAGTGACCTGCAGAACTACTACGACATGATAGCTGAGAAGCAGGAATCTTATCTGCGTCCTATCCTGAACAAAGTGCTCCCGCCGTTCATCATCTCTACGCTAGGAAGCCTGCCGGACGACTTTGATTTTGAGTTCGACCCGGTTGCAGAGCCTACCGACAAAGAGCGCGCTGACCTTGCCAAATGCGGCACGGACAATGTTGTAGCTGCCTACAATGCCGGTCTTATATCTCAGCGGTGTGCTCTGAAGGAGCTGAAGCAGCAGAGCGAGCGCACCGGTGTCTGGACGAACATCACCGATGAGGACATCGAGCGTGCATCCGATACTGTTGAGCCGCCTGATGAGATGGGCGGAATGTTTGGCGGCATAGGTGGTGAGGCTGCTCCTGCTAGTGGTGAAGAACCGCCGCAGCAGGCACGCGCTCCCGTCAGGCAAGGAGTAGGGGACAATGAGACCGATGCCAATGGTGCAGAGCACGATACTAGAGGTCGGTTTACTGGCAATGGAATGGCTGCTGCCTTTGCTAAAGCTGCTCAAAAAACAGACTTGCAATCAGATAAGAATGATGTTAATATGTACGTTAGCAGAGCGCTATCTCGTAAAGACGTTTTGAGTGCGTTGCCTAAAACTATCAACATTGGAAATGATACACCATTAAGAAATAAGGGATATAAAATTTCTGCTAACTCTAAAGTAACTAAGATTTATGGATTTGCTGTTGGTGACGAAATTGCCATATTACCTAAATTGCAAAAAAAGTTTCCTAATGCATCTTCTGATAAATGGGTAAAATGCAACAGTAATGCTATGGTGACTGATGAATCGGGCAATGAGTTTGAATGTGAAATTCATTTCTATTACAATGAGGACGTCGGCGCTTACGAGTATAAGTTTCCTACGAGATTAGTAAAAGAATGGGGGCTTTAATCTATGAAAGTTAAGTGCGTTACGGACGAGTGGCTTGATTTAACCAAAGACAAAATTTATGAAGCAAGAGCTGTCAATTTTCACGGTCATAAAATGTTGTCTATTGAAGACGATAGTGGCGATGGTGAATATTTATATGACCCGGTTTTTTTTGAAATAGTTGAGGAGTAAACCTATGGGTGATTTCAACACAATCTACAAAATCCTTGCTGCACTCAAAGCGTCGATGGACTATGACGAGTTTGACTGCAGGCTGATTTCAGCAGAGCGACTGAACGTATCCGAACCGCGGAGGCGCGAGCTGTTGCGTATGCTTTCTCAGTCTGGGTACATTACAGGAATTGCTTTTGATGAAAGCGCAGCCGGTGATGTTATGATGAGCATCGGTCGTCCGAGATTAACATTAAAAGGTCTTGAGTATCTTGAAGAAAACAGCCTGATGAAAAGGGCGTATCGTGCCGCCAAGGGTATAAAGGATTTAATTCCTTAAGCGTAGTTAGAAATTTTCTGGCTACGTTTTTTTATTGGAGTAATAACATGAAAAAATTTAAAATGCCGCGAGTCATTGAGCGCTCTTATGCCAGCGCCATTGACCGCTTGATGCAAGGACTGAAGCGTGAGTTATCTCACGTTGCCAGTCCTTTCTTTATTGCTGACATAATGCGTCGGCTGGCTCGCTCGCCGACTTTTATTCGGGCCTGCGACCAAATCGCGCGCTCGATGGCCACGCATCTGTTCCGCGATGGGCATAAGACGTGGCGTGCAGCAGCAGCTGAGGGCAGCAAGGGGCGAATCATCCGCACCGCTCTACAGCGCGAGCTTGCCTCACCACGCGTCGCAAAAGTGTACGAGGGTATAATCAGTCGCAACGCTGAATTAATCCGCTCTATGCCGCTCACGCTGGCTGACAGGGTGACTCATAAAGTCGCTGAAGGTTATGCGCAAGGCTTGCGACCGGAAGCGATGATAAACGATATCCTCAAGGAGTACCCACAAATGACTGAAGCTCATGCAAGGCTTATTGCTCGCACGGAAACGTCTAAAGCCAGTACGGCTCTGACGCAGGTGCGTGCTGCTGAAGCAGGGCTTGATTGGTACGTCTGGCGTACAAGTGAGGACTCTCGTGTGCGGTCTGCTCATGCTCATATGGATGGCGTGATTATCCCTTGGGGCGAAGCTCCAGCGCCTGAACTGCTGAACCATGAGAAGTCGCAGGGAAATTACCATGCGGGAAACATTTATAATTGTCGCTGCTATCCTGAACCGCTTATCAGGTTTGACCAGGTGGCGTGGCCTGCCAAGGTGTACCGCAACGGCAAAATCGAGCGCATGGGCATAAAACAATTTAAACGATTATTACCTGGAGGTGAGCTATGAGCAAGGCATATTTTGGCTCACGAATCTCCGACCACATCCTCAAAACGCCGGAAGGTTTCTTGATTTGTAAGGACGTACCCATCGCTCGCATTGGCGTGCAGCAGTACCGTGGCTGTGAGTTTGGTGCTCCTGTCGGTGACGCTGTTTACGATGTAAAACGCCCGGAAGCTGAGGTTTTTGACCGTGCTGCCGTGGCAAGTTTTGAGGGCAAGCCTGTATGCGATGAGCATCCGGAAGAAGATGTGACTCCCGATAACTACGGGCGCTACATGAAAGGCGTGTGCCGTGATGTGCGTCGGGGCGATGGCGACTTGAGTAATTGCCTGGTCGCTGATTTAGTTATTTACGATGCTGACCTCATCAATAAGATTGAGGCTGGTAAACGCGAGATATCTTGCGGCTATGACTGCTTGTGGAATCCGACGAGTGACTCCAGCTATGACCAGCTGGAAATCCGCGGTAACCATGTAGCGGTTGTTGATAGAGGCAGAGCGGGGCACAAGGTGGCTATCCGTGACACTGCCGACGATAAAAAAGGAGGTACAAAAATGTCTAAATCTTTGATTGGACGTATCCTGCGAGCGCTGGCTCGCGACGAATCTACTACACCGGAGGACATGGAGGCTGCTGCAAAGCTTGCAGGTAGCTCTGACGCTGAGCCGCGTCCTCAGCCTGCACCAGCACCAGCTCCTGCTCCTGCAGCTACCGCAGCTCCTGCAACACCTGCACCTACTGCTGTGCCGCAGCCTGAAAATAAACCTGCAGCAATGGATGAGGCTACTGAGGCGCGTTTCAAGAAAATTGAGGACGCACTGGAAGCTATCAGCTCTAAGCTGAATCCTGCACCGCCTGCTGCTGAACCTAAAAAGGATGCTCTGGACGCTCTGGAGGAAGAGCTCCAAAACAAAGCACCTGCTGCTGCTCCTGCACCTGCTGGTGATGAGGATGATGTCATCGAGCCGCCTGAAGAAATCAATGCTCAGGACGCAGAGCCGGAAGAAGATGTTGAGGGCGAGTGTGCTCCCGACGCTAAAGAAGCACGTGACGCAGTTATGGTTTTACTGAAGAATCTGAAGCCTGCAGTTGTAGCCATCCCCAATGAAGCACAGCGCAAACGTGCGGCTGACTCTCTGGCTATCCTCATCAAAGGCTCTATGCAGCAGGATGCTCAATATGGCGAGCTGATGCAGATGCGTCGTCGTAACGCTGCGAAAGACAGCAAGCCTGCAGTTGATGACTACGCTTTGGGACGTGAGATTGCAAAAAAATATAATCCCCATTATAAAAATCGCTAAGGAGGCAAAACGATATGAGTGGTAAAGCAATTGGTATCTCTATGAATTTTGGCTATCCCGGTAACTACGCCCGCACTCCGGACGATATCGTGGCCAGCCGTCTGTTAAACGAAGAAAGCGAAGCTATCCCATTTGGGGCTGCCGTCTGCATTAAAGACGACAACACTTATGAAGCCGTTGGTGCTGCAACTACTGCTGCTGATGTGGCTGGTATCGCACTGCGTGTTGTTAAGCAGGCTGTGTCTTATGCAGAGCAGAATAAAACCGAGTATCAGCCCGGTCAGTATATGTCTGTGCTGGAGCGTGGTGCTGCTACCGTTGTATGTAATGTTGGCACTCCTAAGGCTAATGGTAAAGTGTACGTGCGCGTTAAAGCTAATACTTCTATTGCCAATGGCGTAATTGGTGGTTTTGAAGCTGCAGCTGACAGCACCAACACCATTGAAATTCCGAATATGCGCTGGACTAGCGGCGCAATGGATGCGAATCGTGTCTGCGAAGTTACTCTGCTGACTCGTGCTTCTGCGTAATATAAGGAGGTATAAATAATATGGCAACTGGAAAATTTGGCTTTTATAGCCCGGACGCTGGTATGCGTAATCTGGGTAATTTTGCCATGCAGAATGGCGGTCGAAAAAGATTCCGCGGCTCCGCATGGGATGCTGCTGCCAGCTCTGGCATGGCGTATATTACAGGCGAACTTGAAAAGGTTGATCCTAAGCTGCGCGAACCGCTGACCAGCGTAACCTGGCAGCGCGACATCGTCGCTAAGACTGGCGGCGGCTGGGTAGAATTCACTTCTACTTTTGATGTTGACTATGCTACTTCTGGCGCAAACGCTAACAGCATCACTGCTCCCGGTGCTACTACTATCCCTGTAATGCAGGTCAACACCAGCAAGAACATGTTCAAGGTATCCACCTGGATGCACGCTATGCAGGTTCCGTTTATCGACCAGGCAAAAATGAAGCAGATTGGCCGCAATCTGGAAGATTTGCTGGATAAGGGCGTTAAACTCAACTACAACAAAACTCTTGACCTCAATGTCTACAATGGCTTTAAAGAGGCAGGTACTACCGGTCTGCTGAATGACCCAAATGTTGTTACCTACACTGTGGGTAATGGTGCAAATGGCACTCCCGCATGGAACACTAAAACCGCGGATGAGATCCTGCATGACATCAACAATGCGCTGGTGGATGCATGGGCTGCGTCCGAGTATGACATGAAAGGCATGCCGAATCATATCCTGATTTCGCCTAAGCAGTACGCTTATATCACCATGCAGAAGGTTTCCGAAGCTGGTAACGTGTCCATCATGGAGTATCTGATGCAAAACAATATTGCTAAAGAGCAGGGCGGCTCTATCACCATTGAGCCTTGCCGCTGGTGCATCAAGGCTGGCACCGGTCAAAAAGACCTCATGATGGTTTACGTCAACGATGAGGATATGGTCAACTTTGATTTGACTGTGCCTATCACCCGCGCGTATACTCAGCCGTCTGTTGAGCGTGCCGCTATCCTGACTTTGTTTGCAGCGCAAATCGGCCAGGTCAAATTCATGTACTATCAGCCTGTTGCATACCACATCGGTATCTGATTAGGCAATATTCTAGCCAGGCGCTTATCGTCTGGCTTTTTTATTTGAGGAGGACAATCAATGATTATTCTGACTAAAAAACGCTTTGGCTTTGTGAAGCAGGACGGTGCTGAACGCATTGATGCGGAACGCTTTTTGACTAAGGGCGGCATGGAAATTGAGGATGCTCCCGATTGGATTGAAACTGATCCGCTGTATGCGCTGGCTGTTGAATCTGGTGACCTTGTGCCGGTCAATGGTAAAACTCCGAAGGCTGAGGCAGAAGCTGTTGCCAAAGCCAAGAAATCCACCAAAGCGGAGGATGAAAGCGATAAATAAGGAGGTGCACCATGTACCATCCGTTGATTGCTCAGGCGAGCAATATCAAAACGCAGGAGAATTCTTCCTACACCAAGGAGGACTTCCTGGCATTCTATCCACAGTTTGCTGAGCCGCTGCCTGAAATTGTGCTGGACAGCTTTGTAGAGCTCGGACAGGCGTGTGTAAGCGAGCAGCGTTATGGCAAGATGTGGCGGATGGCCATCGGGCTGTTCATCGCCCATATGTGCACTCTTTACATGCAGTCTGCTGTAGACCCGGATGCACCTGCTGCAGATGTCCTTGCTGCAGCTCAGGCAGCTGGCGTGGTTACTAGCGAGTCTGCTGATGGCGTATCCTACAGTATGGATACGTCAGCGCTTTCGCAGGACCTTGCGGGTTGGGCGGCGTTCCGGCTGACCGCATTTGGCGTTCAGTTTGCCACTCTGGCGCGTTTTGCAGGCAAGGGAGGCATGTATGTATGGTGAGCGTAAAAACAACGCACAGAACGGCCAACGGCGGCCTGCAGGGGCTTATGGACAGAGTGCAAGCGTTGAGCACCAACAAGCTCTATGTGGGTATCCCGCAGTCAAAAACTTCTCGCGGCGATGAGCCTATCAATAATGCGAGCCTGCTGTATATCCATACTCATGGCATCCGGCGTAAGTCCATGCGTGAGGAAATGCAGGGCTACATGGATCAGGGCATGGAGTACAGCCTGGCTTATCAGTTGTATGTCCAAACACATGGCTCGCCGCTCTGGCACGCTCCACCGCGTCCTGTCATTGAACCGGCCATCGCCAAGCACCACCGTGAGATTGCAGAAGAATACGCTAAGGCTGTAAAAGCTGCTATGACTGGCGATGGAGCGAGGGCTGATGCTTTTATCAAACGCACAGGCCTGCTGGCGCAGAACATCTGCCGCAAATGGTTTACGGATGCCGAGAATGGCTGGCCGCCTAACTCCCCGAAAACCATAGATAAAAAGACCAAAGGCAAAGGCGGCAAAACCAATCCGCTTATTGATACCGGTGCCTTGCGTAAGGCTATTGTTTATGTGGTAAGGAGTGATTGACGTGGTTAATGTTGGCAGAGTGGTGCGCAGCAAGCGCTTAGGGTGCCAGCGCATCACTGTCAAACGCTATGCTGCAAGCTGGCACGATGGAGCTTACGGACGTGATGAGGACAATCCTATTGTTCTGCAGGTGGCGGCGATTGTTACCGTTGCTCAACCTAAAGATTTGCAGTTATTGCCCGAAGGTGACCGCGTCACCGGGGCGATGAAGTTTTTGACGAATGTTGAGCTGCACGCGACCAATGGCGAAGCTATCAGTGATGAGCTCGAATGGCGCGGAGCACGCTACAAAATCCTCACTGTTACGCCTGATATTGATTATGGCTTTTACCGCTCTATCGGGACACGATTGGACGGTGATGGCGTTGGTTAAAAATATTGCTGAATTTGAAGCTTTGGTGTGGGCAGAACTGATGACCATCCTCGGGCATGATGTTAAGACGATACCGCCGCCTGTACGCCGCTCCTGGCCTGCTGATGGTGCTCCAGATTGGCTGATTACGGACAACGTAGTCTTTATGCAGTGCACTGAGGCGGCTGAGGATATCATGCAGCCGATTGATGAGCGTTGGCAGTCTGAAGGACGTGATTTTTTGCGTGAGAGTGCAAGCACACGTACCATCCAGCTACGCCTGAATGCTTACGGTCCTGCCTGCTATGAATCGCTTTTGAACATTCGCCTTGAGCTGCTGCATGGCCGCTCTAATCTCAAAAAGCAAAAAATCTATATTATTCCCGGCAAGGATTCCATCCAATATGCGCCTGAATTATTTCAGGGGCGTTGGTGGAAGCGTGCCGATTTAACTTTATATTTTAATGTGCTGATCAGCGTTGAATCTATCGTGAAAGCGATTGAAGAAGTCAACGTTACGATTAAAGCAAACGAGCCCGGCACAAGTGATGTTATTCTTGAACCGGGTGCAATTATTATTAAGAAAGGGTGATTTAGTTGGCTTATAAATTGGACTTATCTCCGATTGTCGACGTGGTTATCAACCTGTCTGCTAAATCTGCAGCTCGTAAGGGCTTTAACCTTGGCTTGATTATTGGCAAGTCTGAGGTTATCCCGGCGAATGAAAGGGTGCGTATTTATACCAGTGCATCTCAGATGCTGACTGACGGGTTTACAGAAACGTCTCCGGAATACAAAGCTGCTCAGCTCTATTTTGCAGCTACCACGAGCCCGCGGAAGCTGGCAGTGGGCGTAAAGCTGACGGAAGATACGAATCTAACTGCTACGCTGGAGGCATGTCGCGCTGCTAACTCCCAGTGGTGGCCGTTTACTTATCTTGGTGCTGAGGACGTGGATATCAAAGACTGTGCAGCTTGGTGCGAGAGCGCTGTGCCTGATAGCGTTTACATGTATACGACTGCTGATAAAAGCGTACTTGACGCATCCGGTAATGCAAAGAGCATTTTTAAGGCTTTGCAGGATAAAAATTACCGTCGCAGCTTTGGTCAGTATTGTGGTGACACGGATACTCCTGATGCTGTTGCAGCTACTATGGGCTACGCGATGGGCGCTAACCGTGGTCTTGCCGGTGATGCGTTTACTTTGGCGTATAAAACTCTGCCCGGCGTAAAAACAGATGACTTGTCTGAATCTCAGGTAACTCATGCATGTGGCAGCTCTGAATCTACAGGCCATAACGGTAACGTATATATTACTCGTGGCGAGGAATACGATGTTTTGCAGCAGGGTTATATGGCTGATGGCACGAGCTTTGATGAAGTGCTTTACCTTGATATGCTCAAAAATGATATTATGCTGAACGTTATGGACCTGTTATATCAGAGACGTAAAATCCCGCAGACCGAAGCTGGCGTTACCAGCATTATTAATGTTATCAATGTGGCGTGTCAAAAATATGTGAAGTTGGGCTTTGTCGCTCCGGGCAAATGGAACGGTGCCGAGTGCCTGAACCTGCAGACAGGTGATTACCTGCCTGATGGCTATCTGGTGCAGAGCGAGCCTATTGACGAGATGTCCCAGGCTGACCGCGACAAGCGCAAGGCTCCACCGATTTATGTTTGCTGCAAGCTGGCTGGTGCAATCGAATTTGTTACCATCCAGGTTAATGTTAACCGCTAAGGAGGCTATCTGAATGGAATTAACTACTTACAGTTTTGCTGATTTGGCTGGCTCTATCAACCATCCTACATTTGGCTCCTATCTCTTTGATGGTACTGGTATAGGCTCTGTGACAGTATCTAAGGCTACCGACCGCACCGCTCATGATATTGCTGCAGATGGCTCTGTAATGGTATCTAAGATTGCGGGCAATAATGGCACCGTAACCATTGAATGTCAACAGACCTCTGCTATCCACAAATGGCTGACTACTTGGTTTAATGCTTTGTGGCAGCTGCCTACAAGCGAATGGGCGAGCACCAGCTTGACTTTGCGTAACACCGCCACCGGTACCCGCCATATTATCTCCGGCGTATCGCCGCAAAAGGAGCCGGATACTCCATACCAGAGCCAAGGTCAGCGCGTGTCTTGGACGCTGATGTGTGCTGAGATTACTAATCTGCCGATTTGATGGAGGTCTGAATCATGCTTAAACAAAAAACTCAAATTGTGGAGGTGGGCGGCAAATCTTACCAGCTCACTAAGATGGACGCTCGCACAGGTAGCTATGTCGCTTTTAAGGTTGCGGGCGTGCTGGCACCGTCTGGCGGTAAAGCAGCCGAGATGGCCGCTGCTCTCATGGGTATGCCGCGCAAAGATTTTGACGAGCTGCAATCCCTGCTGCTGCGTACTGTAAATCGTTTGATTGATAACGGCAATGGTCAGCAGCTCCCTGAACCTGTCTTGACAGCTAAGGGGGATTTTGTTGATGAGGCTCTGGCGTATGATGCTGCCAGCGTTATTCAGCTGACTGTTCATGCGTTGATTTTCAATGTCGGAGGTTTTTTCGCCGCAGCCGGGTTGAATTTCCCGGCAGAATTGACGGGACAACCTACGAGCCGATGAGCTATCCGACGCTTGATGCTTTCGCCTTTGCTCCTGTTGCGGCAGGGCTTTGGCGGCAGCACGAGCTGTGTGATGGCACATATGATTTTGATGACTTGCTGGACGCTCACGAGCTATTGGCGGTCAAGGCAGAAAACGCACGGCGGATGCAGGACGCCATGAGAAAGGAGTAGGCCGATGAGTAATATTTTAGAAGAATACCTGGTCCGCATTGGCGCTGAGGTCGACAAGGACGCTTTTGCCGGAGCTGCTAAAGCTATCAATAATCTATCCGGTATGCTCGGGAAATTAGGCTCTATCCTTAAGTATGGCGCTATCTTTGCGGGGCTGGCAAAGGTTACGGAAGCTGTCATTGATAACATTAAGGCTGTGGCCAGCGCAGATTTGGAATACCAAAAACTGGCGCAGTCAATGTGGGTGACAAAAGACACAGCTAAAACCTTGAGTGTGGTCTTGAAAACCATGGGCGCTTCGCAGGAAGATGTGGCGTGGGTGCCGGAGCTGCGTGAGCAGTTTTTCCGTCTGCGTCAGGAAATGGCAGAGCTGTCTACACCTGCAGATGCCGACAATCAATTAGCCTGGATACGTGAGATTGGGTACGACATACAGTCTTTGCAGCTCAAATTAAAAATGTTCAAGGAGTGGGTGGTCTACTACCTTATCAAAGAGCTGCAGCCCTACATTAAAGAATTCCAGGAATTTATCCGCTGGCTCAATGATAAATTTGGGAAGAATCTGCCTACAATAGCGCGCAAAGTAGCCAGCGTGCTGGCGAGTGTGGTGCGTGTGACGATGTCGTTGGTCAAGGCTCTAAAATGGTTATTTGAAGGCATTTATAATTTCATTGATGCGCTGCCTGGTAAAACAAAGGCTTTAGTAGCTGTGTTTGCTGTTGTCGGTGCTGCCATCATGGCAGGTCCGTTCGGTCTGATGATGATGGCCATCGGTACCGCACTCATCATGTTGGAGGACTTCTTTGGCTACTTGGAAGGTCGCGAGAGTAGCAATACATTAAAGCCACTTTGGAAATGGCTCACGGATGAGAATAATCCTTTGCACCGCATAATCGCAAAGATTGGAGAAGGCATTGCGTTTATCCTTGAGAAGCTTACGGAGCTGTTTGAAAAAGTCTTTACGGAAGAGCGACAGGAGAAACTTAAAAAGACCGTAGCTAATATTGCTAAGAGTGTTGCTGAAATTGCCGAAGGCTTGGCAACGATTGTTGAGAAGATTTGCGGTGAGAAGTATCCGTTGATGAAGAAGTTCTGGGACTTCTTTTTGACATCTGTCGGTAAAGTTGTAGATAAGGTGCTCACACTGGAAAATAGGCTGGCACATCTATGGATGGCTTTGGGTAAAGCTATGCAGGGCGATTTTGCTGGTGCAAAAAAAGAACTTATCAATTCGGTTGCCGACGAAAATGCAACAGGTGAACGGTCTAAGTATATCCAGCAAAAGCTTATATCGATGGGATTTACTGCTTCTGCTGCCGCTGGCGTTGTAGGCAACCTTGTCCAGGAATCTGGCTTGCGCACGGATGCTATCGGTGATAATGGAACATCTGGCGGTTTGGCTCAATGGCACAATGAACGCTGGGAAGCACTCAAACGCTTTGCTGCTGCTCGTGGTAAAGATTGGACCGACCTTGACACGCAGATAGAATTTTTGGCAGAAGAAATGCGCACGTCTTACGCCGATACTTACGCTAAAATGCAAAGCGCTGAATTGCCGGAGATAGCAGGGAAAATTATGACGGACGAATATGAACGCCCTGATCCTGCGTCTGCTAATTATGGTCAACGTATAGCTAACGCTCGTGCTGCCTATGAAGCTATGCGGTCTGGCAATAAACAAGCGGATGATTATCACGGCGGCGGTGGCGGCGATTACAACAGCCTTGTTGCTCCTACGAGCTATGCTGCAGGGTTTACTGCAGGTGGTACTGTCGGTATTATGCCAATGGCGAACAGTACGGCAAATTATAATGGTGGAGTTGTAAATGTTGGCGGCATTGTGGTTAACTGTGGCAATGTCAGTGATCCGCAAGGTGTGGCTAAGGCTGTAGAGGGAACAATGGAAGATTTTGCCCAGCGTCTGGCAGCGCATAACGGAGGGACGGTGTTTGTATGATTGATTTACCTAAAATCTCTTTGCAAAAGGAACTTCCGGGGGTGCTTAAAGGCACAGGCGTAAATACAGGTACAGTGAATACGCTGAGTGGATTATATGCTGCAGGTTCACTTGTGTCAAAGGTGTTTGCTGTCGGTAAAAGCATTGCATCCGGAAATCCGAGGCATTTACTTGACCAGAGCAATGCGTATGTTCCGTCTAAATGGGGGAGCGGTCTAGGCATTCAGCAGACGCTGATGGTCAAGACTAATATCGGAGGCTTCTTCTTCGATGCTGTGTTTAGCGTTGATACTGAGCACAGTTTGACTGTTACGCAGCATCCGGTGCAGACTGGTGCCAATATCAGTGACCATGCTTTTGTAAATCCGGTCCGCATCAGTATGCAGGTGGGTGTATCTGATGCTATGGGTTACAGGTATGGTTTTGTATATGAGGGTGCAGGTGTATATAAATCTGTGCAGGCTTATCGCATGCTCTGCAAACTTCAGGAGCTGCGTATGCCTATGGATGTTGTTACTCGCCTGAATACGTATCCCAATATGCTTATTGAGAGCATTGACGTTAGTGATGATGTGTCGACACTCTGTGCTCTCAAAGCTACGGTGAATCTTGTGCAGGTGCTGGTTGTTAACGTTGGAACCGAAAAGGTTTCGGCTCGAAAGTGGACGACAGACGCGCAGCACAAATCGCAGGAAGTGCAGCCCGGAGGCGATAACAGTACTATGCTCCGTAAAATGGAAAAAGGCACTGGTCTGGAGGTGAAGTGGTAATGAGCTACTATGAAATACCATTGACTACCACGCCTTTTGACCAGAAAACGTTTAAGCTGACGCTGAATGGCGAGCGCAACATCAACATCCTGTTAAAACTGCGTTACTACGATTTGTACGAGCTGTGGGTGGTTGATGTCTGCGACAATAGCACAGGTGAAGAGTTGATTACAGGCATGCCGCTGGTGCCTGGCATTGATTTGCTAGGTCAGTACGCCTACCTGAATATTGGCAGCGCTCAAATCGTGGCTGTTGGTCCTACTACGCAGGAGCAGCCTGATAATGAGACCTTAGGCTCAACCTGGGTGCTTGTGTGGGGTGATGGCTCATGAGCAGTTATCTGTGGATGCGCAAGTGGAAAATCCTCGTAGTTGACGCTCAGGACAAAGAGGCACTGAATGTTTCTGACCTGCATGTGAAGTTTACTGTCAAAAAGTCGCGGGAAATAAACAACTATTCGACCGTGGAAATTTTTAATCTTACTGCTGCAACAGAGCAAAAAATCCTTAAGGAGGGCGACCGCATCATCATTGAAGCCGGTTATGAAGGCTACTTGACTACATCTGCAGACGGCTCCATTCAGGAGGCAAAGGATGCTGAAGGTAATACTCAGGAGAAGCAGTACGGTGTTATCTTTGACGGGAAAATTATTTATCCGTCCCGCCGTAAGGAAAACAATACGGACTACGTGCTGTCGCTCCTGTGCGTGGATGGAGCTAATGTCCTGGGGAAAAATTTTATTGCGAAAACATTAAACAAGGGCATTAATCAACGTCAGATTTTGGACGCGGTCTGCGAAAAGTCAAAAACCAAAATCCCAACGAATAGTATTACGCAGGGCCTATCTGGTCAAAAGCTGCCACGCGGCAAGGTTATTTTTGGGGAGCCTAAAGATTATATCTCCGATATTGCCCGCGGTAACGGGGCTAGCTATTGGGTGAATGATGGCAAGCTGAACATGATAAAGCTTGCCGACGCTGCGAAGGATGAAGCCATCGTGCAAACGCCTACGACAGGTCTTGTCGGGATGCCGACGCAGACGCAGTATGGCGCAAATTTTAAGCTGCTGCTGAATCCCGCAGTGCATATGTGGTCTTTGGTCCAACTTAAAAATAGCGAGATTGCGGAAGCTCAGGTTACTCCTGGTCAGGCGCAGATGCCGCTTGATGAAGAGTGGATATATCAGGTGATTGAATTGACGCATACAGGCGATACGATGGGTAACGATTGGTATACGTCCTGTACGGCTGTTTCTCGTTATGGTAAGGGCGTTCTGCCTGCCCTCATGGCCAATAAGTCGCAGAATCCGAACGGAGTGTGATTATATGATTGATTTGAATTTGCGCACGCCTAATGTTGAACGGCAGGGCGAACTTGACGCTCGTGCCGCTGCTATTAAGATGCGTGTGTGCGTGCCCGGTATCATCCAGAGCTTTGATGCTGCTACTCAAACGGTAACTGTGCAACCAGCGCTGCGAGAAAAAATGCTTGTAGACGGTGATGAATCCTGGGTGGATATTCCTTTGCTGGTTGACGTGCCTATCGTCGTGCCACGTGCTGGCGGTTATGCGCTGACGCTGCCGATTCGTCAAGGCGATGAGTGCCTGGTGGTCTTTGGCGACATGTGCATGGATGGCTGGTGGCAGAGCGGCGGCGTACAGAACCAGGTTGAATGTCGCCGCCACGATTTGTCTGATGGCTTTGCTATTATCGGCGTGTGGTCGCAGCCTAAAATAATTCCCGGCTACAGCACAGGCTCCGCTCAGCTACGTAATGATGCAGGTTCTGCTTATGTGGAGCTTGCCGGGGATACGATTAACATCGTAGGTGGCACGGTAAACATTAAAGCAGGGCGGGTGAATATCAATGAGTAATGCAACGCGCTTAGGTGATAATGATACCGGTCATGATGCTTGCGCTCCGACAGCTCTTGCGACTGGAAGTCCAAACGTGTTTATCAATGGTCGCGCCGCAGGGCGTGTAGGCGACAGCTATGCTGCTCATGACTGCATCAATCACCCGTCGCATAGCGGCACGATTGCCAGCGGCTCAGCTTCTGTGTTTATCAACGGCAAGGCTGCAGGTCGCGTTGGTGACGCTGTGAGTTGCGGTGGCAGTGTGGCTGAAGGCAGCAGTAATGTGTTTATTGGAGGCTGATATGCAGGTTAGACGTTTAGACGACAATTGGGATTACTGCTTTGGCCGTGGCTCTCAAAATTACATCAGCGGTGTTGAAGCTGTCGGGCAGGCGATAAAGCAGCGCCTGCTTTTGCTTTATGCTGAATGGTGGGAAGACCTAAAAGATGGGCTGCCGTTGTGGGAGCAAATCTTAGGCACGTCTGGCAGTGATGAGAACAGGCAGGCTGTTGATATTATTATCCGTGACCGTATAAGCGGCACGGAAGGCGTGCAGTCTGTCACGTCTTTTGAATCAAGCTATGAACGAAGAAATTATAAATTCACGGCAAACGTAGAGACTATCTATGGCTCATTGACTATTAGTAGTGAGGAGGTGCAGATGTGACGTATTTTAAGCCTTATGTTGATAGTACGGGACTGCATATCCCTACCTACAACGATATTTTAGAGGATATGATTGCCGCTATGAAGCAAATCTATGGTGATGATATCTATCTGGACAACAGCTCGCCTGATTATCAGCTGTTGTCCATTTTTGCCTTAAAGCAGAGCGATACGCTGCAGGCTCTCGCGTATGCGTATAATGCACGCTCGCCCGAAACGGCTATTGGTGCGTCGCTTGACAGCGTGGTAAAGCTGAACGGCATTAAACGCAAGGCTGCAGGGCACAGCACCTGCCAAGTAAAGATTACCGGTAGCCCATTTACTCAGATAACCAATGGTGCAGTAAAAGACCGCGCAGGTCTGACATGGGATTTGCCGGCAAACGTAGTAATCGACTCCAATGGCACGGCCTACACTGTAGCTACATGCCGCACTGCAGGCGCTGTGAGCGCGCTGGCGGGCGATATAGCGCAGATTGAGACGCCAACCTATGGGTGGATTGCTGTTACCAACGAAGCGAGCGCTGTGCTGGGCAACACACAGGAAACCGATGCGCAGCTCCGCCAAAGGCAGGCAATCAGTACGGCTAATCCGTCGCAGACAATGCTGGCGGGCACCAAGGGCGCTATTGCAGCGTTACCGGACGTGTCACGCTATGCTGTTTACGAGAATGATACTAACGTTGACACTGTAACCGAAGATAATCCGCACGGCCTGCCGGCGCACTCCGTGACCTGTGTAGTTGAGGGCGGTACGGACGAGGACGTGGCTGAGGCGATATACCTGCATAAAGGCATCGGCTGTTATACAAACGGCGATGTGGAGGTGCAGTATACCGACCAGAACGATTATATCAATACCATCAGATTTTACCGGCCGGAGTATAAAACTATCTACGTCAAATGCACGCTGAAGAAATATGTCGGCTATATGTCCAGCATCCAAGCCAACGTCAAGAGTGCAATATATGATTATTTGGCCGCGCTGACGATTGGTAGTGATGTGTCTGCGTCGGTGCTGGCCAACATTATCACTGACTGCAATCCGTCTTTGACTAAGCCCATATTTGGCATAAAAGAGCTGAAATTGGGGCTTGCCGCAGATGCGATGGGTGTTGCTGACGTTGCAATAGGTTACAAGGAAATTCCGGAGCCGGTATACGATGCTATCGAGGTACAGGTCGATGCTTGATTTAACATATTATAAACGGCTGATCACGAGCGAGTATCGCCGCAGTACGAATTTTACATCTATGGTTGAGAAATTGCTCAGCTACGGCCTTGATTTGGACAGCAGCGCCACCGATTTGATTACGGCGTTCGAGGTTGACTACGCTACGACTGCACAGCTCGATGTCCTTGGTGCAATTGTCGGAGTAAGCAGGCAGCTCACCTTTGAGCCGTCCGTAGCGGCTGCAGGTGACATTGTTTGCCCGGCTCCAACGGAAATTGCCAGCGGCACGGAGTATCCAATAATCAATACTCCGGAGCCGCAGAATATGGCAAGCGTCAGCTTTATTTCCGGCTTTCCTCCGGGAGAGATGAACGACAGCAACAGCATGATGGACGATGATTTGTTCCGCCTGCTAATCAAAGCACGTATCATCCAAAATGCGTGGAAGGGCACCATAACAGAGTTATATGAGTTGTGGGAATCGGTTATGGGTAAAGATAAGCATTTATCTATCGAAGATTTGCAGGATATGTCGTTCAACATCGTTCTGCAGGGCGATTATACTGCGCTGGAGCGCGAGTTGATTATCCATGCATATATCATTCCGAAGCCGGAGGGCGTACGCATCAACGTGCTGACATTCGTATCGACGGACGGTCTGCCGCTGTTCTCGTATGATTACAACACTATGCGTTACAGTGGTTACAATAGCCATTGGGCTGTAGAAGGGAGCGAATAATGGCGAGAAGTAATTTTAAAGTTTTTGCTGAGGCCGTGGACAGCAGCAAGGTTGTATCCGATGCTGAGTACGCTGTAAACACTCAGCGCATCGGCGGCGTTGTTCCGGGGCTGGCGGCGGCTGACCTGCACAACAAGCTATATAAGCAGGCTACGATTATGGCTGCGGCTATGGCGCAGGTCCTGGTCGAACAGGGGCAGGACGCTCTGGATAGTGATTACGCAGGCCTTGTGGCCTCAATCAAAAAAACATTCCTGCTGTCGCTGAACGGCGAGAAACCGGATGCTAAAGGCAATCTGCAGAAGAATTTTGTTTATAGCGTTGAGGGCAAAAAACCGGACAGCAGCGGTAATGTGTCTTTGAACATCGATTATCTCAACGCGATGAGCTTTGTTGGCTCCGTGGTAATCACCCGCGACAACATCAATCCCGGCACAAGACTTGGCGGCACGTGGCAGCTTCTGCAGAGCGGCCGCTATATCCGCACTGCCGGTGCAGGTTATCCCGGCGGAACGATGGGCGGCAGTGTTGGCTTTACGCTGGGCGTGAATAATCTGCCTGCACATAGCCATGAAGCTACAATATATGGCGCTGGCAATCATAAGCATGATATTTATGTCAGTAATTGGCAAACCCATGGCGGCAGTGGTGGTGCAGGATATCAAGCTCATGAACGCCGCTGGGGTGAAACTGAAGAGGCTGGTAACCACACACATCAAATTACTATCAAATCTACCGGCAACGGAGAGAAAGTAATATTTGAGCCATCATATTTATTGCTATATTTTTGGGTGCGTACTGCGTGAGGTGAAGTAAATGAGTAATGCAAGAATACAATTTAGTACAGCGTCCGAGGAAAAATGGCTGCAGGTGAATCCTGTGTTGCGTGAGGGCGAGCTGGTCATCGCGCGAAAGGCGAACGGCAAGCGTAAGCTTGTTGTTGGTAAAGCTGGCGGCTCCTCTTACGCAAATTCCGAGGTGGTGTGGGATGCTGAGCAGGCTGAAACATATATGAATACCACCAAGGATTTAAGCGAGAATGTTAATGTCTTTGTGCCGCACATCGATTCCGCCGGCACTTTGACTTGGACGAACAAAGCCGGTCTTGATAACCCGAGCCCGATAACCATTAAAGGCATTAAAGGCGACCCCGGCGAGAAGGGCGACAAAGGTGACCGTGGCGAACAGGGCGCACAAGGCATCCAAGGCCCGCGTGGCATCCAAGGCGAACAGGGCGAGCGAGGCGTGCAAGGCGCACAAGGTCCTGCGGGTAACGCGGCTACAATTACTATCGGCAGCGTTACGACAAGCGCTCCGGGTACGTCGGCACAGGTTACCAATAGCGGCACATCGTCCGCTGCCGTGCTCGATTTTGTGCTGCCTAAAGGCAAGGACGGCGCTGATGGTGGGATTACTGTTGACGAGGCATTGTCAAGCACAAGTACAAACCCGGTTCAAAATAATGTTATCTATAATGCGTTGCTGAATAAAGTCGGCACTGATATTTATAGTGGCTTTGCTTTAATGGGTGGTGGGAGTTCGATAGTGTGGCGACAAGGCTCACAGGCACTAGGTTCAATTAATGCTACAAATTACTCTGGCACGGCTTTGGCAGCAACTCGTGATGGCGAAAGAAATGTAATTGCTGATACTTATGCTAAAAAGTCGGATATAAGTGGTATGGTTAAAAGCGTTAACAATATTAAGCCTGACAGTAATGGAAATGTAAATATTACTGTTAGTGGTGGCGGTGGCAGTGGCAGTGGGTCTAATATTACTGTGGACGCAGAACTGTCTGACACATCTAAGAACCCTGTCCAAAACAAGGTAGTAAAAGAAGCTCTTGATAAGAGAGCTATTCTTGACGAAGCAAATGTATTTACGAATCAAAATACATTTGTACAAGGCGTAAATCTTCCAATTGGTGTGTCAGGGGTAGGTACTATAAAGTGGTACTCAACAGGTAGCACAGGTGCTTTAGGCACGCTGGTAGCTTCTCTCAGTGATACAAATTACACAGGCACGGCAGATAAGGCTACTAAAGATGGTGATGGTAATGTAATTACTACCACCTATGCAAAGAAATCAGAAGTTAGCAATGCAACTGTTGATACCACGTTGTCCCCAACCTCTACTAATCCTGTGCAAAATAAAGTTATCTACAATGCTTTGAGTGGCAAGCTAGACAAAACAGGCACAGCAGAATATGCGAAGAAGGATAGTGCTGGCAATGTCATTAGCTCTACATATATCAAGACTGTAAATAATATTAAGCCTGATTCTAGCGGCAATGTTACCATTACTGTTAGTGGTGGTGTTAGCACGTCTGATGCTAATACATGGACGGCTCAACAGACCTTTAACCTGTTGAGCATTGGATTTGAGAAATATTCGCTCACATCTGGTGCCAGTACGTCGGGAAACCCGACTGTATCTGTTGGAGCATATACGGCAATAGGAAATTTTACGCTTAATCTTGCAAATTTGGCATCGAAACTTAGCAATAATCAAGCTACGGTATTTACTGCGCGAATTAGCGCCGCGGCAGATTACGCTTTAACGATTAATGGTGCGGGAACTGTTAAGTATATTGGTAGCGCCTCCGACGTAGCTATTACCAGCGCAGGTCTGTTGCTGAATGTTTTCATAACCAAAGACTCTAGCGGCACTTTGACTAGCATTGTCCAAGCTAATAAATTGACGTGAGGTGAGCGATATGGGACTTAACAGGATAATGCTTATTGGTAGGCCTGCTACTGGTGGTGGAACTACGGGAGATAATGCGTTTGTGATGACCATGGGACAACAAGGCTATCAATATGGCTATTCTCGTTACAATGCAACTATAGGCGAAGTCGAAGGTAATGTGAAGCATGACGGCAAAGCAGTGACTCTTGTGATGCTCTGTTATTATAGCGGCTATCTTGATTTCGCTTTCAATATTGAAGGTGTTACAAGTGGCTCATACAATGTTACTGTTAAAGTAACGTCACTGGAAACAAACACAAGTGTAAGCATTGAGTTTGCAAAAATGCCGTATCAAAGCTACATCCCCGGCTTTTATGAGTATACGCAAAGTCTAACTTCTGATGCAGTGCGTATGTTCAGTGCCACTAATGTCGGTAAGAAATTTAAAGTTGAGATAATTTTTAACTAAGGAGCAAATAATGAAAACGTATACATACAAGGCTAACAGCTACGATAACTTGTACGATTTGGCAGAGGCGCTGGCGCATGACGGCACATTTATCCCACGCACAATATCTGATACAGATTTGGAGCAACTGGGCGTTGCTGTAGCGGAAGCTGAAGAGCCGATTGAAAATATCCGCGCCCGCAAAATCATTGAACTGAAGCGCCAACGTGATGCTGCAGAGGTTGAGCCGGTAGAATATGGCGAGCACCTCTACGACTACGACAGTAAAGCCCGTGACCGCATCGCCGCCGCGATAATTGCGCTCGATGTTCAGGGCGAGGGCGCAAGCATCAGCTGGACCACGGCAGACAATGAGGATGCGGTGGTAACAGCGCAGGACCTGCGTATGATTATCGCATCTGTGGCTGCGAGGTCAAATGCTTTGCACACAGCGTACAGAACTGCTAAGGCGCAGGTTGAAGCTGCTGGTACGGCAGATGAAGTAAGAGCCGTAACAATGAATAATTAGGAGGTTGAGAAATGGATTTTTTAGCTTTACGCTATGCCGTATATAACGCGGCGCACACTTTGACTCATGGCTTTACTTACAAATCGGTGATTGGCGCAATCCTTGCGGTATTGCTGCACAAACACGCGGTATTGTTCATGGTTTTCAGTGCCTTGGTGTTCCTGGACTGCTTCACCCGCTGGATGTCTTTGAGCTACAAGCGCCTGCAGGGTATGGGGCAAACTCCAACCGTGCTGCAGATTATTGGCGGCATTGAGGCAGCGCACACTGAAGGCCTTATCTCCAGCGAGGTTATGAAGCATCGCTTTGTTGGAAAGGTCATCGTGTACATTCTCTGCGTGCTTGCCGCAGTCTTGGTGGATTTGGCCATGATCACGCTACAGCAGCCTGTGTGGGCTGTGCCGTTGGTGGCAGGTTATCTGGTCATCACTGAGCTGCTGAGCATCTGCGAGAACCTCAACGACGCCGGTATTGAGGCAGTGCAAGGTCTTGTTAATGTTATCAAAAAGAGAAGAGGTTGATTGGTATGGCTATGTTATCTGCTCATTTTTCCGAGGCTGAATTTGCTTGTAAGCATTGCGGCGAGCTGCCTGCTTATGGTATTAGCTCTGCGTTGCTGACCGGTCTGGAGCGCCTGCGTGCACGTTTAGGTCGTCCCATAAATATCAGCAGCGGCTATCGTTGCCCGGTACACAATGCTGCTGTTGGCGGCGTGAGCAATTCCCAACATGTCGCAGGCACTGCTGCAGATATCTATGTGGATGGCGTATCTACGCGCGAGCTGGCTCGCATCTGCAAGCAAATTTTTGACGGTGTAGGTACTTATGTTTCGCAGGGCTTTGTCCATGTTGACATGCGTGCTGGCGGCTCCGTGCCGGGCTATTATCTGTGGGAGGGCTAAGATGTGCTTAAAACAATATTGCGCAATTACTGCAGCTATATTTTGCTTGCTCTTGCCTGCCTCTGTATCGGAGGCATCATCGGCTACAACCTACACGATGACGGCGGCGGAGATGGAAGCGCTCGACAGCAGGTTGAGTCTGCTGCTGCAGCAAACCAAAGCCACCAAGCAAGCGCTGAGCGAATCACAAGCAGCGCTGAGCGAGTCGAGAGCGGAATTGAGCAAGCTCAAAACGGAATCAATAAAGCTGCAGATAGAGCTGCAAGCTCAGAGCAGCTTATTGGAGAGTGCAAACAAATCCTTGCAGGCATCCGCCAAAGAGGAAGCTCGCACCCGCCGTCGCATTAAGGCGCAGCGGAATACCGCTATCGTTGTGGCCGCTGCTCTGCTTGCCTATGCTATTAATAAATGATGATTGATTGGAAGAAGTGATATCTTAGGAGGTCTTGTGTATGGATGTCACTCGTAAGCGAGCGCGTGCGTGGCTGCGTATGTGCTCACGAATTGAACTTGACCGTGCCATGGAAGAAGCACGGCTTACGGAGCAGCAGCGGGAAGTCATCGAGTTAATGTTTACCCGAGGCCTGTCCGTGGTTGCTATTAAATTACGCTGTAATATGGACGAGAGTACAGTAAAACGTATCCTTGCCCGCTCTTACGACAACATCTACAATGTCATCATGTAACCTACACCCCAGTGATCCTGGGGTGCTTTTTTTATGCCCTTTTATTGCGCTTTTGCACATCGCTTTTGCCTATACAATGTAGGCAGAAGTGAGGTGAGCTTATGAATTTTGCAAATATGCCCAATCAACCGAATCTGCCACCTATGCCGCAGCTCTTTGGTCAGCCAGCACAGCAGATGGCTCCAGCTGGTGAGATTGTATGGGTGCAGAGCGTCGACCAGCTCAATGCTTTAACTCTCCCACCCAATGCGTCAAGAATCTACATGAACTCTGCTGAAGCTGAATTTTACATCGTAACAACGGACAAAATCGGCATGAAGTCTGTGGTAGCGTATACGTTTGTGGAGAAGCCTAAACCGCAGCCTGTTGAGTACGTTACCAAGGCGGAGTTTGCAGAGCTTATCGCTCTGCTGAAAGGAGCGCAGAATGAATCCAATTTACCAAAGGCAGAATCAGCAGCGCCAACCGCAGGCGGGCGACCTGCAGGTCATCAGGCAAAATCTCAATGATAAAATGCTGCAACAATTTATTGCCCAAGCCAGGCAGCAGGGAATCTCTGAAGACGATATCAATGCTGGCTTGAGAATGCTCGGGTACAAGTAGGCATCACGCGCGATGTGCATTATTATAAAAGGAGGGATATCTTATGGATATCGGCGAAGCAATGGCGTTGACCAATAGCAACAATAATTGGATGAATAATCCTTTTATGTATCTCATCTGGTTGGCGTTTTTCGGCGGCGACGGTTTTGGCTTTGGCCGTCGTGGTAATGCCTTAACTCAGGCAGAATTGCAGGAAGGGTTCAATAACCAGAATGTAATGCGTGCTCTGGAAGGTATTAAAAACGGTATTTGTGATGGATTCTACGCCATGAACACAAATTCTCTGCAAGGTCAAAATCAACTGCAACGTGATATGTGTCGAGGCTTTGATGCAGTTACTGCTGGTGTTACCAATACTGGCTATCAGTTGGGTAATCAGATTACGGAGAACCGTTTCGCGGCTCAGCAGTGCTGCTGCGAGACCAATCGCAACATCGACAGTGTTAAAGCCGAAAATTACAAAAACACTTGTGAGATCACTACTGCTATCCACAGCGAAGGTGAAGCTACTCGTGCTCTTATCACTGCTAACCAAATTCAGGAGCTGCGTGACAAACTGGCAGACCGTGACCGTGAATTGCAAGCTGAACGCTATCAAGTTAGCCAGCTCACTCAAAACGGTACTATCATCGAGGCAGTGCGTCAGCTGTTAGGTCAGCGTGGTTGCGCTGGCTGCCAATATCTGACTGCTGCTTGATTGGCGGTGAGAGGTAATGGCTTATCTGAATACTTATAATCTTGCTAGTCAGGCTCTGGAAGTTGGTAATGTTATTGCACTGGGGGCTAACGACGTGCAGTTTAGTGGGTGCTGCAATGGTTTGAGCCATGCAGCGGGCACTGGCATTATCAACGTCAAAGCTCCGGGCGTGTACGAATTCAACGCTACGGTGACTGTTACTGCTACGGCAGCTGGTGTTATCGGCGTGCAGCTCTATAATGGTGCTGATGTTGTACCTGGTGCTGCTGCTACCCAAACAGCGGCCGCTGCTGGTGTGGTGACGCTACCCATCAGTAAGCTGATCCGCGTGCGTCCGTCTTGCGCTGCTGTCGGTAATGCGGCAAATCTCAGCCTGCAGCTGACAGGCGGTGCCGGAACGGTTACCGGCGTTAATGTGGCAATACACCAAATCGCTTGACTATAAAACCGCTAATTAAATTTTAGTTAGCGGTTTTATTTTGACCACTTTCTGACTGCTACATCTAGACAGATATGCAAAAATATAGTAAAATATAGCATAGTGTTAATGTTGTCTACTCGCGTAGACATGCGGAAAATGGGGATTTGTGCCATTTTTGGCTGTGGTCTAAAAATGGTCTTGAAAACTAGCGAAGGTGCAAGCCTTCCGTGGGTTCGAATCCCACCCTTTCCGCCATTAAAAAATTATAATAGGGTCTTGCAATTTAGATAAGAATCTGTTATAATAAACAAGTAGTCTAATGGAGTGGTACTCAAGCTGGCTGAAGAGGACGGTTTGCTAAATCGTTAGACGGTTTACCCCGTGCGTGGGTTCGAATCCCACCCACTCCGCCAACTATGGCAATCGGCTCTCAGAGAAATCTGAGAGCTTTTTTGTTTTTTGGTGCAATGATGGTGCAATTAGGGGTGTTCCGGTTGTTCCGAGGGAAGTGTAGAATAAAAATAACTCTAGAAAGTAGAATGTTAAGCTTACTTTCTAGAGTTATTTTTTTAGGAGATTACTGGGGTAAATTGTAGCGTTTTAAAAAAAATGCTCCTTCTGAAAATATGGACTCTGCGGCATGAAACTTTGAACTTATAGCTGGAAAGGTAAGTGCAAAGTTATTGCTCATATACAGTGCAAATTTATTTTGATATTCTGGGCGGTTATTTGAAGACCGTTTAACGTTAGGAATAATATCAAAAAAATGGTCTTTATCGAAATGATAGTGATCGTCATTAGCTTCCATAAAGTCGCAAAAAACAGAAGGCAAGATATGTTCGTGGTTAGATTCAAATAAGAAAATGTTATTGATGTGTGTTATTTCGTGTAGAAGATCAGCTTGAATTGTTTTGACAAGCTCCTCCCTTTTATTTTCTCCTAGCTCAATATATGTTTTTAAATAGTATTCTAATGAAAAAGAATACCTTAATAAAAGGATAAGGATATTATTGGC
>CAVCLW010000032.1:0-31432 GCA_963603005.1 Escherichia coli | reverse complement strand
AAACAGTCGCTTTTTTGCTCGCACAAAAAAGCTTAGCAAAAAATGCTTTACCATATTCTCTTTGGTTCGTAGTAAGCGAAAAACTCGTACAACACATTAACGATTGTGCAGGCATTTTTTGAGGCTTAGACTAACGCGAAGTTTAGTCACCTAATACAAGGCTTAGACAAACCACAAAGCACTGCATGGGTTACAAAGAACATTTAAAAGAATTACGAACAAGCGCTAGTAACAGCAAAGCGACCCGATTAAGAGAGCTTTTTGGTAAAACTTTTTCAGTTATGAAAGAAGTTGAATTAACCCAAAGTATCAAAAAACAAAATCCCCCGCAGGAAACCCTGCGAGGGTAAAACATGCAACTGCTCTATTCACTTCTTCACAGCCAGGCTGCGGATAGAAACATTCACGTTATTCACCTTCATGGCTGTCATATACTCAATCTTTTCCTTAATCTTTGCCTGGAACTGCTTGGTAACGGCAAAGAGCTTAACGCCGTAATACAGCACAACCTCTACGCTGATAACAATGCCCTTGCTGTTGTCGCTGCGGCGGCGCACTTTAATCGAGGTGATGCGCTCCACGCCCTCCAGCTTGCGCCCGATAATTTTGATGATATCCTCCAGCGCGCTATCGGAAATCAGCAGCTTGCCGTAAAAGCTGAACGAAGGACGTACGATAGAACGATCCGCATCCTTCTCCTGCTTGCGCTGGCTGGAAAAAATATTATAGGGCAAATCGGCAAAATAGCCTGTGAAATGAGGCTTCAGCTCAATCGTCGGCACCGGCACGATATGCTTGCCCTCCTGCAGACGCGCATGGCGGGCCTTCTTGATTTCGGCCTTGCTGGCAATCTGGTTGATATACACCGTCTTGACCGGCTTATCCAGCTTAAGCCTGCCGATAATCTTGTTGATCATATTGTCCGAGGTAGCAATAATCAGCAGACGATGAATGTTGTTGGTCGCCAGCGCCTCACGCACCGCCTGCGCGTGTCCTTCGTCGGTGAAGATGGCACGCTTTACGGCCTGTATTCTGTTGTCTTCGTTCTTGGCGGACGTGCCTGCCAGAATTTTGGTGCCCTTAATCAGCAGGCCGTCGTCAATAATAGCGTCGCAGCGGTTGTCAAAGGCCACGCCGATGGCATGGTGGCTCTTGCCTGTGCCGCTGGGTCCTACAAAAGCAACTACTTCCATTCTATTACACCCTTAACATCATCATATTGCACCTGCCAAATTCCCAGCTTCGTGGGGAAACGGTCAGGTATTCCGTGAAAGTCACTGCCGCCGCTCACTAACAGACCACGCTGCTTGGCCAGCGCCAGCCAATGGGCTTGCGCTTGTGCATCCGCGCTGGGGTGCCACACCTCGATGCCGTCAAACGGTTCTGCGGCAAGCAAGCGCTCGGGCAGCGTTTTATCCACCAGCTCCGAGGGATGTGCCAGCACAGCAATGCCGCCGGCCTCGTGAATCAGCGCCACTGCCTCGTGCGGGGAAAGCTTGGGCTGCGGCACATACGCCGGTCCGCCGCGGTGCAGCAGTGCATCGAAAACCTCCTGCACGGTAGCAAAATAGCCCTTCGCCACCAGCGCCTTGGCCACATGCGGACGGCCCACTGCCCTGTTCTTGGGGTCGCAGGCTTCTACCTCTACATGGTAACCCAATTTTTCCAGCTTCTCCAGCATGGCATATAAACGGTGCTCGCGCGCATGGCGCATTTCATCCATTTTCTTATGCAGCGCTTCACAGTCCATAGAAACGTGATAGCCTAAAATATGCACGGCATCATCCTCGTACTGCGTTCCCAGCTCTACGCCGGTGATAACGCGGATGCGTCCTCCGTAGTGCTTCGCCGCCTCGCGCGCTTCTGCGATACCATTCCACGAATCATGGTCAGTGATGGCGATTACGCCGATGCCTTTAGCAACAGCCTCGTCCACCAGCATGGTCGGCGTATAGCGTCCGTCGCTGAAGGTGCTGTGCAAATGTAAATCTACAAGCTGCGCAGCCATTACAGCATACCTGCCAGCTTGATAAGCGTCATAGTGCCAAAGGCAGTACCGCCTTTAACCTTGAAGCCCTCCGTCTTGGTTGCGGTGGAGGTGCCGCCGATATCAAGATGCGCCCACGGGATATCCTTGTCAACGAACTCACCGATGAACAGACCGCCGGTGATGCAGCCTCCGGCACGTCCTGCGCTGTTGAGCAGGTCCGCAACGTCGCTCTTGATGGCCTCCTTGCATTCGGGCAGGGAAGGCAGCTGCCAATAGTTTTCACCGGCCATGCGTCCTGCCAGCTTAATCTGCTCCACCAGCTCGTCGTCATTGGCCACAATACCGCTGGTTTCGTTGCCGAGGGCGATGATTACCGCACCGGTCAGCGTTGCGATGTCGATAACCTTCTTGGCACCCATTTGGCAGGCATACCAGACTGCGTCCGCCAGCACCATGCGTCCTTCCGCATCGGTGGAAACAACCTCGATGGTCTTGCCGTTGGCTGCACGCACGATGTCTCCGGGGCGTTGCGCCTTGCCGTCAGGCATATTTTCCGCACAGGCCAGCACACCGATAACGTTGCATTTCAGGCCTAAACGTGCGATGGCACGCATTGCTCCGAGCACAGCGCCCGCACCTGTCATGTCGTCCTTCATCTCGCCCATGTTGTCGTCAGGCTTAATGGAAATACCGCCGCTGTCGAAGGTAATACCCTTACCTACGAAGGCTGTATAGGGAGCGTCACCGTTGCCGTTGTAGCGCAAGGCAACGAGGCACGGAGGGTTATGACTGCCCTGACCTACTGCCAGCAGTGCATGCATGCCTCTTGCCTCCATCAGGGTTTCGTCCATAATAGTAATTTCCAGCGGCAGCTCCTGCCCCAGCTTCAAGGCATCATCGGCCATGGTTTGCGGTGTTACCACGTTACCGGGGTTATTCACCAGATCACGTGCATAGCACACTGCTTCCGCAGAGATTTCCGCAGCGTTAATGATTTCCGCCGCCTCCGGCAGAGCGCTCAGCACTGTAGCCTCACACAACGGTGCCTGCTTTGCTTCGCTCTTGAAGCGGTTGAAGGTGTACGCGCCGAGGTACAGGCCTTCGGCGATTGCCTGCAGTTTTTTTCTGCGTTCGGCGTTCAGCAGGATAGGCGCAGCCAGTACAGCCTTTTGCGCTTTAGCTTTGTGCAAAGCGCGAGCAGCAGCGCCGGCAGCCTTACGGAAATTGTTCGGCTTGCAGTCCTTGCCCTCGCCACAGCCTGCCAAAAGCAGTGTCAGCAAACCTTCGCCCTGCGGCAGCACCAGGGTGGTAACGCTGCCTGCATCATAAATATCGTCGTGCTGCGCGGTATACGCCATTGCCGCCTTGGCTGCTGCCTCCGGCAGCTCCAGCTTGTCGATAGCTGCCGCACATTCCTTGCACAGAAAGAGGACTATACTGTCCGCATCATTATAAGCCGCAGCGTTGAACTCCGCTGCGGTACATTGAATTTGGTTTAACATATCTTAAACTCTCCTATCATTATTTATATTCTATTGCAGTCTGCAATTCGTTAAGCATGGTATTGCCGCTGGAACGCTGCAACGACAAATCGCTCACCAGCACCTTCATCTCACGCATCAGGCGGCCCTTGGAAAAATAAGAGCCCAGCGCGTGAATCGTGTACGGTGTCTGGTTGATATTGCCGATATACATCAGGCAATGGCCATCCATATAAAGCGCTGCACCCGGCATCAGCCTGCTGATAACGGCGGCGCGTTCCTGTGCGCTGCCGCTCAGCTTTTTCTTCGTGCCTGCGGTCAGCTCCTGCTGGTCGGCATTGCGCGGCAGCACAATGCCTACAGTGCGGTAAGCATTGAACACCAGGCTTGAGCAGTCCACGCTGTTCTTCAAACCGCCCCAGCCATAAGGCTTGCCGTAAAATTTGAAGGCGGAGCTCAGCAGATTATTGCTGGTATAAGGCAAATAGCCGTAATGCACGGCAGAGGCAGCCTTCGGCACCAGCAGCTTCTGTTTCTGCAGCTGACCTGCTTTAGTGCGCACCGGTGCAATTACCGTATAGGTATCGCTCTGCATACTGTCAACCGGCAGGCGCGCACCCTGCTGATAAAGCACCTGCTCGCCGTCCGTTTTCAGGTTATATTCCGCATCGGTAACAACCAAAAACTTCTGCGGCTTTACAAAGCTGTTCCAGGTGTTCTTGTCGGTCATGGCTACATTATACTTGCTCACCCAACCGCTGTAATTTACTGCCTGCACATAGTAAAAATAACCGTTGGCACTGGTGTGCAGCACAGCCACAGGCTCGCCCGGGTCCAGCATAGTTTCCTGCAGCGCGTCAAAATCTTTGTCGCCCGCGTAATAATACAGGCCCTCGCCCGTAGGCAGCGCGCGCACAGCGGTACGGCGCACCGTCACCGCATATTGCACATCCACGCTTTTGGGAATAGCGCTGATATTGCTCTGCTTGCGCAGGATGTTCTTATAGTTTTCGCTCACCTTATTGCCATGCAGATACAGGTCATCGTCAAGGATGGAATAATCCATAATCCTCGTTTTAAGCGCATCACCGCTCATCGTCGCAGGATAATTTGCCAGGTCAGGCATACTGCGGGAAGCAGCGCGCACCTTGGCATTGAAGGATGCCACACCCTTCGCATCAAGAATAACCGTATCACCACTCTTGTTCTGCTCCGTCCAGTGTGACGGGTTCACCAGCGGCGGATAATTGGTAATGCCTGCAGCCGAAGCGCCCAAAGGCAGCAGCAGTCCGCAGACAACGGCAGCTGTATATAAAAGCTTTGCTAATCGCAATTTCGTTACTCCTTCCTGCAGTATTCAGTCTACTGCAAATCACCTAATATACTTGTAATATTATTATATTCTTTAGGCAGGACAAAAATCCTGCTTTAATATATGAAAAAAGCTGATGTAAGCGTTGGCCTACATCAGCGTAGAAGCGATATTTTATTTCTGCAGATCCTTGGCATTACCCGGTTTGATTTTGCTTTCGGTGCCTGTGAGCAGGCGATGGATATTTTCCTTGTGGCGCAAAACTACAAAGAAAGCAGCAACCACCGAGAAAATCACATAGGCAGAGGGATAACCCAGATACCATGCCAGTGGCGGCGTAAAGATGGCAGCCATAATGGAGCCAAGCGATACATAGCGCGTCAGCAGCACGCACACCAGCCAGATACCGAAGCTTGCTACCGCAACCTTAGGCATCATAAAAATCAACAGGCCCAGTGCGGTCGCAACACCCTTGCCACCCTTAAAGCCCAGAAAAAGCGAATAATTGTGTCCCAAAAGCGCACCCAAAGCCGTAACCACATCCAGCAGCGGATTGTGGAAAAAATAACTCATAATACCAACCGCGAGAATACCCTTGAAGGCATCGGCAATCAGCACCAGCACCGCAGTCTTGGGACCGACGGTACGGAAAACGTTCGTCGTGCCGATATTTTTGCTGCCGTAATTACGAATATCAATACCGTGAAAGGCCTGCACCAGCCATAAGCCGCTGGGAACAGAGCCGCAGACATGACCGAGCACAAAGCCCAGCAGAAAATGTAATATACCCACCTCATTGAACATAACAAATCACCTGACTTTTATTTATTCATCCTCGTTCTTACCACGGATAATCATCTGAATCGGTGTACCTTCAAAGCCAAAGGCCTCACGCAGTTTGTTCTCCAGATAACGCTGATAGGAGAAATGCATAATTTCCGGTTCGTTGACGAAGATAACAAAGGTTGGCGGTTTGATTTTGACCTGTGTAACATAAAGAATCTTAAGACGCTTGCCTTTTTCGGTCGGCGGCGGATTGATAGCCACAGCGTCCTCGATAACCTGGTTGAGAATACTGGTAGCGATACGCATAGCGTTCTGCTCGGCAACATAGGAGATAACCTCCGGCAGACGGTGAATACGCTGCTTAGTAACGGCAGAAACGAAAACTACCGGCGCATACTGCAGGAAAACAAGCTCCTTGCGCAGAGTTTCGGTATAACGCAGAGTGGAGGAATTGTCCTTCTCATACAAATCCCACTTGTTGACAACCAGAATAACAGCCTTGCCTGCCTCATGAGCATAGCCTACAATACGTTTATCCTGCTCGGTAACACCCTCGACAGCATCAAAAACCATCAGCACAACGTCACTGCGGTCAACTGCGCGCAGTGAACGCATAACGCTGTATTTTTCAATCGGTTCGTCAACCTTAGCCTTGCGGCGCATGCCTGCGGTATCAATGAACAGGTACTTCTGACCGTTGCGTACTACCGGAGTATCAATCGCATCACGGGTAGTGCCTGCAACATCACTTACGATAGAACGCTCCTCGCCTACCAGTGCGTTGAAAATAGAGGACTTGCCCACGTTAGGACGGCCAATCAGAGCAACCTTGATTTCGTCCTCTTCCTCCAGGTCGCCTGCCATCTTATCGGACGGGAACTTGGCAACAACGGCATCCAACAAATCGCCCAGTCCCAAATGGTTGGACGCAGAAACAGCAATCGGATCACCGATACCCAGATTATAGAATTCAAAGGTATTCATCTCCTGCTTCGGAGAATCCGCCTTATTTACAGCCAGAACAATCGGCTTCTTGGACTGACGCAGCAGACGGGCAACGTCAGCATCCTCGGTAGTAATGCCTGCGCGCGCATCGCAGACGAAAAGAATAACGTCCGCCTCCTTAATCGCAATCTGTGCCTGCTGACGGATAGAAACAGCAATAGCATCGGCATTCATGATTTCGATACCGCCGGTATCAACCATCATAAACTCATGGTCCAGCCATTCGGCGGTAGCATACAGACGGTCGCGTGTTACGCCCGGTGTATCCTCAACAATGGAAATCCTGCTGTTGGCAAAAATATTAAAAAGAGTAGATTTGCCTACGTTAGGACGTCCAACTATAGCAACTATCGGTTTAGCCATAATCAAATCTCCTTCATCATAATAAATTTTTTAGTATGTGTCTATCATAGAAATGTAAAATTTTTTGTATATTTATGGGGATTACCCCCTTCCGTCAGTTCGCTACGCTCACTGACACCTTCCCCGAGGGGAAGGCAAGAAGGATAGCAGAACACCAGCATTAGCAATTAACATATCGTGTAAGGAATAGCAATTTTAGCAAATGAGTGCTTGGAAGCACAGGAACAAGGGTACGTAACATTCTCTTACCGTCTGGCAAATTTTACCGAAGTTCCGTCTTGCTTCCGTGCGAAATTTGCGTTATGCCCTAAGGCATGGGAAAATTGCTACTGACTGGAACGATATTTAATTGCGACGCGCAAGCAACTCTTTTCTCATCTCTCTACGCAAGCACACCTCAATGATCAATTCCATTCCTGGAAGAAACTCCCTTATGGAAGTAATGCTTAACCTCGCTCATATCAGTAACAAGGTCGGCAATTTTAATAAGCTCTTCCGGTGCACCTCTACCAGTAGTAATAACCTCAACGTTATTTTTATGCTCACGCAAAAAATCAACAACCTCCTGCGTCGGCAGCATCTGAGTAGCAAGCACAATATTCAGCTCATCGAGGATAATAATGTCCGCAGCGTGCGAGCTGATAGCCTCTTTCGCCTCTTCCCAGCCGTCACGGCACATCTTCAAATCAACAGGATCAGGATTATGGAAATTAACAAAGGCGTCGCGTCCCACCTGCCGCAGCGTAAACCAGGGCAGATTCTTTGCAGCCCGCGCCTCGCCGTACTCAGGATCATCCTTCAAAAAAGAAAGCATCAGCGTCTTCATGCCATAACCGGAGGCACGCAGCGCCACGCCCAAAGCGGCAGTAGTCTTGCCCTTGCCTGTACCTGTATAAACCTGCAGCATACGCTTCACCTATCTTTCCAATAATAAATGCAGCAGCTCCTTCGCACCCTTGGCAATTTCCACCTTGCCCGGGTAACGCTCCTTGAACTGCGCCAGCGACATATCATCCAAAAACAGCTTATCATTATTCAAAACCACATCCGGCAGAATAATCTTCTTGTCCTGAACGTTCGCTAAGATATCGCTGCCCGTCAAAAGACCGGTAACATTCACCTTGCCGCCGAAAAAGCTGTTAGGCACAGGCACAAAACGGTGCTCCGAGCCGAACTGGCTGTTCAGCTTCGCCATCAAAGGCTCCAGCACACGATAAGCACCCTCGCCAACAGGAATCACTGCAGGCTCTGCCGGGTGAAAGTTCTGCATCTGCGCCAACGCCTCGTCCCACTCCAGCATAAAGTTGGCCGTAAGGCCGATGCCGTTTTCCAGCTGCGGGAAGCCGTCGTACCATTCGGTAGGAGGAAAAGGCTTTTCCGCCAGCAGATAAAATTCATCGCCCAAGTAAATAAACGTCTTGCCTGTTTCCTTACGACAGCGCTCCTGCCATGCGGTCACCTGCTCCACAACCTCTGCGGCCTGCTCCTTCGTAAAGGTAGCAAGCTGCGTCAGGTGCTCGCGGTGCTTAGTGGTGCCTACGGGAACAACCGCCATCGTCAGCACATTGGGATACTGCGCGTACAAATCGTGGAAGCTCTTGGCAAGAATCTCGCCGTCGTTATAACCGGGGCAGCAGACAATCTGCGTATGCACCTGAATACCCGCATCGAACAAAAGCTGCAAGCGCTCCATCAGCTGACCGGCGAAACGGTTGTGCATCATCTGGCAGCGCACCTGCGGGTCGGTAGCGTGTACCGAAACATACAGCGGCGTAAGATGCGTGCGGATAATACGTTCAAAATCTTCATCCTTCATATTGGTGAGTGTAATGAAGTTACCATATAAGAAGGACAGACGGTAATCGTCATCACGCACATACAGACCCGGACGCATACCGGGAATCATCTGGTCCACAAAGCAGAAAACACAGTTATTGTAGCAGGTCGCAACTCTGTCAAAAACTGCGGAATCAAACTCCAGGCCAAGATCCTCATCCGGATATTTTTCTATATGTACCTGACGGCGTGTGCCATCGGTGGCCTCTATCTCCAGATCAACCTCGTAATCGGAGGTATAGAAGCTCAATTCAATTATATCCTTAACCTGTACGCCGTCCACGCTGCACAGCTTTTCGCCGGCCTTGATGCCTGCGTCCGCTGCCAAGCTGTTCTTGCGTACACCACTAATAAGTCCTACCATTACAACTCCTTAAAAAAATGCAGATAATCAACCGTGAAAAGATTAGTCGTCAAATTATTATATCATATTAGCTTGAAGAATGCAAAAAGGGGGTAAGCGTTAAATATAATGTGTATGAAAAAAATCAGAACCACATAGTAGTCCTGGTACAAATCTTTATTTCCTGAAAATTACGCTGCATTCAGACATTAGTAAGAACATGGACTAAATACTTAAATGGATCCAAGCGGTTCTCCTTGGCGCTTTCTACCAAGTTGTAGATAATTGCACTGCCTTGCGTTCCTCGTGGTGTATTGGCGAACAAGGAGTTTTTACGTTTCCTCTGAAACTGGAATCTCGACAAAACTATATTCTCTGCTTGAAACTCTGTTGAAAATCTTCTTTTGCCGATATAGGAACACTGTTTTCTCGGCACCATGCACGTACAGAAAGGCTTCTACTGCGACAGGCACGGATCTTGTCTGCTCACTCTTGCATTTCACGATTGGTATTGACAATTTGCAAACTGTTATCCATATTGTAATACACTCTAATTCAGTTTAATTAAAGTGTTTAGAAGTGTTTACAACACTCCTGAACATTAAAAAGGCACATGGAACAATGTTCCATGTGCCTATTATATATTACTGAATTGAGATTTTATACCAGCGTTATATTTGAAGCTTAGCCCTGTTCAGCAGATTTCTTATACCATTGGAACGCTTCAGCTTTATTTTTTTCACAACCAATTCCTTTATCTAAACAATAAGCTAAGTTATATTGAGCTTTTGCATGACCCTGTTCTGCAGCCTTTTTATACCATTGGAACGCTTCAGCTTTATTTTCTGCACAACGAATCCCTTTATCTAAACAATAAGCCAAGTTATATTGAGCTTCTGCATGACCCTGTTCTGCAGCTTTCCTAAACCATTGGAACGCCTCGGTTTGATTTTTCGTTACATCACCCCAGCCTTCTGTCAGATATCTTCCTACCATATATTGAGCTTCTGCAAAACCCTGTTCAGCAGATTTCTTATACCATTGGAACGCTTCAGTTTGATTTTTCGTTATACCACCCCAGCCTTCTCTTAGATATCTTCCTACCGTATATTGAGCTATTGCATGACCCTGTTCCGCAGCTTTTCTAAACCATTGGAACGCTTCAGCTTTATTTTCTGTACAACCAATTCCTAAAAATAAACAAGAAGCTAAGCTAATTTGAGCTTTTGCATAACCCTGTTCCGCAGATTTCTTATACCATTGGAACGCTTCAGCTTTATTTTCTGCACAACCAATTCCTTTAACTAAACAATAAGCTAAGTGATTTTGAGCTTTTGCATGACCCTGTTCCGCAGCCTTTTTAAACCATTTGACTGCCTCTACTTTATCAACAGCGCAACTACTACCTTCATATAAACAATTACCTAAATTATTCTGCGCCTCAGCCAACCCTTGCTCAGCTATTTTTCTTAACCAATAATTAGCAGCATCATCACTTCCATGATTACTATAATAGGCATGCAAATTAATCATCGCATCCTGATGATTTTTCATTGCCGCTTTCTGATAAAATTGCAATGCCTTATCCGTATCCTGTAGCACGCTAATGCCACCATCATACAGTACGCCTAATAAATACAAGGCCAGCTCATTATTACGCCCTGCTTCACGCTCACAGTAATCCCAAATACCGCTGGTTACACCAATAAGAATATCTTCTGTTTGCATAAAGGCTTGTTCATTTTCCATATATTGTTCATAGCTTCCACTCTTTTTAGCTTCGTTCTCTGCCTTCGCCTGCGCAAACTTCCTGTTAAACGCAACAAAATAAGCACCCAGCTCATCGAGCAGTGTGTTCAGCTTAAACTTCTCGTGGTGAGGCAGCACCAAATCAGCTACAGCCTTTTCCAACTCGGTAAAATTACCAATCTCCCGCTTTAGCGTATTATTTTCCTTCTTTCCTTCCAGCTCATACTTCGCAGAAATGCCTACAACGTACTGCACTCTGCCATTTAATGTCTGTCTGGCCTTTGCTAAAAACTCCTGCGGATTATCCTCTTCCTCGTCCAGCAGATCCATCTTATTAACAACAGCAATCGGTTTCAGGCGTGGCGTCAGCCTGTCCATCGCCGCCATCTCTTCCCTCGTTGCCAGCTGTACCACAGAAAACATCCACAGCACTGTATCCGCCTTGCTGACAAAACGCTCCGTTGCTTCAGAGCGCTTTTCCTTCAAATCATTTAGTCCCGGACTGTCAATAATGCTGACCTGCTTTAAGATTTCCAGCGGCATCTGGCGTTCGACATAATCCAGCTTTTCATGAACCTCGTTGAGCTTTTCTTCATTGTTAACAGCTGTCATTCTAGTAAATTCCTGAGGCGTTGCAGACTGCACCTTACCATCTCTGAAATGCAGCAAAAGCTTATCCTGCTGACCATAGCAAAACTTCGTTACAACAGCCGTCGTCGGCTTTTCCTCCACAGCCGCAATTTCTTCGCCCAGCAATGCATTAATAAATGACGACTTACCCGTAGAAAAAGAGCCCATGACCACAAGTATCAATGGCTCTGAGGTATGAGAAATAAGCTTGTCTAGTCCTGTAGCAAACTGCGCGAAGCGTTGCTGCTTTTGCAGCTCTCCCTTCGCTGTTTGTAATTTATTAATAATCTCCTGTAAATTGACATTCATTACTAGCAACCTCCCGTTCAGCTAAATTTTGTATAATACAAGTTTATAATTTTTCTTTACAAGTATTCTTTAATAAAAATTATAACATCTTGTTCCCGCCAGGTCAAACTCGTCTCCCGATATGCTGAACTCTTGACAGTTTTTCCCTTTCTGCGCGCATAGCTATTCAATTTTTAACATATTGCCATCCCAGCATCATCCTTCAAAACGTAAAAAACGCGATCGCAGGTTTCTCCCACGATGACGCTCAATACATATTTTATTATAACTGGAGCTTACGCGCTCAGCTTTTCTGCCACAAGATTCTTGGCAAACTCAATACTCTTCTAAATCCCTAGAAGCCAGTCAATGACATTCACGACTTTTATGCCTTCATAATTTCCGAGGGAGAAGCGATCAAGCGTCAAGACGATTTTCTCATAATTGTCTTGTATTCCCCGAAGCGGACGCATCTCTCGTTCAAATGTTTCCTCAGCAGTCATATTAGCTGTAACCTGATAATAAGTTAATATTCCTTGCTTCTGAGCGACAAAGTCCACTTCAGTTGAGCCAAACTTTCCAATATTGACCTGATAGCCTCGCCGCAAAAGCTCGAAATATACAATATTCTCAATGGAAAAGCCCAAATCATACCGTTTTCTCGGAAGAATATGATTGCGAAGTCCCAAATCAACCATATACAGCTTTTTATTGGCTTTCAAAAGCTGTTTTCCAACAATATCAAATCTTTCAGCTGGGTAAAAGACAAATGATTCAGTCAAAGCCTCCACATAATCACTAACCGTATTCGGGGAAATCTTTCTGCCAGAAGAGATTAAGTAATCGGTTACGCTTTTCATAGAAACCGGACTGCCGATTACGCTTGCCAAATAGCGTGCAATGGTCTTCAGTAGTCCAATATCTGTGATTTTACGTTTACATGCATCTTTTTCTTTTCTCGCCTGGCGTTCCTCAATATCTTTAACAATAACGGTGTTATAGATTCCCTCCAGATACTGATTTACTTTTTCATCCGTACGGTTCATCACCGCAACATACGGAAGTCCTCCCGTTTGCATATATTCTGAAAAAGCATCTTCTTGCGGTCTCCCCGTCACAGTGACATACTCACGGAAAGAAAGGGGAAGCATTGATATTTCCACATACCTTCCAGACAAAAGGGTTGCCAGTTCACTTGAAAGCAAATACGAATTTGAACCCGTAATATATACATCCGTGTTGTTCTTTACATATAGACTATCTACTACTTTGGGGAAATCAGGCACGTTCTGAATTTCGTCCAAAAATATATATGTCATTTTATCGCTGCACAGACGTTCTTTTATATAACGATAAAGTACCTTATAATCCAAAAGCTCTTCAAACTCTAGGTCTTCAAAGTTGATTGATATAATCTGTTCTGCTTCCACGCCAGCTAAATGAAGTCTGTCCTTAAACTGTTCCAGAAGCACCGATTTACCACAACGTCTAATTCCCGTCACAACTTTAATGATGTGCTCGTCTTTCCACTCCCAAAGCTGTGCGAGGTATTCTTTTCTTTCAACCATAGTTCCATCCCTCCTTTCTCCGAGTATAGCACATTATGTTTTGAAAATCAAACTATATTCCCATTTCGGAATTTACTTTTAAGTATTTTATTTTGTCTTCTTATTTTAGAAGCTTTAATTACCAATATCCATAAGCTTCACCAGCTATCACAAAGTCTATTTCGTAGTCAGCGAGAAAAAATCTGCGCAAGCTTTCATGCCCTCGCAGATAGTATGCTATGGAATTTATTAATAAATAACCTCTACTCTGCTCAACCTCTCCAACGACTAATCCTCATTACACCAATTTCATTTAGATAAAAAATACGATACAGAATTTCTCGCTCGTAATGTACATACCATTTACAAATATGGTATTACGTTTAGAGGTAAAGAAGTAAAAGTCGTAAGTAACTTAGAACGGTTTTCTCACCAAAAACTGCGGAGCAAGCTTTCGCCTGCTCCGCAGTTTTTCTATCCTCTTCTTTTCTACCCTCGGCGCCATCTGCACAGCTTCGCCATCTCGTAGCCACGGCTGGCAATAAAGTCACGCGTTTCTCCCGTCACAATCAGCGGAACGTCACGCAGCTCCTTCGGCGTCAGGCAGCCCAAAAGCAGCATATACTTCTGCAGTCCTTCTGCCAACGCTTCCACATAGTCTGCGGCAGCGTCAACACCCTGCTCAATAACCAGACGCAGAAGCGGAGCGGTAATCCCCACAGCGTCCGCACCCAGAGCAAAGGCACGCGCCACATCACCTGCACTGCGGATGCCGCCGCTCGCCAGAAGCAGAGCGTTCTGCGGCAAAGTCTGCTGCGCGTCAAGCAAGCTCCAGCACGTAGGCACGCCCCAGGCAGCAAACTCCTCCGTCAGCTCCACGCCCTGACGCTTCGCCTCAATCGCCGGGAAGTTCGTCCCTCCTGCGCCGGCACAGTCAAAGGCTGTAAAGCCTTCTTCCAGCAAAAGCTCGTACTGCTCTGCCGCGATACCGCAGCCTGTTTCCTTAACGATAACCGGCACGCTCACAGCATCACGGATCTGCACCAGGTTTGCCAAAAGTCCGCAGGTATCCTTGTCGCCCTCTGCCATCCACAGCTCCTGCGCAGCGTTCAGGTGCACCTCCAGCGCGTCAGCCTGCAGCATGTCAACGGCAGCCTGCGCCTGCGCGGGCGTAGCCAGTGCGCTGATGTTGCCGATAACAAGACCGTCGGCAAGCTCCTCGCGCACCACAGTATAGCTTGCGATACCGCTGCCGTCACGCACAGCGCCGAACTGCGAGCCTACAGCCATACCGATACCGGTTCTTGCCGCCACCTGCGCCAGCTTTCTGTTAATCTCCGTCACCGCATCTGTACTGCCGGTAATAGCATCAATGAAAAAAGGCAAACGCAGACGTTTGCCTAAAATTTCTACAGATAAAACAAAGTCTGCCGGATTAATCTCCGGCAGACAGTTGTGTAAGAAGCGGAGATCAGCAAGGTGCGTTGCCGCCGGGCCATCGCCCAGCTCCAGTGCATATTGAATATGTTCTAGCTTACGCTTTGCACGTTGCATATCCTTCTCCAATTATTTTTCGAGGCTTTCCAGCTGCTCGGACAGGTTTTGGCTCAGGTGAGATTTTTTGCTGCCCATGTAGGAACGGAATTCGTTCTTTTCAGCGTCGCGTTTAACTTTGGAAATGCTCAGGCCGATTTTTTTGCTGTCCAGATCCATTTTAATGATTTCAGCTTTAACAACTTGGCCAACTTCCAGAACGTCGCTCGGAGCTTCGATGCGCTCAGGAGCGATTTCGGAAATGTGAACCAGACCTTCAACTTTGTCGCTCAGTTTAACGATAGCGCCGAAAGCCAGCAGACGAACAACTTCTACATCCAGAATGTCGCCGATGTGGAATTGAGAAGCTTCAACTTTCCAGGGATCTTCCAGAGTAGCTTTGATGCTCAGAGCAACGCGTTTGTTTTCGCGGTCGATGTTCTTAACCAGAACGGTTACTTCGTCGCCTTCTTTAGCAACGTCAGCAGCTTTTACGCTACGGTCCCAAGACAGCTCGGTGTTGTGAACCAGACCAACCAGACCTTCGCCGATTTCAACGAACAGACCGAATTCAGCAACTTTTACAACCTTACCGGTGTAAACTTCGCCTTCAACAACAGAGTTGTAAGCAGCTTCTTCAGCAGCAGCGCGTGCTTCTTTAGCAGCAGCAATGCGAGCTTCTTTAGCTTCCTTGTAAGCTTTGCGTTTTGCTTCAGCTTCAGCTCTCAGCAGGTCGCGGCGAGAAACAACGATGCGTTTTTTCTCCAGGTCAACTTCGATGATTTCAGCTTCCAGCTCTTTGCCGATATAACCGGTGAAGTCTTCTACGCGGCGCAGTTCAACATGAGATGCGGGCATGAAGCCTTCAACACCTTCAACTGCAACAGCCAGACCAACGATGTTTTTAGCTTTGTTTTTGATGATGCGCAGAACCTTAACGGTTGCCGGGCGTTTTTCGCCTTCGGGCAGCTCAGCAACATTTTTCCATGCTGCGTCGCGCTCTGCTTTGATTTTGGACAGACGAACGAAATCGCTCTTGGTGCTGCCAGGAACAACCTTAGCTTCTACTTCGTCGCCAACTTTGATGGAGTTTTGCAGTTCTTCAGCAGATTCGGTCTGGGACCATTCGGAATAAGGAATCAGACCATCATGTCTATATCCAAAAGATACATAAACGCCGTCTTTATCCAATTGAATAACGGTACCGTTGACAACTTTGCCAGGATATACCTCTACCTCCATACTTTCGTTGAGCATGCTTTCAAAATCCATGTTTTCCATTACTAAAATAGCCTCCTTAATTAAACGGTCCGGAGTCGATGCTCCTGCCGTGATTCCTATTTTATTGCAACCCCTTAGCATATCGCTGCTCAGTTCGCTTGCAGTTTCTATATGATATGCTTGCCTGCAATGCTTTTGCACCAGCTCGAAAAGATGCCTTGTGTTGGCGCTGTTGCGTCCGCCGATGACGATAACGGCATCCGACTCTGCAGCCAGCTTTACAGCAGCCTGCTGTCTTTGCGCTGTCGCCAGACAGATTGTGCGCTCCACACGGTATTCTCCCGGGCGCTGCTCCTGCAGTGCCTGCAATATATCATTAAATTTCTGCAGCTCAAAAGTCGTCTGGATGATTACTCCATAACGCTCCTGGCGCGGTACATAAGAGATATCTTTTATACATTCTACACAGATAGCGTTTTTTCCTGCCCATTTTAAAATACTTTTTACTTCCGGATGATTTTTTTCTCCGACTATTACAGGAAAATAGCCATCAGCTGCTGCCTGAGCAGCCTTTTGCTGTGCCAAGCGTACATTCGGACAGGTTGCGTCCAGAATCGTCAGCCCTTGTTTTTCTGCCTGCGCGTAGGTTTCAGGCCCCTCGCCGTGTGAACGGAAGATAACCGTTTCACCAGGAGCAAACTGCTCCAGGCTGTCCTTACAGGCAATGCCCTGCGATGCAAGCTCGGCAATCAGCTGGGGATTGTGTATCAACGGTCCCAGCGTTGCACCCTGCACACGGTCGGTCGCAGCCTTTTGGGCCAACGCCACCGCGCGCTTCACACCATAACAAAAGCCACAGTGCTCTGCTACCTTAATTTCCATTATGCATCTTCACCTGCCTGCAGCCTTGCAATGTGCTGCATCAGTTCTTCAGTCATTGCATGCAAAAATTCTTTGTTGACCACAGCGTCCTCAGGAAAAGGCATCGGTTTGCCAAAGCGCACCGTAACCTTCGGCCAGATGCGGCCATGACGCTTGTAATCGGTACCGATGATGCAGGCCGGCACGATAGTTGCCTTCACCTTGCTCGCCATCATCAGCGCTCCGGGCTGAGCCTTGCCAAGCTCGCCGGTCTTGCTGCGTGTTCCCTCAGGGAAAATCGCCAGCACCTGACCGCTTTCCAGGATATCAATACCATGCTTGATTGCAGCACGGTCCGCACCGCCACGGCGCACCGGGAAAGCACCCAGAATTTTATAGATAGTGCCCAGAACCGGCACAAACAGCTCCTCCTTGGCCATAAAGTGGACCTTACGGGTTGCTGCCGTACCAAGTACAGGCGGATCAAGCAGACTCAGATGGTTGCTCGCTATAACCAGCGGACCATCCTTGGGAATATTTTCAGTTCCTTCTACCCTCAGTCGCAGGAAGATGGTAAAAAGAATTTTAAAGAGATTCTTTACTAAGGTATAAATCATTGTGCGCGCTCCTGCACCAGCTGTAAAATTTTCTCGGTAACCTCGCTGATGCCCATATCGGATGTATCCAGGAGCAAGGCATCCTCTGCCTGACGCAGCGGACTAATAGCTCGCTCGCTGTCCTGCTTGTCGCGCTCGGCAATATCCGCCTGCAGCTGCTGCAGATCAACCTGCTGACCTTTCGCTACCATTTCCGCATAGCGACGGCGCGCTCTTTCTTCAACCGAAGCAGTAAGGAAAATTTTCAGCTGTGCGTTCGGGAATACCACCGTACCGATATCACGTCCGTCCATCAGGACACCGCCTGCCTCGCCCATACGGCGCTGCTGGTCCACCATCGCCTCACGCACTGCTCCGATAGCAGCAACACGCGATACAATCGCCGTCACTTCGGGAGTACGGATAGCATCGGTAACCTCGGTACCGTCCACAAAAACACGGTTGATTTTTGCCTCCGGCTTGAAGTCAATCAGCATAGTCTTGGATAAGCCGCTGATAAAGTCCTCATCAAAAGCTTTGCCTGTCTGCAAAAACTTCCAGGCTACGCTTCTGTACATGGCGCCGGTATCAATATAGGCATAGCCCAATTTTTCGGCAGCCAGCTTCGCAATCGTGCTTTTGCCTGCACCTGCGGGACCATCAATTGCCACAACAATTTTCTTCATTCTACATAACCACACTTTATAATGTATTAGCTATCTATATAATACCATGTTTTACATGTATCTGGATAGCCTAATTTAAGTCAAATTTATGAATTATTCTTCCGCAGCCGCCGCTTCGCCTGCAGCATGACCGCTGCTGAAGGCCGCCTGCAGATTATAGCCGCCGGTATAACCGTCGACATCCATAACCTCGCCTGCAAAATACAGGCCCTTGATGCGCTTGGATTCCATGGTCTTGGGGTCAATCTCCTTCACACTCACGCCGCCTGCGGTAACGATAGCCTCTGCAATCGGACGTGTTGCGGAAATGGTGATGACAAAATGCTTCAGCGTCTGCAGCAGTCTGTGACGCTCCTCGCGCGAAACCTGGTTGATGAATTTGTTCTCATCAACGTAGGAGATATCCAGCACAACGGGAATCAGTCGCTGCGGCAGCAAATCCTTTATGCCGTTGAGCACCTGCTTGCGGCTGTACTGCACAAAATCGCGCTGAATACGCGCATCCAGCTTTTCCTCGCTCAGCGCAGGCTTCAGGTCAACCTCCAGCTCCACATCCTTGCCCGCAGCCAAAGCGTCTGCAGCAAGATTGCTCAGCGAAAGCACAATCGGACCGGAAACGCCGAAATGCGTAAACAGCATCTCGCCGAATTCGCTGCCCAGCTTCACGCCGTCGGCAAAAAGTGTTGCCTGCACATTGCGCAAAGAAAGGCCCTGCAGGTCATCAACATAAGGATAATCGCTTTCCAGCGGAATCAGAGAAGGCTTCAGCGGTACAATCGTGTGCCCCAGCTTCTGCGCCAGCTTAGCGCCGCCGCCGTCGCTGCCTGTGCCCGGATAGGACGCACCGCCCGCAGCCAGAATAACTCTGTCTGCCTCGTACACGCCGTTGACCGTGCGCACGCCGTACACATGGCCTTCCTTGACCATGATATCAATAACCTTGGTGTCGGTCTGCAGCTTGCCGCCGGCCTCGGTATAAATCCTCACCAGCGTATCAACTACATCCTTCGCCTTGTCGCTTACCGGAAAAATACGTCCGCCGCGTTCAACCTTCGTCGGCAGTCCGTTACTCTCCAACAGCAATACTATATCATCATTTGTGAACCTATGTAAAGCACTATTTAAAAATCTTCCGTTTCCGGGCAGATTTTTTATGAAATCGGGGATTTCGCAAGCGTTGGTAATGTTGCAGCGTCCCTTGCCGGTGATGAGCATTTTCTTGCCCGGCACACGCATTTTTTCATAAATCGTTACCTGCGCTCCGCCCCAGGCTGCAGCAATACCTGCCAACAAGCCTGCCGCGCCGCCGCCTACAATCGCAACTCGCGTCATAGCTTAGCCGCCTTTCTGAGCTGAGATAATTCCTGCTCACTCAGGCTGCGGAACTTGCCGCGTCCCAGATTGCTCAGCTGCAGCGGTCCCAGCTTGATGCGCTTCAAGTCGCGCACCGGGAAGCCGATAGCGTCGCACATACGGCGAATCTGGCGGTTACGTCCTTCATGGATAGTGATATCAAAAAGCGTAAAGCCACGCTCATGGTCATAATCACGCAGGTTAACAATCGCCGGAGCGGTCGGGCCGTCCTCCAGCTTTACGCCCAAGCGCAGCTGGTCCAGCTTTTCCTGCGGCACAATGCCCGGAACCTTAACGAGGTAGGTTTTGTTAACCTCATGGCTCGGATGCATCAGCGCCTGTGCCAGCGTACCGTCATTCGTCAGCAGCAGCAGTCCTTCGGTATTGAAGTCCAGGCGGCCTACCGGGAAAACTCTCTCCGGCAGGTTCTGCACGAAATCGGCAATGCTGCGGCGGTTCTGCGGGTCTGACATCGTGGTAACCACTCCCCTCGGCTTATAGAACATGTAATAAGCCTTGGTTTCCTGGGCAATAGGCTTGCCGTCAACGCTGATGCGTACCTTGTCGGCATCAAACTTGCAGCCCAGCTCGGTAACAACCTTACCGTTCACGCGGACGCGACCTGCCGTAATAATTTTTTCTGCTTCGCGGCGGGAGGCAACGCCTGCTGCCGCCAGGATTTTTTGTAAACGTTCTTCCATCTATCTCAGTTTTCCTTTGCTTCTATTGTAGTATCAAGCTGCAGCACCTGCTGCGCAGCCTCTGCCTCATCCTCAGGCTTCGTTTCCAGCGGAGGCAGCTCCTCCAATGAGTTCAGGCCAAACACCATCAGGAATTTTTCTGTCGTAGCATATAAAATAGGGTTACCCAAGGCCTTCTTGCGTCCTGCCTCCACCACCAGGCCAAGGTCCAGCAGTGTATTGAGTACGCCGTCAACCTTCACGCCGCGGATGGCTTCCATCTCTGCGCGCGTCACCGGCTGCTTAAAAGCGACAATCGCCAGGGTTTCCAAGGAAGCATTCGTCAGCTTTACTTCCTTTTTGCGTCCCAAGCCCAGCAGTACATTGTAGTAAACAGGCTTGGTCACCAGCTGAAAGCAGCCTGCTGTTTCACGCAGCATCAATCCCCTGCTTTCCGCCTCGTAGGACTGCTTCAGTTCTGAAACAAGCTCCCACACCTGCGGCTTATCCAACTGCAGAAGGTCCGCAAGCTCCGCCACAGAAACAGGCTCACCTGTAGCAAACAGCACAGCTTCCAGTGCTCCTGTCATTTTGTCAAGATACATTGTTTGCTTCCTCCTGTCCCTGCTTGCCGAAGATATAAATCGGTGCAAAGCGCTGTGCCTGGCTGATAGTAATCAACCCCAGCTTCAGCAGCTCCAGTACACCCAAAAAGCAGGCTACCTTCTCGGCAGGGCTGCCTGCGGTAAAAATCTCATTCAGCATAAAGCCCTGCGGCCTGCGCTGCAGTCTTTGCAGAATGTCTGCCATTTTATCCTGCACGCTGTAGGCCTGTGGCTCAATAAAGGCTGCCGGCTTGCCGTCGGGTGCAGTTGTCATGCCTGCCAAAGCCTTCAATAACTGCTGCACCGTACAGGGAGCAACAGTGCGCTCCACCAGATTGCCGAACATCGGCTCACGCTGCCAGTACAGGTCAGCGCTCTGCTTCATATCCGCCAAAGCAGCAGCGGCACGCTTAATGCGGCGGTATTCCACCAGCATCTCCACCAGCTGCTGGCGCGGGTCTGCTTCCTCCTCCTCGCCCTCAACGGACTGCTTGGGCAGCAGCATGCGCGATTTAATCTGCAGCAGCGTTGCGGCCATCACCAGAAAATCACTGGCAACCTCCATATCAAATTCACTCATGCTGCGCAGATAGCTTATATACTGCTCCGTAACCGCAGCGATGGGAATATCATAAATATCTACTTTATCACGCTCGATAAGGTGCAGGAGCAAATCCAGCGGGCCCTCGAACGCAGTCAGCTTCAACGATAAATCAGCCATAGCTTAGAACACTAAACCTAAGATGCCGTTTACCAGCAGCATGTAGCCAGCGGCAAGCGGTCTGATAATCGCACCTGTAATACCGGTGAACACCAAGGCAATCAGAATATAAAAGCCGTAGCGTCCAACAAGATTATCAAACTTCCAGGCCATAGACGGCGGCAGCAGCTCTGAAAGAATCTTGGAGCCGTCCAGCGGCGGAACCGGAATCAGGTTGAAGAAAGCAAACCATACATTATATAACTGCATCCACAGCAAAAAGCGGTAAACGCCATCACTCAAAAGACCGAAGCGATTTAAAAACGTCATGAAGAATGCTGCGAGAAAGCACAAAAACAGATTGGCTGCGGGGCCGGCAAAGGAAACCTTCAGAATACCTTCGCGGCGGTTGCGGAAATTGCTGGGGTTAATTTCTACAGGCTTAGCCCAGCCGAAACCGGCTACCACCAGCAGAATTGCACCCAACGGATCCAGATGCGCCATCGGGTTGAAGGTCATGCGTCCCATGTAGCGCGCAGTCGGGTCACCCATGCTGTCCGCACATTGCGCATGGGCATATTCGTGTATCGTAATCGCAAACAGCAGCGAAGGAATGCGATAAATCATTGTACTGAAATCGAGCATACTTTCCTCCGAGAAAAATTTATCAATAGATTTATTATACAACATCTTGTATTCCTACGTCAAAAAGAAAACGGAACCATCAGTATAAATTATGTGACAGTTCCGTAAACATTTACTTTTTTCTGCTAATTTTTTCTTATTTACCGGTGAATTGCGGTGCACGCTTCTCATAGAAAGCAGCAATGCCTTCCTTACAGTCGTCAGTACCCATCAGCAGCGCCTGGGTAGTTTCTTCGATTGCCAGCACCTCGTCCAAGGTCAGGTCATGGTCGTTGAGATATTTCTTAGTCAGACTGATAGACAGCGGAGCGCTTGCTGCCAAGCGTGCAGCCATAGCGTAAACCTTATCCTTCAGCTCTTCGTCTTCATAGACATTGTTCAGCATGCCAAGCTCCTTGGCAGTTGCAGCGTCAATCAGGTCACCGGTAAACATCAGCTCTTTGGCCTTCAGCACACCGATAGCCTTCGGCAGGAAGTACAGGCCGCCACAGTCGGGAATCAGGCCAACCTTGGCAAAGCTCTCGCCAAAGCGTGCCTTGGCAGATGCATATACCAGGTCGCAGGCCAGCATCAGGTTAACGCCGGCACCGGCAGTAACGCCATTGATATAAGCAATAACAGGTTTAGGAATGGTAGTCAGGCGTTTTGCAACGTCGCCCACCTTAGCGATAAAGTCCTTCTTGGCAGCAACGCCCTCCAAGCCGTTCAGATAGCTCAGATCACCGCCGGCACAAAATGCTTTGCCGTTGCCGGTAAGTACGATAGCACGCACCTCAGCGTCGTCAGCAGCCTTAGTAATGGCAGCATGCAGACCGTCAATCAGCGCGTCATTCATTGAGTTCAGGCTCTTCGGACGGTTCATAGTAATCGTCGCAATATTGTTTTCCACAGCGTATAATACAGCTTCTTCCATGGGGAACACTCCTTTACACATGTAGTTTATATCATTAAGGATATTATAGCATAAAACCTTAAACGCGCCTACTATTTATCTAAAAATTTTATCTTTTCTTACTGTCTGCAGGTGCTGTATTAACTAAAGGCAAATGGTATATCAGCAGTCACCGTTATCAAAAGCTGTCTTGCCTGCTATAAGCTCATTTATGCTTTCTTTAATATCATTACATACCTCGTCCGCAACAATATCCGTCAACAGTTTATGTACTTGCGGCAAAAGCTTCTCTAACGTAACACCGGCATTTTCAACCCATACCTTTAATACAACAACACCCTGTCTTCTGACACGGGCAGAAGGACATTGCACAGCAGCTGCTGCTAATTCCGGCTCTCTTCCGACAGGTACTCTGCCAAAATTTGTTAAAATACTTTCCAGCATAGCGTAATACTTAAAGTTTTTATCCCCGAAGTCACAGTCCGCAGCTGCACCGGCACTAATTATGTCAAATGGCAGCTTATTACAGAAAACCTCAACCACCTTTTCAACATAATCGGGGTCCTCCATCAGCCAGAAACACTTACAGCAGTTTTCCTCAAAGTTCTGTTCAATACATTCAAGCAGCTGATTTTTAAACGGCAGTCCCAACTTATCAGCAAGCATTAGTCCATCAGCGTTCTTTATTGCCTCCTGCACTACACCGGCATTCTTTGCGTCAAACAGGATAGCTTCAGCCTTTTCCTTAATACTTTTGGCTTCCTCTGACGGCAAATCATCACACCACTGAGCAATAAGCAACACAACATTTAAATCCGCAACAGTAAGCTCCTGCTGCTTAGCCGAATGGTCTAAAAACTGCTGCAAAATCAGCATTCTGTCTTCAATCTGCGAAATACCGGGAACAGGTCCTTCATCCAACAGGCCTTCTAAAAGCATTGCCAGCGCATGATATGTTTCATATGACAACTCTTCCATAGCAAAAACCTTGGCAGCCTCCGCCTTATTGAACACTGTCAATGCACTGTATTCAGGCATAAAAATATTTTTCAGTCCTTCGTACAGAAGCCATTCCTTCTTCTCCTCTGTATCTACCTCTAAATATTCAATTGCGTGAATGCGTCCCCAGTCGCGTACCTTTTTGGCTAAAGCAAATATTTCTTCGTTACCGTTATCCCATTCACGCATTACAAAAATAGCAAATAAAGTAAATTCCTCGCACTGTCCCAGAATGCGGACAGCTCCACGGACAGGCTCATCACAGGGGAATAGCTCCAATATTACCATATCAGCCTTCACAAGCTCTTTGTTCTTGGATGCAAGCAAATTATTTACAGCAAAGCGATAAATAGTTCCGGCATCCAATACCTCGTAATTTTCCAAAAGCACCGTATGAATATCATCAGCCAGCTTAATAGCATAGTTATTTTGCAAAATTGACTCCAGCAGCGCTTCCGCCCCAGGAAAATCGGCATTGCTCATCAGCTTAAAGGCCTCAAGCAAGCGGGCATTTTCGTCTGTCTCCTCCAGTTTAAGATGATAAATCGCCGTCCCATCCTGCGCTCCGTCTGCAAACATCGGCTTAGCGCCATACCTCGGCAGCTTATAATCATCAGGCAGCTTACCATTATAAAATGCACCTTTTATGTTAAAGAATATAGAATTCTCGCTATAATATTCATCATTCTTAGGACCGAATATATCATCAGTAATATCCGTCCAGTCTGATAAATCAGGCAGCTTATCTTCTACGCACAGCTGTTTAAAGAACTGCAATGTCTGCAATTTATTAGGAGAGTAATCCCTTAAAGCATATATTTTATGTGTCGGTAAATGGGAATCAAAGCATACTTCAACCTCGTACGTATGCTCATCAAATTTTTCATCACTGTTTCTGGCAGTCTGGATATAATCCAAGCCATTGGTAAAATGCTCGCCCAGCTCAACAATTAAATGCTCATATGCCAAATCACGCAGATTCATAAGCACCGGAGTAATTTCCTGATTAAAATACTCCTCAGAAACAGGTTTATCTAAAGAAATTTTTTTATTATATCCCTCAGTAGAGTATTTTTTCTGCTCAACATTAGCATATAACAGAACAGCACCCTTGACATAGTTAATTTCCTCCAAAGGCATAGAAAGCTTCTCCGGTGCAACAAGCAGGTCAATATGCATTCCCCTGGCCTCAACCTCCAGATGAACATAGCTCAGGCCCGTCAGCTGATTAGTACACAATTCCTTGCCGATAACCTTTCCGGAAACAATCGCCGAACCGTCGATATAATCTTCATAATACACGCCATCCTCACAGGGAGCACCAAAATAAAGTCCGTTATCGTATTCACCACAAGAATCCAGCTCATCAATTTCATCGGTAAAAAACTTACCATCGTTTGTTGCAGCATCCGCATCTGCATAAAAGCGCACATTCAAAGGCAGTGCATATAGCTGACATTTTATTTCTCCACCCTCAGGCAAATAATTAACAAAGGGCGCGTTTACTATACCAACGTACAAATCTAAAGGATTGCCGTCGGTAGCAGAGATTTTTAAAACACCAAAGCCGTTTGCATCATAACGCAGCCAATTTCTCATTTTAAAGCTGCTGTAATGAGGGCTTTCGTACATAATACCAAAGACACCTGTATAAATTAAATTATTTCCATTTTCATCAGTTTCTGCCGGCATCCAGATTTTATTAAATTCCGAATCATCAACCACACTATAGCACAGGCTTAAAATATCAAAATACTTTGCTGCGTTTCGCGGGTTATCGCATACCAGCTTAAATAAATCGTCGCTGTTATTGATATCGTAGCCAACATTTTTTAACAAAGTATAATCGTCATAATATATCATAGCATATACCTCCTGTTGATGAAGCAGTTGATTGTGCAATACACACACGAACACATTTCACATCTATGCTTTTATCTTATTAAAGCTATTATAACATAATTTTTAAAACTGTACCTGTTATTTATCCTAAAATTTATCTTTTTATCAACAAAGACAATGCTAGTTAAATTTCCTGTTCCCTCCTAAATTCCGCGAATTTATCGCCTTCCCAAAATACTTATAAATTTTTCTAAAAAACTGTTGACAAATAATTGCCAAGCGAGTATAATAGTCTTCGTTGGTTGACTTACCAACCTTAATTCCCCGATAGTTCAGCCGGTAGAACACCTGACTGTTAATCAGGGCGTCGTAGGTTCGAGTCCTACTCGGGGAGCCAAGAAGTTAAAGCTTCGAACTTTTAGGAGTTCGGAGCTTTTTGTTTTTCCCGAAATTGATTTATGATATAATAAATACATCACTATTACCAACGAGGTATCTATACTATGACTTTAGAAAATAAATTAGGCATTACCAACTCTGCCGAGCTGGCAACTCAGGAGGAGCGCTTAAGCAAAAAGCGTGCGTTAGAGCTTTTCGAAAGCGGTATGCTGGACAAGCTGGAGGCAGGCACCTTCAAGACACTGCAGGCGATTCATAAGCAGCTTTTTATGGATATTTATGATTTTGCAGGCAAGGTCCGTTCTGTAAACATCGCCAAAGGCGGCTTTCGCTTTGTTCCGGCCATGTATCTGCTCGACGCGTTGAAGCAAATTGAGCGCATGCCGCAAAGCACTTTCGGCGAAATCATCGAAAAATATGTTGAAATGAATGTCGCCCACCCCTTTCGTGAGGGCAACGGCCGCAGTACGCGCATCTGGCTTGATCTTATTTTGAAGAAAGAGCTGCAGCTGGTTATTGATTGGAGCAAGGTTAATAAGGAAGATTATCTGTCCGCTATGGAGCGTAGCCCGATTAAGGACCTGGAAATTAAGTTTCTCTTAAAGAACGCCCTGACCGAGCATATTAATGACCGCGAGGTTTATATGAAGGGTATTGATGCAAGCTATATGTATGAAGGCTACGAAGAATTCAAAACGAAAGATTTATAAGCATAGGCCTGCCAGTTTGCCTCAGTTGCAGCAATGCAGCTGAGGTTGTTTGTTATTCTTTTAGCAATCCTTCATCAATCTTCCTTGCATACTAAAAATTTAATTGATATAATAGAAAAAGCTGAAAATTATATAAAAGGAGATTCTGTTTATGACCAACAACCATTCCAAGGGGCGTGCCATCGCTCTGCTGCCTATCGCAGTCTTTTTGCTGTTTTTTATAGGCTCAGGCCTGATTACCGGGGATTTTTACAGCATGCCTGCGATTGTAGGCTTTTTAATTGCTTTAATTATAGCCTTCCTGCAAAACAAAAAGCTCAGCTTTGTACAGAAGCTGCGCCTTGCTTCTACCGGCGTAGGTGACGAAAACATTCTCACCATGTGCCTCATCTTCCTTGCCGCAGGTGCCTTTTCCGGCGCTGTACGCGCTGCAGGCGGTGTAGAAAGCACTGTTAACCTCGGCCTTTCCATTCTACCGGGCAATATGGCGGTAGCAGGTCTCTTCGCCATCGGGTGCTTCATTTCCATTTCTATGGGTACTTCCGTAGGCACTATTACCGCACTTGCTCCGATTGCTGCAGGCATCAGCGACAAAACCGGCTTCCCTATGGCTATCTGCGCCGGTGCCGTAGTCTGCGGTGCAATGTTCGGTGACAACCTTTCTATTATTTCCGATACAACTATTGCTGCTGTTAAAACTCAGGGCTGTGATATGCGCGACAAGTTCCGTGAAAACTTTAAAATCGTCCTGCCGGCAGCAATCATCACTCTTGGCCTGTTCTACTTTTTGGGCAACACCAACGAATATCAGGTCAACGGTAACCTCGATTACAGTCTGATCAAGGTTCTCCCCTATCTGTTCGTTTTAATCGGTGCCGTAAGCGGTGTAAACGTTTTCGTTATTCTGATTATCGGTACCGTGCTCAGTATGCTGGTAGGCCTCGGAACAGGCATGTTTACTGCTACCAAAATGTTTACCCACGTTGGCAACGGCATTATGTCTATGTATGACATCACCGTTATTTCTATCATTGTAGCCTGCATAATCACTCTGATTAAGGAATACGGCGGTATTGAATTCGTCCTGAACTTCATCAAGAGCCGCATCAGCAGCACTAAGGGCGGTGAGCTTGGTATTGCAGCTCTCGCTCTGCTTGTTGATATCTGCACCGCGAACAACACTGTGGCGATTGTTATGGCAGGCCCTATTGCCAAGGATATCAGCGAAGAGTTCGGCGTAACACCTCGCCGCAGCGCCTCTCTGCTGGATATGTTCAGCTCCATGGGCCAGGGACTTATCCCCTACGGCGCACAGCTTCTGGCTGCGGCAAGCCTCACTGGACTTAACCCCTTCGCCATCATCCCCTACTGCTTCTACCCGCTGCTGATGGGTATCAGCGGACTGATCTTCATCTTCATCAAGAATAAAGACTAAAAACAAGCCGTACGGCTATAAATTTACTGTAATAGTAAAAATCAAGCCGTACGGCTTTTTTCATGCTTTAATAACAACATAATGCCAACGTAAAAAGCCTGAGCAAACGCCCAGGCTTTTGTTATAGCTTATTATTTTTCAAACGGGAATTTGTACTGAGTCAGGCCCAGCTCATCTCTGAGCTGAATGAATTCCTTCTGAATGGATTCGCCAACCGGTACACCCTTGTCTTTTCTATCCAGCCAAGCCATGTATTCCTTCTCGCCGGCAGTGTAAATGCGTTCCTGACCGGGAGCCTTGGTGGAATTGCGCAGACCGCGGCAGATATCGCCGGCAGTTTTCTTGAAGGTGTCAACGCCCATGAAGAATGCAGGGTTGATAACGAAGAAGAAGTGACCCAGATGATACATAGCGTTGTTGCCGTTTTCATCCTTACCGGACAGTGCTTTCATGAAAGGACCGCCTGCTAATGCGGAAGACAGAATCTCTACGATAGTAGTGAAGCCGTAGCCCTTGTAGCCGCCGGTTTCTTCGCCCAAACCGCCCAACGGCAGCAGAGCAACGTTGCCTGCACGCATTTCCTTCAGGATGGTAGCGGACTCGGTCATAGTGCCGCCGTCCTTAGAAACTACCAGACCGGCCGGAGTATCCTTGCCCTGTCTTGCATAGAACTCAATCTTACCGTTTTGGATGATGCTGGTTGCGCAGTCAAAGTTGAACGGGAACTCCTCATCGGTAGGCATAGTAAAGGTCAGCGGGTTGGTGCCCATCATCGGCTCAACGCCGAAGGTAGGAGCTACGGAAGGTCTTGCGTTGGTACCGGAAATACCGATCATGCCTGCCTTTTCAGCCATAGTGGTCCAGTAGCCTGCAATGCCGTAGTGAGTAGAATTAAAGATGGTGCCGCCGGCCATACCATACTTGGAAGCCTTTTCAATCAGCATTTCCATCATCTTATGGGAAGCAACCATGCCCATGCCGTTATGAGCATCCATAACAACAGTACAAGGAGTATCCTTGACAATTTCAATTTCGGTTTTCGGCAGCAGAGTACCATTTTTAATACGATCCAGGTAAATAGGCTTGAAGCGGTTGCAGCCGTGGCTTTCAATACCGCGTCTGTCGCTTTCCAGCAGAACGTCTGTACAAATGCGGGCATCCTCTTCGGGAACACCGTATTTAACAAATACGTCTACCATAAAATCGTGGACTAAGTCCCAGCTTACAAAGGGTCTTGTTTCTTCCATGCTGTTTCCTCCTTGAAGAAAATTTTTTCAATTCATAATAATATTGCTTTCGCACTATATATAGTATACCTCATTACTCCATAATTGTACAGTATTGCTTTTACGGCTACACTTAGCACCTGTTACAAACGCTGATGTCAAAAAATCTATTTTATTCTTAGGCATACTCACCTGCAAAAAAATACCGTGCAGACCTCAGCGTCATAGCCACCGAAGCCTGTACGGTATTTACGTTTTGTAATTTTCTGCTTAGCCCTGCTCTGCTCCGTCCGCAGTAAAGGCAACCGGTGCTTTAGCTTCCAGCTCCTTCGTGCTGCCGTCGGCATTATGCCACAAGGTTTTCTTGCTCAGCGAGCCGTTGGTTACAAGGCCGGTCGCATCAAAAGTGATGCCTGTGCCGCTCTTGAATTCAACAAAACCGGCACTTTCATCCTGCAGGTTGTGCTGCCAGCCGAGAGGACGCAGCTTCGTTGCCTCCGCCAGTGTACCGGTTATAACCCTGCCATTTGTATCAAAGGTCAGCAGATTGTCATTTTTAAAGCGCACAAAGCCGTAGCCGTTATCGCTCAGCTGCAGGATAACGTCATTATCAATCACACCGCTGAGCACAGTGCCGTCCTTGGCAAAGGTCACGGACTTATTGCCCATGTAGCGCACATGACCGTCGGCAGGAATCACCAGACCCGGGCGATACGGATGGTAGAAGAAGCGCGGGGGGAAGAACGGCGCACTCCGCTCCACATAATAGTAATTGCTCGCCAGGCTCTTCCAACCTGCTGGACGCAGATAGGTGGCGCTCGCCAGCACGCCTTCGATTACCTGACCGTCATCGTTGAGCTTTACAACAGTATTCTTCTTGAACTTGATATCGTCCGCTACCGTCCAGCCCTGCGGCACCAGCTTAGTATCCTTGTCTAAGGTTATGGTTTTATCAGCAAGAGCTGTGTTGGCGCCTACAAGCACTAAGGCAGCTAATAGTAAGGCTGTAACTTTACGCATGATAATCACCTCATTTACACTTTCTAAGCATATTATAGCATAGGTTACTAAAAGAAAATATAAAACTATTGTGAATTAAGTGTGGAGGTGATGGGGAGATATTCTTCTATTTACTATTCACCCCTGCTACGCTATAATATAATTAAATAAGCTCATTGAAAGGAGTTGTGCGCCTATGTGTACCAACAAGCATTACTACTGCATGTTCAACGGCATTACAGTCACTACCAGCGACATTATAGATGAAGAATACAAGGAATATATTTGCGTAAGATTTGAACGTCCCAACAATAATAATGGTTTTGATTTCGCTGAAATTATTATGCCTGACAAAAAGTTTATCAAGGCTTTTGGCTTTAGTGAGGACGAGCTTTATTGGATTGAAAGCTTCGCAGCGGATAATCTTTTACTTATGTGGGAAATGGCAAAGGAGAGTAAGCAAATTGCCTAAAATATTAGCAGGTTTCTTAGGGTATGTGTTTTATTTTTGGGATTAAGGTTGCCATTAAACCAAAGTAAAATCCAAATCCCCTCCGCAAACCATTCAGGTTTGACAAAAAACAAGATAAAACGTATAATAAACATAAAGAGACAACTGGTTGTGGAAAGCCGGTTCTCCTCATTGTTTAAAAGTTAGAAAGAAAGGCATTGGTCCAAATTTATGGGTCGGGCTGTTACATGAGTGTGGGTCGACCTAGT
>CAVCLW010000031.1:0-31969 GCA_963603005.1 Escherichia coli | reverse complement strand
ATAAGGCGTTCTCAATGACGCTGCGACGACCGTACTCCAGGCAGGCGTGCAAAATCTTACGGTCTTATATTATCAGATAATTGTGATAATGTCAAGAGTAGTATGAAAATTCTCTAATCTTTCTTGAAGAATAAGACGTTCTACCGCAATCATGTAGAACGCCTTGTAATGCTATGCTGTTATGCTGCCAGCAAGGATAAAATTTCCCTTCCCTATTCAAAATAGAGCAAAACCACTGCTTCAACGCTTCATCAATACCAAGCCCGAGCTCCTTTTTTCGGAACAATTCCTTCACGCAATTTATCCCAAATTGCATTGACTGCATGGTCTCCAAAAAATACGCTATGCTCCGGTTCCGTTGCAAGCTCCAGAAAATCCGTTCCTCCTTCTTCACGTATCTCCCTATTGACTGATTCAGCTAATTCATTTAGCTCTTCAACAGATATATCACGTTCCCAATCATCCTCGGCAAGCTCTGTAATATCAATCTTACCGTTAATTTTATCAACGATGATTATTCCCGGTTTCAGGCTTTCATCGCCTTCAGCGTAATACCAATAAAGTAAATACTCGTCTGTTTCTTCTACTAATTTAAATGTAACCATTATCACTTTCACCTCCTATACTCTAAAACTTGCGTTTCACCGCCCTGATTATGCTTCGCTTTATTCCGGTATAACTATCACATTAGTCCAATCAACATAGATACTTAGAATACGCTTCTACAACAATTTTATTAATTCTTTGTCGTTCGCTTACTTCAATGGTAATTGCACTTCCGGAATTACCATTATCGAAAATAAGCTTATTATCTTCAATTCGATTGTCATTTTGTCTATTCAGTTCTTGCAGCTTTTCTTTAAACGCAAGAAAAATTTCATTTTTGTCCTGTAATTTGATAATACTGTTTGAGGTTCTATCTTCATATAAGCAATCAGGCTCCATGCCACCCCACACTATATTATCAGTTTCATATTCATCATCAGAAACATTCCACATTTGAAGAATAGCAAGCCAATCTCCGACATTATGCTCTAAACATAGAGGAGTAAAATCCGATTCTTCTTTTTCCGGCAAACAATTAACAGGCTCAACTTTAAATCCGCTATCACGCGAAACGTATAATTCAGATACTTTGCCATTTTCATCAGTTTCAATAATAAAGAAACTGTCTATACCTTTTTCTATATATTGACAATACACTACTGCATAATGCCCAATATATTTCTTGTTAACGTCATTTTTTCCCTGATAGTCTTCTATGTAGACAAGTAATGTTCTGATGACAGCATTTTCATCCATCTTGATATTATCTGCAACTTGTTGTAAATATTCTCTAACAGCGTTGCTGGTATTTGCTCTGGTACCATATCCATCTGATATATATACTGCATCGTCACAGAATAGATTGACAGCTCTTGAAAAATCCTTGGTATCAAGACACTCCCTGATCAATTTCAAATCATTTATTTCATCATATACCGCACCTTCCTGGTAATTTTCAATAGCTACATCACCGGAAATTATACAATAAGCAAATACACAAGCGCCTTCCTTAAAAAACTGTCTTTCTTCTTCCGAAACTAAATCTATCTTATGACACAAAGGCAATTCTCCGAATTGGGTATCAATAATAACGTAGTAGAATTCTCTTTCTTCAGCATTATTGCCTGCTATAGTCAGCGTTTTGTGACGTTCAATAGATTTTACGGTCCCCTTTATCAGACAATCCTCTCCGCCAAGATTCAACAATCTATCAGATGCCAATCTTAACTGTTTTCCCATGAACATACCAATATTATGAACCTTATCACAGACTTCTTCATTAGGATAGTAACTGATTTTCAGCGGAAATGCAGCCATCTGCATAGTAACCGGTTCACCAGGAGAATAGCAAGGCAGTACATCTGCATGGACAAGTCTTACAGGTACTATGCTTTCATCATCATCAGACATAGATGTACAGAACACGCACTTTGACAGCTCGTCTGTATTTTCTTTCAAAATACCGTTAGCACTGATTCTGACATGCCAAAAACAGTTACCCATTACGTGAGAGCTGATGCCTACAACTTCATTTTGCCCGTCTTCGCTATTTTTAAGAATATGGGCAATATATTCAGCGCGTCCGATATTATTATATAAATATGTTCCTTTATATCCTGGGAAAACTCTACCCTTTGTAATTACATAATGCAATAACTTATCGATGTTATCATCATTTTCAAAAAGTTCTTGTACGCCAATGATATCGGTAAATTCCATCTCGCCATCTCCTTTACTTCACATAAATTATAGGTATTATGATAATCTAATCTGCTATATTCAGTATAGGCCTTTATGCTTAAACAATCACGGAAAAAACTTTGCGCACTTAGTCAATATGCCAAAATCTTCGCCACTGCAGTAATTCATATCGACTTTTCTCTCTTCCAATATTCTTTTCACTTCGCTAAAAGCCATTTTTCATCATCTCCAAAATATACCGGCAATTCAGTGTTGCTTTTTCATTGAATAATTGTATTAAATTCATTATAAAACACGGAAGCGACAATAATTGTCTATCTTAACAAAAAAACCGCCCAGACAGCAAATGATTGTTGTCTGAGCGCTTTGTTTTTTGCTATTAAATTGTAGCCATCTAAAATTTTCGGCCACACGAGGGCCACAAATTACAGTTTTTCACCCTTCCGAAACCCTTAAAATGCCGTATTCATGCGGTTTAGCAGCACCACAGTTTCCACATGGCTCGTCATCGGGAACATATCCACCGGCTGCGCTACAATCGCCTTATACCCATGCTGCTCCATAAACGCCAAATCACGCGCCAAGGACGCAGGATTACAGGACACATAGACAACGCGCTCAGGCTGCACCTCAGCAATCGCAGCCAGCACCTTCTGCTCGCAGCCCGCACGCGGAGGATCTACAACCACAACGTCCGGACGCACGCCGCCGGCCAACAGCTTCGGCAGCTCCACTGCCGCATCACCGCAGATAAATTCCGCATTAGCGCATTTATTTTCCTCAGCGTTTTTCTTGGCGTTTTCAATCGCAGGCGCCACAATCTCGATACCATAAACCTGTTTGGCGTGGCGCGCAAGATACAGAGAAATCGTACCTGTACCGCAGTAAACGTCCACTACGGTTTCCTTGCCGCTCAGCGCCGCAAACTCCAACGCCTTGTTATACAGCTTTTCTGCCTGCTCGCTGTTCACCTGGAAGAAGGCCTGTGCAGAAATATGGAAGCTCAGGCTGCCCAGGCTGTCCTTAATCGATTCCGGTCCGTACAGCACGCGTGTTTTACTGCCCATGACCACGTTTGTCTGCTTTTTGTTGATGTTCTGCACCACGCTCACAAGGCCCGGAACATGACGTTTCAGCCATTCAATGAGCACGCCGCGGTGCGGAATGTCATAGCCGGAGGTAATGATAACCGCCATCACCTCGCCGCTGTGTACGCCAACACGTCCCATAATATGTCGCACGAGTCCCTTGCCTGTCTTTTCGTCATAGGCGCTGATGTTATAATGCTGCATCCAGGTACGCACAGTTTTCATAATCGCATTGTTTGCCTCTTTGGAAATCATGCAGGCATCCGTATCTACAACGCTGTGCGTTGCCGTAGCATAACAGCCTATATGCAGCACACCTTCAGCGTCCGCTGCCGCGGGAAACTGCATCTTATTGCGGTAGCTCCACGGCTCCGCCGCCCCCAACACCGGCAATGCCTCTAAGTCCAGATGTCCGATTCTAGTAAGCGCATCCTGTACCTGCTGACTCTTGCATTCCAGCTGTCCCTTGTAGCTCAAATGCTGCAGCTGACAGCCGCCGCATTCCTTGTAGACCGGGCACGCAGGCTCCACACGCTCGGCAGATGCCTTGACAATCTCTTCCAAGGCACCAACTGCATAGCTTTTCTTCACCAGCGTAATAGTTACGCGCACCTCTTCCTCCGGCAGCGCGCCTTTGACAAAGACTGTAAAGCCTTCATACTTGCCAACGCCCTCACCGCTGCTGCCGAGACCATTGATAGTTAACGTAATATTATCCCCCTGTTTTACAGGAATTATCTGCTTCATATATTTCCACCTGACCTTTGCGATTTTATTGTATATATATCTAATTATATCACAAAAACAGCCTGCAAAGAAACATTAGCAAAGCAAGATAACGCTTTACGTTAACGCAACAGACTTTAACGCAAGTTAATATGCTGCACAATATAAAAATGTGCTCTCTTCTGTGATTGTGAGAATTATGCAACATTTTCCACAAAGCTATATACTTTGCATATAACATAAGCTATAATTAGATTAGGGACATTGAGGTTCCAGGTTTAAAAAGGATTTATTTTGCGAAAGGAGCGATGCACAATGGCAGTAAAATTTTTGAAATGCAGTATTTGCGGTAATATCGTCGGCCTGATTCAGGACGGCGGCGGCGAGCTTGTCTGCTGCGGTAAGCCCATGCAGAAGCTTGTTGCCAACACCGAGGACGCAGCGCAGGAAAAGCATGTGCCCGTAATTACTGTTGACGGCAGCACGGTGCGTGTAGCTGTAGGCAGCGTAGAGCATCCCATGATTGAAAAGCACTACATCCAATGGATTTATCTGCAGACAACCCACGGCGGACAGCGCTATATCTTAAAGCCGGGTGACAAGCCGGAGGCTGTTTTCGCTCTTGCTGAGGGTGCAGCTCCGCTCGCCGCTTATGCTTATTGCAATCTGCACGGATTGTGGGCAGCAAAGCTGTAACAGCTGACGCCTTACATTCATAAAACACTTCTTTTCTCAGTATCGGAGTCCCGACCGATAACGGTCAGGGGCTCCGATACTTTTTTATTGCCTAAAAGCTAAAAATAAAACCGGCCTCCGACAGCTATATGTAATAGCATATCCGAGACCGGTTAATTTACAAAAACAATCACGCGAGGCTTATGGTCTTAAGCCCCAAAGGCTGTTCAAAAAGCACAGCAGGAGAATTATTTTTCTACCCACAGGCCTTTTTCGTCTTTTTTGTAGCCGGCAAATTCGATTGCCAGCGCAGCCATAACCTTGGTTGCGTCTTTAATCTGTACGTTCAGCTCTTCTGCGCGGATGAAATCATCGTGGCACATTTCGCTGGGGTTTTTGCCGGTGAGCAAAACGTATTCGTTCTGCATTTCTACAAGTGCTTTTGCTTCTGCATTAAATTGTTCCATTAGACTAATCTCCTTAGCTTTTATTATTGTACGATAACGCTCAGGTCACCTACAGCATGGGTAATATCCTTAACTGCTGCCAAGAGTGCCAGACGGTTGTTCTTCACGCGAACGTCCTCGTCCATAACCATAACGTCTTCGAAGAATTTGTTGATCGGGTCAACCAACTTAACTGCTTCAGCCAGAACTGCAGCATAGTCATACTTGGTTGCTGCAACTAGCACTTCCTTGCTAGCTGCCATAGCAGCATTGTGCAGAGCGCCTTCGGCTTCAACTGCAAAGAGCTGCGGATTGATAGCGGATTCCTCTTCAATCTTCTTGCACAGGTTAGCAACACGGGTTGCAGCCTGAATCAGTGCCGGAGCCTCTGCGGAAGCAACAAAGCTGTTCAGAGCCTTAGCACGGGCAACAAGATCGGTGAAGTCATCGTTCATCTGGTCAGCCAGAACTGCGTCAACTACGTCATAGCGGATGCCCTGATCCATCAGCATGTTGCGCAGGCGCTGTTTCATGAACTCAGCAATCTGCGGCACGAGCTTTTTGGTGTCCTCTGCCGGAATGTTCAGCAGGTACAGAGCGCCGGCGATAACCTTGTACAGGGATACATGGTAGTTGCCGTCCAGCAGAATGTTGATGATGCCCAGAGCCTGACGGCGCAGTGCATACGGATCCTGAGAGCCGGTCGGAGCCAGACCGCGGCTGAAGGTAGCGCAGATGTTGTCCAGCTTGTCGGCAATACCGGTCAGACGGCCGATATCGGTAGTCGGCAGCTCGTCACCGGCAAAGCGCGGCAGATAATGCTCGTAAATACCCAGTGCAACCTCGGGAGCTTCACCGTCGAGCTTAGCATATTCGCGGCCCATAACGCCCTGCAGCTCGGTGAATTCGATAACCATGCCGGTTACCAGGTCGCATTTGCACAGCAGTGCGGTGCGCTCCAGTTTTTCTTTATCAACCTTGGCATTGATAGCCATAGCCAGCATATCAACAGCCTGTACCAGACGTTTGCTCTTATCGTTCATATTGCCCAGGCCTTCCTGGAAGGAAACGGTTTTGAGTTTTTCCAGACGGTCAGCCAGAGTTTGTTTTCTGTCCTCGTTGAAGAAGAATTCAGCGTCGCTCAGACGTGCACGCAGTACGCGCTCGTTACCGTGAGCAACAATTTCCAGATACTCCTTGCCGCCGTTGCGGACGGTGATGAACTTGTTCAGCAGGGAGCCATCCTCTGCCAGCACCGGGAAGTAACGCTGATGCTCGCGCATCGGGGTGATGATGCATTCCTTCGGCAGAGCAAGGAATTTTTCTTCGAATTTACCGCACAGAGCAGTCGGCCATTCTACCAGATAGTTTACTTCCTCCAGCAGGTCTTCGTTGATTTCTGCATGACCGCCTTCGGCAATTGCCAAATCGGTAACCTGTTGACGAATCAGCTCACGGCGAGCGTCCTGGTCAACCATTACATAGTTGTCATACATAACCTTTTCATAGGAATCTGCATCAGGGATTTCTACAGCACCGATAGTGCCGATAGCAGCGGAAGCTACAGCGTTCTTAGCCTTGCTCTTTACGGTGTCGAACAGAGCCTTAGCAGCATCGCCGATAGACTCATGAGCTTTAGCGTTATCCAGTGCGGAAGGACGCAGGAAGCGGTGACCGCGGCTGAATTTGCCGGATTTTACGCCGGTGATTTCAACAGGGATAACTTCATCACCGAACAGAGCAACCAGCCAGCGGATAGGACGGACGAATTTGAATTCATGATCTGCCCAACGCATGTTTTTCGGGAAGTTCAGGCTGGTGAGGATATCAGTCAGCAGGCCCGGCAGCAAATCCTTAACCGGTTGGCCTGCCAGATGCTTAACAGCATATACATATTCGTCACGAACAACGAGCTCTTTTACGTCAACGCCCTGACCGCGAGCAAAGCCGATAGCTGCTTTGGAAGGAGCGCCGCTTACGAAAGCGATTTTTGCGGAAGGACCTTTAGCTTCAACAGTGCTGTCCTCCTGAGCCTCAGCAACGCCGCTGGCAATGAAGGTCATACGACGGGGAGTGCCATAGGTTTTAACTGCTTCGAAGGGAATGCGCAGCTCAGTCATTTTCTTTTCTGCCAAATCCTTTAATTGTGCCAGAATGGCAGGCATAAATTTCGCAGGAATCTCTTCTGTACCGATTTCAAAAAGTAATTTTTCCATTATTTATTCTCCCCTTTCTTGAGCAGCGGGAAGCCCATTTCTTCACGTTGTGCTACATAAGCCTTTGCACACAGGCGGGCCATCGCACGTACACGGCCGATGTAGGCAGTACGTTCACTTACGCTGATTGCTCCGCGGGAATCCAGCAGGTTGAATGCATGGGAGCATTTCAGAACGTAATCATAAGCAGGACGGATATAACCAAGCTCGATAACGCGCTTAGCTTCTGCTTCATATTTGTCAAACAGGTCAAACAGCAGCGCAGTGTCTGCTACCTGGAAGTTGTAGAAGGATTGCTCTACCTCGTTGGTGTGGAAAACGTCACCGTAGGTGATGTCGCCAACCCATTGGATATCGAATACGTTTTCTACGCCCTGGATGTACATAGCCAGACGCTCCAGACCGTACGTAATTTCAACGGTTACAGGCTTAACGTCAATGCTGCCTACCTGTTGGAAGTAGGTGAACTGGGTGATTTCCATACCATCCAGCCAAACCTCCCAGCCAAGGCCCCAAGCGCCCAGAGTCGGAGATTCCCAGTTATCCTCTACAAAGCGGATATCATGCTCCTCCTGATGAATGCCGAGTTCAGCCAGGCTCTGCAGATACAGCTCCTGAATGTTTTCCGGAGAGGGCTTTACGATAACCTGGAACTGATGATGCTGGAACAGACGGTTCGGGTTATCACCGTAACGGCCGTCTGCCGGGCGGCGGGAAGGCTCTACGTAAGCCACACGCCAGGGCTCAGGTCCGAGTACGCGTAAAAAGGTAGACGGGTTCATTGTGCCTGCGCCTTTTTCGATGTCATAGGGCTGTGCCATAATGCAGTTTTGGCCTGCCCAGAATTTTTGCAGCTTCAAAATAATTGTCTGAAAATCCATGTTTTACCTCCTATATTTGTTACAAAGACGGCAATGGCAGCAGCTTGGTCCGAAAAACAAAAAGCACCCGCGTCCCCGTAACTTAAATGTTACAGGGACGGAGTGCATACAACTCGGACTCCGCGGTTCCACCCTGCTTGACTGCAAAATATGCAGCCCGCCTCAATCAATATACTTTTACAGCTCCAAAGTGCCTTCATCCGCCTTTGCCGCCTTGCACTGTCACGGCTCGCTGAGTTTGCAAACTACTACTCTTCTTCTTAGCTTAACTGTTAGTATATAAAATGCAGCGCTGTTTGTCAAGTGCGGCAAATAATTTTGTAAATACCGCTCACAAAAATGTATCAGCTTTCACCATAACAAAATGCCCCCGCGCAGACGCGCAGAGGCATTTTTGCTTCAAGTTGTCAGGTTAATATAAATTAAGCGGCTATTATTTCTTTTCGATGAGCTTCAGCGGAGCAGAAATCTTAGCTTCTACTTTTTCGCCCTTAGCAGCCTTAACAGCTACTTCCAGACCTTGCTGGCCCATGATTTCCGGCTGTTGAGCGATAGTAGCGCTCATAGCGCCGCTTTCTACAGCCTTTACGCCGTCAGCAGTACCGTCAAAGCCAACGATGAAAATTTGCTTGCCGGCACTCTTAGCAGCTTCGATTGCACCCAAAGCCATTTCGTCGTTCTGAGCGAAAATAGCTTTGATATCCGGGTTAGCCTGCAGCATGTTTTCTGCTACAGTCAGGCCCTTGCTGCGGTCAAATTCAGCAGTCTGTTTAGCAACAACGGTCAGCTTGCTGTCAGCAATTTTGTGGAAGCCTTCGCCGCGTTCACGGGAAGCGCTGGCACCGGGGATACCCTCCAGCTCAGCAACCTTAACCTTTTCGCCCAGCTTCTTAACGATGTAATCAGCAGCCATTTCGCCGCCTTTTACGTTATCAGAAGCAACCAGGCTTGCTACAGTACCCTGGTTAGCGCTGCGGTCGAGGCAGATAACAGGGATGTTAGCCTTGTTGGCAGCCTTTACGGATGTAGAAATTGCATCAGAGTCAACAGGGTTAACCAGCAGAACGCTGATGTTTTGCTGCAGCAGGTCAGCAATATCATTAGCCTGCTTTGCAGGATCGTTCTGAGCGTCAACAACCTTTACGGTTACACCCAGTTCCTTAGCCTTAGCTTCTACGCCTTTAGCCAGGGAAACGAAGAACGGATTGTTTTGAGTGGATACGGAGAAGCCAACGGTGATTTTCTTGTCGTTGCCTTTTGCAGCATCCTTCTTGTCGCTGCCGCCGCAGCCGACAATCATCATAGCCATTGCTACAATGCAGGTTAATACCAATAAAATTTTTTTCATGTGAGAAAATACCTCCCGGGATTAGAAATTACTATGCGGACAAAAAACTAAATTGAGCAGGCTACGGCTGAAAAGTACCATTCAGTGCTTTTCGTCCGCATCGCGCTTAGTTTTTCTTTCTGTCCATCAGCACAGCCAGCAAAATTACAATACCTTTGACAACTTGTTGGTAAAAGCTGGATACGTTTAAGATATTCAGGCCATTGTTCAGAGTACCGATAATCAGCGCACCGATAATGGTACCGAAGATGCGTCCCTTGCCGCCGGAAAGACTGGTGCCGCCAAGTACTACAGCTGCGATAGCATCCAGCTCATAGCCGGTACCGGCAGTAGGCTGAGCACTGTTCAGACGGCTGGTAAGGATAGCACCTGCCATACCGCAGAGGAAGCCTGTAACGGTATAGGCAAATATTTTAATGCGGTTGATTTTGATACCTGCAATAAAGGAAACCTTCTCATTACCGCCGACAGCATAGGTTTTGCGTCCCAGCGGAGTTTTGTGCAGGATGAACCACAAAATGAAAAACATAATCAGCATCATAATGGCAGGAACCGGCAGACCGGCAACATAGCCTTGGCCAAATTCAAGGAAGCGGTCATCCTCGGACAGGCTGCTGATAGGGTTGCCGTTGGTATATACCAGAGTCAGACCACGGAAAATGGTCATAGTAGCCAGGGTTGCGATAAAGGGCGCCACCTTGCCGTAGGTAATTACCAGGCCATTGACACTGCCCAGTGCCGCACCGATGAGGCAGGCCAGCACGATGCCGAATACAGGATCCATGCCGCCCTTGATAAAGCTGCCCATGAGTGCGCTGGAAAGCGCCAGAATACTGCCGACGGACAAATCAATACCGCCGGTTAAGATAACAAAGGTCATGCCAAAGGAAATTAAGGCATTGATAGAAACCTGACGCAGCAGGTTTTTCAGGTTGCTGGGGTCGATAAAGCTGCTGTTAAGGCAGGAAATGACCACAAACAACACAATGAGTCCGATTATGGAACCGGATTTTTTTAAGATTGCTTTTACATCCATTATTTTTATTGCCCTCCCGTTGCAAGTGTCATGATTTTTTCCTGATCTGCTTCATCGTGCAGCAGCTCGCCGGCAATGCGGCCTTCGTGGACAACGACGATGCGGTCGCTCATGCCCAATACCTCCGGCAGCTCCGAGGAAACCATAATAATCGAAACACCACTTGCAGTAAGCTCGTTCATCAGCTCATATATATCGCGTTTTGCACCTACGTCGATACCACGGGTAGGCTCATCCATAATAATGACCTCAGGGTGCATGCCAACCCATTTGGCAATAACCACCTTCTGCTGGTTACCGCCGGACAATGCACCGGCCTCAAGGTCCAGACTGCTGGTCTTTACGCCCAGCTTCGCTGCCATTTTATCGGCAAAATCATTAAGAACATTAAAATTGATGACACCGCTTTTGGCAAAGCTGTCAACACTCGGCAAAGCGATGTTGCGCAAAATGGAGAAGTCCAGAATCAGGCCCTCTGTTTTGCGGTTTTCGGTTACGAAGCCCAATCCTGCCTTAATAGCATCCTCAGGCTTAGTAATCTTCAAAGGCTCGCCCTTGAAAACCAGCTCGCCGCCTGCATGAGGATCAACGCCGAAAACGGCGCGCATGATTTCGGTACGGCCGCTGCCCATGAGGCCGGCAAAACCCAAAATCTCGCCCTTGCGCAGGTTAAAGTTAATATCATGGAAAACTCCCGGCTGTTCAAAGTGCTTAACCTCCAGCAGCACCTCGCCCGGCTTATTGCGGCGGTCGGGATAAAATTCCGTAATGGAGCGTCCTACCATATCGCGGACAATCTGCTCCATGCTGTATTCCTTAACAGGCTTGGTAGCTACGGATACGCCGTCACGCATAACGGTAATCGTATCGCAGTTCTGCGTAACCTCTTCCATACGGTGCGAAATATAAACCATTGCTACACCGCGTTTTTTCAGGGAGCGCATAACCTCAAAGAGCTTTTCTGTTTCTCTTTCGGTCAGCGCCGCCGTAGGCTCGTCCATAATAACAACCTTGGCGTCCAGCAGAAGGTTACGGACGATTTCCGTCATCTGCTGCTGTCCTACCGAGCATTCGCCGGCTTCCATATCCAGCGGCAGCTCAATTTCAATTTCACGGCATTTCTGCTCTGCCATAGCACGCATAGCCTTAAAATCCAAGATACCCATGCCGTTGGTTACGCTGTGCATCAAAAACAGGTTTTCCAGAATGCTCAGGTTCGGCCAGATATTCAGCTCCTGATGAATGAAGGCAATGCCATAAGCTTCTGCCTCCAGAGGATTTTTGAAGCTGATTTCCTTGCCGTCGACAAAAATCTGTCCCTTATCCTGCTTGTGAATACCCGTCAGGATATTCATCAGTGTTGATTTGCCGGCACCGTTTTCACCCATCAGAGCGTGTACCTCACCGCTTTTAAGCTTCAGGTCAACACCCTTGAGCACCTCATTAGAACCAAAGGCCTTATGGATATTTCTTAATTCAATCTCCATACTATTCGTTATTCCTACCTTATGCTAATTTTTAAAAGAAAACATTGCTGTGCAGAATCACATTGGCAAAAGGAGTAATTTCGCCGGTGCGGATAATGCATTTTGCATGCTTGGTTGCCTCCTTGAAGGCTTCGTGGTCTGCATCGATAATCCACTGCTCTTCGGTGAAAAGCTGCTTCATAGCGCCGTAGACAGCAGGATTTCTGCCTTCCATTTCCGCTGCAATTTCTACCTTTTCGATAACCATATTCTTGGCTACTTCCTCAACAACCTCCAGGAAGGAAGGAGTTCCCGGCTTCAAAGCCAGGTCGATTTTCTGTACGCCTGCAGGAACAGGCAGACCGCAGTCACCGATAACGATAGTGTCGGTGTGGCCCAAATCAGCCAGCACCTTAGCAATAGAGCTGTTTAACATTCCACCCTTTTGCATTACTTAAGCATCTCCTCTACTTCATGTAAATAAGGCATACCGCCCTGCGCTCCCAGCTTTTGTACCGAAAGAGCTGCGGCAGCATTGGCAAAGCTGATGCTTTCCTGCATGGATTTGCCATTTGCACGGGCAACGGCAAAGGCACCGTTAAAGGTGTCGCCTGCACCCGTAGTGTCAACTGGCTTTACCTTAAAGCCGGGAACAGTAATAACCTGGCCCTTTTCCGCATAGGCAACACCCTTGCTGCCCAGCGTCATAATAACCTTGCCCTGGTTCTGGTCAAGGATATCCGCCTTGCCCTTACCGGCAAACAGTGTTGCTGCCTCGTGCTCGTTGGGAGTCAGATAAGTAATCTTATCCAGCAGAGCCTGCGGCACCGGAGCAACAGGTGCGGGGTTCAGCAGCACAGGTACACCGTGCGCTGCGCATTTTTCAATGACATAGGCATTGGTAGCGGCAGGGATTTCATGCTGCAAAAGCACCATGTCTGCCTTGCTGATATCCTCCCACGCTTCGTCAATCAGCGCCGGAGATACCAGATCATTAGCAGCCTTGATAACGATAATCGTGTTATCGTCCTCCGCTACGGTAATATGCGCGGTACCGCTGTTTTCACCCGGCAGTACCTTCACATAGGTGGAATCTACGTTGTTTTCCTTTAAAGCCTTCAATACCAGCTGGCCGTATACATCATCACCGATGCAGCCGACCATCATAACATCTGCTCCCAGGCGGGCTGCAGCAACAGCCTGATTGGCGCCCTTGCCGCCGGGAGAAACGGTCAGACGGTTGCCGAAAATAGTTTCTCCGGGATGCACCCAACGGTCACATTCAACGGTAATATCAATATTACAGCTACCTACTACGACAATCTTTGACATATTTTCTACCTCCTGTCTTCAGGATTTATATAATTTTTTGTAATAACAGTGCATATTGCCCGTCAATCAGATTCGGCTGCAGCAAATCCTTAAGAAATGCTGCCTGCTTACGGCTGGTTTTGGGCATAGTCTGATGCCAATAGGTGATGGCAAGCTGCAGCAACCGCAGCAGCTCCTCTCTGGCGCTCTTGTCATCGGCAGTCATCTGCCAGAAAAAGCTGTACCATTGGCGGAAGATATCCGCATCATCCAGCATCGCCGAGCGCGATACGTTGGCAGTAACGTCACGCAGATGACGTAAAAGCAGCTGCAGAAGCGCAGTCTGCCGCTCAGGCTGTGCCTTCGGCACACGCCGCAGCAGCAGGCGGTACAGAAGCGTCAGCTCCCTGTAAATTCTGCAGGCCTTGTCAAAGCCGTCCCAACGTGCATACACGACGAAATGCAGCTGCAGCTGCTGCAGGCTCCCCGCCCACTGTTGCAGGTCCTGCTGCTTTAAAAGCCAGCGCCCGGCCTCACGCAGCAGAAACGCGGTTTCCTCGCGCCAGCGCCTGCGTGCCATACGCGCCGCCAGACTGAGCCATTCGCCCATAAATTCCTGCAGCATCGCAGTATCGCCGGCGTGCGTCCGCAGCCAGCGCCGCACCAGCAGTGCGAGCATAGGACACACCTCAGCCAAACGCCTGTCGCACACGGCAAACGTCAGCCGCAGCAGAACGCTGCCGCCCTGATGTGCCAGCTGCGGATTGACCAGCAGCTGCTCCAAGCGCGGCCTGCTTTCCTGCATCCAAGCCGCAAAAAGCTGCCGTTGCCGGTGGCGTAAGGCCACCAGCAGACAGCAGCTGATTGCTTGTAATGCTTCATTATCTGCTGCTTCAGCAATAATACCCGAAAAAGCTGTGCAGGCGTTTTGTTCTCTGCCGTCACGCAGAGCAATACATGTTTCTAAAATAAGTTCTGTTACCATATTTCTACAGGTTAATATCGCCTTCGTAGACGTCACCGGAAACAGGATCCACCGTTACCAGCAAGCCGTCAGCCAGCTTGGAGGTTGCTTTCTCCGCGCCTACGATAACAGGCAGGCCGCAGGTTACGGCAACAATGGCAGTGGAGGATGTCAGGCCGCCCTCTTCGGCGATAATCGCTGCTGCCTTGGCAGCAGCCTGTGGTACAAACTCATCGTTCAGTACATCAACTACAAGGATATCGCCCTTTTGGAGCTTGTCCTTGAAATCTGTCGCAGTTCTGCCTACGCAGATGTGTCCGGTGACAGTCTTGCTGCCGATACCGGTACCGCTGAGCAGTTTTGTACCCACTGTAACCACCTTAATCAGATTTGTACTGCCCGGAGTACCGATAGGCACGCCGGCAGTTATAACAACAGATGCGCCGTCCTTGATTACAGAGTGATGCAAAGCACACTGCAAAGACAGCTCAATCATTTCATCAGTATTTTTGGAGTACGGCCCCAAAAGCGGCAGCACACCCCAATAAAGCTGCATCGCACGCACGCGCTCAGGCAAACGTGACACAGCAACAACAGTACACTGAGGCTTATATTTGGCAATCATACGCGCCGTAAAACCCGATTCTGTAATCGTAAGAATAGTATCTGCCTTTATTTCCTGGGCAATCTGCACGGTAGCATGGCTGATAGCATCGGTAGAATGGATGCGCTCGCTAATGCCCTTCTTTTGGAAGATATGCACATAATCAAGCGCATTTTCCGTGCGAACGGCAATCTTAGCCATCGTCTGCACCGCCTCCAGCGGATATTTGCCGCTGGCAGTTTCGCCGCTCAGCATAATAACATCGCTACCGTCGAAGATAGAGTTGGCCACATCGCTGGCCTCGGCACGCGTTGCGCGGTAGCTGTTAATCATGCTTTCGAGCATCTGCGTAGCCGTAATAACAGGCTTACCAGCCTTGTTGCAGCGTGCGATGATATCCTTCTGCACCAACGGCACATCCTCGGTCGGAATTTCTACGCCCAGGTCACCTCTGGCAACCATAATGCCGTCGGATACGCCGATAATTTCATCGATATGCTGCACACCGGCCTCATTCTCGATTTTGGAAATAATCCCGATGGAAGAGCCTGCTTCCTCAAGCACCTTACGGATAGCAAGAACATCGTCAGCCTTCTGCACGAACGATGCCGCAATATAATCCATATCATGCTCAACAGCAAAAAGAATATCTGCCCTGTCCTGCTCCGACAAAAACGGCAGCTTCAGCTCGATACCGGGGCAGGCTACACGCTTACGTGAGCTCAGCTCGCCGCCGTTGACTACCTTGGTATAAATTCTGCAGCCGTCAATGCGTACAACCTTTAAAGAAAGGAGACCGTCGGCCAGCAGAATATTGCTGCCGATTTCTACCTCCTGCGGCAGACCGGCATAATTGACATGTGCCATATGACGGTCACCCAGGTAATCCTCAGTAGTCAGGCAGAAGTCATCGCCCTCGTTCAGCTCGATTTTGCTTTCGGCAAACATGCCCAAGCGCATTTCCGGGCCCTTGGTATCGGCAATCGTAGCAATTACCTTACCGGCCTCTTCTGCTGCCTGACGCACCAGCTGTAGCCTTTTGCCATGATCCTCATGGCTGCCGTGCGAAAAGTTAAAACGTGCCAAATCCATGCCCGCAAGCATCATCTTACGCAAAAGCTCTACATTGTCCGTGCTGGGACCTACTGTACAGATAATCTTCGTTTTCTTCATCAGGACCGCGCCTCCTCAGTACTGAAACTTGTTCTCACACAAAACCTCATAGGCATCCTCTGCCTCCGAAACCGGCAGACAGATTTCATAAGCCTTATTATGCTTGCCTCCGGCACTTTTCAGCTGTACCAAAAAGCCGTTTTCCGTCAGCATTTGCTTTATCTTTTGGGCTTGTTCCTCAGTGTGGGCAATATAAATTGTTTTCCACATACCAGAATGCCTCCTGTAAATCAGGTAATTGGATTATGCCTTATAAGCTTTGATTTTTTCAATCAGCTTCGGCAGGATTACGTTTACATCACCTACGATGCCATAATGAGCAACGGTGAAAATCGGTGCCTCTGCGTCCTTGTTGATAGCGATGATAATATCGCTGTCCTTCATGCCGGACAGATGCTGGATAGCACCGCTGATACCGCAGGCAAAGTAGATATGCGGAGTAACGGATTTGCCGGATTGACCAACCTGTTGGGAGTGAGTCAGCCAGCCCTCGTCGATAGCGGCACGGGTGCCTGCTACTGCGGAATTTTCAAAGAGAGCAGCCAGCTGCTCCAGCACGTCGAATTTTTCCTTGCTGCCGAAGCCACGGCCGCCAGCTGCAATCATGTCAGCTTCATCAATCTTAACAGCGTTTTCACTGCTCAGAGCTTCTTTTTTAACCAGCTCAACACGGCTTACAGCGCCTGCTTCCGGAGTGAAGGCAATAACCTCACCGGTGCGGGTGTTGTCCAATTCAGCCGGTTTGAATACTTTAGGACGAACGGTACCCATTTGCGGACGGTTAACGTCGCAGATGATGGTAGCGCAGATATTGCCGCCCAGTGCGGGACGAGTCCAGGCAACGAGCTTGTCATCGGTTACATCCAGAGCGGTGCAGTCAGCGCACAGGCCGGTATGCAGACGTGCTGCAACACGCGGAGCCAGGTCACGGCCGTCATCGGTAGCACCGAACATAATGGAAGCCGGATCATATTTTTGGGACAGCTGGCAGATAGCATCGGTATATAACTCGGTATCGTAATCTGCGTATTTAGCATCCTCAATAACATAAACAACGTCAGCGCCGCCGGCAATCAGTTGCTGCGGCAGCTCGCCTGCAACAGCAGTCACCAGTACCGCACAGCATTTTTCCTCCAGCTTGGCACACAGCTCTTTGGCAGCGCCCAACAGCTCAAAGGTAACATTCATCAGCTGACCATTTTCCTGTTCAGCAATAACCCACATATTTACACACTCCTATTCGTTATCTTCAGTATCGTCAGTTTCGGCAATAGCTATAGCCTCCATGGGACATTCGCGGATGCAGGCACCGCAGCAGACGCACTGCTGCATATTAATCTGCGCCTTGCCCTCACGCAGCAACACCGCCCCCATCGGGCAGACTGCCACACATTCCTCACAGCCACAGCAAAGCTGCCTGTTTACTTTTATCAGCATGGTTCACCTCAGCGGGTAATAACCTCTGCCTTAACCAGCTTTTCAAACAGCATATCTACTGCTGCATCAGCATCTTCTTCAGTAATGATTTCGCCGTTGATTTCAGGCGGGGTCGGGGTGAAGGCTTTTTTAACCTTAGTCGGAGAGCCCTTCAGGCCTACGGTTGCCGGATCAAGCTCCAGGTCAGCAACGGTAAGAGTTGGAATCTGAGCCTTACGTGCTTTCATTTTGCCCTTAATGCTGGCAAAACGCGGCTCTTTTTCGGATTTGGTTACGGTAACCAGCAGCGGTGCGGCGCAAGCCAGAGTCAGCTGGTAGTTTTCGTTTTCACGGACAACAACAAATTTACCGTCTTCATAGCTCAGGCTCAGAGCGCCGGTAATTTGAGGAATTCCCAGATGCTCGGCCATTTCCGGGCCAACCTGTGCAGTGTCGCCGTCTACTGCCTGCTTGCCGCAGAGCACGAGGTCGAACTCGCCCAGATGTTTTACAGCAGCAGCCAAAGCCAGGCTGGTTGCCAGAGTATCGCTGCCGCCCAGAACGCGGTCGCTCAGCAGAACGCCGTCATCAGCGCCCATAGCGATTGCTTCCTTCAGAATGTCGGTTGCCTGGGGCAGGCCCATGGTCAGCACAGTTACCTTAGCGCCTTCCTTATCCTTCAGACACAGTGCTACCTCCAATGCCTGACGGTCATAAGGGTTCATAATATTTTCTACACCCGTACGGTCCAAGGTATTGGTTTCGCGGTTAAATTTTACTTTTGCCGTATCCGGCACTTGTTTTAAACAAACGAGAATATTCATTTGCTGCCTCCTTAAGCTTATTACAGGAGCTGCTGCTCCGGCTTTTTTACATTCTTCTCTTTATTTTAGCATTTTTGTACTTAAACTTGCAAGTATATCATGAAAGTTTATGAAAAACAGCTCAAATAATTACATCAATTTTTCTTTACCACACAGTTTTCACCAAGTATTTTGACCACATCCTCGGCAAAGCCGGGAGCTTCGCTGTTCACCCAAAAGTTAGGCGTTGTCTTGATGAGCTTGCGCGAACCCATCAGCTGCAGGTATACGCAGTCATCGCCCTTATATTTTTGGAACAGCTGCATCAGCTCACGCTGCACCAGCGGATTTTCCAAGTGTGCTTCGATACGCAGGCGGATTTCCGTAGGCGGCTTGGACGGCAGAGCGCGCACGCTGTTGGCAATAATCTTGCTTTCGCGCTCGTCTACGCTGAAGCGTCCTTCAATCGCTACAATGCTGTCCTCATAGATATCCTTGACATTTGTATGATAAGCCTGAGGGAAAACGATAACCGGAAAGCGTCCGCTGAAATCCTCCAGCGTCAGAACGGCCATCGTATCACCGCGCTTGGTATTTTTTATAACGCAGTCCGTAATAATGCCGGCCACACGCACGAACTGTCCGTCCTGTACCTGCGTTTCGCCGCCGAACTGGTGCAGCGGCATGAAGCGCTGCAGCATCTGCTTATAATCGCTCAGCGGATGGTCGGTAACGTAAAAGCCGATAATTTCCTTTTCGTTCTGCAGAATAAGCTGCTTGGGGATTTCCGGCAGCGGCGGCAGCTTGATTTCCGTCACACCGAAGCTATCGTCACCGAACAGCCCCAGCTGGCCGTTGGCCTTGTCTCTCTGGCAGGCAGCGCCCAAATCAACCGCCTGCTCAATAATGGCCAACATCTGCGAGCGTCTGGCTCCGAAGGAATCCATTGCGCCGCATTTAATCATATTTTCGATAACGCGCTTGTTGACCACGCGCATATTAACACGACAGCAGAAATCCGTCAGGCTCTTGAACGGACCGCCCTCGTTGCGGGCGCTGATTATTGCATCGACTGCGGCATCACCGGTATTTTTGATGCCTGCTAAGCCGAAGCGGATGGACTCATTCTGATGTACCGTAAAGTTATGACCGCTTTCGTTGACATCAGGCGGCAGGATTTTGACATTATCATTGCGGCAGACGTTGATATACCAGCTCACCTTATCCGCATCACCGATAATGCTGTTGAGGAAGGCCGCATAGAACTGCGGACGCCAGTGCGCCTTCAGATAAGCGGTTTCATAGGCTACCAGCGCATAGGCTACGGAGTGGGATTTGTTGAAGCCGTAACCGGCGAAGTGCTGCAAGAGCGAGAAAATCTGGTCGCTGAGCTCTTCGGGGATATCATGCAGCTTCTTGGCACCGTCGATGAACGACTGGCGCATAGAATCCAGCTCCTTGGCCTTTTTCTTGCCCATCGCGCGGCGCAGAATATCTGCCTGACCGAGCGTAAAACCTGCCAATGCAGAGGTTATCTGCATAACCTGCTCCTGATACAGAATAACGCCGTAGGTGTCCTTCAAAATAGGCTCCATCAGCGGATGTAATACCTTCGCCGTGCGCTGTCCGTGACGGCCGGCAATAAAGTCCTCCGCCATACCGGTACCCAAAGGACCCGGGCGATACAGAGCCACCAACGGAATCAGGTCCTCAAAGCTTTCGGGAGCCAAGTCCATAACCAGCTTGGTGATGCCTGCCGACTCCAGCTGGAAAACGCAGGCCGTTTCACCGCGGCGCAGCATTGCGCAGGCGGCTTCGTCAGCCAGCGGAATATTATCAATATCAACATCCTCACCCGTAGTTTCACGAATAAAGCGGATGCAGTCACCGATAACCGTCAGCGTGCGCAGGCCTAAAAAGTCCATCTTCAATAGGCCAAGCTCTTCTACTTTATTTTTATCGTACTGGGTGATGACGCCACCCTCACTGCCCTGCTGCAGCGGTACGTAATTTTTCATATTATGCGGTGCGATAATTACACCGGCGGCATGCGTGCCTGCGTTACGCGGCAGGCCCTCTACGCTTTGCGCAAGGTCAATCAGCTTTTTGACCTCTGGACGCGAGTCGTATGCCTGACGGAAGTCCTTGCTGCCGTTCAGCGCCTTCTCCAACGTAATGCCCAGCTCACGCGGAATCAGCTTGGCAATTTCGTCTACCTCGCCGTAGCTCATGCCCAGTGCCTTGCCCACGTCGCGCACCGCCGCGCGCGCCTGCAGGGTGCCGAAGGTAATAATCTGCGCTACACGCTCCTGTCCGTAACGGCGCACCACGTAATCGAGCACCTGATTACGCTTCACATAGCAGAAGTCGGTATCAATATCAGGCATGCTGACACGTTCAGGATTCAAAAAGCGTTCGAACAGCAGATGGTAACGTAAAGGCTCGATATTCGTTATGCGCAGCAGATAGGCCACGATACTGCCTGCGGCACTGCCACGTCCCGGCCCGACCGGAATATCATGGCTGCGGCAGTAGTTGATGAAATCCCAGACAATGAGGAAGTAGCAGGCATAGCCCATCGTGTTGATAATATCCAGCTCAAAGTCCAGACGCTTGCGCACCTTCTCATCCACAACCTCATAGCGCTTAGGCAAAGCCTCCTCGCACAGGTGACGCAGATAGCTTACGGCATCAAAGCCCTCAGGCACCGGGAACTCCGGCAGCAGCAGATGGCCGAACTCCATCTTCACGTTGCAGCGGTCGGCAATTTTATTGGTATTGCTCAAAGCCTCCGGGCAATCGCCGAACAGTGCCTCCATCTCATCATAGCTTTTCAGATAATAGCTGTCGTTGTTGAAGCGCATACGGTCCGGCTCATCAACCGTGCTCGTTGTCTGGATGCACAGCAGAATATCCTGTGCCGCGGCATCCTTTTGCTGCACATAATGCAAATCGTTTGTCGCCACTAAGCCAAGACCGAACTCCTGCGCCAGCTGCTTCAGCTCCGCGCTGACCTTGTGTTCCTCATCAAGGTCATGGTCCTGGATTTCCAAAAAGTAATTTTCCTTGCCGAAAATATCAATATATTCCTGAATGCAACGGCGTGCTCCCTCCAGGTTGTCCTGCAGAATCATCTGCGGCACTTCACCGGCAACGCAGGCACTGAGGCAGATTATGCCCTCGTGATAGGTGCGCAGTACGTCCTTGTCTACACGCGGCTTATAATAAAAGCCCTCCAGCTGACCGATGCTGACAATCTTCATCAGGTTATGGTAGCCTGTATCGTTCTCCGCCAGCAGAATCAGATGATACATTCCGCGGTTATTCTTTTCCAGATGCGAGCCCTTTGCAAGATATACCTCGCAGCCGATAATCGGCTTGATGCCTGCCTTGGTACACTCCTGATAAAATTCCACTGCACCGTACATTGCGCCATGGTCGGTAATCGCCAGGCTGTCCATGCCCAGCTCCTTGGCGTAGGCCACCAGCTCGTGAATTTTCGAAGCGCCGTCCAGCAGACTGTATTCCGTATGTACATGTAAATGAGTAAAGCGTTTTGTCATCTCTTGCTCCTTAAATTAAAAGACCGTTGCCGCACAAATCTGCGGCAAATATATGTAAATATTTCTTTTCTATTCCCCTTTTTTACCCCACGCCAGACCGATAAGTAAAAAGAACAGATTATACACGAGCGCCGGCAACAGGCTGTTGATTTCCCAAGGACTGATATGCTTCCAGAAAAGTGCCGCAAAAATACCTGCGCCCATAGCAGCCACGCCCATGGAAGCGCGCACCCTGCCAGGGAAGAAGATGCAGAACGTCAGCGGCAGAAAGATACCGCTGCCTCGCAGCGCCATGGAGAGGTAATTCCACTCCAGCACCGACGAATCAAGGTGCATAAAGACAAACACCATCGCAGCGACAGAAACGGCCAGCACGCTCAGGCGGCTTGCCCACAGCTGGCCTGCAGCCGTAGCCTTAAGCCAGATTTTGCTGACGATATCACGCGAAATCATCGTGCCTACGCCCAGCGACAGGCCTGCAATCGAGCCCAAGGCCGAAAGCAGCACAGCGCCCAGGCCGATACCGCCGAGCCATTGCGGCAGATAGGTAACGAGATACAGCGGCAGTGCATCAATAGAATTTATCTCCGGATGATGCAGATGCATGAACATACCGATCATCACCGACGGCAGTCCCACGGGAATTACTATCAGTGCGGCAGCACAGCAGCCGACAGCTGCAGTTTTGGTATCACGCGCCGAAAACAGCGCCTGCACGTAGGTCTGCGTAGAAATAACGCCCACAATCATCGAACCAAGGCTGACAAGACCATCCTCCATACCGCGTCCGAAAAGGCTGAACCAGGGATATGACGCAAAGCTCTGCGTCATACCTTGCCAATGTCCCATATCGGCGTAGGCCAAAAAGCCGCCGACGAAAATGCTGGCGAAAATCAGCACAATCTTAAAAATCCCGGCCATTCCGCTGCTGCTGAGGCCGCCGAAAAATACCAGCAGCAAAGTAACAGCGATAACAATTGCCGCTGCAGCCAAAAGCGGTACACCGAACAAGCCGGCAATCAGATGCAGAGCTGTAAGCGTGCTCGCTACAATACTGAAAAAAATGCCGGCGCAGGCGCTGAAGGTCGCCAGCCACCCCGCAGGCTTGCCGTAATCCGTAACGAGATACTCCGCTACTGTGGTCAGTGAGCTGCGGCGCAATGGCACAGCATAAAACGCCGCCATCAGCAAAAGTGCGATACCGCTGCCCAGCGTAAACCACCAGGCCGTTAGCCCCAGCTTGAAGCCAAGCTGCGCCGTACCAACGGTAGCAGCGCCGCCGACAATCGTACCGATAATCGTGCCCGCGACAAGGCCTGCGCCCGAGCTGCGGCCGCCTACGTTATAATCATCGGCAGACTTCACCCTCCGGGCTGCCAAAAGCCCCGGCAGCAGCGTCACCAGAAGCGTTACAGCCAGGCTAATATAATGTGTAGCAGTAAGCTGCATATCCAACCCTCCAATATTTTAAGCTGCCGGATGCAAACGTTCTGCCGACAGCATTAATGCTCTAAAGCTTAGTATTAGTATAACACAAAAAACAAGGCAAAAAAAGTATTGCCACTGCAAGCGTGCTTGCCTGCGGCAGCAGGCAGAAAAGCGCTTGCGAGCTCTTTCTGCTCAGATTGTTACATAAAAACTATCTTCTTTATTATTGCGAAAATCAGCTTTTTTCTGTATAATATAGTTTATACCTTTATATATTTAGTGTATGCTTTTTGGAGGAAAATTATGAGCCGTTTAAGAATCGAAACACCCGACCAGGCACAGCTTACGGTCGAGCGCTTGTACAAGGACCTGGAACGACACATCATCGCCAGCCCCCCGGGACTGTGCCCTGTTGATCTGCAGCTGTCGTTCCTCAAAGTCTGCCACGCACAAACCTGTGGCAAATGCGTACCCTGCCGTGTAGGCCTCGCGCAGCTGCAGAATCTTATGGAAGACGTGCTCGCCGGCAAGGCTGACATGCACACTCTGGATTTAATCGAAAGCACCGCGCAAAATGTTGCCAACAGCGCTGACTGCGCCATAGGCTTCGAAGCAGCCAAAATGGTTTTGGCCGGTCTGGAAGGCTTCCGTGAAGATTACATTAACCACATAAAGAAGGGGAAATGCTCTGTCAACGTCCATCATTCTATCCCCTGCGTAGCTTTGTGCCCGGCACAGGTTGATATCCCCGGCTACATTGCACTGGTCGGCGCAGGCCGTTATGCCGACGCTGTTAAGCTCATCCGCAAGGATAACCCCTTCCCTACTGCCTGCGGTCTTATCTGCGAGCATCCCTGCGAAGCACGCTGCCGCCGCAGCATGATTGATGCTCCTATCAATATCCGCGGTCTGAAGCGCATGGCTGTCGACAACGCACCCAGCAACACTGTTCCGTTGCCCGAAAAGCAGCCTGCTACCAACAAACGTATCGCCATCATCGGCGGCGGTCCCAGCGGTATGTCCGCAGCCTACTACCTGGAGCTGATGGGACATCATGCTGTTGTGTTTGAAGAAAAGAGCAAGCTCGGCGGCATGCTGCGCTACGGCATTCCTGCTTACCGCTTCCCGCGCGAACGCCTGCAGGAGGACCTGGACGCTATTTTGTCCACCGGCGTAGAGGTGCATCGCAACACCAGAATCGGCAACGAGGAGGGCGATATCCCCTTCGAAAAGCTGCGTGAGGAATTTGACGCAGTTTATATTGCCATCGGTGCCCACACCGACAAGAAAATCGGTATTGAAGGCGAGAATTCCCACGGTGTTATCAGTGCGGTAGAAATGTTGCGCAACATCGGCGAGGAAAAAATGCCTGACTTTAAAGATAAAACCGTTGTTGTTATCGGCGGCGGCAACGTTGCTATGGACTGCACCCGTAGCTCTATCCGCCTCGGTGCCAAAAAGGTTATCATCGCCTACCGCCGTCGTCAGGACGACATGACCGCGCTGCCCGAAGAAATCGAAGGCGCTATTGCCGAGGGCGCTGAGCTGTACGGCTTAAAGGCTCCGCACCATATCGAAGCGGATGCCGAAGGTAATGTGGCCGCTCTCTGGGCCGAGCCGCAAATTATCGGTCCTATCGATGCCTGGGGACGTGCGCGTCCGATTCACGCTGACGTAGAGCTGGAACGCATTCCCTGCGACGTTATCGTTGTTGCTATCGGCCAGGGCATTGAGCTGCGTCCGTTCGAGGAGGCCGGCATCAAAATCAAACGCGGTACTATTTCCGCACTCTCCAGCAGTGAGCTTGCCAACAATGAAGGCGTATTCGCCGGCGGCGACTGCGTAACCGGTCCCGCAACCGTAATCCGTGCTATTGCTGCCGGTAAGGTTGCTGCCGCTAATATTGATGAATATCTGGGCTATAACCACACCATTTCCTGTGATGTAGTTATTCCCGACCCGTCTATTGACGATAAACGTCCCTGCGGCCGTATCCAAATGCACGAAACCGAAGCAGGCGAACGCAAGCATACCTTTGAGCCGATTGAATGCGGCATGACCAAGCAGGAAGCCTGCCAGGAAGCAGGACGCTGCCTGCGCTGCGACAAATTCGGCTTCAGCACACTGAAAGGAGGCAGAACCTTAAAATGGTAAACCTGACAATCGACGGACAAAAAGTTTCCGTTCCCCAGGGGACAACAATCATGCAGGCTGCTGCCACCGTCGGCATCGAAATTCCCCGCCTGTGTTATCTTAAAGGCATCAACGAAATCAGTGCCTGCAAGGTCTGCGTAGTTGAAATCCAAGGACAGAACCGTGTAGTTACCGCCTGCACCACTCCGGTACAGGAAGGTCTGGTAGTTTATACCAACTCCCCTAAGGCCCGCAGCATCCGCCGCACCAACGTGGAGCTGATTTTATCCCAGCATGACTGCATGTGCGCTACCTGCGTACGCAGCGGCAACTGCAGCCTGCAGACTTTGGCCAATGACCTTGGCATTTACGATATTCCCTACGAGCGTGATGTTGTAGACACTCCCTGGAATCAGGAGTTCCCGCTCATCCGCGATTCCAAGAAATGCATCAAATGCATGCGCTGCGTTCAGATTTGCGACAAAGTACAGAAGCTGCATATCTGGGACGTACAGAACACCGGTGCCCGTACTACCGTAGACGTTGCCGGCAATGTTTCCATTGAGGACAGTGACTGCAGCCTCTGCGGTCAGTGTATCACCCACTGCCCCGTTGGCGCGCTGAAGGAGCGTAACGACGTTCCCAAAATTTATGATGTATTGGCCGATTCCAATAAGGTAACCGTAGTACAGGTTGCACCTGCAGTACGCACCGCATGGGCCGAAGCCTTCAACCTGCCGCCCGAGCTGGCAACCGAAGGCCGTATGGTAGCAGCACTGAAGAAAATCGGCTTCGATTATGTTTTCGACACCTGCTACGCTGCCGACGTTACCATCATGGAGGAAGCAAGCGAGCTTCTGGAGCATCTTCAAAATCCGCAGGACCACAGCTGGCCGATGTTCACCTCCTGCTGCCCCGGCTGGGTAAGCTATGTAAACAAAACTCATCCTTACTTCGTGCCTAACCTTTCCACCACCAAATCTCCGCAACAGATTTTCGGTGCGCTGGCAAAATCCTATTTTGCACAAAAGAAAGGCCTGAAGCCGAAGGAAATCTGCTCTATTTCCATCATGCCCTGCATTTCCAAAAAACGTGAAGCTGCCCTCTTCTCTATGCGCAGCAGCGGTACCCATGATGTAGATATCGTACTCACCACGCGCGAGTTTATCCGCCTGCTGCGTGCCGAGCACATCAACCCGGCAATGTTGGGCGAACTGCCCTTTGATAATCCGCTGGGCCAGAGCACCGGTGCCGCAGTTATCTTCGGTGCCAGCGGCGGCGTTATGGAAGCAGCATTGCGTACCGCCTACCATGTAATCGAAGGCAAGGAAGCTCCTGCTGATGCCTTCACCGACGTTCGCGGCACGGAAGGCCGCAAGGTACGTGAATTCACCCTCGGCGGCGCAACACTGCGTACCTGCACGGTAAGCGGTCTGGATAATGCAGGCAAGCTGCTCGACGAGCTGAAAGCAGGCAAGGTTCATTATGACTTCGTGGAAGTTATGGCCTGCCCCGGCGGCTGCGTTGGCGGCGGCGGCCAGCCGATTCACGACGGCGAAGAGCGTGCCGACGTACTTGGCAATAAGCTCTATGCCATCGACAGCAACCGTCCTCTGCGCCAATCCCACAACAATCCGGATGTACAGGAGCTCTATAAAGACTTCCTGGAAAAACCGCTGAGTGAGAAAGCAGAGCAGCTGCTGCACTCCGACCATGTAAAAGAGCATAATTATATGTAATAGAAAATGGGAAGAAGAAAATAAAAGCGCAAGCAATTGGTATATCGTGAAGCGAATAAAAATTTTAGTAAATGAGTGTCTGGAACCATATAAGTGCCGCAACTGTTTGAGCGCTATTCCAACTCCTGTCGAAGAATTTGTTAGCTTTGCGCGAGTTTTGCGGCACTTAGTCTTGGTTCCACACGAAATTTACGTTGTGCCCTCCGGGCACAGGAAAATTTTTCTTGAGCGTAAGGATATATTAATTGCGATGCCCTTTCTTCCAATGTCTATGAGGTCAATCATGTACACACAACCCTATACCTACACAAAACAAATCCCCCTCTCCCTGGACGATGGCCACGGCGACTACAACCGCAGCTACGAGCGCAGCGACGACGACTTCGACTACGCCGACTACTCCACCGACCACAGAGATAACAACTTCCGTAACTACGAAAAGAAGCGCCGCAAAACCAATAAGGAAATTATTGAGGACATGCTCAAGCGCTGGGATTAAGCAAAACACTGTGTAAAACAAAAAGTAAGAGGAGAACACCTTTTATCCTGTAAAGGACTAGGTGTTCTCCTCTTTTAATTATAGAAAAGGGAGTGTTTATTTAAGGTTTAGATTATGCAGCTGCCTGCATTTTCATTTCAGCTTGCTGCCGTAGTGGTCACGATTGTCGCCGCCGTATACGCGTACACGTTCAATCTTGCCTCTGTCGCCATCCGCACCGGAGATGCGGGCAACATGGATACGGCCCATTTCGGGTTCAAATTCGCGAACTAGCTTGTGATCCAGCTTCACGCCTTTTTCCAGCGCTCTGTACAGCATTGCTGCGAATTCGTAACGGCTCATCATGCGGTTGCCGTTGAACATACCGTCAGGATAACCCTCAACGATGCCTGCTGCCGCCAGACGGCCGATGTATTCGTAAGCCCAGTGGTTTTCGGGAACATCCGGGAAGAGCTTCATTCTGTCCATCTCAATCGTGCCGCCCATGCCTGCGGTCAGCTGACCTACCAGCGCGGTGAGGTTAGCTACATTCGCTCTCAGGTCCACGATTTCCTTAGCCATCGCTGTACGGGAATTGCTTACGCGTGCGGTACGGTCCAGGGAGAAGGAAATGCCTGCATTCACCATGTTCTCGCCGTTGCCGAAGGTTCCGCCTACGCTCAGCATAACCTTTTCATCCGGACGGTAGAATGCGCCTACCGCAGCAGCGTTTTTGCCCTTGTAGTTGCCGTAGCCTGCTGCAAAGGTCAGCTTGTCATCGGGATCGAAATCCATCGGGTGCAGCGCTGCGAGAGCGGCGGCACCGGCGCCAACCTTGTCAACGCGGCTGCCGAGGTTGTCAACACGATGATCGAGTTCATTAAAATGCTCTCTGAATTCGGCATGCTCCCTATCATTTTGTGCCTTACCAGCGATATCATCAATCGTCAGTCTGCGAACTTCTTCATTGGTGTAACCGTCTTTTACTACCAGAGTAGCAGTTCCGGCTGCCGTATCTCTCTCAATTTCAGTCAGCTGTGCATCCTTCAGCTGGCCTTCCAGCTTAACATCTTCGCCGTTTCTTACTTTAAGAGTAATTTTGCCGTCTGCGCCGATATTGCCACCGTTAACGAACTTATCCTTCGCTTCAATGGTCTGAATCAGCTTGCCTTCATCAAATGCTACAGTGTAGTTATGATTGCCGTCAGCATCCATTGCGTCGGTTACTCCAATATAACCCTTGCCATCATCTGCTACGGTAGTAACGGTGTTGGTGTCGTTTTCTTTGATGGTGTTAATGAGCTTAGCTTCATCAAACCCTACGGTGTATTTGTAGTTACCGTCTGCATCAACAGCTTCAGCAACATTCACATAACCATTGCCATCATCCTGCGCGGTAGTAATGGTGTTGGTGTCGTTTGCCTGAATAGTTTCGATGAGCTTGCCTTCGTCAAATGCTACGGTATAGTTATGGTTACCATCAGCATCCATAGCGTCGGTTACGCCTACGTATCCCTTACCATCATCCGCTACGGTAGTAACGGTGTTGGTATCGTTTTCTTTAATGGTGTTAATGAGCTTGCCTTCATCAAAGCCTACGGTATAGTTGTAATTACCGTCTGCATCAACAGCTTCAGCAACATTTACATAACCATTGCCATCATCCTGCGCGGTAGTAACGGTGTTGGTATCGTTTTCTTTAATGGTGTTAATGAGCTTGCCTGCATCAAAGCCTACGGTATAGTTGTAATTACCGTCTGCATCAACAGCTTCAGCAACATTTACATAACCATTGCCATCATCCTGCGCGGTAGTAATGGTATTGGTGTCCTGGGTGTTTTCCTGAATGAAGCCCTTCAAAGCATCTTCATCAATACCGATTACATAATTCTTATCATCCAAATCGCCACCGCCTACGCTGTCATTTACAGTAATGATAGCATGACCGGATTCTGCAGTAGTAATAGTATTGGTATCATTTTCCTGAATGGTTTGAATGAGTTTATCTTCGTTAATGCCTACGGTATAATTGTAATTACCGTTATCATCAACCATTTCGGTAACATTTACATAACCGTCGCCGTCAGCCTGTGCGGTAGTAACGGTGTTAGTATCATTTGCCTGAATAGTTTCAACGAGCTTATCTTCATTAATTCCTACGGTATAATTGTAGTTACCGTTATCATCAATCATTTCGGTAACATTTACATAACCGTTGCCATCATCCTGTGCGGTAGTAACAGTGTTGGTGTCATACTGTTGAACAAAATCGCCCAGCTGCTCGCCGTTGATATCAATCTTATAAGCATGATTACCTTCTACGCCTTCATCTGTAATTTTCAGCATATTGGTTGCGGACTCTACGGTAGTAATGGTATTAGTATCAACAATATCCTCCAGCTGATTGGTTACCCAGCTGCGGGAAGCAATGCCTTCTACCTCTGCCTGCACGCTGTGCTGGTCGGAATCCTTAACCTTTACCGTCAGCTTGCCGTATTCATCCAGGCTTCCTTCCATGCCGGTATTGGTAGTATTAGTGTCAATGGTATTTTCCTGAATGGTTTGCATGAGCTTATCTTCATTGAAGCCTACAGTATAATTATAGTTACCGTTATCATCCATACCACCGTTAACAGTTACATAATTCTTACCATCATCCTGTGCAGTAGTAATGGTGTTGGTGTCATACTGTTGAACAAAATCGCCCAGCTGGTCGCCGTTGATATCAACCTTATACGCATGATTGCCATTGGTGCCTTCATCGGTGATTTTCAGCATATTGGTTTTTGCTTCTACGGTAGTAACAGTATCAGTCCCGGCAATGCCTTCCAGCTGATTGGTTACCCAGCTGCGGGAAGCAATGCCTTCTACCTCTGCCTGCACGCTGTGCTGGTCGGAATCCTTAACCTTTACCGTCAGCTTGCCATATTCATCCAGGCTTCCTTCCATGCCGGTATTAGTGGTATTAGTATCAACAATACCTTGCATCTGCTCGTTTACCCAGCCTTGGGAAGCAATGCCATCTACACTGTCAGTATAGACTCCGCCGGCATTATCAGTAATCTTGGAAGTCAGCGTGCCGTCTGCAAAGGTCAATTTATTGGCTGTAATCTTGGTATCGGTATCAACAATGGCTGCAGCAAGTACCTCATCATTAGCTCTTACCAACTCATAGGTATTGACTGTCTTGCCCTGACCGGGAGTTGCTCTAACCGCTTTAATAACTGTATCCTTCAGGCCTGCCTGGCCTGCTTCACCGTAAATGGTCTTTGCCATGGTAATATCATTTGTATAGAGAGATTTAATAATTCTGTCAAATTCGCCTACGGTAATATTGCTCATAGACTCTTTGCACTGCATTTCGGAATTATCACCTGTATGTACAGGTCTGTAACCATCGCCTTTCGGATTCCATTGATCATTATAAGTATGATAAATAAAAGGTGTGAACAATTCAATCTGCTCGCCGGAGCCGATCTGTACCTGCGCATGTCCCAAGTCAGTCCAGAAATATTTTCTGTTCCATCCGTCAGTACCATAGGCAGCATCATAAATCTGTCCTGCAGCGTCTTTGGAAACAGTCTTGTCAACAGGAGACGGGGTAGGCGTGTCGGCCCAAACAGTAGTATAACCCATCATGCCCATTGCCATGATTGTCGCCAGTACGCACTTTGACAAAGCAGTTTGCTTTCTATTCTTTTTCATTTTCAATCCCCCTTTTCCACGCTGCGCCACAGTGGCGCACGCTTAATCCTCGTTACAAAGCATTTCACTAATCAAATATAACTCAGATAAGGTGGTACTAAAATTCAAGGCCTTGAAAATTTAGCAGTTTATCTCCTTTACCTACTTTCATTGTACTCTTTTTGTCTCCGTACGTCAAACTTTTGTATTCTTTATAAAGACATCAAATAATAAAATGTTCATACATAATTTTTCATTCGTCACTTTTACGTATTAATCAGAGTTGTTAAAATTTTCTCTTTTATATATTTTATACTTTAATAATTATTACAAAGAAGAGAATGTGAAAGATTTTTGTCACAAAGGACATTTTTTTGACATAGATGTGAACTTCGCCTGTAGCAAGGTAAAGCCATTGCTAACCGTGTGCGTCATAAAAAGACAGCGCAAAAATGCTCGAAAAAGTCCATCTTCTGCGGACACAAGGAAAGTAAATCAACGCATGCCAAAAGAGGCTGGGACAAAAGCCAACCTTAAACAGAAA
>CAVCLW010000030.1:0-32484 GCA_963603005.1 Escherichia coli | reverse complement strand
TGTAAATATAATTATTCAAATTTTTTGTGGTGTCCAGAAAACTGGGTACATATCACGGAGACGGCAGCTTTTTGGCATAAAAACATTTCTTTGTATATATTTATTATTTTAAGTTAAAGCTTACTGCGCGTGTAACGCGACAACGTGCGTTCTGCCCGTACTTATCCTTAGCAGGACTGAAGCGCCATTTGTTGACTGCTGCCACAACGCTGTTATCCATAGCGCCGTTGCCGGAGGAACCGACAACCGTAACATCCTCTACACTGCCGTCAGCACCTACCAGAATACGTACCGATACTACACCGGTAGCACCGCTGTTGCGGGCAGACGCAGGGTAGACAGGTGCAACCTCGCGCAGCAGACGTGGCGGCGTAACCGGCACGCCACGGCCTTCGCCGCTGCCTGCACCATTACCACTGCCGTTGCCACTGCCACTTCCGCTACCTGTACCAGTACCGGTGCCTGTACCAGTACCGGTGCCGGTGCCATTGCTGACCGGAGCCTTAGGTCCGGGCGCAGCTGTAGCCTTTTTCTTAACGACCTTCTTTTGCGGCTTTGGTTTCAGTTTTTGGTCAATAATATCTTCCAGGCTTTGTATGATTGGCTCTTCCTGCTGTTCCTCCTGTTCGATTTCTTCCTCCTGAGCTTCAGCGCCGCCACCGCCGCCCTCCAGGGAAACCTCTAAAATTTCCGGAGGCGTATGCACAAAGCGGTAGCCGAAAATGCCAAGGCCTGCGGCAAGAACAATATGCACAGCCAAGGCTACGGCAAAGCCCTTGCCGAATCGCTTTTGTTCGTCCTTCATTTGCTCTCACCTGTATCCGTAGCCAAACCGAAGCGTGTTACACCTGCTCCCTTCATTTTATCCATCAGCTGAATAATAGTTTTATAGGGCGCTTCGTCCTCTGCTCTGATAATAACCGAGAAGGAGGAATCATGCTTGCTTTCAATGGCAGCATTCTGAACCAGCATATCCATCTCGATTTTATTTTCATCAAGATAAAGGCTGCCGTCCTTTTTGATTGTTACATTAAAATTGCTCTTGCTGACATTCTCCGAATGCCGGGCAACAGGCAGGCGGATAGGAATTGTCTTGACCTCGCTCATATACATAGTGCTGACAATAAAAAATACCAGCAGCAGGAAAATCATATCAATCATCGGACTGAGCATGATTTCCGGTGACTTCATCACTCTTTTACGACGTCTGCGCATTTTCTGACACCGCCCCTCAATTTCTCTGCTCGTTAGCTTTGAAAATATCAACAAGCGTATCAGCTACTTCATTGATATTCAGAGTTTCGGTTTTGATTTTACTTGTAAGATAAGCATGGATACACATACCCATAATAGCAATGCAAAGGCCAAATACAGTAGTAATCAGCGCTTCGCCGATACCTGCGGTAACAGCCATCGGGTTCTGAGTTCTTTCGTTCAAAGCGTTAAAAGAGGAAATCATACCGGTAATCGTACCGAGCAGTCCGAGCATCGGGGAAAGGCCGATAACAACGCTCAGATAGTTGATATTTTTTTCCAGACTGTCGATAATGCGGTCTGCTTTAGTATAGACAATAGTTTCCAGACGTTGGCCGAGGTCACCCTTGATATCCAAAATTTCCTTAGCCATAGCAGCAGCCTCGCCCTTGCTCTGCTCTGCCAGCTCACTGGCGCCTACTATATTGAAATCATTCATCATACGGCAGAAGCTGCTGGCAAATATTTCTCCGGAAATCGCTTTCTTATAGAAAAGATATCTTTCCACACCAATAGCAATAGCGGCAAAGGAACACATCAGCAGCGGCCACATACAAGGACCACCCTTAACAAAATAATCAACAGCTCCGGCAAAAATACTCATACTTAAACCTTCTTTCAAAAATAACGCTGCAATTTTCTATTTTGCGGCAAATTACAAGCTCATTATCTGCCTATACACAGCAGAAAGAAGCCTCACGGCCTCCACATCTGATACTTGTTGCTATTTACTAGATATTTATATTATAGCCTCTTTACTAATCTGCGTCAAGAAAAGACAAACTATATAAACAAAGGCAGTACAGGAAAATTACCCGTACTGCCCAAAGCGTTATGTTATTTGAAATATTTGGCGAAGGCCTGCGCCGCCGCCAACTGTACCTCTGCATTGAAGGCTGTATACCGCTCAAGCAGCAGTCGTCCTTCCGGCGTCAGCACGCTGCTGCCGCCGCTTTTGCCGCCTGCCGTGCTGCTCACCAGCGCAAAGCCCAGGTCTGCCTCCGCACGCCGCAGAATCTTCCACGCCTTGCTGGCCGACATCCCCATAGCCTTGTAGGCAGCACTCAGCGAGCCTGTAGCCTCAATACGCTGCAGAAGCTCCGCCACACCTTTGCCGAAATCAATGCTTTCATTGTACACGCGCACCTTGATATGGTAATGCTGCGGGTCTGCGTAGGTCATTTTACCACCCCTTGCCAAAGCCACAGGCAGGATAGGTACAAACTGCACAGTTCAGGCACAGACCGCCCTCGCCCAAGGCTGCCAGCTCATCGGCTGTAACGATGTCGCAGGCCAGCACGCGCGGCAGCACCAGGTCGAAAATCGTGCGCTTAGCGTACATTACGCAGCCCGGCAAGCCCAGAACAGGCACCTGCTTTTCACCGTAGTAGGAGAGCAAAAACATTGCGCCCGGAAGCACCGGTGCGCCATAGGAAACAATGCGTGCGCCGGTATTTTTGATTGCGAGCGGTGTGCGGTCATCCGGGTCAACGCTCATGCCGCCGGTGCAAAGCACCATCTCCGCGCCCTTTTCCTCAATAGCCGTTTTAATCGCAGCGGTAATCTGCTCCGGTTTGTCATCCAGCACCTGCTTACAAACTACCTCTACATTAAACTCTGCCAGCTTTTCCTCCAGCACGGGCGTAAAGGTATCTTTAATGCGTCCGTGGAAAACCTCGCTGCCGGTCGCCAACACGGCAGCCTTTTTGATTTTGTACGGCAAAAGCTGCAGCAGCGGTTCATCACCGCACAGCTCGCGCACACGCTGCATCTTTTCCTTTTCGATAACCAACGGGATAATGCGCGTACCGCAGAGCTTGTCGCCCTTTTTCACCGGCGTATTGCCGTGACGCGTCGCAATCATCATCTGTCCGAAGCTGTTCACCAGGCGCAGACGTGCGCCGTCTACCTTAAACAGACCGTCGGCAGCAGCAGCCAGCTCAATCTTGCCCTCTTTCACAGGCGATTCATCCATCATGCTATTTTTGCAGATGTCGCACAAAATGCGTGCGGCATCATTTTCGTGCAGCATGCTTTCGTCGGCTTCCCACACATATAAATGCTCCTTGCCGATGGAAAGCAGCACCGGGATATCCTCCGGCTGTACCACATGGCCCTTGCGAAACACGGCATCCTTGGTAACGCCCTTGATAATCTGTGTCAGGTCATGGCAGAGAACACTGCCGACCGCATCCTCAGTACGAATTAATTTCATGCTTATCTACCTCTTATTTAGCCTGCGCAAAGCCGTAGGCAGCAAAAATCTTCATAGCTTCTTCAGTCTGCAGGAAGGCAGCAAAATCCTTGGCAGCCTCAGCCTGCGGAGCCTTCGCCAGCACGCCGATAGGATAAATCACCGGTTTCTTCAAAGAGCCTGCCGGAGCCTCGGCCACAACAGTTACCTTATCCTTCATGAGTGCTGCATCGGTAGCGTAAACAAGGCCTGCATCGGCACTGCCTTCAGCAACCCAGTTCAGCACTTGTGTTACGTTGGTGCCCAGGCTTACCTTAGATTGAATACCGTCCCATTGGCCCAGCTTGGTCAGCGCTTCCTTAGCATATTGGCCTGCAGGAACGCTGGCAGGATCGCCGATAGCAGGATGCTTAGCCTTGCTGAAATCAGTGAAGCCTTTGATTTCGCTGCCGCTTTTAGGTACAATCAGCACCAGCTTGTTTTCCAGCAGCGGCTTCACAGTGGTTTTATCCATATAGCCCTTGTCGCTCAGCGCGTTCATCTGCTTATTAGCCGCAGAAATAAATACGTCGGCAGCCAGGCCGCTTTCAATCTGTGCCTGCAGCTTGCCGCTGGCATCATATACGCCCTCGATTTTTATTTCCGGATGCTTTTGCTGATACAGCGGAATCAGCTTTTGCGTAAATACCTTTTCCATGCTGGCAGCAGCAGCCAGACGCAGTGTTTTGCCTGCCTGCGGAGCAGCAGCCTGCTTGTCACCGCCGCCGCAGCCTGCAACCATAATAACTAACATCAAAGACCATACTAAGCATAAGAGTTTTTTCATGTTTAATCCCCCTGTTGTTGTTTTGTTTTATATAAGTAAACATTAAGGCCAATAACTACCAAAAGGCAGATGGCTACAATTACAGCCACATACCAGCCTGCAGCATCCCAATCGCCTGCCGCTACGGCAGAATAAACCGCGAGCGGCAGTGTGCGTGTGCGTCCTGCGATATTACCGGCAATCATCGCCGTGGCGCCGAACTCACCTAAACCACGGGCGAAGGCCAGCAGGCCGCCGGCAATAATACCGGGCAGCGCATTAGGCAGATGAATGCGCCAGAAGATGCGCCATTCCGTCATACCCAAGGAGCGCGCCGCCTCCAGCATACCCTTGTCAACCTGCGACAAGGCTCCGCGCGCACTGCGGTACATGAGCGGCAGCGAAATTACCGCTGCGGCCAGCACGGTGGCCAGCCAGCTGAAGGCTATTTTTATACCCGTCAGCTGATAGATAAGCTGGCCCAAAAAGCGGTTGTTGCCAAAGAAATACAGTAAAAAGAAACCTGCTACCGTAGGCGGCAGCACCATGGGCAGTGTGATTACAGCATCAGCAAAAATCTTCAAGCTTTGGCTCTGCAGCCGTTCCACCCACCAGGCGATAATCACGCCGATAAAGAAAACTATGACGATTGTCGCTGCCGCAGTATGCAGCGAAATCCATAGCGGTGACCAGTCTATAGCGCTCATTTTCTTGCACAATCATGGGCGCTGCCCTTCAGGATACGCAGTCCATGCTCCAGCTGCGGCAAAACGATTGCCAGCGCTTCCTCCACCGCCTTAGTGCTGCCGGGAAGATTCACAATCAGCGTCTGTCCACGCACTACGCTCACGCCGCGGCTCAGCATTGCCCGCCGCGTAATCTTCAGCGATTCCGCACGGATGGCCTCCGCAATACCGGGCACATTGCGTGTAGCCACCGCCATAGTTGCCTCCGGTGTAACATCTCGCAACGAAAGGCCCGTACCGCCTGTGGTGATAATCAGATCCACCTGTCTGCTATCCGCAAGACGCACCAGTTCACGTTCGATTTTTTTCTGCGCGTCGGGAAGCAAAACCTGCTCCACGATTTCGTAGCCTGCCTCCGTCAGCAGCTCTGCTGCCAGCGGGCCGCTGGTGTCAACACGCTCGCCCGCTGCACCCTTATCTGAAAGCGTCATTACCGCCGCACGCAAAGGAGCGTCGGCTGCAGGCAGCGTCACCTCCAGCTCCATGCCGCTGCGCAGAACGCCACCATGCTCTACCGTAGCAAAAACACCCTCACGTGGCATAATGCAGTCGCCCACACGCGCAAAAATCGTGCAGTGGCTGTGGCATTCCTTGCCGATCTGCGTCAGCTTCATCACAACGTCACCGCTGCGCATGATGCTGCCTACCGGCAGCTTTTTGAAATCAATACCGCTTACCAGAATGTTTTCACCGAAAGCACCGATAGCAGCGTCACCGCCGCGCGCATTGAATTCATCCACCTTTTCAGCACTCAGCAGACTCACCTGACGGTGCCATTTTCCTGCGTGGGCATCACCCTCGATACCGAAATTTTCTTTGAGGACAATCTCATTAACCGGATGCTTTTCCGTACCCTTCTTTTCGCTGATACAAACAGCCTTGATTATGCCTCTGATGCTTGCTTCCATACAAAATCACCACTCTTTCCGCCTGCTTTGCTCAGCAGATGCACATCTGTAATCACCATCGCCTTATCCACGGCCTTGCACATATCATAAATCGTCAGCAAGGCAATCTGCACGCCTGTCAGCGCTTCCATCTCCACGCCTGTCTTACCCGTAGTTTTTACCAGACATTGCGCCTGTACGGCGTAGCTGCCGTTTTCCGCCAGCAGCTCAAAATCCACCGTACACTTCGTCAGCTGCAGCAGATGGCACAGCGGAATCAGCTCGCTGGTGCGCTTGGCCGCCATAATTCCGGCAACACGCGCCACACCCAACACATCGCCCTTGGCCATACTGCCGGCAGCAATTTTTTCATATATTTCCCTGCTTACGCAGATTTTTCCCTGCGCCACGGCAACCCTCGCGGTGTCAGCCTTATCGCTGACATCAACCATCAGAGCATTGCCCGTAGCGTCAAAATGTGTAAATTCACTCATTGTCTGCTCCTTCAAAGCCTGTATTTATCCGCCAATCTGGCTCATATTAAAGTGCGCTGCTTTTACATCAAAGCTATGTCCCGCAGGCTTGGCGTAAATAATCTCCTGCATCGCCTGCAGCAACTCCGCATCACTGCCACCGTCACGCAGCAAGCGCTTGAGGTTCATGCCCGCGTCACTATAAAGACAGGGCTTCAGCATGCCTACAGAGGTAAGGCGCACCCTGTTGCAGACAGCGCAGAATTTATTGTGCAGCGGTTCAATAAAGCCCACCGGCATTTTATAACCGCCGATGCGCCAGTAGCTTGCGGGACCATTGCCGTAACGCTGTGCGTCTGGCTGCAGCGCCAGGCCTGCCTGCTCCAGTTGGCTACGGATTTCGCTGCCGCTCAGGCCATGCAGATTAGTGTTGCAATCTAACGGCATCAGCTCGATAAAGCGCAGCGGCGCGTTATAGCTGTGCGCCAGCTTTAGTAATTGCATAATGTCCGTCAGGCCGTTTTCCGCTAAAGGCACACAGTTCAGCTTGAACGGTATCCCTGCAGCCTGCAGCTCCCGCAATGATTGCAGGACGCTGCTCAGGCTGCCGCCGGTAAGCTCTTTGTAATACGCCGCATTCAGCGTATCCAGGCTCACGTTGATGCTGTCCACGCCTGCTTGTACAAGCGCAGGCAGCTGCTGCGCCAACAGAGTGCCGTTAGTCGTCAGCGTCACCTGCTCTACACCGTCCAGCTGCTTCAGGCTGGCGATAAAATCGCTGCAACCCTTGCGCAGCAAAGGCTCGCCGCCGGTGATTTTGAATTTGCGGATGCCAAGCTGCAGCGCAGCGCGGCAAATACGCAAAAGCTCCTCGTAGCGCAAAATTTCATTATGCGGCACATGCTCGCTCACCTCCGGCCGGCAATAGCGGCAGTGCAGGTTGCAGCGGTCTGTAAGGGAGATGCGCAGATAATCTATTTTGCGGTTGTATTGGTCATACATGATTGTAGTCCTTCCCCTCGTCATTCTCACTCGAGAATAACGCTTGCCAAAACAAATGTGGTCTTGCAACCACATTTGTTTTCAGCTTATTAAAATCTTATTCTTCGTCAACGCCCATAGCAACTTTTTCTGGTGTAATCGGCAAAGTCATAAAGCGTTTGCCGGTTGCCTGATAAATTGCGTCGGCAATCGCCGGAGCCGGAGTGTTGATTACCAGCTCGCCCACAGATTTGGCACCGAAGGGACCGCTTTCCTCATAGCTGCTGGCAAAATCAACATAGATATGACCGATATCCTCACGGCAGGGAACCTTGTACTGCATGAAGGAGTTTTCGTAAATACGACCTTTAGGACTGTAGGTTACGTTTTCCATCAGCGCCATGCCAATGCCCTGCAGAATGCCACCTTCGGTCTGCACCTTCGCCAGATGCGGGTTAACCGGAGTACCACAGTCAACAGATGCGTAGAAGTTCACTACCTGTGCCTCGCCTGTCAGCAGGTCGGTTTCCACCTCAGCCACACCGGCCATAAACGGCGGCGGGGACAATACACTGTTCTGCTCCACGGTTTCTTCCAAAGCGATATCGTTATTCACCATAGAAGCGGTGGCGATATCAAAGAGGCTTACAGCCTTGTCGCTGACGGTATCACGCACCTCGCGTCCGTCAAAAACAACCTGGTCCATGCCGCATTCCAGCAGGCGTGCGCCCAGCTGGCAAATCTTGCCGCGCAAACGCTGTGCGCAGACCTCTACGGCCTTACCTGTAATATATGTTGTACTGGATGCGTAGGAACCGGAATCATAAGGAGAAGCATCGGTATCCGCACCGAATACGGTAATGTTATCGTAATCACATTCCAGAACCTCTGCTGCCATCTGCGCCAGAACGGTATCGCAGCCGGTGCCCATATCGGCAGCACCGATCAGCAGAGTGTAATGTCCCTCATCGTTGATTTTGATGGTAGCACCGCCGACATCGCAGTAAGGAATGGAGCTGCCCTGCATCGCAATAGCCACACCCATCGTGCGTACCTTACCGTCAGGCAGCTGCTGCAGCGGGAACTTCTGCTCCCAGCCGCTCATCTCGCGTACCTGTGCCAGGCAGCGGTCCAGCGCGCAGCTTGTGTTGGGCGCACCGTAATAAGCAGGCATAATATCGCCCTCGCGCGTAATATTCATCTCACGCAGCTTAATCGGGTCCATCTTCAGGCGTGCCGCCAGCTCATTCACAGCGGACTCCACGGCAAAGATGCCCTGAGGAGCGCCGTAACCGCGGTATGCGCCTGCAGCCTGCAGGTTGGTATAAACTACGTCAAAGCCGAAGCGGAAGGCCTCGGTACGGTACAGAGGAATAGACTTGTGACCTGAAAGGCCGACAGTCGTGGGACCGTGCTCGCCGTAAGCACCGGTATTGGAAAGAGTATATAAATCAATCGCGCGGATTTTGCCTTCTTTGGTAGCACCAAGACGCACGCGCACTTCCATCTCATGGCGCGGGCTGGAAGCTATATGACATTCGTAACGCGAGAAAATCATCTTACTCGGCTTTTTTGTTTTCCAGGTAACAAAAGCCGGATACATTTCGCTGACACAGCTCTGCTTAGCGCCGAAGCCGCCACCGATACGCGGTTTAACCACGCGCACCATGGTTTTGGGGATATGCAGCGCGTTCGCAATAATGCGGCGGCAGTGGAAAACTATCTGCGTAGAGCTGAGGATATTCAAACGTCCGTAGGTATCAATGGAGCAATAGGTTACGAAAGGCTCCATCATATCCTGCTGTACAGCCTTGGTATGAGTTATCTGGTCGATAACAACATCGCATTCCGCCAGAATCTTATCAACCTCGCCATCCTCGATAACCTCGTGGGCACACAGGTTGCGCTTATTATCGGCGCCAACCGGGCAGTTCGCCTTCCAAGTATCCTCGGGATGTACGAGCACAGGGTTATCCAGCGCAGTGCGGAAGTCAAGCACTGCATCCAGCAGCTGGTATTTTACTTTAATCAAAGACAGCGCCTTGTCGACAGCCTTTTCCGTTTTGCCGGCAACAATCGCTACGATGTCACCCACAAAGCGTACATGACGGTCGAGCAGCAGACGGTCATAAGGACTCGGTTCGGGATAGGTCTGGCCTGCATAGGTGCAACGCTCGCCGTCCTGGTCCACGTCCTCCCAGGTATAAATTGCTTCGATATCAGGCACCTTCGCTGCAATCGCGGTGTTAATGCTTTCAATAATAGCGTTTGCATGCGGAGAACGCAGTACCTTGACAAGCAGACAATCGTTAGGCACCAGGTCATCGGTGTAGACAGGCTGGCCTGTCACCAGCTGCATAGCATCCTTTTTGCGGTAGGATTGGTTAACTATTTTCATCTGCAGCTCCCCTCCTTATGCCTGCGCCTGAGCTTTTTTCCAGGCGATAAAATTCTGGATTCCGCGCAGCTGTCCCTCATAGCCGGAGCAGCGGCACAGGTTGCCTGCCAGAAATTCCTTGATTTCTTCTTCCGTAGGCTCGCTGTTTTCACGCAGCAGCGCAATCGCGTTCATAATCATGCCGGGGTTGCAGAAGCCGCACTGCTCCGCGCCCTGGTCGGCAATAAAGGCACCGAATTCAGCTGCCTCCTGCTGCATTCCCTCCATCGTTACAATGCTGTGGCCTGCGGCACGCGCTGCCAGAATAGCACAGGAAAGCACCGGCTTATCATCCATAAATACAGTGCACAAACCGCAGTTGGTAGTGTCACAGCCGCGCTTCACGCTGTAGCAGCCTTCCTTGCGCAGGAAATCGAGTAAAACTGTATCAGCCTCCACCATACGGGTCAGCTTTTTGCCATTTACGGTTAAGGTTATCTCCATCAGGCCTTACCTCCCAGTTCTGTTAAACATCTTGCTGTCAGCACCTTAATCAGGTGTGTACGGTACGCAGCACTGCCACGCGGATTGGTTTCCGTCGGCAGTAAGCCTGCAGCATATTCCGCAAAGGCCTTTGCCTTCTCGGCAGTCATAGGCAAAGTTGCGAGCTGCTCGGCATCCTTCACCAGTGCAGCCTTCGCCGGGCGTGCGCCCACTGCGGCCTGCACGCCTTCCTGCGTCAGCGCCGCCGCGCAGGTCAGCACCGGAAAGTCGGTTTTGCTGATGCGCACGGATTTATAGCTGTAATGCGCCGCCGTCTTTTTGACGATAATGCGCACCAGAATATCTCTGTCATACGGCATATTCACAAAATCTGCCAGCGGCACAATACCGCCCTTGTATAATTCCACGTAACTGTCCATTACCAAAAGCAGTGTCAGCACATCGGAAAAGCCGAAGCGACCGAACACACTGCCGCCTACGGTAGCAAGATTGCGGAACTGCACACCTACAATATGGCGCAGCGCCTCCTTATTTGCTCCCTCACTGTAGGCGGTGAAGCCCTCATGCAGCTCCAGCTGGCGCAAGCTCACCATCGCACCGATGCGGAATTCCGTTTCTGTTTCCTCTATTGTATCCAGGACTAAAGCCGACAAATCAATCGCTGTCTGCACATTGCCCTTGCTCAGGCGCATCCACAGCATACCGCCAAGCACGCGGTTAGGACGCTTCTGGTTCAGCTGCCACGCCTCCTCCAGAGTTGCTGCCTGCTTATATTCTCGAATTGTCAACATATGCTGCCCTCCTGTTCTCCTTGTATTGCATACCTATTCCATTATATTTTACCATATTTTTTCTATACTTGAAAAGAGAAAAAATGCGCATAGGCTCATAAGTTACATTCTTCTGCGGCATAAGAAAAAACGGATGCCTCTCTGTAAAGCAAGAGAAGCATCCATAATTTTTTTTTATTTCTAAGCAGGCTTATTTGCCTTTTTTAGCACCCTGACGGCGGTTACTGCCGGTTTTGGGAGCCTTGCGCTTATCAGCAACAGCATTGCGTCCGCGCTTAGGTCCTGCGGGCTTTTTCTTTTTGGCAGCCACAGCAACGCGACGTGCCACAACACCGCCCTCCAGGTTTTGGCGTTCCATCAGAATGCCCAGCTTGGTTTCGATATTACGCAGCCATTTAACCTCGTCTGCAGTATAAAGCGTAATTGCTTCGCCCTCATTGCCTGCGCGGCCGGTACGGCCGATGCGGTGAACATACCAGTCGACATCATGCGGAATATCATAGTTCACAACATGGGTTACGCCTTCAACGTCCAATCCGCGGGCAGCCAGATCGCTGGCAACCAGAATCTGAATTTTGGCATCACGGAAGGCCTTCATAACAGTTTTGCGCTTTGCGGGAGACATTTCGCCATGCAGCACGTCAACATTATAGCCCTGCATGCCCAGCCAGTCGCCCAGCTCCTTGGTGCGCTCCTTACTCATGCAGAAAACAATCATCAGATAAGGATTCAGACGGTCAATGAGCGCTGCCACAGCCTTATTCTTGTATTCGTCGGTTGTTTTCAGGCAAATCTGCTTGATTTTCTCAACGGTAGCCTGGTCAGGATTGATATCAATCAGCGCGCAGTTTTTCGTCAGCTTGCGTCCCAACTTGCGCACCTCTTCCGACAGAGTTGCGGAGCAAAGCATCGTCTGATGCTCCGGCGCAGTCATAGCAATCAGCTCCAGCGCTTCATCCATAAAGCCCTGCTGCAGCATTTCGTCAACCTCGTCCAGTACCAGATAGCGCACGCCGCCAAGGTCGGTGTTACCCTTGCGGATGTGGTCCAAAAGACGGCCGGGAGTACCGATCAGCACATGGCTGCGTCCCTCCAGCTTATATTTTTGCGTTTCGAAATCGCGTCCGCCGGTAACAGCCAGCACCTTGATATCGCTTTCGCCCAGGATTTTTTTCATTTCGGTGGCAATCTGCTGTGCCAGCTCACGCGTCGGCGTAATTACCAATGCCTGCACATAGCTTTTGGCAGTATCGATTTTTTCTGCCAGCGGCACCAGGAAAGCCAGTGTCTTGCCTGTACCTGTCTGCGCACGGGCGATTACGTCACGTCCGGCAAACAGCGCCGGGATAGCCTGCTCCTGTACCGGCATCGGCTTTTTGATGCCCATTTTCTGAAGCTGCTCTACGGTGTGGGAACAAACCTTTAAGGCTGCAAATCCATTTGTCATTTCACATTCCTCTTTTCCTATTAAATTTATCTTCTGACCTTATGGTCGTTTTTCTCTATAACTTTAGTATTATATCATAGATTGGGCAGGAACGGAAAGATGCAGGCAAATTTTTCTGTTGCATATGATTGCTATAGCCTGAAAACTATCTCTGATTTTTATAATAAAGCATATAAAAATGCTTAGGCAAACAAATTGTACATGCGACAAAAGGCCCCTGCCGGCGATTGCTGACAGGAGCCTTGGCTTATTCAATTTACTCAGCTTAGCAAGCTGACATTTGCTTTTACATTACGCCTCTGAAATAGTGGCCTCTTGTAGTACCCGGCAGATTTTCCGGTGCCTCCACCGCACCGCCGATAATCTTGCGGTACAGTGCCACAAGCTCGCCCAGACGCGCCGCATCGTAATCACGGCCGTCAATTCTCAGCGCAACCACGCCTGCTTCCGCCATATGCTGCACATTGGCAGTCATCGAAAGCTCATGCGCATTCAGAATATGCATGCGACAGAACTGGTCCGTAACAATCGGGAAACGTGCATCCTTGCGGTCGCCCAGGAACAAAGGCTCTGCGCAGTTAAACTTGCAGGCACCCTTATCCAATGCACCCAGGAAGCTGCCGCCTACGCAGTATTCGGAAACCATCATTTCCAAACGTCCCTGAATCATGCACTCCAACGGCAGCGGGCTGACGCTCACAAGATGCTCTACCTGCGCCATAGTCAGCTCGGGGCTGAGCACTGCGCCTGCAGCTCCCTGCTCCTGCCAGAACTGCAGTGTCTGGCTGTTGAAAATATTCAAAGACATATCTGCTACCAAATTAAGCGCAGCATGCTTCTTCGCCAAGGGCCACAGGCCGTTGTTGTTGATGTAAACAAAATCAGGCTGCAGCTCTTCCCACAGAGTGAAGAGCTTGTCGAAATATGCCAGCTGTGCTTCCTTGATGATACGCGGTGTAGCAAAGGCCAGCTGACGGCCTGCCTTGCGCACCAGCTTGGCAGCCTTAGCATAATCCGCCTCTGACGGCAGCTGATGATTGAAGCAGTCACCGCCAAAGAGAATGCGTTCAGCACCTGCCTGCAGCGCAGCATTGACCTTCTCAACGCTGTCGCAATGCACTACCAGAACGGATTCATGCTGTTTAGCCTTATGTGCCTGCGGCACTAATTGCTCGCTGAAGCTATGCACCGCTGTACGCGCCGGTGCATAGGCATTCAGACGCGCTGCATCCAGTGCCTCGCATGCCATACGGCGTGCTTCGTTCATTTCGCTCATCGGCACCATAACATTTTCATCATGCTCAAAGCACAGGCTGTTCAGGAAATATTCAGTCGTACCGAGGCGGTCCAGCTGCTTGCGCACACCGGCTTCATCCAGCGCACGCTTGCGTGCTGCCTCTACGATAAAATCGGTTTCGCCGTAGCCGACATTGCCTTCATCATCCGTCAGCGTAACGGTCATGGGCTCGCCCAAACGTGCAGTAACAACGGCATCTACCGGAATGCGTTTTTTAGCGTCCGGACCGAAGAACTGCTGCGCATAGCTCATCAATCTGCTGTCGAGAGTACGGAAAACGCGGTCATTCAAACGTACTCCGTTAGGCACATCAATCGTTACCTGCTGGCCGGGAGCAGCGCTCTGCACACTATTGCCACTGCACAGCATATCCGTAACGGTGGTGCCCACACGTCCGCCGACGCTTACCCAGAATTCCAGTCCGTCACCCAGATGCAGCTCTTTATCCAGCTTGATAACTGCCTTATTACGGTTTTTGTCCAGCTTCGCTACACGGCCGATAAGCACGCCGCGGTTGTTGGGACGGCGGTCGCTCATCATCGTGCGTCCGGGACGACGCTCCAGATAAGCGGTGGTAAAGTCACGATTGAAGATTTGCTCGATATTCGCCAAATCCTCCTCCGGTACATTGTAGTCACCGGCAAGATAGCTGTCAATCGCACGGCGGTAAGCATCTACTACTACCGCAACATATTCCGGACGCTTCATGCGTCCTTCTATTTTGTAGGATACAACACCTGCGTCAATCAGCTGCGGCAAAATGCTCAAGGTATTCATATCTTTGGGGCTCAGCAGATACTGGCCTGCATCCTTGCCCTTCAGCATATCCTCATCCTTCGCGTTGAGCAGCTTATACGGCAAACGGCAAGGCTGGGCACAGCGTCCGCGGTTGCCGCTGCGGCCGCCGATAAGGCTGCTCATCAGGCATTGACCGCTGTAGCATACGCACAAAGCGCCATGGATAAAGGTTTCGATTTCACTGCCACGACTGCAGGCTGCGCCGATTTCCTTCAGGCTCAGCTCGCGTGCCAATACGCTACGCTCCATGCCTGCACCCATAGCGAAGTCTACACCGCTGCTGTTGGTAATGCTCATCTGCGTGCTGGCATGCAACGGCAGCTCCGGCACAATTTTCTGCGCCAGGCGGATAACGCCCAAATCCTGCACAATGAGTCCGTCTACGCCTACGTTATTCAAAAACAGCAGGTAAGCGGATAAAGCCTCCAGCTCGCTGTCATCAACCAAAGTATTGACGGTAATATACAGGCGCACATGGTGCATATGCGCAAAATACACCGCCTTCGCCATTTCCTCTTCATCAAAATTGCTGGCATAGGCACGTGCGCCAAAGGCTTTACCGCCCATATATACAGCATCAGCGCCGGCGTTTACCGCTGCCTCCAATGCTTCCCAGCTGCCTGCGGGAGCAAGCAGTTCTATTGTTTTCTTTTCCATATGTTATCTACCTTTCACGCACTGCTGCCAGCAGTCTGTCATATCTGGCCTGCAGGCTTTGCAGCTCTTCTGCCAGCACAGCATTTCTTTGCTGCAGTTCCTGCTCGAGCGCAGCATATTTTTCCTGCATTTTCTGTTCTGCTACTGCGCACTTTTGCTGCAGCTCCTGCTCCATCGCAGCGCATTTTTCCTGCATTTTTTGCTCCGCTGCCACGGATTGCTGCTGCATTTCCTGTTTCAGAGCAACGCATTTTTCCTGCAGCTCCAGTCTGTCTGCAGCCAGGTCAAGCGCCGTCCAGATGGCGATTTTATCTGTCTGCAGCAGCTTTTTGCTTTCTGCCAGCTCCTGCATTCTTCTGTCTACCTCTGCTGCTATTTTCAGCACCTGTTCTTCGGAAGCAGAGGTCGTTAATGCATAGGTACTATTATATATTTTTACAGAAACTGATGCTTTTTCCATAAACACATCCTCTAGCTTATTCTGCGATAACGGTAAAGTTAAAGCTCTGCAGGCTCATTTTTTCCCAAGAGCGCTTGTAATCCATGCGGATATTATAGGTACCGGGCTTGGTAACCGCCAGCACCAGAATTTCAACGCCGGGCGCACCCATTCTTTCCTCATCACCGCGCGGAATGGTAAACGAGCTGCCTACCTTGCTTACTGCCGGTGAGCTGCAGGCAAATTGCCAGCCGTAGCCGGTGGAAGGATTGCTGTCCAGCTTCAGCGCCATAAGTCCGCTTGCAGGCAGACGCAATGTTTTGCCTGCAGCCTTATCGGTAATTTTCGCCAGCTGCAGCAAACGTCCTGCTTCGCCTATGCGCAGGGAGGTAACTACATCCCTGTAGGGCACAAAGCTGCTGTAGGCAGCATTTTTCTTGCTGCGCACAAACAAGCCCTCTTCTCCGAAGAGCACATTATCATAATTGCCCAAAGCAGCCTTTACGTTATCATTATCGACAAAGAAATCCGTAACCTCAAATTCCTTGCCGGTGGTCAAATCAAGATTCAGTCCGGTGTACGCCTTGCGTCCGCCATTGTCTGCCTCCAGCAGCAGGCTCACCAGACTCGGACGATTCAGCATCACCTTATAGGTTACACTTCCCTGACCGCCTACCTCCTTTACCAGCTTAGCTGCAGCATCGCGCACCAATGCGTTGGCCTGTTTTTCCAGCTCTGCGGAATTACTGCCATCGATGTAGGGCAGCGTTGCCGTTGCCTTGCCGACAGAGGTCTGTTCGGTAAGCACCGTAGTCTGCTGGTCTGCCAGCACCGGCAGAGATAAACATAAGCACAATAATGTTGTCAACAGGATTTTCATAGCCTGCAGCTCCTTTCCAAAAACAATGTTCCAAGCCTTGAACCTCTTGGTAAAAATTAAGCAGGAAGAAAGCCCTCCTGCTTAATTAAAGCAATCGCGCTAAAACAAGCCGCCAATCGCTATTTTACAATCATAAACTTTTAATGAACTCAACAGCCTTTTCCAGACGTGCCAAGGTTTTTTCCTTGCCCAGCAAAACCATAACGTCAAACATGCCGGGGCTTACGGTGCGTCCGGTCAGAGCCAGACGAGTCGGATGGATAACCTTGCCCAGAGCCAGACCGTTATCGGCAGCAATCTTATTATAAGCTGCTTCGGTAGAAGCCAGGTCATATACATCATCAGCCTTAATTGCTGCAATGCACTGCTCCAGTACAGGAATATTTTCTGCCTTGAAGTGCTTAGCTACACCCTTTTCATCGTATTCTTCAACATCCTTGAAGAAGTAGGTAGAAGCATCGGCAACCTCCTGCAGATTTTTAACGCGTACACGAACAACGTCTACGAGCTTTTCAAAGTATGCTTCGTTGGCAGCATCGTTGAACCATTCTTCGGTTACCAGGCCGTCTTTCACGAAGAAGGGCTTAGCATCCGGCAGAATTTTTTCCAGCGGCAGCTCGGACAGATATTGGCCGTTCATCCAAGTGAGCTTTTTGGTGTCATAAATAGCAGCCTTTTTGCTCATCTGCTCCAGCTCAAACAGCTTAACGGTTTCTTCCAGAGTGAAGATTTCGCGTTCATCGCCTGGGCCCCAGCCAAGCAGAGTCAGGTAGTTGATGATAGCTTCCGGCAGATAGCCTTGGCTGCGGAATTCTTCAACAGAGGTTGCGCCGTGGCGTTTGCTCAGCTTGGAACGGTCCATAGCCAGAATCATCGGCATATGACCGAACTTAGGCGGCTCCCAGCCCAGTGCTTCGTAAACAAGCAGCTGCTTCGGAGTGTTGGAAAGATGCTCCTCGGCGCGCAGTACGTGAGTCATGCCCATCAGATGGTCATCGACACAAACAGCAAAGTTATAGGTAGGAATACCATTAGATTTTACAATTACAAAATCATCAAACTGGTCCATGTTAAAGGTAACCTCGCCATGAATCAGGTCATGTACGGTAATGCTGCCTTCGGCAGGAATCTTGATACGGATGGAATACGGCTCACCTGCAGCAATGCGTGCTTTAGCCTCTTCTGCCGGAATATCGCGGCAGGTACGTGCATAACGGAACGGTTGCTTAGCGGCGCGTTGTTTTTCACGTTGTGCAGCCAAATCCTCGGTAGTGCAGAAGCAGTAGTATGCTTTGCCTTCATCCAGCAGCTGCTGAGCATATTTTTTGTAGATATCAAAGCGCTCGGACTGATAGTAAGGACCGTATTCGCCGCCGGCCTCCGGACCTTCATCCCAGTTGATGCCTAACCATTTCAGGCTGGTAAGGATTTGGCTTACGGAATCCTCTTTCAGGCGTTCAATATCGGTATCCTCGATACGCAGAATCAGCTTACCGCCCATTTTGCGGGCAAACAGCCAGTTAAACAGCGCAGTACGCGCACCACCAATATGTAAATACCCAGTAGGACTGGGAGCAAATCTTACTCTGACTTCAGACATTTCATCGTCTCCTTACATTTTAATTACAAATATAGATTGTCAATCAGATTAATTATACAGCTTTGCAGAAAAAAGTGCAAATATTAATCTGCGTTGCCACTGCTTTTTATTTTTCTTCATGATTCAAAGAAAAACTATATCTGAAAGCCTTCGTTCATAGAAAACTGCTTTTATTGCTATTATTTCGCAATTTTTTGTTTGTCTAACCACCGTTTTCGTATTATAATAGTATAATAAAGTAGACATAAAGGAGGATGCTTATGTGCCAAGCCCCAGATTGGTCCGTCGGTGACCGCTATCTGCGTGAAAACGTTCCAGAGCTCGCCCCGTTAGTTGACCGTTATTCGCCCTGTCCGTTAAAACCAAAATCTAAAGAGTCTTATTTTACTATATTGTTGACAGGTATTATTGCCCAACAGTTACCGCCTGATGTAAGTCAGCAGCTGATGAAAAAGCTCGAAGGCCTCACCGGTAATCCCATTACACCGCAGGCAGTGCTTGCTGCTTCTACCGAAGACCTGCTCAGCATCGGTCTGGTCCAGCAAAAGGTTGATTACCTGCGCAGCTTTGCCGAAGCAATTATCAATGGCAGCGTAACCATGGATAAATTCGACGATATGACCGACAGCCAGATTTCCAAACAGCTGATGCAAATCCGCGGCCTCGGCCAGTGGACCATCGAAATGTTTCTGTTACTGGCTCTGTGCCGCACGGACGTTGTACCCAGTGCCGACTTTATCTTCAAAAAAGAGCTGCAGAAAATGCTCAATCTTAGCGAAATTCCCAAGCGCGGCAAAATCAACACGCTTACGGAAAGCTGGCGTCCCTGGCGCTCGCTCGCAGTGTGGTATATCTGGCAAAAAGCCAACGATACCCCCAAAAAATAACGCACAAAGCAAAACAAAACCGTCCTTCCCAGTCTGCAATTTTGCAGATAGCAGGAAAGGACGGTTTTTCTTATTCTCCGAACACTATTTACTGTTCACTGTTCACTAATAACTAACCACTAATCACTAAATACTATTTTAAACTTGCAATAGCAGCAGCGGTATCCTCAGCGCCGTAAACATAGGAGCCTGCTACCAATACATTGGCACCGGCAGCCTTCACCAGCTTGGAGGTTTCGGCATTAACGCCGCCGTCAACCTGAATATCCACGTTCAGACCGCGCTCAGTAATCATTGCATGCAGGCGCTCAATCTTCGGCACTACGCCTTCAATAAAGCTTTGGCCGCCGAAGCCGGGGTTAACGGTCATCAGCAGTACCATGTCAACGTAAGGCAGAATTTCTTCTACCGTACTCAGGCTGGTAGCGGGATTCAGCGCAACGCCGGCCTTCATGCCCTCAGCCTTAATCTGCTGGATGCAGCGATGCAGATGCTTGGTGGTTTCTACATGCACAACAATCTGGTCGGCACCGGCAGCCTTGAAATCGGCAATGTATTTTTCCGGATTTTCTACCATCAGATGGCAGTCGAAAAACAGGTCGGTTACCTTACGGATTTTTTTCACTACAGGAGCACCGAAGGTCAGGTTAGGTACAAACTGGCCGTCCATAACATCGATGTGTACCCAGTCGGCACCGGCAGCTTCAATTTTTTTGATTTCGTCTGCCAGATATGCAAAATCGGCAGATAAAATTGATGGAGCAACTTTAATCATCATTTTCTTCCCTCTTTCTCTTGCAGGAGTTTTACCTCTGCTAACATTGTCAAATATGATTCATAACGGCTGGCAGAAATCCTTCCTGCAGCCACAGCGTCCTTTACACCGCAGACAGGCTCGTGCGTATGCGTGCAGGGACAGAACCTGCAGCCTGCCTCATAATCGGCAAACTCACGTAAGGAGGCCAGCACCATCTCGGCGGTCAGTCCCTCCAGCAGCAGATTGCCGAAGCCCGGCGTATCCGCAATATAGCCTTCGTCAAACGGCAGCAGCTGTGCATAGCGTGTAGTATGCTTGCCGCGACCGATTCTTTCGCTTACCTCGCCCGTGCGCAGGTCAACACTGCTGTCGATGGCGTTGATAGTCGACGATTTGCCTACGCCCGAAGGTCCGCCAAAGGCGCAGATTTTACCACGCAGACGCTCTCGCAGAGCCTCCACGCCGGTGCCGTTCTGCGCCGACAGAGTATAAACCTCATAGCCGATAGGCTCATAAACTGCCTTCACCTGTTCAATCAGGCCCGCAGGAGCGTTATCCTCCTTGTTGAGCACCAAGATTGCAGGAATTTTCGCCAGCTCTGCCAGCGCCAACAGCTTATCTGCCAGCAGAAAGCTGAAATCCGGCGCAGCACAGGCAAAGGCTGCCACAAATAAATCCAGGTTAGCCAGCGTGGGGCGCGGCAGAAAGTTTCTGCGCGGCAGCACGCCGGTAATCATCCCCTCGCGTTTTTCGCTGCTGCTTACCTCAAAGCCGGCAATATCACCGGTTGCCAGCGAAAAACGGTTTTTCTTCATTTTTCCCTTTACCTTGCAGGTATAGGGCTCGCTTTCGCCCTCAACCTTCAGGTAATAATAACCGTTATAATTTTTCAGGACTCTGCCCTGCAGCTCTGCCATGTTTACAGGTTCCTTTCGGAAATGAGCTTGCCGTCACATATGAACTGAACCTTGGCATTGCCTGCATATTCCACCTTCTGACGCAGACGCACGCTGCCGTTTTGTGTACCGCTGTACAGCGTTGCCGTGCCGTTGTCATCCGTCAGCACAATGCGTACGTTGGCAGGCTTGCCGCTCGGTACGACAAAGTCAACGTAGGCGCTCTTCTTTTCGCCGCCGGCAGCTACGGTAATCGCTACAGCCGCGCCGTCATTAAGGTTACTGCCTACACCCGGGTTGCAGGCCAGAACTACATTCTTCTTGGCGTTGGCATCCTGAACCTTTTTGATTTCGCCCAGCTTCAGGCCTGCCTGCTCCAGCATGCCCTTAGCTTCGTCAATGGATTTGCCGATAATATTCGGAACCGGCTTATCGCCTTCGTTGATTACCAGATCGATACCTGTTCCCTTAGGAGCCTTGTCCAGGCCCTTCGGCGACTGGCTGAGAACAGCGCCGATTTTCTCGCCGTCCACATGCTTGCGCGTCACCTTGCCGACCTTAAAGCCTGCATCCGCCAACTGCTGCTCCGCCTTCGACAGCGACATGCCTGTAACATCAGGCACAGCCTTCAGCTCCGCACCCTTACAGATGGTCAGGATAATAAGACTGCCCTGCTTACGTTTTTCGCCGGCTTTCGGAGACTGCTCCATAACAGTACCGGGCTTAAACTTATCAGGATCGCCGTATTTTTCCTCCAGCTCTACCTTAAACTCCTTTTCCTCCAGCAGCTTCTGTGCTTCCACTACCGTCATATTGGTAACATTAGGCACTGCAATCTCTGCCAGATTGCGGTTGAAGATAAAGTGCGCTACCAGCGAAATCGCTACTACCGCAGCAGTAATCATTACTATTAGTTTGGTATAATTCAGCTTTTTCTTTGCCACCGGTTTTTCATCCCCTGCTTTTTCGGAAGGCACTGCTTCCTGCTTTTTCTGAATTGCTTCCGGCTCTTGTATGGCAGCCGGAGTTACCTGCCTCGGCGGCAGCTCACTACGCACCGGCTTCATAATCACCGTAGCACCGTCATCGCGGTTATCGGCAACATTGCCGTTAGGCTTCACCGCACCCAGCTCCTGATGATAGTCCTCGCTGCTGAACGGGAAGAGCTTCATCTTCAGGTTCATCAGATCACGTCTGAGCTGACCGGCATTTGCATATCTGTCCTCACAGCGCTTTGCCAACGCCTTGTCCATAATCTCCTGCATGCCCTCGGGAACATTATCCATGTAGTCCTTCAGCTGCGGCACAGGCTTTTCTACATGCATCATAGCAACCGAAACCGCCGTTGTGCCGACGTAGGGAACCTCACCCGTAAGCATTTCGAAGAGCACTATGCCCAAAGAATAGACATCACTGCTGGCAGTAATTTTACCGCCGCAGGCCTGCTCCGGCGAAATATAATGCACAGAACCCATTACCGATTTGGAATAAACCATTGTCTGGTTGGTAACCATTTTGGCAATGCCGAAATCGGCAATTTTAGGATTCATATTTTTATCTATCAAAATATTCTGCGGCTTGATGTCACAGTGAATAATGTTATGGCTGTGAGCATGCTGCAGTGCATCTGCAAGACGCACAGCGATTTCCAGAACGGTATTCAGGCTCAGCTTATGCTCCTGCATATACTCCTTCAGAGTAACACCGTCAACATATTCCATAACTATATACTGGTTGCTGCCCTCCGACACAACATCATAAATGTTGATGATATACGGATGCACCAGACGCGCCGCGGATTTTGCCTCCCTGCGGAACTGCTCCAGCAGCTCGTTATCCTCGAGGAACTGGTCGCGCAGCATTTTCACGGCTACATTACGGTCCAAAAGCTGGTCGTGGGCCAAAAAGACTTCGGCCATACCGCCATAGCCAATCGGACGAATAATCTCATAGCGTCCGTTCAAGATGGTCTTGCCATTTTTATCCATTACAGCTTTCCTCCCCCTGCGTAGTTAAATCAATCAGAATCAGGGACACATTATCGCGTCCGCCGTTGTCCAGGCTCTGCTCCAGCAGTTTGTCAGCAGCCTGCTCCGGATCTGCACAGCCTATAATCCGGCTGATTTCAGCTGCACGCAGCATGTCGGACAGACCGTCGCTGCACAGCAGCAGCCTGTCACCCTCCTGCAGACGGAAGCTGAAGAAATCAGCATTGACTGTTTCCTCGACACCCAGGGCTTGCAGCAAAATATTGCGCTGCGGATGTACAAAGGCTTCCTCGTCCGTGATTTTTCCCTGTTCCTTTAAATCTGCTACCAATGTATGGTCATGCGTCAGCTGCTCCAGCTTGCCGTCGCGGAACAGATACAGTCTGCTGTCGCCTACATGGCAGCAGTAGCCGTGGCCGTCCCCCGGCAGATAAAGCGCCGTCATCGTCGTACCCATGCCGGAATAGCTTTCGTTGCTTACCGCCATTTTGAAAACATGCGTATTGGCCTTGTCAAAGGCCTCCAGCATAACCTTACGGATATTCTGTTCCTCCTGCTCGTGACGCAGGCTGTGTGTTGCAGCCTCAAAGGCTTTGATAGTAGACCTGCTGGCGATTTCGCCTGCCGCATAGCCTCCCATGCCGTCGGCAACGGCAAAAAGAGAGGGCTCGCGCACCAGCAGCGCATCTTCATTATTCTCTCTGACCAGGCCCACATGGGTTCTGCTGATTACCTGCATTATTTTTGCTCCTGTTCCTTGGCAAATTTAGCCCGCAGCTGACCGCAGGCCGCATCAATATCCTTGCCCATCTCCTTACGAACGGTAGCGTTAATCCTGTTTTTCTGCAGGATGCGCAAAAAGCGTTCTACTGCCGCTTTGGACGGGCGCTCAAAGCCCTGCTCCGGTACCGGGTTGGCCGGTATCAGATTAACGGATGCCTGCTTATAGCGCAGGTAATTGCTCAAAAGCTCCGCGTCCTGCGGACTGTCATTTTTTCCCTTCAACAGAATATATTCATATGTTATCTGCCTGCCGCTGGCTTTGCTGTAGCTTTCGGCAGCTGTCAGCACATCCACGAAGGGGTAGCCCTTGTTGACAGGCATCAGCGCCGTACGCAGCTCGTTTTTGACTGCGTGCAGCGAAATTGCCAGATTAATCGGCTTGCCCTGCTCCTCCAGACGTTTGATGCCAGGAATAATGCCGCAGGTGGAAAGCGTCATGTTGCGGTAGCTCATGTTGCAGGTGTCCTCGCGATGCAGAAAATCCAGCGCCTGCAAAACGCTGTCAAAATTCAGCATCGGTTCCCCGCTGCCCATAACCACCACTCTGCTCACCATTGCTCCCTGCTCACGCAGACGCTCGTTGAACAGGTAAACCTGCGCCACGATTTCTGCCGCCGTCAGGTTGCGTACAGCACCCTTCAGGCCGCTAGCACAGAAGGCGCAGTGCATATCGCAGCCTACCTGACTGGAAACGCACACGCTGTAGCCGTAATCATGGTGCATTAGAACCGTTTCTACCGAATTGCCGTCCGGCAAGCCCAAAAGCAGCTTGCTCGTCATGCCGTCGGAGGAATTCTGCTCGCGCAAAATTTCCAGACTGTGCGGCAGCACGGTAAATTTTTCCTGCAGCACGGCAATATCGGCCTTGCTCAGGTTGTGCATAGCGGCAAAATCAAAGACCGACTTTTGGTACAGCCATTGAAATACCTGCTTGGCTCGGAACTTTTTCAGTCCTGCCGCCACAAACAAATCCTGTAATTCTTCTATTGGTAAAGCAAAAATATCTTGCATTCTCTTACCTCTATGTTACTACTTTTTCATCAGCTTGCAGATATAAAAGCCATCAATGCCGTCGTTCTGCGGCAGTAGCTGCAGCTCCTGTACCTGCTCACCCGTCAGCGGATGCGTAAACCCCACGCGCTGCCATTCGGGATGCTGCGTTAAAAACTCTTCCACCAGATAATGGTTTTCGCTCTGCTCAATCGTGCAGGTGCTGTAAACCATGGTACCTCCGTCCTTCACGTACTGTGCGGCGTTATGCAGAATTGCCAGCTGCAGCGGCGGGAACAGCTTCAGGTCCTTACGCTGCTTGCGCCAGCGTGCCTCCGCACGGCGGCGCAGCACACCCAGACCGGAGCAGGGTGCATCAACCAGTACGCGGTCAAAGGCGCCCAGCCATTCGCTGCGCAGCTGCAGAGCATCGTTCTGCAGTGCTTTGACGCTCTTCATACCCAGACGGGCAGCGTTTTCGGCAATCAGCTCCAGCTTGTGCTCGTGGATGTCGCAGGCGATAACCTCGCCCTTATCCTGCATAAGCTGTGCCACATGTGTTGCCTTGCCGCCGGGAGCGCTGCACATATCCAACACGCGCATTCCTGGCTGCGGCGCCAACACCGGCGCTACCAGCATAGAGCTTTCGTCCTGAATATAAAAATGCTGCGGCAGTGCTGCCAAAAGTGTATGCAGCGACGGCAGATGCTCTGCCACAATGCCGTAGGGGCTCCATTCGGAAGCACGCACCTGTGCGCCCATTTCCGTCAGATCAGCCAGCAGCTTGTCGCGTGTAGTCACCAGCGTATTAACACGCAGGCACACCGGCGCAGCCGTATTGTCAAACGCCAGCAGGCGTTCGGTACCGCCGCGGCCCCACGGTCCCAGCCAGCGCTTCACCAGCCAGCGAGGATGGTAATACTTCAATGACAGATAATCTGCATCCTGCTTTTCGGCATCAGGCAGAACGAACGCACCTGCCTCCTGCTTGCGCAGCAGACCGCGCAGAACGCCGTTGACGAACTTGGCGCTGCCCTCATGGCTCACAGAGCGTGCCAGCTTCACAGCCTCGTTTACTGCCGCCGACGCAGGAATGCGCGTCATATACAGCAGCTGGTAGGTGCTGATGCGCAGTATCGCCAGAATATCACCGGCCACCTTGTCCAGCGGACGGCTGACGCACTGCGCCAGATACCAGTCAAGCGTACCGCTGGCCTTCACCGTGCCGTAGACCAGCTCCGTAGCCAGCCTTCTGTCAAGGTCGCTCAGTCTGCTGCCACGCAGATACTGGTTCAGCGCGATATTCGTATAAGCACCGTCCTCCAGCACCATACGCACCAAAAGCGCCGCTGCTCCGCGGGCGCTCTCAGGATAATTTGCTTTTTGTTCCTTCCGCATGCTTTGTTTCTTCCTCATCATCTTCCATAAATGCTAAAATTGCTGCTTCCAGCTTATTGATATCTACCCGTGTATTAAAGCAGGGACCAAAGGGACGCTCGTTCAAAACGCCCAGCACCGGCAGCGGAAATACATCCTGAATGCCGCTGGTCAGGTCACGCTCGCAGGCCACGGCCACAATAGCTTTCGGCCTTGCCTGCTTAACCATCTGCCTTGCCAGCGTACCACCGGTGGCCACAGCAAAATGGCAACCGTACTTGTGCGCCAGCCCCAGCATAGCACCTACGCTGCAGCGTCCGCACTGACGGCAGTTCTCTACGTTACGGGTTATCTTATGTACGCAGGTATCCAGCTGGATACAATGCGGTGTTAAAATCATAATTCGGTTGGCAGGCACCTTCACCTTATGCTGCAGCACCAGATTGTTGCTGACCTCGATAAAGGACTGCTCGATGCGGTCACGGGGAATGTTGAACAAGCGTCCCAGTACTACCGCAAAGGGGAAAAGAATATTAATCGCCTTCCACGCCCAAAAATACAAAATTTTGAGCACCGGTATTCCCAACAGCGCCATGACAATTCCCAAAACGCCGCTGAGCATCGCCAACACGATAAGTACGCCGAAAAAGCCGAAAATTATCGGCAGAAAGTGGCTGATTTCATAAAGCCCCGGAAAGGTTACCTTCCAGACCACATAAAACATCAACGCACCTAACACGGCGCTGATGGAGGTCAGGGCCATAAATATACGTTTTTTGGGCTTAAACACACTATCTTCGTTCATTAAAAGATTACTCCTTCAATTTACAGCCTGCTTCAGGCAAGCAGGTCGCCCTCCTGTACACCGCGGCCGTTCAGGAAAACCTGCGCCGGCATACGTTTCTTAGATTCGGGCTGTACTTCGGTGATTTCCAGTACGCCTTCACCGCAAGCCACAAAGAAGCTGCGCTTGCCGGTTTCGATAACGGTACCGGCAGCAGCAGCGCTGTTTTTGTCAGTCATTTTGCTGCCCCAGATTTTCAGGCTCTTGCCGTTCGGCAGCTTGGTAAAGGTGCTAGGTGCAGGGTTAAAGCCACGGATAAGGTTGTGTACCTCCTGCGCCGTTTTGCTCCAGTCGATATGCTCCATGCTGCGGTCGAGAAGTGTCGCATAGGTAGCCTGTTCGTTATCCTGCGGCTCTGCAACGGCAGTACCTGCCGCAATTTTGTCAATAACCTGCAACAGCAGCGCCGCCCCCTGCTCACGCAGAGCGTCATGCAGCTCGCCCATCGTAGTGTTTTCAGCAATAGGCACTACTACCTTATCCAGCATTGCGCCGGTATCCATGCCGATATCCATCTGCATAATAGTTACGCCCGATTCCTTTTCGCCCTTGATGATGGCGTACTGAATCGGTGCCGCACCGCGATACTTCGGCAGCAGGGAAGCGTGTACGTTGATGCAGCCGTATTTCGGCAGCTCCAGAATTTCCTTGCTCAAGAACTGGCCGAAGGCAGCTACGACAATCAGCTCCGGCTGCAGCTCGTGCAACAGCTCAACAAATTCGGGTGTTTTAACCTTTTGCGGCTGGTAAACAGTCAGGCCCTGCTCCAGCGCGTATTCTTTAACCGGTGTTTGCAGCAGCTTGTTGCCGCGTCCCTTCGGACGGTCCGGCTGAGTTACTACCGCAAGAATTTCATGCTTGCCGCTTTCGCACAGCGCCTGCAGGCTGCCGACTGCGAAATCCGGCGTTCCCATAAATACTATACGCATTTGTTTTCCTCCGTATATCTTTCTATTTTTCTTTCGTATCCCGGTCAGGATTTATCTTAAAGCATCCTCGGGATTTTCCTTCTGCTTAGGCGAAATGGTTTTAGCCTTGTCGATGAACAGAATGCCGTCCAGATGGTCCAGCTCATGCTGAACGCAGACAGCCAACAGACCGCTTGCGGAAAGCAGCATGCGTTGACCGGTTTTGTCGGTAAATTCGCACTCCACATATTCGGAGCGCTCTACCTCGCCTTCGTAATCAGGCACGGAAAGACAGCCTTCGCTGCCCAGCACCTTGCCCTCGCGTTTAACGATTACAGGGTTAATCAGCTCGTACAGGCCTTCGCCTACGTCAATAACTACTACGCGCTTGCTTACACCCACCTGCGGTGCTGCCAGGCCTACGCCGTCGGCCGCATACATTGTTTCTGCCATATCACGCAGCAGACGCTGCAATTTTTTATCTATACGCTCTACCGGTTGAGCCACCTCACGCAGCACCGGAGCGCCGGCAATCACTATTTTTAACTTAGCCATTTTTGTTCCTCCTTGTATCTATTCCAATAGTTCATTATAACACATTACTACAGGAAAAAACAAATTCTCTGCGCAGGCTTCCTCATATATTTAAGCAAAGACTGCAAAAGCCTTCTGCATCAGGCGAATTTCCCGTCAGAAGCAGAAGGCTTTTAAGCTTTTTTGTTATTTATTTTTTATAATTGTTTTTATCTGCCATACGGATACCGGTATTTACCAGCTTCTGTGCAGGCTTGCTGCCATCTTTTGCTGCAGCAGCGGCAGCCATCACAGCCTCGTAGCCCATTTTGTACTGATTCTGTACGGCAACGGCAATACTATAGTTCTTGTTCTCCAGGCCAAGCAAAGTCTTTTTGCCAAGGTCAAAACCGGTAACGGCAACATCCTTGCGGCCTGCAGCCATTACAGCCTCAACGGTTGCATTGGTGGAACCGTTGTTGCAGGCGATAATGCCTTTAACATTATGAGTGTTTTTGATTTTTTCGGCAACCAGCTTAACTGCGCCCGCGTCATCACCGTAGTTGATAATGTAATCATGTTCGATTTTCCAGCTTGCAGGAGCAAATTTACCCCAGTTAGCCATAACGCTGTTCAGACGGTCGGCAATCGTAGTGCTGGCCAAGGTGCTTACATGTACCAAAACTGTTGCCTCCTCAGATTCCTTAACACCGTTCGCCTTCATCTGCTCTACCATCTGCTGGCAAACCTCGGCACCGGCTTCCAGGTTATTGGTGAGGAAAGCTGCATCGTAATCATTGCTGCTGAGTGCGGTATCAACCAAAAATACCGGCAACTTCTGCTCGCGCAGTGTTTTCGCACTTGCCGTCATATTGGAGCTATCCGCCGGAGCAAGAATTACTGCGTCCGCTTTTTTGCCGGGAAGCTCTTTGACCATATCGCGCTGCAGCTCCCAGTCGCCGTCCTTCATAACGCCGCCTACATAAACGTTAACGTCAGCCTTGGCTGCGCCGTCTTTAATGCCGCGGATAACTTCTTCCCAATAGTTACCCTTCATAACCTTAAGTACGGCATAGACGTTTTTGCGTCCTTCCTTAATCTCTGTCACAGGCTCAAAATCCTGCTTAGTTTTGGCATTCATAACCTTTTGTGTTACCGCGCCCTGTTGCGCATTGTTGCCGCCGCAGCCTGCAACGCCTACGAGCAGCAAAGCCGAGAATAAAACTGCTAATAATTTTTTCATACCCATATTATCAACCTCCGCTTATTTACATGAGTAACGTTTCAAAGTTTGCTCATATGTTGTTAATAGTATTATAACACCTTCATACGAAAAATCAAGTAATTTGCAATCTTTGTTTGTTTTGATTCAAACTTAATAGCCACGTAAATATTAAAGAGCATAGGGCTCAGCAAGCATTATATTTATCACAAACCAAGGCTGTTTTTCTGCGTTCAAATCAAAGCTAAATATTATTTTTGTCCTCTTTCACTTCACAATAGCTTGCGTCAGGTAAAGATAACTTTACAAAAGCCTCTTTCTTCTCATCAAAGTTTGTGCTATAATCTTTTATTAAGCAAGCAAAAACTGACAACAGTACAGCCCGCTTTATGATAATTTAGGGAGGATTTTTACATATGCTGAACCAGGTTTCTTTATTCACCGAAAACAATGAGGGTGGTTTGTTCAAAATCACTACCATTCTTGCTAAAGCCAATATCAATATTTATACCATGCTGGCCAACGACAGTGCGGAATTCGGCATCGTGCGCCTGATTGTGGACAAGGCAGAAACTGCTATCGATGTACTGAAGGCAGAAGGCTACCAATGCCGTCAGGACAAGGTTATTGCCGTAGAGATGGACGATACTCCGGGTTATCTGGACGGAATTCTTTCCGCTATCCACGGTGCCAACATCGATATTTCCTATCTGTACATTTCCTTTAACCGTGACAATGTTAAGCCGGTAGTTGTTTTTAAAACCAACGAGCCGGAAACTGCCACCTTCCTCATCGGTCGTGGCTACAAGCTGCTGGAAACATTTTAATAGCTAAGAAAATTTGAGGCCGCCCGCTGAAGCAGGCGGTCTTTTTTTGCATGCTTTTTGACGTCAAATAGCAGGTTACCTGCAACAGTAACCTGCTATCCGACGTTTTTAAGAGTAAGGAGTTGTTTGAAGGGGATATTTAAAGCTTGATGTTTCAAGCTTTATGCAAAATCAAAAGCTTTCAGCCTATAAATCTTAGAAGCTCCAGCGCAGGCCTGCGTCCAGACGATATTTTTGCTCTACATCGCCGCCGAAGCTGCACCCGTATGTTGCATAGAAGGTATTGGCAGCACTCAGCTTAGCAGTCAGGCCAACCTGTGCCTCATACCAGGTATCACCAAAATCAAGGCTTGTCTGCCCACCTTGTTCACCTGCTGCGCGGAAGGCACTGTCAAAGTCACCGCTGAATTCATGAGCAGCAGCAAGCTTTACATAGTAGCTGGCATTATCGGTGGTCTGGCCTATGCGTACGCCCAGACGGCCAATGCAGCTGGTGAAAGCATCCTGCTCAACATCCATATTTTTGTTCTTGCCCCAGGCATTGAGGTAATCACTTGTTGCAGTGTAATCCTTGGCAGCAATGCGGCCTACTGTCAGCTCAATGCTCGGATCAACATACAAACCGTTTTTGCCTTCAAAGCGTTTGCCGTATTCAGCGCTCAGGGATGCGCCCCAGGTCTTGTAATCGCCGTTCAGCTTATGACCGTAGGTATTACGTACATCGAATTCGTTTTCCAGACGTGTATATTTGGCAATCAAATCAAGATATTGACCGCTTTCACCCTGCCAGGTGCCATACAGTCCCAGGCTGGTGCCTTTGATATCGGCATGGCCGTTGCCATAGGTAGAATTGCCATCGTTGTAGGAAAGAGCCACGCCTGCCTTCCAGCCGTTGCCTACTTCCTTGTCATAGCCAACCTGATAAGCGTTGTATTTGAGGTTAAGGTCGGTATTTTGTGCATCCATGCTGTATTTGCCGCCATAATACTTAGCCCAGATACCGCTTTCATCTTCGCTCAGGCGCAGGTCGCCCATGCGCTTCATCAGGTCATTGTTTTCTGCACGCCACAGCAAAGCGGTGGAGGCCATAGCAGTCTTGGCGCCCTTCATCATAGCAGTTTCTTTATCGCCATAAATTACTGCCGGGTTCTTTTGGTTATCCGGAGTGATAATGGAGCCATCCTTCAGGCTGCCCTTGCCGTCTTCCGCAGAGAAGCTGATGTCGCCAAGCTTAAGAGCTGCGGAGCTGGCAGTCAGGCCTTCGGCAATCTGTACATAACCGTCAAGATTATTTTCCGCACCTTCAATTGCGCCGGTGTAGGTAAGCTTGTTGGCCAGCTTGTTCAGCACCTTGCTTACTTCGCCTGCGTTACTGGTATCAATGCCGTCATTATCCGTGCTCAAGGTAATTGCGGAGCCTTCGGCTGCGCTGCCAATGGTGATATTGCCGCCAAGGACACGAGTTGGGTATTCGCTGTCGCGATTAAAGGAAACAACAGTGTTGCCGGAGTAATTGTTCAAAGTGATATCCTTGTCACAATCCATAACAATAGTGCCACGTGTTTCTTCATCCTTACCGCCAGTAAAATAATCTACGTTGATATCTGCGTAACTAGTATTATACCAAACAGAATTCGTGTCCAAAGTCATAGACATATTGTTTATCTCACTGTCACTATTACCATTTGCCAAGTCCCTTGCACCGCCATTCCAAATGGCTCCGTTATGCATACGAACAGTTGCTACACCACCAAGATTACCATTCCAACTAGCATTATTATTTATAAACAAGTTAACACCACAGTTGGTTAAACCATCAGCTGAACTACCATTACCATATTTTTCAGCAGCTGCTTTCTTAGCACCACGAACATCACCCTTTAAATAAGATTCAGCCCCATTTAAGCCAATGTTTACCTGACTAGCACCCGCTGAACCGAGAGTTGTTACCTCACCCTCTATGCGAACAATATTATCACCTGCGCCAATAATGTTACCATCTGTATCTTTGTTAACATTAATATTTATTTGCGCCGTATCAATCGTTGTAAAAGATTTTTTCGAAGTTAATCTGCCAATAATCTTGCCGCCAGCAATATCGACTACAGAAGAATCTGATATAACTGCATTTGCTAACGAAACCATATTAGGAGATACTTTATCAGGAGCATAAATATCAACTAAACCATCAATAACAACTTTGGAAGCTTGACCTGTAGTAGTTTTTTTTGTTTCAGCACTAATAGCATAAATAAGATCATTATCTTGCGATTTTATAGATAAAATCTTTTGTTCAAGGTTTTCTCCACCATTATGGATAAAAACATTACCTCCGGCTGCTGCTACAATACCAGTTTTGGAA
>CAVCLW010000029.1:0-32966 GCA_963603005.1 Escherichia coli | reverse complement strand
TCAAGCAAAAGTACATCGAGTACTTTTGGCTTGCAGGTGCCTACGGCACCTGATAAATAAAAAAAGACTCCATTCTCTTACAATGAAGTCCTTAATGTTTAAAGCATTATTATATTGTAATTACACGTCAACTAACCTACAACTATATTCTTAGTCTGACGTAATCTAGCTCGCCAGCTATATCACAGCTATAATTTTTTCATGTATTTAATTTTCCAGCATCAAAAAACGCTGCAAAGCCTGCTCCACAATTTTATTCAATGAAATGTTGTTCTGTAAAGCGCAAATCGCCGCCTGTTTATGCATCTCAGCGGGAATGCGCACATTAAAGCTCCCCTTATACGCTTTTTCCGGTGTAATACCTTCGGCAGCACACATAGCTAAATAATCCTCGACCGCTCCGTAAAAATCCTCCACTAATTCCTGTGCATTTTTACCATCATAGGAAATTACAGAACGTATACCTAGAACTTTACCGAAGAAGAGTCTATCTTCCTCCGAAAATTCCACAGAGCCGACATAGCCTTTATATTGCATCGTATTTTTCACAGCAATCCCTCCTGTTCTAATAAAGAAATCAGTGTTTTTATCTGATATGCAAGCAGTTCTTTGCGAGGATGCGGTTTATATAATAAGATAGCATGACATCCCTCTTTGATAAATATTACTCTCGAACCACTTGTCTTGCCTTTGTTGCTTCTCACATAATCAAAATAGTTGAGCAGTGTTTCTGCTTCCGCAAAAGTAAAGTCTTTTGGTTTACTCATTAACTTTTTTATGAGCTTTTCTTTTTGTCCCATATTTTCACCTCTATTATAAGCTTTTCCTGATACCTTTGCAACTATTTCTAGTTGCATTTTTTTAGTAAAAAATTTGGAGCAACACTTACTACAAGTATCACTCCTAAATGCCTTAGGTACATCTCCAGTACCTAAGATATATTTTATCGCAATTCAGAAAATTCCGCAATATATTTTACTTAAAGCAAAACACCGCCTGCCTTACGGCCGACGGCGCTTACTTCTTTCCCTTATTTTTAGTTCTTTCCCTTGTTTTTCAAAAAAATCTTTCCCTTATTTTGGAGGTTTTTCTAAGCCGGCTTATCTATTATCTGGCGCCGGCCTTTAGCAAAATAATATATGCAGGAGCGATTTTCTAATATATTTTCTCTTTGCCCCGTACTACCAAATATTTTCTAACCACTAAACACTGACCACTAATCACTTCTCGGCGCGGTTGATAGCGCAGATAATACCACGCAGCGCTGCCACGTTAATGTTGGAGTGAATGCCTACACCGAAGATGTGACCATTGTTTTTCTGCTTCAACTCGATGTAGCAAATGCCCTTGGCGTCAGAGCCCTTGGAAATCGCATGCTCATGGTAATTGACGAATTCGTAGCCGTTAATTCCGACACCGTTGAGCGCCTGGAAGAAGGCATCGATAGGACCGTTACCTATACCGACTACGCTTTTATTTTCGCCTGCAACAGAAATTTCACCTTCAAAACGGCTGTGGATGCTGCCATCAGCTTCGTTAAGCTCGGTGAAGCGATGACGCAGCAGCTGATATTTGCCGGCAAAGTCGATGTATTCCTTGCGGAAGAGCTGCACAATCTGCTCGCTGGAAAGCTCATCGCCGTATTCGTCAGCCGCAGCCTTCACGATATTGCCAAATTCCGGATGCATTTCCTTCGGCAGATTGTAGCCAACGGTATGCTGCAGTACGAAGGCAGCGCCGCCCTTGCCGGACTGGCTGTTGATGCGGATAACAGGCTCGTATTCACGATGGATATCAGCAGGATTAATCGGCAGATACGGTACCTCCCAATATTCGGTGCCGCTGTTTTTCATGTACTCATAGCCTTTGCGGATAGCATCCTGATGCGAACCGCTGAAGGCAGTGAAGGCCAGCTCGCCGGCATAGGGCTGACGCTCCGGTACATGCATTCTGGTGCATTCCTCATAAACCTTTTTGATATCCAGAATATGTGAAAAATCAAGCTCGGGATCAACATTTTGCGTAAACATGTTGAGGGCTACAGTAACGATATCCAGGTTACCGGTACGCTCGCCGTTACCGAACAAGGTGCCTTCGATGCGGTCCGCACCGGCTAAAAGTGCCAGCTCAGCGCAGGCAACGCCGGTACCGCGGTCATTATGCGGATGCACGCTGACAATTGCTGCTTCACGGTTTTTAATATGGCGGCAGAAGTATTCAATCTGGTCGGCATAGGTGTTCGGTGTACACATTTCAACAGTAGAAGGCAGGTTGAGGATAATGGGGTTTTCTTTGGTAGAGCCCATTTCCTGCATTACCGCCTCGCAAATTGCCACAGAGAAATCAATTTCCGTACCGGAGAAGCTTTCCGGGGAATATTCATAGCGGATATTCATACCGCTGCGGGCAACCTCTTCTTCCGTCAGTTGGCGGATAAGGCGCGCGCCCTGCACAGCGATATCGGTGATACCGTCCATATCCTTGCCAAAAACAATTTTACGCTGCAGTGTTGAAGTTGAGTTATAAAAATGGATGATAACATTCTTAGCACCGCGTACCGCCTCAAATGTTTTGCGGATAAGCTCTTCACGCGCCTGCACCAGAACCTGCACCGTTACATCATCAGGAATGTGTCCGCCTTCGATTAAGGTACGCAGAATTTCGTATTCAGTTTCCGATGCGGAAGGAAAGCCAACCTCAATTTCCTTAAAGCCACAATCTACCAAGGTATGGAAAAAGCGGATTTTTTCCGGAATACCCATCGGTGTTACCAAAGCCTGGTTACCGTCGCGCAAATCAACACTGCACCATACAGGTGCTTTGGTAATCGTTTTATCAGGCCATTGACGGTCGGTAATTTTTATTTGTTCAAACGGAATATATTTTTTCTCCTGCTGCATGATTAATTTCCCCCTAGCTTTTCTTAACAATTATAAACAAAAATCCCCGTCCCTAACCTGTGTTATTGATAACACAATTAGGGGCGGGGAACAATTCCACGCTGTACCACCCTATTTCAACAGCGCTTCAGCAGCGCTGTCCTCTCAGCCTCCAACAAGGCCTTTGCCTGTAACGTGACCACACGTCCTTCCCTACATATCAGAAAGGCAACTCCGGGATCAGTATGCATATAACCATTGGCATCGCTTTACACCGGCCAGCGACTCTCTTGGCCCATCCGGTCATATTTTCTTCCCTTCACCGTTTTTTAGGGACGATATTTGATTCGTTGAATGCTATTATACGCACTCTGCTTTTAATTGTCAACATTCTTTTTGAATTTATTTTTATATCTGTAATATTGTAAACAATGTAACAGCGTTTAGTGTGCTTCTATCCACAAAAATTATCCACAGCTTATGTGTTTTACCCACAGATTATCAACAGAGTTATCAACAACTGTGTATAACTTTACCTGCTGCTGATGAGCTTACGCAGTAAATCAACAACGATAATGGAAGCGCCAAACAGGACGACAACGCCCCATTCATGCGCATTCAGCGGTGTTGTACGCAGTACACGCCCACCAACAAAGGTCAGCAGTACCTGAATTGCAACAATCAGCGCCATTACCTGTAAGAAGCCCTTGTTCAGGCTGATATTCTTTAACAGGTTCAAACCGTCAGTACGCACATTAAAGCCATTGGCAACTGCCATGAAAATGTAGGCGCAGAAGAAGCCCGTGTAGGTATAAATATGGTTATCAGCATCACGGAACAGATGGTCAACCCACGCGCTCTTGTAAAAGGCAATACCCACAATAGTCATATACAGGCCGCTGATAATAACGCTCGTCAGCATCTTTTTGCTGACAAGCGGCGCACTGCGACGTTTCGGTGCCTCGCGCAGATACTGCGCCAATGCCGGCTCACCACCGAAGGCGAGCGCAGCTAGGGTATCCATTACCAGATTAATCCACAGAATCTGCGTAATCGTCAACGGCTCATCGATATTGATAAAGGGAGCAATAAAGTTAATAGCCACAGCTGAGAAGTTAATCGTCAGCTGGAAAACAATAAATTTGCAGATAGAATTGTAAATCGTTCTGCCGTAAAGAATTGCCTGCTTAATGCTGAGGAAGTTATCGTCCATAATAACGATATCGCCTGCTTCCTTGGCTACCTCTGTACCGCTGCCCATAGCAAAGCCTACATCAGCCTTTTTCAGTGCCGGAGAATCGTTTACGCCGTCACCTGTCATACCGGTTACTAAATTCAGCTCCTGCGCCAAGCGTACCAAGCGCGATTTATCCATTGGCAAAGCACGCGCCACTACACGCAGATGCGTCAGCTTAGCCTTGACCTCATCATCACTCATCTGTGCCAGCTCGTCGGAGGTCCAGACTACATCCTCCGCACTTTGCAGCAGGCCTGCATCCTTAGCAATAGCAACTGCAGTTTCTTTACGGTCACCAGTAATCATTACAACCTGTACACCGGCCTGCTGTACTGCTTTAATTGCTTCTACTGCCTCCGGACGTACATCGTCACGGATTGCTACAACGCCTGCAAGCGTCAGTCCCTTAGCAGGCAGGTTTTCATCAGGCACGCCCTCATAGGTACACAAGGCCAGCATTCTCATAGCCTGTCCTGCAAGCTCCAGCATTCTGTTATCCAGTTTGGTACGCAAATCATCGGTCAACGGCAAACGCTGGCCATCATCAGACCAATACCAATCGGTAGCCTGCAGCAGCTTTTCCGGTGCGCCCTTAATCAGGCAATATGCTGCACCGCCATCAGCGGGAGCAACCTGCGCCCAGGAATATTTATTGGCGCTGTTAAACGGAGTAAAGCGCTGGCGCTGCGGCAGCTGCGGTAAACGATAGGCGCCTACATAATTGTTTAATGCAGCTTCCGTCATATTACCGCCGACAATTTTGCCGTCAGTAACGGTAGAAGATGTATTAATCAGAACCTGCTGACAGGTCAGCTCCTTAAGACGTGCAGGCAATGAGGTAAAATCAGTAATTTCCTGTAAATCGCCGGTTAAGAAGCGTACTACCTCCAGCTGTCCTTTAGTAATAGTGCCTGTTTTATCAGTAAACAGCAGGTTCAGGCTGCCTGCCGTTTCAATGCCGACAAGCTTGCGCACCAATACATGATCATGCAGCATTTTGCGCATATTAAGCGAAGAAACTATCGCAATCATCAGCGGCAGGCCTTCCGGTACTGCCATAACAATAATGATAATCGCCAAGATTACAGCCTGCACCAAATCGGCAATTACTGTTGTCATATCAGCAAAGTACGCTGCAAAGCTGCCTGCCAGATATATCTTATGCAGCATTACCGCAACTGCTATCAGCACACCGCCGGCATAACCGAATTTACTTATCTGCTCTGCCAGTCCCTTCAGCTTCAGCTTCAGCGGACTGTCGCGTTCATCATCCTTCAGCTCCTGCGTCAGCTGGCCGTAAACAGAATTATCGCCTATTTTCACAGCATGCATCACCGCAGTACCTTCTACCACAACACTGCCGCGGAACAGCTTATGTTCATCCAGAAAGTCAATTTTACCGTTATCCCATTGAAAGTCAGCAGGTGCAGCAGTTTTTTTAGCTTCCTCGCTTTCACCGTTCAGCGCTGCCTGGTCCAGCTTCAGCGTTCCCTCCAGCAAAATCCCGTCTGCCGGTATTTTATCGCCAGCCTCCAGGATAATTGCCTCACCGACTACAACATTATCAATAGCAATTTCCTGCGGCTCGCCGTCACGCCACACCTTGCAACGGATGCGGCTGGCTTCCTCCTGCAGCTTCTGAAAGGCATTCTCATTGCTGTATTCGGACCAGGTGGAAACAAGGGTTGCCAAAATAATTGCCAGGAAAATACCTATTGTTTCAATCCAATCGCCGTGACCAAGATACACAAAAAATGCATTTACCAGAAGCGCTACTATCAGGATACGGATAATGGGATCCTGAAAGTTACCCAGCAGCTTGCTCCAAAATGTTTCCCGCGGCGGCTGCGTCAACGTGTTATCACCGTACTTGCGCCGAGACTCTTCAATCTGCTCTTTGCTTAAGCCATATTTACTCATTTTCTTCCTCCTTTGACCTTACGTCTGCTACTTGTCGAAAATTGCGGTAAATTGTGCAAGTACACTCTTCACCTTATATTATATATTAAAAAAGGGCGAGACAATGCTGTAAAATAAAAATATTTTACAACAAAGTCTCGCCACTTAATTACAAAGCCGGATTCTTCCGAATCGTACTGACGGCAGTGTAAACACCAGCCCTAAGGCTTGTGCCGGCTACTCCCCTTATTTAAGAAAGTACCATATTTTTTTATTCAGCTTATTCAGCCCAAACAGCTTTCATCAGCTTAGGATATTCAGAGTTGAGATGGTCAACAATAACATCAATTACTGCATGAATCATTTGCGGTACGAATTGATCGTCGGTAGAAGGAATGCAGCTTTCAATAATGATATTGCCTGCTTCATCAGCATAATATTTGAATACCTTGTAGTTTTCGTTCAGAGCGTTCAGATGTTCCAGAACTGCAGCCTTGTTAGCTTCTTTAACCAGGCCTGCGCCTACGCGAACCTGCAGCATTACATAAATGCTGTCATCAATTACCAGCATAGTCGGCAGGTTTTGACCTTGGATGCCGATAGCGGAACGGAAAACAACAGGATGCATGAAGGATTCTTCAGGAACCTCGTCTGCTTTCGGAACTTCGAAAACATCACTCCAGTTAATTTTATTTTCTTCAAGGAACTTTTTGTACACTTCAGCTTTCTTATTCATCATAAGACCTCGCTTTCATCGTTATAATACTATTATACACTATTATCACTATTTGTGTACTTTTTTTATTAGTAAATATGTTTTCTTTACACAAAATTCACAGCTTATTCTGCCTTTAATTTGAGGGCAAAATCATAGCCATACTTTTCCGCAGCCTCAATTTCAGCCTGCTGCGCTGTCCACTTACAGTTAAAACCCGGCTCCACGGCATCGAAACAGCTTTTTGCCAACAGCTCCTCCATATCCTTCTGCGCACCGCCGGCCCAGCCGAAGGTACCGAAGGCTGCAGCCTTTTTACCTTTAGCGCCCAGTCCTTTAAGATAAATCAGCAGGGAACCCATATTCGGCAGCATGCTGCAATTCAGCGTTGAAGATCCTGCCAAAAAGCCGGAGGCGGTAAAGAGCTCAGCTGCTACCGTACTGTTAGGAGTAGCGCCCATTTTAAATACCTTAACGACAACACCGGCATTAGCTGCACCGCGCGCAATCGCCCGCGCCAGCTTTTCCGTACCGCCCCACATGCTGTCATAAGCAATAACAAGGCTTCCGTCCTGCACACCTGCTCCCCACTCGCTGTAGCAGCGCAGGATATCAGGAATATGCTCCGTCCAGATTACACCATGGGAAGGTGCAATCATTTTAATCTCCAGGCCACCAAGCTTTTTCAGCGCATTGCCAATCAGCTTTGCATAAGGCCAGAGAATATTGGCAAAGTATTTTTTTGCTTCGTAGAATAGCTCCTCCTGATTTACTTCGGTGTCAAAGCGCTTGCTAGTAGCATAATGCTGACCAAAGGCGTCATTAGAGAAAAGGATTTTATCATATTCACTATAGGTTGCCATGCTGTCAGGCCAATGCAGCATCGCCATTGAAGCGAAGGTTAAGGTGCGCTTGCCGATATTTAAGGTTGCTCCGTCTTTAACGACTTCAAAATCGAAAATATCTCCGTAATGCTGAATAGCTTCGTTTTTCCCCTGCATAGTAATATAGAATTTTGCTTTGGGACAAGCCTTAGCCAACGCAGGCATAGCACCGGAATGGTCAGGTTCAACATGGTTGATGACAATATAGTCAATGGAATCCAATGGTGTTACCTTGCTGATATTAGCAAGCAGCTCTTCGGTAAATGGCGCCTTAACCGTATCAATCAAGGTTATCTTTTCATCCATAATCAGATAAGAGTTATAGGTTGCACCTCTCTCTGTTTTGTAGCCGTGAAAATCACGCACAGCCCAATCCTGAACACCAACGTCATAAATGTTTTCTACAATTTGCAATGGCAGCATAAGAAACCCTCCTTATAATTTTTCAAGAGTAAGCTGACGAGTAGCTTTATTTAAGCGTAAAACAAGCTCATGATATTTATTGAGCGTACTGCGATGACCGACACTGACGACAGTAGTCTGCATCAAGCGCTCCTGGAGCAAGCTATACATAGTTGCTTCTGTATCCTCGTCCAAAGCAGAGGTTGCTTCATCGAGGAAGAGCCATTGCGGCTGTTGGATATGCGCACGCACAAAAGCCAAACGCTGCTGCTCACCAACCGAAAGCACATGGCTCCAATCGGCCTCCAAATCAAGCTTATCCTTAAGATAACCAATCTGGCACAAATCCATCAGATAAATCAACTCAGTATCATCTATAGGTTTATTTCCCGGGTAATTAAGCGCAGCTCGCAGTGTGCCTAATGGTAAATAAGGCTTCTGCGGAATAAACATCAGCTTATCACGCTCAGGCAGAAATATTTTGCCGTCGACAAAGGGCCAGATGCCGGAAATTGCACGCAGCAAGGTACTTTTACCGCTGCCGCTGACACCTTTAATCAACACATTATGCCCCGGTTGCAGAGTAAAGGTGATATTTTCCAAAAGCGGCTTGCCATCAGGCAAATTAATCTGCATATTACTTACCTTAACAGCATCAGCTGCAGCAAAGCGTTCTACATGGAAGCGTTCCGCCTGCTGCGAAACCTCATGCATATGACGGCCGAAATAAGTTAAACGCATGACAACAGCCTGCCATTGCGCAATGCTGCTGTACATATCAACAAAATAAGAAAGTGAATCCTGTACACGACCAAAGGCACTGGCAACCTGCATCAGTCCGCCGAGTGTTACCTCCTTAGTCAGATAACGGTTCATTGCAACTACAAAAGGAAAAATTATAGCGATTTGAGAATAACCGGAATTTAAAAAGACAAGCTGCTTCTGTTTATTAACCAGCTTCCAGAAGTTATCCAAAAGCATTTTAAAGCGTTGTTTGAATACACTGCCTTCCTGAGCCTCACCACGGTAGAAGGCAACGCTTTCCGCACTTTCACGCAGGCGAATCATACTGAAACGGAAATCCGCTTCATATTTTTGTTGGATGAAGTTGATTTTTACCAGCTTACGGCCGACTAAATGCGTAATATAGGTACCAATTACAGAATAAAGCAGCGATGCCCACAGCATATAGCCATTAATAGTCCACGTTTTACCCATAAAGGTAAAGCTAAGACTGCCGGAAAGATTGTATAAAATGACAACAAAGGATGCAAACGTACAAAATGCCTTGAGGATGCCTATGCCAAAGCTTAAGGTCATTTCGACAAACTGACGCACATCCTCACTGATACGTTGGTCAGGGTTATCCGTATCCTTACCGAACATCTGCAAATTGTAATAAGTTTTGTTTTGCAGCCAGATGTCAATAAAACGTGTCGTCAGCCACCGGCGCCAATTTAAAATAAGTGTCTGCTGTAAATAATAGGAGTATACTGCCAATAAGATATAGATAGCAGCTAACCAGGAAAAGTGAATAAGCTCGTCAAAAATCTTTTGTGCATCATAGTTTTGCAAAGCGCTGTAAAAGCTGTTATTCCATTGGTTAAGCAATACCAGCATATAAACTACGCCAAGTGTCAATGCGATAATACAGCCCAGTAAAAAGAAAGCTTTTTTCTTCTCTTCAGATTGCCAATAGCTTTTCGTAAGATACCAGACATCCCTAAAAAACTGTCTGGTTAAATTAAAACGTTGCATATACTCAGGACTCCTCTATCAAAAAATGCCATTCAATTCTTGAACAGTTCTTTTTTATTATACTATAAATATCAAGCTTAGAGTATTGTCAGCAGCAAAATTTACATTTTAGATACAAAAAAGAGCTCACACTAATGTGTGAGCTCTTGAAGTTAGCTAATGATTATTTGCCAACAGGACCGATCATAGCCAGCATGGTACCTGCAGCAACTGCAGTACCGATAACGCCTGCTACGTTAGGACCCATAGCGTGCATCAGCAGGAAGTTAGCCGGGTTAGCTTTCTGACCAACTTTTTGAGATACACGTGCAGCCATAGGAACTGCGGACACACCGGCGGAACCAATCAACGGGTTGGTCTTGCCACCGTCTAACATGCACATCAGCTTACCGAAGATAACGCCGGCAGCAGTACCAGCTACGAATGCAACCAGGCCCAGAACGATGATCAGCAGAGTCTTAGCGTTCAGGAAAGACTCAGCGCTCATGGTCAGACCAGTACCGGTAGCCAGCATAATGGTTACGGTGTTCATCAGAGCATTTTGTGCGGTGTCGGACAGACGATCCAGGCAGCCAGCTTCTTTGAACAGGTTACCAAGCATCAGCATACCAATCAGAGCGGTTACGGAAGGTAACAGCAGAGAAATAACGATGGTGCACATGATCGGGAAAGCAACCTTTTCAAAGTGAGAAACCGGACGGAGCTGTTCCATAACGATTTTACGGTCAGCTTCAGTGGTGAACAGTTTCATGATAGGAGGCTGAATCAGCGGAACCAAAGACATGTAGGAGTAAGCAGCAACTGCGATTGCACCTAACAGCTGAGGAGCCATTTTAGCAGCCAGGTAGATGGAAGTCGGGCCGTCAGCACCACCGATGATGCCGATAGCAGCAGCTTCTTGTACGGTGAAGCCGAGGAGCATAGCGCCCAGCAGAGCTACGAATACACCGCCCTGTGCAGCAGCGCCCAGGAGCAGGGTTTTCGGGTTAGCCAGCAGAGGACCGAAGTCGGTCATAGCGCCTACGCCCAAGAAGATCAACGGCGGGAATACTTCGTGGTGAATACCATACATGATAACGGACATAACACCAGGTTCTTCGAAACCGTTTTTAGGAATGTTAGCAAGAATACAACCGAATGCGATCGGGGACAGCAGCAAAGGCTCAAAACCTTTACCAATAGCCATATAAAGCAGAACCAGACCTACAACGATCATGATTACGTGACCGCCAGTCAAAGCGGAGAAACCGGAATCTGCCCATACGGAAGACAAAGCAACGAGAAATGCTTCCATTTAATATCCTCCCAATTTTCAATTTGTGGAAGGGGCTCTGCGAAAAGCCCCCTCCAAAGATCAAGGGTATTTTAAGACTTACTGATATTGCGAACTATCGAGTAAGAATTAGAGAACGATCATAACGTCGCCGGTAGCAACAGTTTGACCTGCGGAAACGCGAACGTCGGAAACAGTGCCATCAGCCGGAGCCATGATTTCGTTTTGCATTTTCATAGCTTCCAGAATCAGCAGAACGTCGCCGGATTTAACAGCGTCGCCAGCTTTTACGTTAACGGACAGAACTTTGCCCGGCATAGGAGCGGAAACGGTGGTTGCACCAGCAGCAACCGGAGCAGCAGCTTTCGGAGCCGGAGCCGGAGCAGCTTTCGGAGCCGGAGCAGCAGCCGGAGCCGGAGCAGCTTTCGGAGCAGCTTTCGGAGCGGAAGCAACAACGCCTGCTTCTTCAACTTCAACTTCGTATGCGGTACCATTTACGGTGATAGTATACTTTTTCATGGATATAATCCTCCTTAAAATCTCGTTTTTTAATTAAAATTGCAAACTTTATGCATTAGAAGCATTCTTTACGAACGCTAATAGCTTCAACACGACTGCTTACAGTCCATGCAGATTTAGCATCAATACGACGTACGCAAGCGATTTGGTCTGCGCTAACGCCGCAAGCTGCTACTGCTGCAGCGATAACAGCGATAATTTCGCTATCATCTTGAGCTGCTGCAACCGGAGCTGCAGCGGGAGCTGCTGCCGGTGTAGGAGCTACTGCCGGTTTAGCAACTTTTTTTTTAGTCGGATCGATAACTTGGAGTAAGTTCATCAATACGCCCAGAGCGATCAGTACGCCGAATACGATGGTCATATTGATTAAAGCAATCAACCAAGGATTAGTAGTAACAGGACCCATTTATTTCACCTCATCTTATCTTAAAATAGGTTGTTTAAGCACTAAGCAACTGCTTGTGAATTACAAAGGAATGTTGCCGTGGCGTTTTGCCGGACGGGTTTCGCGTTTGCTTTCCAGCATTTGCAGAGCGTTGATGATGGTGGGACGAGTATTTTTCGGTTCGATAACCATGTCAACCATGCCGCGCATTGCTGCTTGGTACGGAGTAGCGAAGTTGTCGATGTACTCTTTAGTCTTAGCTTCAACATCAGGATCTTTACGGAAGATGATGTTAGCAGCACCAGCAGGACCCATAACTGCGATTTCAGCGGTCGGCCATGCGATAACTTGGTCAGCGCCCAGATCTTGAGAGCACATTGCCAGGTAGGAACCGCCGTAAGCTTTACGGGTAACCAGAGTGATTTTAGGAACAGTTGCTTCAGAGTAAGCATACAGCATCTTAGCGCCGTGACGGATAATGCCGCCGTATTCTTGGTTGCAGCCAGGCAGGAAGCCAGGAACGTCAACCAGGTTCAGCAGAGGAATGCCGAAAGCGTCGCAGAAGCGGATGAAACGAGCGGATTTATCGGAAGCGTTGATATCCAGGCAGCCAGCCATAACTTTCGGTTGGTTAGCAATGATACCTACGGTTTGACCATCCATACGAGCGAAGCAAGTGATGATGTTGGTTGCCCAGTATTTTTGGTTTTCATAGAATTCGCCGTTATCTACGATAGATCTGATTACATCATACATATCGTAAGCTTGGTTGGAGTTGTCCGGCAGCAGAGTGTTCAGGCTGTCGTCGGTACGCATCGGGTCATCACCAGTCTCTACGATCGGAGCACCTTCAACGTTGTTGGAAGGCAGGAAGGAGAGCAGGTAACGGATTTGTTGCAGGCAGTCTTCGTCGTTTTCAGCAGCGAAGTGAGCAACACCAGAAGTGCTGTTGTGGGTCATAGCGCCACCCAGTTGTTCTTGGGTTACATCTTCACCGGTAACGGATTTAACTACTGCAGGGCCGGTAATGAACATTTTGGAAGTGTTCTTTACCATGTAGATGAAGTCGGTCAGTGCCGGGCTGTATACAGCGCCGCCAGCGGAAGGACCCATAATTGCAGAGATCTGAGGAACTACGCCGGAAGCAATGGTGTTCTCGAAGAAGATTTTACCATAGCCAGCCAGAGCGTCGATAGCTTCTTGGATACGAGCACCGCCGGAATCGTTCAGGCCAACCAACGGAGCACCCATTTTCAGTGCCAGGCGTTGTACTTTAACGATTTTAGCAGCATGCATTTCGCCGAGGGAGCCACCTTCAACGGTGAAGTCCTGTGCGAATACATAAACCAGACGGCCATCGATGGTGCCGTAACCGGTGGTTACGCCTTCACCAGGCAGTTCTTTCTTTTCTTGACCGAAGTTGTAGCAACGATGACGTACGAAACGGTCGAGTTCTACGAAGGAACCTTCGTCGAGGAGAGCAGCGATTCTTTCACGAGCAGTCATTTTGCCGGATTCATGTTGTTTAGCAACACGTTTTTCGCCACCAGCAGCCAGAATTACTTCGGCTTTTTTGAGCATTTTCTCAATTTTTTCTTGAGTAGACAAATCTTACACCTCCATCATTATTGGGAGAACAAATTTATACACAGATGCTGAAGATATATCACTTGTATATCTCCAGCATTATGTAGCTTAAATTATGGGACCTTAAATCGCCCTGAATCTACGCAGCTAATAAATTAGTCTTTGTAGGTTGCAGCCGGTTGGCACAGCTCGAGCAGCAGGCCAGCGGATTTCGGATGAACGAAAGCAATTTTCATGTTGCCAGCACCATTACGAGGAGCTTTGTCGATCATGCGAACGCCAGCTTCAGTCAGGTCAGCGATAGCTGCTTTGATGTCGTCAACGCGCAGAGCCATATGTTGGATGCCAGGGCCGTTTTTAGCAATGTATTTGCCGATAGGACCATCGTTGTTTTCAGTGATATCAACAAGGAGCTCAATCAGGGTTTCGCCGCAGGGAACAAATACGGTAGCAACACCTTGTTCTTTAACTTCTTCAGTGCCGGTAGCTTTCAGGCCCAGTACCTCAGTGTAAATTTTTGCAGCTTCTTCCAAGGTACCAGCGCAAGCAATACCTACATGGTCAACACAAATAGTTTTGAATGCCATAATAAATTCCTCCTAAAATTGTTTTTATTGGCGGTTTATTTTAAAACCTTACCAACAATATCATCAACGACAGAGTACGGCTCAATCTCGCGGGACTGCATTTTAACAACCAGGTTGTCAAATTCATCCGTTTGAATGACGTTCTTGTCGATGTAGCGATTTACATGGTCATTAAGCATAGCGGTAACCTCGTTTTTGATACGAGCTTTACGGATATCGTTTAATTTACCACTCTCAATCAAATATGCCTTGTGAGCCTCAACAGAGTCCACAACAGCCTCTATACCTTCACCCTTGCTGGCAATGGTCCTGTTAATCGGAGGACGCCAGCCAACATGTTCGGGATTTAATTCGAGCATCATCTCAATCTCAATGTTGAGCTTGTCTGTACCTTCACGATCTGCTTTGTTAATCGTGAACAGGTCACCGATTTCAAGTATACCTGCTTTAATCGCCTGGATATCGTCACCCATGCCAGGAATTACAACTACCATAGTAGTATCTGCGGTCTTTACAATGTCAACCTCAGATTGTCCTACGCCTACGGTTTCAACGATAATAACATCCATGCCGAAAGCATCCATTAATTTAACAGCGTCACCTGCTTTTTGGGACAGGCCGCCAAGACTGCCGCGTGTTGCCATAGAGCGTACGAAGATTCCTTCGTCTGCGGTCAGATCCATCATTCTGATACGGTCGCCTAAGATAGCGCCGCCAGAATACGGGCTAGTGGGGTCAATTGCTACAATACCTACGGTCTTGCCGCGTTTACGGTATTCTTTAGCCAATTTATCAGTCAAAGTACTCTTACCAGCACCCGGAGGGCCAGTGATACCAATTACATAAGCATTACCAGTATGAGGATAAATCTCTGTCATAATTTTGACAGCATCATCGTATTCATTTTCAACAGCAGTGATTGCTTTAGATAATGCAAGACGAGAATGATTTAATAATTTATCTACTATTTCCATAATTCACACCGCCTTGTTTTGGATAGTGAATATTTTATAAGGCAAGCCGGGACAAACCCGGCTTGCTTTAAGGGATAGAATTATTTTACGTTAGCGTTGATGAAATCAACAATTTTGCTGGTCGGGGTGCCCGGAGTGAATACTTCAGCAATGCCAGCAGCTTTCAGGCCAGGGATGTCAGCGTCAGGAATAACGCCGCCGCCGATAACCAGAACGTCGGTCAGGCCTTTTTCTTTCAGCAGTTCAACTACTTTCGGGAAAAGGGTGTTGTGAGCGCCGGACAGCAGGGACAGTGCAACAACGTTTACGTCGTCTTGCAGAGCAGCTTCAGCGATTTGTTCCGGAGTCAGACGGATACCGGTGTAGATAACTTCAAAACCAGCGTCGCGCAGAGCACGAGCTACAACTTTAGCACCGCGGTCATGGCCATCCAGACCCGGTTTAGCAACTAAAACTTTAACGTTAGCCATTATAGTTTACCTCCGTATATTGGTTGTGTTTACAAATTAGAGAGTGGTATGAGGTTGGTATTCACCGAATACTTTTCTCATAACGCCGCAGATTTCGCCTTCGGTTGCGTATGCACGAACTGCATCCAGAATCAGAGGCATCAGGTTTACATTTTCATCTGCGCAGCCAGCTTCCAAAGCAGCCAGTGCTTTTTCTACAGCAGCGTTGTCACGGCGAGCTTTCAGAGCAGCAATCTTTTCAGCTTGCAGCTTGCCTACAGAGCCGTCTACGCGCAGCAGGTTTTTCGGAGCTTCTTCTTCTTGAGTGAATTTGTTAACGCCAACGATGATACGGTCGCCTTTTTCGATTTCCATCTGCCATTTGTAAGCAGAGTCTTGGATTTCTTTTTGGATGTAGCCTTTAGCGATAGCTTCAGGAGCGCCACCGATTTCGTCAATTTTCTTAATGTATTCCCAAGCTTCAGCTTCGATCTTGTCGGTCAGAGCTTCTACATAGTAGGAGCCGCCCAACGGATCAACGGTGTCAGCCAGGCCGGATTCGTAAGCAACAATTTGTTGGGTACGCAGAGCGATGGTTACAGACTCAGTGGTCGGCAGTGCCAGAGCTTCGTCTTTGGAGTTGGTGTGCAGGGATTGAGTACCACCCATTACAGCAGCAGCAGTTTGCAGAGCAACACGAACGATGTTGTTGTTCGGTTGTTGAGCGGTCAGCATGGAGCCAGCGGTTTGGGTATGTACACGCAGCATCATGGATTTCGGTTTTTTAGCACCGAAACGCTCTTTCATAACTTTGGACCATACACGACGGGAAGCACGGAATTTAGCAACTTCTTCGAGTACGTTGTTATGAGCATTCCAGAAGAAGGACAGACGGCCTGCAAATGCGTCAACGTCCAGACCAGCTTTGATAGCAGCTTCTACATAAGCGATACCATCAGCAATGGTGAATGCGATTTCCTGAGAAGCGGTGGAACCAGCTTCACGGATATGGTAACCGGAAATGGAAATGGTGTTCCACAGCGGTACGTTCTTGGAGCAATATTCAAAAATGTTGGTGATCAAACGCATGGACGGTTTCGGCGGGAAAATATAAGTGCCGCGAGCAGCATACTCTTTCAGAATATCGTTCTGAATGGTACCACGCAGTTTGTCAGCGGAAACGCCTTGTTTCTCAGCTACTGCAATGTACATAGCCAGCAGTACGGAAGCAGGAGCGTTGATGGTCATAGAAGTGGATACTTTATCCAGGGAAATTTGGTCAAACAGGATCTCCATGTCAGCCAGGGAGTCGATAGCTACGCCTACTTTACCAACTTCGCCTTCAGCCATCGGATCGGTGGAATCATAACCGATCTGGGTCGGCAGGTCGAATGCGCAGGACAGGCCGGAACCACCGTTTGCCAGCAGGTAACGATAACGTTTGTTGGATTCTTCAGCGGTGGAGAAACCAGCGTACATACGCATGGTCCAGAAACGGCCACGATACATGGTCGGTTGAACACCACGGGTGTAAGGATATTCACCAGGGAAGCCCAGTTTAGTCATGTAGTCAAAGTTTTCACCAAGATCTACCGGGGTGTACAGTCTGTTAGGAACCAGGTTTGCGCGTTCAGGGTTTTTTACCAGTTTAGCTTCAACTTCAGCATGATATTTCTCTAAACCGGCTTTAATTTCTTCAAATGCCATTCTCAAATCCTCCTTAAAATATTTGTGTTTCATATTTCGGATTGGACGGTTCCGAAATGATGGTGAGAGTGTTCCGTCTATGACGGCTATATATGGCAAAGTCTAGGGTGAGACTTCGTCAACAGAATTTATTTGATAAAGCCTTGGGTGAGACCTTATCTGGAGATTTATCAGGCAAAGCCTTGGGTGAGGCTTTGTCTATGTATACCTGCCGGCAGGAATCTCACCCACCGGCAAGCACATTACATAGTTTAACCTATTTTGCAAAACTTAACAAGGGGTTTCGCAAAGTTTTTTTAAAATTATTTACCTTCAACCATGCCTTCCATGGAACCGGTTTCAGCAAACAGTTTGTAGCAATCGAATGCTTCTGCCAGGATGTGCGGGGTTTGGCTGTTGCCGCAAGCTTCGCAAGCGCGTTTGAAGTAATCATACAGCCAAGGTTGATATTTCGGGTTAGCGATCTGATCGATGATAATCGGAGCTTTTTCTTTCGGGCTCAGGCCACGCAGGTCAGCAACGCCACGTTCGGAAACGATAACGTCAACGTCCAGAGTAGCATGGTCGATATGGCTGCAGAACGGAACTACGGAAGAAATCTTGCCGCCTTTTGCCAGGGAGTTGGTGAAGAATACGGTCAGGTAGCCGTTACGAGCGAAGTCGCCGGAACCGCCAACGCCGTTCATCAGCTTGGTGCCGCAAACATGGGTGGAGTTTACGTTACCATAGATATCAACTTCAATAGCAGTGTTCATTGCGATTACGCCGATACGACGAGCAACTTCAGGGCTGTTGGAGATTTCTTGCGGACGGAGCAGCAAATATTTTTTGTAGAAGTCTACGTTCTCGTAGAATTTCTTTTGGCACTCAGGAGACGGAGTCAGAGCGGTACCGGAAGCAACGCGGAGTTTACCAGCGTCGATCAGGTCGAACATACCATCTTGAATAACCTCAGTGTAAACGGTCAGGTCTTCGAAATCGGAGTTAACCAGACCATTGATAACTGCGTTAGCAACGGAGCCTACGCCGGATTGCAGCGGCAGCAGGTTTTTCGGCAGACGGCCTTCTTTAACTTCGTTTTTCAGGAAGTTAACGAGGTTAGCGCCCATATGTTTAGCGTCGTCGTCGATTTCGCCCAGCGGACGAACGATGTCAGGACGGTCGCAAGGAACTACTGCAACGATTTTTTCTACTTCGCAAGGAATGTAGGTGGTACCGATGCGGTCTTCCGGAGCGGTAATAGGAATCGGTTGACGATTCGGGGGATCCAGAGGAATATAGGAGTCATGCATGCCTTCCAGGCCTACCGGTTGAGTGGTGTTAACTTCAACGATAACCTTTTTAGCGCCAGCTACATAAGAGGAGCTGTTGCCCATGGAAGTGGTCGGGATCAGGCCTACTTTGCCATCGCCGAGGTCATTGATTTTGCAAACTTCAACGATTGCAACATCCGGGCCGGTCGGACGGCCAGCCATGAAGCCATAGCGAACCATTTGAGCCATGTGAGACAGATGAATATCAGCGTATTTTACTTTACCAGCATTGATAGCTTTACGCATGGTGCCGTTGGTCTGGTAAGGCAGACGACGGTCAATAATGCCAGCTTCAACCATTGCTTGGTCGATTTCAGGACCAACAGATGCGCCAGTCCAAACGTTAACTTTGAAAGGAGTTTTTTTGCCCTTTTCAGCAAGAGCCAGAGGAACAGCTTTCGGATAGCCAGACGGGGTAAAACCGCTGACACCTAAATTGTCACCATCTTTTACGAATTCTGCAGCAGCTTCAGCGCTCATCACTTTGTCAGCTACTACGTCACAAATGCGATCTTTAATATCGATCATGTTTACCTTCCTCCTTTTAATTAGGACATTGAGTTTTTATAAGGGTGTTACCCCTTTGCATATAACTTATCAGCAATACCTTGCGGCATTACGAATAAGATATTACCGTATATCAAGCTCTTCACAAATATTTCATACTTGACTATTTAGTCATTTCGACATATAAGAGAAAACTCCTGCTTATACCATAAATATTTTTTCAAAGGCTTCTTTACTATCTGCTACAATTATAACACATTTTCAGAAAAACTTCACTTTTTTCTGTCAAATTTTTCCTGTGTTTTACATAGCGGACAAATTGCACTCAACGATATATATAATACCAATAAAATTGTAACACTGCAAGCTTTTTCTTTACAAATTTACAAAACGCCCCCTTCTTTTCAAGGAAAAAAAGGGGGATTTGTATTATCCAGATAGAACAATTAACGGTTTTGCGCGTGGTAGTGTGTGTGCAATAGACTATGCGCCTTCTCGGAAAGAGGTTTGCCTAACCAAGTATCATAAAGTGTTTTTATTTCCGGGTTTTCGTGCGATTTTCGTAATTCGCTTGTACGGTCGCAATTAAAAATCGCTTCACGGCGTTTTTGCCTGATAGAAGCATCCACCGGAACCGGCTGACCGCCGCCGCCGATGCAGCCGCCCGGGCAGGCCATAACCTCAATAAACTGGTAATCCGCTGTACCTGCTTTAATGCGCTCCAGCATCATTTTAGCAGATTTAAGCGTATGTACTACAGCAACCTTCACAGATACGCCCGCTACATCAATAACAGCTTCACGTGTCTGCTCCATGCCGCGTACCTCATTATATTCAAGCTTCGGCAGCTCCTTGCCGGCAACAACCTCGGCCACAGTACGCAGAGCCGCTTCCATTACGCCGCCGGTTGTGCCGAAGATAACTGCGGCACCGGTGCCGGTTCCTAGAGGAGAATCAAACTCAGCTTCTTCCAACGCGTTAAAATCAATGCCTGCTTCGCGGATCATGCGTCCCAGCTCGCGAGTAGTGATAACTACATCTACGTCGCGATAACCGCTGGCGCACATTTCCTCGCGTGCAGCCTCAGCCTTTTTCGCAGTACAGGGCATTACGGATACACTGACGATTTTAGCCGGGTCAATGCCTGCACGTTCCGCAAAGTAGGTTTTGGCAACAGCGCCGAACATCTGCTGCGGAGATTTGGCAGTAGACAGATGCGGCAACAGCTCAGGATATTTCAGCTCAATCATATTTACCCAGCCAGGACTGCAGGAGGTAATCATCGGCAGCACGCCACCGTTCTGCAGACGCTGCAGGAACTCGTGACCTTCCTCCATAATAGTCAGGTCGGCAGAGAAGTTTGTATCAAAAACCTTGTCAAAGCCTAAATGGCGCAATGCTGACACCATTTTGCCGGTAACAACCTGACCTGCCGGAATACCCAGCTCCTCACCCAAGGCAACACGCACGGACGGAGCAGTTTGGACAACAACAACCTTCTCAGGATTGTTGATGGCCTCCCAAACCTTGTCGGTATCATCCTTTTCCACGATAGCACCGGTCGGGCAGACATCGGCGCACTGGCCGCAGTAGGTGCAGGCACTGTTGAGCAAATCATGCTCAAAGGCTGTGGATACCATAGTATTGAAGCCACGGCCGGCAAAGCTGTAAACGCTCATGCCCTGCACATCACGGCAAACACGGATACAACGGCCGCAGAGAATGCATTTTTCCTGATCGCGTACCAATGACGGATTGCTGTTGTCAATAGTACGCGCTCTTGTTTCGCCACCCTCGAAGCGCAGCTTACGCACACCCAGATCAGCGGCAATTTTCTGCAGCTCGCAGTCGCCGTTCTTCTGGCAGCACAGGCAGTCCTTCGGGTGATTGGTCAAAAGCAGCTCCAGCACTGTTTTACGTGCTTCACGCACCTTTGCCGTATTAGTTTTTACTACCATACCCTCGCTTACAGGATATACACAGGAAGCAACCAGAGTTCGCGCACCGCTGGCCTCTACCATGCACAGGCGGCAGGCACCCTCCGGACGCAGGTCCGGATGATAGCACAGCGTAGGAATATAAATACCCGCGCTGCGTGCAGCCTCCAGTACGCTGGAGCCTGCGGGGGCCTGAATCTGTTTTCCATCAATTGTCAAATTAACTATCTGCATCATCAGTCCCCTCCTTATGCCTTGCTGATTGCCTTAAACGGGCACGCTGTCATGCAGGCACCGCATTTAATGCATTTATTCTGGTCAATAACATGTTTTGTTTTCGGCGAACCGCTGATAGCCTGTACCGGGCACTGACGTGCGCACAGACCGCAGCCGCGGCAGGCATCGCTGATTTCGTAATGCAGCATTTTTTCGCAGACGCCTGCAGGACAGCGCTTCTCCTTGATATGCGCCTCGTATTCATCTCGGAAGTATTTCAAAGTGCTCAAAACAGGGTTAGGAGCTGTCTGTCCCAAGCCGCAAAGAGCTGTTTCCTTGATATTCTTAGCCAGGTTTTCCAGCAGCTCGATATCGCCCTCGCGTCCCTGGCCTTCCGTAATACGGGTAAGGATTTCCAGCATACGCTTCGTGCCTTCACGGCAGGGAGTACATTTGCCGCAGGATTCCGACTGCGTAAAGTTCAGGAAGAACTTGGCAACATCAACCATGCAGGTGTCCTCATCCATAACAACCAAACCGCCGCTGCCCATCATAGCACCGGCAGCAATCAGGGAATCATAATCAACCGGCAAATCCAGCATGCTTTCCGGCAGACAACCGCCGGACGGACCGCCGATCTGTACAGCCTTAAACTTTTTGCCGTTGGTAATGCCACCGCCGATATCATAAATAATCTCGCGCATGGTAATGCCCATCGGCACCTCTGCCAGACCGGTGTTATTGATTTTGCCGGTCAGAGCGAAAACCTTGGTACCCTTGGATTTTTCGGTACCCAGCTGGCAGTACCAGTCTGCGCCGTTAACGATAATCTGCGCCACATTGGCAAAGGTTTCTACGTTGTTAATATTCGTCGGCTTGCCCCAGAGGCCGCTGACCGCCGGGAAAGGCGGACGCGGGCGCGGCATGCCGCGCTTGCCTTCGATAGAAGCCATCAGAGCAGTTTCCTCGCCGCAGACGAAGGCACCTGCACCCTCTTTGATATGAATAGTAAAGCTGAAATCGCTTTCAAAAATATGCTCGCCTAACAGGCCCATTTCTTCAGCCTGAGCAATAGCGGTACGCAGGCGTTTGATAGCCAGCGGATATTCCGCACGTACATAGATATAGCCTTCATCCGCACCCATAGCATAACCGCAGATAGCCATGCCTTCCAATACACGGTGCGGGTCACCCTCCAGAACGCTGCGGTCCATAAATGCGCCCGGGTCGCCCTCGTCAGCATTACAGATAACATACTTTTTATCGCTCTCGGAGTTTTTGGCAAACTGCCATTTCATACCGGTCGGGAAGCCGCCGCCGCCACGACCGCGCAGGCCGGATTTTTTAACCTCATCCACTACCTCCTGCGGAGTCATCTGCGTAACAGCCTTAGCCAATGCCTCATAACCGCCTACGGCGATATATTCTTCAATAGCTTCCGGGTTAATTGCGCCGCAGTTAGCCAGTACCATGCGATGCTGCTTTTTATAGAAGCCGATTTCCGAATAACGCGGAACCTGCTCCTGATTGATGGGTTCACGATAGAGCAGACGCTGTACGATGCGTCCTTTATATAAATGTTCTTCAACGATGGTTTTAACGTCCTCCGGCTTTACACCGCAATAGAAGGTGCCTTCCGGATAAACGATAACCAGCGGTCCGTGCTCGCAGAAGCCATGGCAGCCTGTTTCGACAACCATCACCTCATCCTGCAGGCCGAACTTTTGCAGCTCTCTGGCAAAAGTCAGCTGGATTTCCTTCGAGCCGTTAGCCTTACAGCCCGTACCGCCACACACTAAAACGTGAGCTCTTATATGCTGCATAATATTTTTCCTCCACCTGTTTTGTTTACAAGCTATGATACATCAGCTTCTCCAACTGCTGTGTACCCTGCCTGCGGCTTATTCCTGATCCAGCCTGCCTACGACAAGCTCTTCTACAATGTGACCGTTTACCACATGCTCTGCGATAATTTTAGGCACATCCTCCGGGGTTACCTTGCCATAGGTAATACGTGCTTCACCCGGACGCACTACATCCACGAGCACCTCTTTTTCGCACATGCCGATACAGCCTGTCTGCTGCACCTGCACATCAAATAAATGACGCTTGTTCAGCTCCTGCAGGATGGCACTCATAACCTCGCGCGCACCGGCGGCGATACCGCAGGTACCCATGCCTACAATAATTTTAGTTCCGGAACTCTGACGCAGCTTGATATCTGCTTTCAGCTTATCTCTCAAAGCGTGTAAATCCGCTAAGCTTTTCATTCGTTTATACCTCCTTACCCTGCACCTGTGCCAGCTGCTCCTTTAAATAAGCTCCCAGCCAGGCATATATTTCAGGATTGGCAAAGTCACACGCTTCGCCTAATATTTCTCTGACCTCCTGCGTTCTGAACACCAGCGAGCCGTTGGCGCCGTTATAGGCAAATTCCAGCTCCAGCTGCGGCGCTCCCGCCAACAGCACCTGCACACTGCTCACAATATCTCCCAGCGGCGGCCGGTCAATATTAGCTGCCGCAAAATATGCAGTCAGCTCAGTTCCCTTTCCGGGCGCAGACTGCAGCTCCAAGTGTCCGCCGCATTGCTGCGTAACCATATCGATAAAGGGAATCCCCATACCTACCTTTCTGGTAGTACGGCTGGTAACAAAGGGGTCGCGCACCCGCTGCAGCATCTCGCTATCCATGCCCTTGCCGTCATCGCGGACGCTGAAAACAAAGTACCCCTGTTCATTTTCGCTAATAGTCAGCCAGATATGACGGGCACCGGCAGCCACAGAATTTTGGGCTATATCCAAGATGTGTAATGCCAGCTCCCGCATTTTATTTATACCTTGCCAAAATGCCTGCCAGCTTATCGGTAGTCAGGCGTCCATGCGTATCATCGTTAATCTGCATAACCGGTGCCAAGCCACAGGCTCCGATGCAGGCAACAGTTTCCAGAGTAAAGCGCAGGTCGTCGGTCGTATGTCCGGCCTTAATACCCAGCTGCTTTTCCAAGGCCTGCAGAATTGTTTTGCCGCCACGCACATGGCAGGCAGTTCCCTGGCACACGCGGATAACATTGCGTCCGCGCGGATTAAGATGGAACAAGGAATAGAAGGTTACAACGCCGTAAATTTCGGAAATCGGCGTACCTGTTTTATCGGCAATATACTCCAGTACATCCTTCGGCAAATAGTTGTACAGGTTCTGCACTTCCTGCAGAATAGGAATCAACGGTCCCTTGACATCCGCATACTTTTCCAGAATAGCATCAATACGTTGCTTTTCCGGATTGTCGCCGCCGCAGCAGCTGCATTTACGCTCTAGACGGTTTTCACTATTATTCATACTACCCCTCCTCTAAAGGATTTTTTGTAAACTTACCAACTCAGTATACCATTTTACAAGCAAATGCACAATACTATTTATGTTAATTTTGCTATATAGTGTACTCTATTTATGCTATTCTTTACAAAAATCTGAAAATTGTCCCGCCAGGACATTGCGCATCCCTTTGCCGGCCAGCGCCAGTTTAAGCTCTGCTATCGTCAGTTCTTCTACCTGAAGCAGGTTTTTCGGTCCCTGCACGAAATCATAAATATTATGTGCATCGGAATCCGTAACGAAGGGCAGATAGCCTGCCAGACGCTGCAGCTTGGACTGCATCTTACGTTGCCAGCCTGCTGCAGATATTTCAGCAGCTGCAAAGCCAAAGTCCGGCTCAATAAAACCAAGCTGTCCCAAAATGCTGTAGGAAGGACGGTCGATGTGAGCGGCAATGGTAAGACCGCCCAAGGCTGCAACCTGCTGCACCACCTGCGCCGCTGTCAGCGACAGCGGTGCGTGCAGCAGACGTTGCTCCTCGCGCACAAACTCGTCCTCGGCATCTACTACATACTGAGCACCGAAACGTTCCGCATCATTCAGCATACCGTTCATGTGCTCATCAACCAGCAGCTGCCAGCTCTGCAGCTGCTCCAGCGTATCAAACAGCGCCACAATATGCGCCTCTTCACTGCTTTCCACTTCCATACCGGGGAACACCTTCACGCCGTAGCGCTGCGCTGCCTCCAGCGCAGCCGGCACATTGGCACTGGCGTTATGGTCGGTAATAGCAACTGCGCCAATGCCATACTCGGCGGCACGCATCACAATATGATGCGGTGTCATTTCTACCTCAGCACAGGGCGAAAGCAGCGTATGTACATGTAAATCCGCCAGAACTTTCTGCATTGCTTAGTCCTTCTTGCCAACACCCAATTCATACAGCTTGCCGATAACCTCAAAGGCAGGCTCCTCGGTTGCCGCAACAACAACGTCATTCAGATTTGCCTTGTGTAGTGTATCCTCCGCAACCGGACCATCGCCTGCTACGATAACTGCCGCAAAGCCAATCAGGGAAGCAACAGCAGCAACATTCTGATGTCCCTGCATCGTTACCCAAACCATACCGGGCTGACCTTGGCCCATTGCATTACTCAGTAAATCGGAAGCATAACCGCCTTCTACCTCTGCATATAAAGCGTCCTCGCTTACATCCTTAGTCAGAAGCTTCAAATCAAGCTTCTCAATCATCTCTTTAACCTTCATCGTTGTCTGCCTCCGTTTTATTTATTTCTGCCGGCTCATGATAAATAGGTATCTGCTTAGCCAGCTCCAGCATGCCCTGTGACAATTTATGTACACTGGCACGCAATTTAAAAATACAATCTATCTCGTGCGCCTTGCCCTGCACGATATCCTCCGCCAAGCCCTGACAGCTGGGTGCGCCGCAGGCACCGCAATCCAGACCGGGCAAGGAACAGAGCACTTCTTCCATGCGCTCAAATTTTTTCATCGCTTCCATGATATCATCATCAAGCTGCATCATCGGACGTGCCACCAGCTTCTTGCGGTAAGCCTCCGAATGCGGGAAGTCCTCCAGCACCATCGTGCGCGCCATCGCCTCACGCCTGTCCGCCGGCTCCTGCTCCCGCAGGCTTGCAATGCGCCTGCGCAGATTGCATTCGGCCACGAACTTGTTTTCTGCTGCCAAAAGGCCGCCAAGGCAGCCACCTTTGCAGGCACTGCATTCCACATAATCAAGCTGCGGCATTTTATTCATAGAAACCTGCTCCAGCAGGTCATACACATTATCAATGCCGTGAATTGCCAGACCGTTGGTAATACCGGCGCTTTCAATTTCGCCGCCGTAGGTTCCCCAGGCCATGCCGTAGGAAGAACCGGTGCGCACATTCAGCTCATGCGTACCACCAAGATTCTTCAGCAGCAGTCCGTAAATCTCCGACAGACTGAAGCTGCCGGTAAGCTCTGTATGATGCACATCTACCGACTGACGGATATTCGTTTCCTTGGACGGACAGGGCGAAATAAACCATACGCCTATCAGCTCCTTCGGCAGCTGCTTGCGCGCCGCCGCTTCACGCTTCACGTAAATTGCAGCAGCTTCTACCGGTGGCAGTACAGGCACCACCTGCTTAATCAGCTCGGGAAACTTTACCTGAATCAAACGCATAACTGCGGGGCAGGTAGATGAAATCAACGGCTTGCGTCCGTTGCTGTTCTTTTTTACATATTCTTCTATTTCCAGGGCGATATACTCCGAAGCCAGTGAAACATCAAAAATTTCATCAAAGCCTATATTATGCAATCCCTGCCAAATGCTTTCCAACGGAATATTATCCGGGAACTGCGCATACAGCGAAGGTGCAGGCAGCACAATATTATAAGCATAATCGGCCAGGCCCTCCAGCGTGTCGGTTTTTACGTTAAAAGCATGATAGGGACAGCCTGCAGCACAGGCACCGCAGTCAATGCAGCGATCTCCCAAAATCTCCGCCTTGCCGTTGCGCACGCGGATGGCCTCTGTCGGACACAGCTTGACGCAGGATACGCAGCCCTGACATTTATTCCGCTGCAATTCCACCGAATGGAAATATGTTGTTGGTTGAGGAGCCATTGCGTATCACCTCGTTTCCTAAAATCTCTTACAAATCCTCGCTCTGGTGCTTGAACTGCATCGTGATGCAGGTTCCTTCACCCACCTTGGACTGAATATCAAACTTATCGGAGCACTTTACCATATTAGGCAGGCCCATGCCGGCGCCAAAGCCCATCTGACGCACATAATCAGGCGCAGTAGACCAGCCCTCCTGCAAAGCCTTGTTGATATCAGGGATGCCGGGGCCGTGGTCAGTTACCGTAATCACCGTAGCATCCGGGAAAACCTCAGCCGCTACATTGCCGCCGCCGGCATGAATGATAACATTCATCTCCGCCTCATAGGTGCCGATAGCAATACGGCGCACAATATCTGCCGGAATGCCCAGGCGCTGCAGCATCTTTTTTATTTTAGAAGAAGCTTCGCCTGCGCGTTCAAAATCTCCGCCCACGCAGTCAAAGGCTAATTTTACTGATTTACTGTCTGTCATTTTGCTTTACTCCTTTTTGCTGCAGCCACGGATACCTGCTCCGTAAAGTATGCCGCAGGCTTCAAATAAGGTATAATCGGTAGCCAGAACCGGCAGATTGTTTTCCGCCGCCGCTGCCACAATATCAGCATCAGGCACCTTTCCACGCACAAATACCAGCGCGCTCAGCTCCGTCATATCGGCGGTGCGCACTACCTGCATATTTGTCAGTCCCGTGCACAGCAAGGTGTTGCGTTTGGTAAAGGCCAGAACATCGCTCATCATGTCACTGCCGCAGCAGGACTCAATTTGGCGGTGCATCAGCTCACTGCCGGTCAGAACCTTGGCCTGCAGCAGCTTTTGTACATTATACAAATCCATACACATAGCCCCTTCCTCCATTTATTACAGCTTTTATCTAAGCAAAATATCTGTTTTTTGCCAGACTTGATTACATTTATTGTACACTTTAATAAGCAAGATGTAAATAAATAGTATAGCATAACTATGTAAAAAAGAAGACCGGCCCACAGGACCAGCCTTCAAACTTTATTTAGTGCTAACACGCTTTACTCTGCAATGCCTGCCAAAGCCTGCTGCAAATCTGCCAGCAAATCTTCCTTATCCTCCAGACCACAGGACAGGCGCACCAAGCCTGCAGGAATACCTGCCACCGCCAGCTGCTCATCCGTCATCTGACGATGCGTCGTAGTTGCCGGGTTCAGGCAGCAGGTACGTGCGTCGGCAACATGCGTTTCGATTGCCGCAAGCTGCAAGCGTTTCATGAATTCTTCCGCCGCCTTACGTCCTCCCTTCAGGTTGAAGGAAACTACGCCGCAGCCGCCGTTGCCAAGATATTTTTGCGCCAAGGCATAGTATTTATTGGACTTAAGTCCGGGATAGTTAACATATTCCACCTGCGGCTGCTGTTCCAAAAATTCTGCCACAGCCTGAGCGTTTTCTATATGACGCGGCATGCGTACATGCAGCGATTCCAGACCAAGATTTAGGATAAACGCGCTTTGCGGCGACTGCATCGCGCCGAAATCACGCATCAGCTGTGCCGTTGCCTTCGTAATAAACGCGCCCTCCTTGCCAAATTTTTCGGCGTAGGTAATACCGTGATAGGATTCATCAGGTGCGCACAGGCCGGGGAACTTGTCGGCATGCGCCAGCCAGTCGAACCTGCCGCCGTCGATAATCGCACCGCCCAGGCAGGCAGCATGTCCATCCATATACTTCGTTGTAGAATGCGTTACAATGTCTGCACCCCATTCAATAGGACGGCAGTTAATCGGTGTCGGGAAGGTGTTATCCACGATCAAGGGCACACCATGACGATGTGCTGCGTTGGCAAATTTTTCAATATCCAGCACCGTCAGCGCGGGGTTAGCAATAATTTCGCCAAACACTGCCTTGGTGTTGTCCTGAAAAGCAGCGTCCAGCTCCTCGTCCGTAGCATCGGGAGAAACAAAGGTCGCTGTTACACCCATCTTTGCCAGCGTTACGTCAATCAGATTATAGCTGCCGCCGTAAATCGAAGAAGAAGCAACGATGTGGCTGCCTGCCTCGCAGATGTTAAACAGGGCAAAGAAATTAGCTGCCTGACCGGAGGATGTGAGCATTGCCGCAGCACCGCCCTCCAGCTCGGCAATTTTTGCCGCTACGAAATCGCAGGTAGGGTTTTGCAAACGAGAGTAAAAATAGCCTGTAGCCTCCAGGTCGAACAGCTTGCCCATCGCCTCGCTTGTGTCGTATTTAAAGGTTGTGGATTGGATAATAGGAATCTGGCGCGGTTCGCCGTTGCCCGGTTTGTAACCGCCTACTAAGCATTTTGTATTAATCTTGAATTTACTCATTTTCTATCGCTCCTTTAACAATTTATCATTATATTATTGGTTGGCAGGAATTGCGGCACCCATGCGCTGCAGCTGCAAAAGAATTTTGTTATATTCGCCTATAGCCTTATCCAACTTGTTACCGCTCGCCGGTGCCAGCTCGTGCAAATCATACGGCGTATCCTGGTAAACGATGTTCAACCAGTTCATATAGAACAGATGCGCGTAGCTGCGCCATTTAAACACAGGCTCCTGCGTTGTATCGCCATCTGGGAAGTAGAATTCCGGCAAATCAATCGGCAAATTCTTTTTCTTATCGCGGAAATATTCATTAGCCAAAGTATAGCGATCATATTCAAAATGGCCTAAAACGAAGATGCGACGCAAATCCTTGGTCGCACAGATGTTGATACCGTTTTCTACCGAACGGGACAGCACCTGCAACGCCTTGCAGGCATCAATCGCATCATCATCAACCGCAGTATGACGTGACTGCGGAATAAAGTATCTGTCGTCAAAGCCACGCAGCAGCGGATGATTTTTCACCGTCAGGCCGTATGGGAAGATGCCAAACATCTTCGCCGGCAAAATCGTTTTGTTTACGCCGTAATAATGGTACAAGGCAGCCTGTGCGCCCCAACAAAGTGTCATCGTAGAATAACAGTGATATTCCGCCCAATCAAGATAAGTTTCGATTTCCTTCCAGTAATCGACAGCTTCAAAGGGAATAGTTTCTACCGGTGCACCTGTCATCAGGAAGGCATCGTAATAGCGGTCCTTAACATCATCAAACTCCAGATAAGCACGATCAAGATACGAATTATCGGTATGCGTAGTTTCACGGCTCACAGTACGGCAGAAATCAACCTCTATCTGCAGCGGAGAATTGCCCAAAAGACGCAGCAGCTGAATTTCCGTCGGCTTCTTTAACGGCATCAGGTTCAGCACGCACACCTTCAGCGGACGAATACGCTGCGTTGTCGCGCGCTGTTCTGTCATGGTAAAAATTCCTTCCTCCTGCAGTTGGCAGATAGCGGATAAATGGTCATTGATTTTAATCGGCATTGTTTTTTCCTCCTACATTTCCTAACTTAGATTTTCGACTTGCTACAGGAGGAAGAGCAATAAAAAAGCTTCCGTTCCTGTAAAAATACAGGGACGAAAGCGTTGCTTCGTGATACCACCCTAATTCATCCATATGTCACCACACGGACCTCATCAAGTACGCAGGGATTGTTTACCCTTTAATACTCCAGCACTGTAACGGGTGCACCCGGACGGCCTAAATGCCAGCATCTCAGCCCATCGGCTCCAAGACCATCTTCAATATCACCACCTGCTCCCTCTTGCACCATCACGAAAGCTCTCTTTGCCAGGCTCGTACATTTACTCTTCTCTTCATCGCCCATTATTAAGTTATGTACATGATAATACAGTAATTCTTTGTAACTGTCAATAAAAAGTTGCAGTTTTCTCGTAAGAAAAGTATATAGCGCAGATTTTGTAAAGCAGGTTACAGAAATTGCAGGAAAATGTTGGTAATACCTATGGTATCCTAAACTTCCGGATGCTATGTGTACTGCTTTTTTGTTCAGTACCTTATGTTGTATTTTGCTGGAGCAAATATTATAATTAACGAAGAACCCTTATACAAAATCGAACCATTGCGTTAAAAGGAGTGACCACGATTATGAAAACGCCAGTATGGGTAGTTACCAACGTACAACCGCAAAAAGATTATACGCTGATCTTAACCTTTGCCAGCGGAGAAACGAAGCTTTTTGATGCTCGCCCACTTCTTGCCAAAGCAATCTACAAGCCATTGAATAATCTCAGTTTTTTCCTGACAGCTAAGGCTGATTGTGGTTCCGTAGCCTGGAGCGACGAAATTGATATTGCACCGGAATATTTATACGAGTGCAGCCTTCCTTTGCAGGTTATTTAAGCTACTACTTAATTTTGCTAATGTAAGATTAGCAAGGATGGACTCGCAACTGCAGCAGACTCAACCAATCCAAAAAAGCGCCTGCCATCCGGCAAGCGCTTTTTCTATTGCACTATTTTCTGCAATTGATGCATACACTACGGTATTAGATTTTTTTCAAAGTAAAAAGTTATTATAATTCGATTTCAAACCTATAATTGTAATGACGAATGCCACCCATTTCGAATTTATATTTCTCATCACCACGCGACAAATCAAGCACTCTGATAGCTGAATGTTCCTGCAAATATTTGATGCTTTCTGCAATCATCAATTTTCCCGGTGCATAGGATGCAAATGTACTGTCTATCGCTAAGTAAGGAAAAACTATTTCATTATAATTAGTTACAAAGCCTGTCATAAACGCTACTAGCTTATTATTCAAAAAGAAGCAAAATGTATAATGTGAAGCTAATGTTTCCATAGCCCATAAAAGAGCAGAAAAATAACGATGTTTAATGTATGGAATAAAATCTATACGGCGATTTTTTCGTTCAGACTCACGTTTGGTATATATCTTCATCGCATCAGACAATAACGCTTTGTCTGTAAAAGGTCCTTTGATAACCTGAAGACTCATATCAAGTTCATTACTGCGAACTTTTTTGTACGCTCTATGCAAGTTATTACGAGCATGACTATTAAACCCTTTTTCATATTCAGGATAATCATCAGGAAAAGGGATTTTTACACACACGCGCTCTTCCTCTGCTTTTACCGGGAAAACAGCATCTGCACCGGCTTCAGCCATACCTTTTAAAAAATTAAAAAGCTTTGAGCGTTCATTAATCATACGTAACTCCAACGTTTTGCCGGGAAACATACTCTTCAATGCGGAAAAAGCATTCTCAAATTGCTTTGTCGTAATTGCTGCATCATATAACAAATCCAGATGACCGGCACCACTAATATTGTCTCCAAAAAGATGTAGCTTATTTTTCTTCAAATATAGTGGAAACAATACCAAAGGCTTTTGCTCTTCTTCATATACGCAAAAAAAGTTCTTTTGAAACATAGAAGATGGCTTTACTTTCATATACTTGTATATCTGCTCATTATATTCCCATGAAGAATACGGAAACAAGTAGGAATTATCGGCATACAATTTCTGCCAAATTTGCTTTAATGCAGGATCATACCACTTATACATTGTCAACATATTTCATTCACTCATAAAATTGAGGTGCACCAAGCCAGTTAATTGCTGATATAAAGCTTTTCTAAATCCATTATAAGCATTAAATGCACCATACTACTTTCAAACTGCTTATATTATAACATTAAGCAAGCTTTGAGTAAATCAAAGCATCAAAGTTCTTCTTGTGCCTTATAGATTTTCAATAGTATTCTTACATAATTGCATAGCGTGAACAATACTCAAGCATTTCGACAAATCTAAGCACATCTATATTAGCATAGATCTTATGAAAATTGACTCAATAGTAGTTTTCTGCTATGATAAGTATGTTTCAAACTAAGCGAATATTGGTCTGTAAAGGAGTCTTGATATTATGAGC
>CAVCLW010000028.1:0-34123 GCA_963603005.1 Escherichia coli | reverse complement strand
GTTCTTAACTCTAAGAGTGGCAGCGTAACGATGCAGAACGTAACTGCTGATCAGGCAGTAGATATCGATGCGGCGCAAGATATTACAGCAGACGGAAATCTCACTTCTAACAATGGTGACATTACTCTGGATGCAGGCGGCAGCATTACAACTAATAGCATAGTAAATGCGTTGAACAACGTAATTGCAAACGCTAACGGTAACATTGCAACTAACGGCGATGTTACTGCACAAACCGGCAAGGCAGTTCTTAACTCTAAGAGTGGCAGCGTAACAATGCAGAACGTAGCTGGCAACAGCGAAGTAGATATCGATGCAGCACAAGATATTAAAGCAGACGGAAATCTCACCTCTAACAATGGTGATATTACTCTGGATGCAGGCAATAGTATTACAACCAACGGTCAAGTTACTGCACAGAAGAATGTTGATTACAATGCCAAAGGCAGCATTACTACCGGCGGTATTATCAACAGCACAACTGGCAATATCAACCTGCAGACAGACGCAGCTCAGGGCGATATCAGCTTCGGCGGCGACGTAACTGCCGAGCATGGTAACATTAATATCGACGTACTGCAGAACGGTAATGTAACTGACGACGATAACAAATTTACCGCTCTTGGCGACAAGGGTGATATTAACAGCGGCAACTTCGCACTGCACATCAAGGGTGCCGGAGATGTTGACCTGCATGAGATTTACGCTACAAACAATGCGCTAATCGACGTTGCCAACGGCAATCTCACACTGGCAAAAATTAATGGTGATCTGGTAGCTTTGCGCCTGCATACGGAAGGCAAGCAGATGAAGGTTAGCGAAATTATTGCCGGCACTAAGCTTATTGCACAGAGCAGCGACATCAATATCGATAAGATTCAGCAGCGTCTGGACGCTGACGGCCTTCTGACTATAGTTCCAGATAGCGCACAGCCCAATAAGCCTATTGACAACCTAAATATTGGTGAGATAATTACTAATAAGGGTGTCCGCTTCGATCATCTGTGGCTGAATAACGGCTCTATCAACGTAAGCGAAGGCATATTCAATATCGATAAGCTGGTAGTCAATAATGTTGCTCATTTTAGCAATAAGCATATGAAGACTGCTGTATGGGGCGCACCGCCGCAGCGTGACGATAGCGACAGCATTTATTGGAACAACATTGCAGTGAATAACCCCGCTAACAATTTGGCTGAATGGCAGCAGGAGGGTACCAAACCGTATAAATGGATGTACCTGCACTTTGCAGAACAGCCGAACATTCAGTACAGCAACGGCATACTGCTTTACCTGCGCAATTACTATTATGTTTATAACCAACACTATAGCGCTGTAGACTATATGCTGTATCAGCTCAATGAGAACAAAGCGGAGGAATATGACATTAACTATGCACCTGGCGTAGTACAATACTTCCGCTATGACCTGTATGACCTGGATGAAGACGATAGCAAGAGCGAACCCGAAAAAATCACTGTAGAAGCATAGGAGGAAACGCTGATGAACAAAAAGGCAGAGGCTTTTATCAAATATCTGGATGATAACAAGATTACCTGCTTTGCTATTGAACAGATTAGCGAGGATAAGCTGAACACAGTGGTCTTCCGTTCTCACATTGTTGTTGAAGGCCAGCGTCTGCCGACGCTGGTCATCCTGGACAGCAGTATTTATGGTATGCTTCGCGTGCAGCTGGCAGCAAATACTGTCAACGAGAGCAACGAAGTGGCTATTCTGAGGGAAATCAACAAGGTGAACCGTCAATATAAGGTTTTTAAATATTATCTTACTGATGATGGTTCACTCTTCCTGGACAGCTGCCTGCTCTGCCAAAACGGCAGGTTGGAGGGCGACATGATTTATACCGTGCTGGATGTAATCATCAAGCATCTGGAAAAGGAATATAAAAGAATAATGCAGCTCATCTGGCAGGCCAATTAGCCTGTCGGATGCAGCAAAATTTTGTATATCAAAGGGGTGTTGTCGATGATTACTAATAAAACAAGCTTGCTGCTGGTTACACTTTTGCTGGGATGCAGTGCCGCTGCTTTCGCAGCGCCTACACCTTCGCAGGAGGCAGAATTCAATAAAAGCGGCTTGAATAACGCCGGTGTGGCAGCCAATAGAGCTATAGAGTATATGGAGCGCCAGCGTGTTGCCAGACAGATTGCTGAGGACAAGGCTAAGGCTAGCAGCAAGGTAGAGCAGGGGAGCGAAAAGCCTGATGCGGAGCAGCAGGCGGCAGTGACCTTTAAGCTGGAAAAGCTGGAGCTGGATGAATCCACCGTACTGGAGCAGGCAGAGCTGCAGAAGCTGACGGACGAATATATCGGTAAAGAGGTTGGCGTCAAGGATTTGTACGAGATGGTGAATAAAATCAACAAGCTGTATCTTGATAACGGTTACTTTACCTGCCGCGCAATTTTACCGGCACAGACGATCAAAAACGGTACGGTGAAAATTGAGCTTATCGAAGGCAAAACGAATGCTGTTGAGGTGCAAGGCAACAAGTATACTAAAAGCAGATATATAAGCAAGCGTATGAGCCTGAAGCAGGGCGAGGTTGCCAATATCAACAAGCTGAATGACGATTTACTGCGCTTTAACGCTGCCAATGATGTGCAGCTGCGCATTTCTCTGCAGGCTGGCAGCGAGCCTGGCACTACGGATTACGTCATCAGCGCCTATGAACCACAGAACATTACCTGGACTGTTTACAGTGATAACGCAGGCAGTGATACGAGCGGCGAATACCGCGGCGGCCTGTTCTTTACGGATAGAAGCCTGACCGGTGTGCGTGACGCGCTGACAATGAACACAATGCTGAGCGATGGCACCAAATCCTTCGGCCTTGGCTACAGCAGGCCCTTAGGCCACAGCGGTACCAAGCTGAACCTGCAGTACAGCACCAACAGTGTTCACATTACGGACGGAGTATTGGAGCCTTTAAATGTACGCGGTCATGCTTATGCAATGAACGTTGGTCTGAGCCAGCCGTTGGTAGTGACGGAAAAAATCCGTACTGAGGCAACACTTGATTATGGTCAGCAAAATTCCAAGACGGATTTCAGCGGCCAGCATTGGCTTGATGATACCATTAAAGGCGTTACGGCAGGCTATTCCGTTACTAATTACGGCACAAGCTCTGTTATTTACCAAAAGCACAGCTTTAACGCCGGTACGCATACCAATATTGCCGACAAGGACAAGGATTTTTCCCTGTACCAGCTTAACGGCTTGTACCAGAAGCTGTATCAGCATGGTCAGTTTTTGAGTCTGCGTCTGGACGCACAGCGTAGCTTCAACAATTATCTGCCTTCCGCCCGAATGTTCTACATTGGCGGTATGTACAGCGTACGCGGTTACAAAGAGAGCTTGCTTGGTGGCGACAGTGGCTACAGTGTAGGGCTGGAATATTCCATGCCTGTGACTAAGGATAGACAGACCAGTGCTTTCGCCTTTGTCGACCATGGTCAGGTCTTTGGTGATAGTGCCTTTGACAGCCACGTGCTGACAAGCTGTGGCCTGGGCGTACGCAGCAACATTACGAAGCATATCGGTGCTGTGGTAACTCTGGGCGTGCCTTTGATTAAGGAAATCAATAATACTGATGTAGATTCAACACGCATCCATTTCATGGTAAGCGGTCAATTCTAAGAAAATATTCTGCGATAATAGGACTGGGGAAACCTGGTCCTATTTTTTTCCGTAAATAAGCAGGACGAAGCAGCTTTGCCTGTATCTGATATCCTAATATATGAAAAAAATTTCGATAACTAATGACAATTACCACAATTCAAGCTATAATAAGTATATAAACAAAAAATTATTTTATGAGGTGACATACAATGCAATTTCCGATAGTTTTAGGTGTTTCTGCACGTCACGCACATCTGTGCCGTGAACATATGGATATTTTATTTGGTGAAGGCAGCGAGCTGCACGTTAAAAAGGCAATCGGCCAGCCCGGACAGTTTGCTTCCGACGAACAGATTACTATGGTAACTCCTAAGGATTCCATGAAGCTGCGCATCATCGGTCCTTTGCGTCCGGAAACCCAGATTGAGCTTTCTCTGACCGACGCACGCAAGGTTGGCCTGGATGCTCCTATCCGCAACAGCGGCGACATTGAAGGCAGCGCTGGCGCTAAGCTTATCGGTCCGAAGGGCGAGCTGGAGCTGAAGGAAGGTATTATCATCGCAGCACGTCACGTGCATCTGTATCCTGAAACTGCTGAAAAATACGGTCTGAAGGACGGCGATATCGTTGATATTACCACAGAGGGCGAGCGTTCCGTAACACTGCATAATGTTCTGGTACGTGCGGGCGTAAAGCATGCTGACGAGGTTCATATCGATACTGACGAAGCTAATGCCTGCAACCTGGGCAGCGGCGTGATGGTTAACATCGTTTATAACAAATAATTCCACCGTTTTTTCAACAAAAGGATGGTGAGTATATGAAAAAAATTACAGCCTTGGCAGCAGCGCTTATTTTGTGCGCTGCGCATGCTTCAGCCTACGAAAACAGCTATGCAGGCTACAGCGTTAAGGACGGACAGCCTTACTATAAGCTGGAAGCGAAGAAGGTTTATGCGTATACCAATATCAGCAGCAAAAAGGTCTATCAGGATGAAGAGGATTTAAAAAATACCGCTGTCAACATTGTTAATTATTACACAGCAGAGGATATGGAGCAGATTTTGGGCGAAAAATTCTCTACTGCTTATTTTGATGCGGAATATGAGAAGCTGGCACTTTTGGAGCGTTCCCAGCTCAATCCGAAAACTGTACCTGCGCCGCTGTTGGAGCTTGATAAATATGCCGAGCATGACAGTAACGGCAATCTGACGATTCAGAGCAAGGTGCTGAAGGAAAAGCTGGAAAAGCTCACGCCTCTTATTAAGACAGGAAAAATTGCCGGAAAAAAGGCGATAACTGTTTCTTACCTCTATAAACAGGGCGATGTGCTGGTTAAAATTGACACCAGCCTTGTTTCTGCCAACGACAGACTTTATCTGCTGTCTACCGTAAATACGGATCAGGATTTGTACGCGCCCAAAAAGGATAAAAAAGACGCTGACACCGATGCGGATATTGAGGATATCGATACTGACGAGGAAAGCGACGAAAATGACGAAGCAAAGACCGAGCCTAAGGATGCTGCTTCCGCAAAGGAAGAGATGGAAAAGGCTCTTGAGGTTGAGAACGTTTTTGTCCGCGATGTACCGGCCGAAACAATGCAGCGCTTTGATAAAGCACACACTGATCTGCTGAAGGGCTTTAAGGCTTTTGCTCCGACAAGCACGCCGAAGGCTATCAGCTTTACTGATGCTGCTGCCGGTAAAAGTGTGCAGCTGCCGGATGACTGGTTCTATGGCCAGCTGAATCTTAAATATAAGGACAAGGGCACATTTTACCTGACTTTGGCTTCTTCAATGAAGGAAATGCAGGAGGTTGCCGCAAATACTGATTATGACAGTGTTTATTCCGTATTAGCTATTCCGCAGGCTGACCCAGAATACCAGAAGAAGGTTACGGAGCTTTACAGCAGCGGTGCGCGTAATGTTCTGCAGCACTGGAATCATCTGCTGATTACTGCCAGTGTTGATAACATTACTGACGCTGAAATCAAAGAGCTTCTTTCAACGCCTGTTGCCAACAGACTTGCGGTTGAGAGTTTTATCTCCGAAGGTCTGCAGCGCATGAAGGGTTTCAGCAACGAATACTTTGCTTTGAAGGATTATAAGACAAATTTTGACTTCACCCAGGAAAAAGCTCTTATCGGCATCAATGCTGATACCGATTTGCTGAAGGATTTTGCTTATAACAACAAAATTTTACTGAGCTGCAACCAAAAAGCTGCTACAGCGATGCTTTTTATCAAAAAAACCGACGTTGAAACAGAAAAAGCCCTTGAACAGCAACTGAATGAATGGCACTTTTAATTACATAGGTGCAATGAATTGCAGTGCATGAAAAATTCACGTCTGAGAAAAGGAAAATTTAACATAATATACATTATCGGACGTAAAATATTATTTTGCAGTCTTTGTGGTAAAAAGGCAGCATTATAGACATGTTTATTTCCCAACTGAGGAAAATGCTGAAAAAAGCGTCAGACAATGAGAATTCTTCGCTTTTTGCTCCTCCCCCGGAGGTTTTGAGAAGTTTTTAGCATTTTTTATGTTAAATTAGCCACCGCGCGCACTGCTGTTTGACGAAATTACTTTTATCTGTTATAATTTGTATAAGGTTAACTATAAACACATGATTGGAGGGTCTAAAATGGGTAGAAGAAAAGCACTCCCGCCGGACTTTGATGGCAACTATACCGAAGATATGTTGTCTGAACGCCAACGCAACATTTTGAAATTCGTCCGTACTTTTATTAATCATAAGGGCTATCCGCCTGCTGTACGCGAAATCGGTGCAGCAGTAGGTTTATCCTCCAGTGCCAGCGTGCATAATCATCTGAAGAAGCTGCAGGAGTATGGCTTCATTCAGCGTGATGCTGCTAAGCCGCGTGCTCTGGAGCTGATGAGCGAAAGCGATGCCTGGAGAAACAAGCTCCTTGTTCCGGTACCGCTGGTTGGCAAGGTTACTGCAGGTGTTCCTATTCTTGCTGTCGAGAACATCGAAGAGACCTATCCTATTCCTCGTGACCTGATTGGCTGCGACGATGATGTTTTCATGCTTTCCGTATGCGGTGACAGCATGATTAACGCAGGTATTCTGGATCATGACTACATTATTGCACGTAAGCAGAATTTTGCTAATAACGGCGATATTGTTGTTGCCCTGATTGACGGCGAGGAAACTACCGTTAAGCGTTACTTCCGCGAGCTGCGCAGTGTGCGCCTGCAGCCGGAAAACGATAAGTACGAGCCTATTGTAGGTTCTGACAACATTAAGGTGCTTGGTAAGGTTATTTCTGTATTCCGTATGCTCTAATAACCTGACTGTAAAATGCATGTAAAATGATGTCACTTTAGCGTCAAATACAAAAAACAGCTCTTTACAGAGCTGTTTTTTTGTTATATATTATAGTTATGAATGTGTGTAAACGATTTTTACAAGGAGATGACGCATATGTTACATCCGTCTACTGATATTATCATGAACGCCAAGCAATTCTTTGCTGCGGACCAGAGCGAAGCTAATCTGGTGAAGCTGTTGCATGCAGTCAGCGTAATGCTGCAGGAAGGTGCAGAGGTGCTCATTCCTACTGCTGCCGATGCTCCGGAGGGACAGCTGCTGCTGCAGACGCAGACTACCGAAAGTGGCCTGGAATACATGACGGCTTACAGCAGCAAAGAGGCCTACGAGCAGGGCAAGCCCTGCAACGTTATCAGCCGTCCGCTGGTCAATTACTTTGAAGCTATCCTCCAAATGGATGGCATTGCGGGTATTATCTTCAACCCTTCTTCCCCTGCTCCCTTCAATATTCAAAACCGGATGATCAAGGAGCTGTTGGCTGATGCCAAGAAGAACAAGCAGCAGAACGCTATTTCCGTTTGGCGCGGTGATATTACTACGCTGGACTGCGACGCTATTGTCAATGCTGCCAACAGCACGCTTTTAGGCGGCGGTGGTGTTGATGGTGCTATCCATCGCGCTGCAGGACCACAGCTTTTGGAGGAATGCAAAACCTTAGACGGCTGCACAACCGGTGCGGCAAAGATTACCTATGGCTATAACCTGCCTGCAAGCTACATTATTCATACTGTAGGCCCAATTTATAATGGTAAGGTTGAACAAAGACTGGAGCTGGCCGACTGCTACAAGAACAGCCTGGACCTAGCGCGCAAGCATCATCTGCACAGCATTGCTTTCCCGGCGATTTCTACCGGTGCTTATGCTTATCCTGTGGACGAGGCTGCCCGTATCGCTCTTTTGACCTGCACCGAATGGATTAATGCCAACGCCGACTATGGCATGAGTGTTGTGCTTACCTGCTTCAACAGAGGCGTTTATAACGCTTATCAGGAGCTTGTTAAAAAGGCACAGAACGGCGAGTTAGATTAACCTTATAGCACTTTTATGTACGACAAAACCCGTGACTTCCTTCGGAGGTCACGGGTTTTCTTAGCTTTGGTGTAAGCTTAACAGCGTACAGATTTACGCATTGATGATATTGTTGAACAAAGATTTATTGGCTTCGATAGGCTGCTTGCCGCCGACTACGCAGATCAGGCCGTCGCTGAGCATGTCCTCTACTACCTTAGCCAGTGCCTGCAGGTCTGCATTGCTTACCTGCAGGATTTCGTTGCGGATGCGTTGGCGCAGCTCAACGGGAACGTGCTTCAGATATTGCGCGGTTGCCTTGTCAAGACGCATGCTGTTGGTCAGGGGCTTATCCATCGTGCTGATGGTACCGATAACGTACTTGTTTAGCTCGCGTTCGGGGAATTCTTCGTTTCTCAGCCATTCTGCCAGACCTTGGTAAGCCTCCAGAGTTTTAGGCAGCTGCGGGTCGCGGTAGGATGCAAATACACCTACACCGTTCAGCTCAAAGCGTGCGGTAACACCGTAAGCGCCGCCCTGAATACGGATTTTGGTCCAGAGATATTCATAGCTCAGAATGGTTTCCAGTACAGCCATCGCGCCCACGTATTTGTGACCGTGCTTAGCAAAGTTGCCGCCTGCAGCAACGTATTGTACCTTACCTGCGGTAGCAATAGCCTCGTTAATGGTGCCTACGGGCAGAACCTCAGCCTTCTCCCCTGCTTCTGCCTCAGACAGCTTGCTGATGAAATCAAGGCACTGCTGTCTTACTGTTGCCTGCTCTTTTACGTCACAGCTATAGCTGAGCAGGAAACGGTTCTTCTGGAAGAAGCGTTTGATTAACAGGCGCAACTGCTCCAGTACCTGCGGTGCCAGCTCGTTGAAGTTATCGGTCAGCTTTTTGAGGAACTGGTAATAGCTGAATTCATCCTGCTCGTTGACGCGTGCGCCGGCAGAGCAATAGGAGAACAGTCTGGTGATAGCAACGGTCTGACCGCGGTTGAAGAAGTTGTCGTCCCAATCGGTTTTCAGCTCGGATACCAGCTCGCGGAAGCGCTCCAGATCGTCCATCTTGCTTTCCAAAGCAATGGTCTGCAGGATATCCAGCATTTTCGGCAGGTTATCGGTGAGGCATTTGCCTTTGGTGGAGAAGTAAATTTTATAATCATCCGTAGATTCTGCATCGGTGAAGGCGCGTACAGCGAACGCAATGCCACCGGTATACATGATGGCGCTGGTTGCCAGCTCCTGATAGCTGTAGTGCTCGGTGTTGAACTTGCCCATGATATCTGTGAGCAGATAGCACAGAGGCAGCTTTTCGGCTTCCATATCGGTAATATCAAAATAGAAGCTGGTATAAGCGATTTTATTGGTGTTGCGCGGAAGATATAGCAAATGGCTTGCGCCCAGCTCTTCCTCCTGCGTTTCAATCTTCTCTACCTCCTGCCTGATGTCGCTGCGCTTCAGTACAGGGATGGTTGCGCGTGCTTCCTCACTGTCGGGAGTAGCTTGCAGACGGTGCAGCTCGGCGCATTCGTCGATATGCTGCTGCAGTTCCTCCTGGCTCATCTGTGCCTTGATAGCGCTCATTTTGGCAGCAGCGGCCTCCTGGTCTGCCTCCTCCTTGCCTGGCTGCGGCAGCAGGGTTACCAGCACCTTATGAGTGTTGTCCAGCAGATAGTTTTCGATAATGCTTTCGTAATAGTTGGTTTTCAGGCCATCGCGCAGAGCTGCCAGATATTTGTTATAGCACAGGCCCTCAATCGGATTGCCGTCATACAGCCAGTTATCCATAACGCCGATGCCCAGAATCAGTCCCTTGGGATAGCCGCCGAAATCTGCTTCACGCAGCTTGAATTCCATGGAGTTGATGTTAGCCTCCAGCAGTTTTTTATCAATGCCGTTGATGGTAATGTCCTGAAGTGTTTTATAGATAACGCTGATAAATTTATCGCGCAGCTCCTTCTCACTGCCGCTGGCACGGATAGAGAATACCGGCTGATACATGCTGGAGGTATAGCCGCCGTTGATAATCTGGCCTACGCCTGCATCCATCAGCGCACGGCGCAGTGCGGAGGATTCGCTGTCCAGCAATGTGCTTTTCAGCAGGCTCAGAGCCATGCTGGTCTGCAGGTCGGTTGCCTTGCCTGTTACGATAGAAAGCTCGTGATATGTTTTGGCAGTGCAGTCCTCCTCTGCCCCAACCGGATAAAAGGCTTCGATATCCGCAGTACGCGGCAAGGACTGCTGTTCTGCGATAGCGGAATCAACAGTACCGGTTTTCTCGAAGCTGCTCAGATATTCGCTGTCGAGATATTCCAAAGTAGCGTCGATATCCATATCACCGTATAAATAGATATAGCTGTTTTCCGGGCTGTAATAGGTTTTGTGGAACTGCTCGAATTTTTCCTGAGTCAGCTGCGGAATAGCGTCCGGATAGCCGCCGGATTCAAAGCGGTAACAGTTGTCGGGGAACAGAGCCTTCATTGCTTCGTTTTCCAGATAAGCGTCCGGCGAAGAATATACACCCTTCATTTCGTTATAAACAACCCCGTTGTAGCTCAGCTCGCCGTCAAGGCTGTCCAGATTATAGTGCCAGCCCTCCTGACGCAGGGTATATTTGTTTTGGTAGAAGGAAGGATAGAACACAGCGTCCAGATATACGTCCATCAGGTTATGGAAGTCCTTATCGTTGCGGCTGGCAACGGGATACATGGTCTTATCCGAGAAGGTCATAGCGTTCAAAAAGGTGTTCAGAGAACCCTTGACGAGGTCTACGAAGGGCTCCTTTAAGGGATATTTGCGGGAGCCGCAGAGAGAGGAATGCTCCAGAATATGTGCCACACCTGTATCATCTGCAGGCGGAGTTCTGAAGGAAATAGAAAAAACCTTGTTATCGTCATCGTTAGCAAGGTACAACAGGCGTGCGCCGCTCTTGATATGCTCCATGATATATGCCTGGGAGCTGATTTCATCTACAAATTGTGCTTGTAAAACCTTAAAGCCGTGGTATACGGCATTTATTGCTAAAGTCATTGTTGCCTCCTAAAAATTTACACTATGGTATTTATTATAACATATTTGCATATCTATTGTCTGAAATTCTTGTAAAAAGAGTTAGCTGTTGCTAAAAAAGATTATCTCCTTGCCAAAAGCGCTGTTCTTGCCTATAATAATTAGTAGAATAGTCAGAATCTGGAGGGAGTATTCATGGAAGAAGCACGCTTTACACTGCGCATTCATCCTATTATTATGAATAAGATGAAGCATTTGGCAAAGATAAATGGCCGTTCGGTCAATAAGGAAATCGAACAGATTTTGAAATGGGTTATTGATGATTACGAGCGCCAATACGGCAAAATTGAGCTGACCAAGGCGGAAATGCCTGGCTTCAGCACAGGCGCGACGGTTAAGGAAGCGCCGGAGCAGCCTATGGAAATGCTCTTCGGTTTGGATAATAAAAGCAAAAAATAATATGTAGGCTCCCCTGCCCTACGCTATACAAATAATTAAGGCACTACTGCGCTTACATTAGTGCCTTTAGTGTTTATGCTTATTTTGCTATTGCGTGCTCCTTCAGCTCCAGCTTTTGCTTTTCTTCTACCTCTTTGATGCGGCAGCTGGCGAAAATAGAACCGGAAACATTGTGCCATACGCTGAAGATAGCACCCGGAAGCGTGGCCAGCGGATTAGCGGCGAAGTTTGCGGTCGCCAGAGCAAGCGCCAGACCGCTGTTTTGCATTGCAACTTCGATAGCAATAGAAGTTTCCTTAGCGTAGGATACCTTCATCAGACGCGCCATGCCCAAGCCCAGAGCCATACCGATGCCGTTGTGCAGGACAACTGCCAGCATTACGATCAGGCCGCAGCTCATCAGCTTAGCAGCGTTGACAGCAACGATACCATCGATAATGGTTACAATCGCAACTACGGAAACCAGCGGCAGAATACCGCCCAGTTTGACGATGGTTTCGTGGAAAAGGCTGTTTAAGATGATACCTGCAAGCACAGGCAGCAGCACAATCTTCACTACGGAAAGTACCATAGCCATAAAGCTTACCTCAACCCAGGAACCTGCCAGCATGTACACCAGCACAGGTGTTACCAACGGTGCAATCAGAGTCGAAGTGATGGTCATGCCAACGGATAAGGGAACGTCACCCTTAGCGATGTAGGCAATAACATTGCTGGCAGTACCGCCGGGGCAGCAGCCTACGAGGATAACGCCCAGAGCGATATCAGTATCAAGATTCATCACTACAGCCAGAAAATAGGCTGCCAGGGGCATGATGGTGTATTGCAGGATGCAGCCGGAAATAACCTCCTTAGGTCGGGAAAAGACGATTTGGAAGTCCTCGCGCTTGATGGTCAGGCCCATTCCGAACATTGCCGTACCCAGGAAGAGAGCGGTATACTGCGGAATCCACATAAATTTCTGCGGATGCGTAAAGGCTACCGCAGAGGTGACTAAAATCACGACGGCGATGTACTTGGACAACAATCCGCTCACCTTGCCAATAATGTTTAAAACGCTGTTTTGCTCGTTCATATTAAATTGCCTCCTTACATGTATGCTGCCCTGGGGCAGTCACGCTGTTAATTGCCTCGAGCAGAAGCAATTACATGGGTATTGTACCACAAAAAGGAGGAAAAATCCATGCCTGGCTTAAAGTATCAGCAGGCCTCCAGCAGGTGCGACACCTTCACCTGCAGCTTATCGGCGATGCGGAATACCAGGTCCATACTGGGGCGCGCGCTGCCGTGCTCGATTTTGCTCAAATACTGCGGAGTAATGCCTATCTGCTCTGCGAGCATTCCCTGCCCCAGCTCCTGCATGATTCTGTAATAACGTATTTTTCTGCCCATTTCTACATACTTTTCGCAATACATATATCATCCACTCCTCTACTTCTTACTGATTATAGCTTACAGTATTTCCGGCATTTCTTCATGTAAAAAAAGGTGCGAAGACAGCCTTGATACTGCTTGCCAAAGTAAATACAGGCGCATTCCTGAAAAACGTGCCGGCAATCAGTGTTGCTTTTGCCTTATGCCTTAGCATAATCTTATTATAAAAAATAGGATAGCCAGAGATTGGCTATCCTAAAAAATTTTTTGAGAAACTTTTAGATATTTTTTGCGAAAATGAATTTTGCACTTAATTTACCGGTATTTCCTGTCTGGAAATAACCTCAATCAGCTCGCCTTGGCTTTTAAGCCAGATATCAATGCCCTTGCCAAAAACCTCCGCTTCGATAAGTGTGCCGTTTTCGCTCTCCTCTACTACCTTTGCAGTAGGCAGGCGGTCAAGGATGTACTCGTAGCTGCCACCCTTAAACAGGAAGCGCAGGCGCTGCAGATGGCCGCCGTACATAAACTGGATGCGCTTGCGGAACTCGCCCTCCTCAAAGCGTTTGGAATACGGAACGGCAAAATGCGTTTCGGTGACGCTAAAGCTGTTGATTCTGTCGATGCGGTAGATAGTCGGGAAGGGATCGTTTTCTATCTCGAATTTGAGCTCCTCCTTTTCCTTGGGCACAATGAAGCCTGCCAGATAAAAGTAGAATTCGGAGAACATGATGCCTACGGGCTGCAGTCTGCGCTGCACCAGCACACCGTCGGTACGGCGGTAGTTGATGATTATTTCCAGATGCTCATGCACAGCGCCGCTAAGCTCCCACATTTTCTTCAGGAACTTATCCTTGTGCTGCGGTTCTACATAAAGCAGCTTTTCGTTACCTATAAGCTCGCTCACACGCTGCTGCTCCGTTTTAGGGATACAGCAGTCAATCAGCTTATCAAGAATCGGATACAGCTCATTTTTGGTGAATGCCCTGCTCTCCAGCAGTATTTTGAGCGTGGCGAAAACCTCCTCGTTGGACAGCAGATTGCGTGATGGCGGTACAAGCTGGTAAGCGCCGAGCTTCTGATTGTAGACCAAATCCTGCACCAGGCCTGATGCTTCATTCTGTTCATGTAAAAAGGACCGCAGGTCTTCTATGTCGCGCTGAATAGAGCGTAAGGAGCAGCCGAAGCGTTGGGCCTCCTCTTTCTTGTAGAGCATTTTGCCGTCTACCAGGCGCGAATACATATAGAGCAAACGATCCTTTGCGATGCGTAAATCTGTCATTATTAGTTCCTCCCTGCCATGAAATTTGCAAAGCGGTTGATGCAAGAAAATCTCTTTAAGCTTATTATAGCACAATCATTCTCTTAAGCAAACGTTTTGCCACCGGCTATAAGCAAATTTTACCATAGAGGGAGGACACATATTGTCTTTCTCTAAAAATATTTTTGGCTTTTTTATTTATTTCAGAGATAACAGGCAAAAATTTACGCCTGTTCAGTTTTAAGCGCCGGCAGAAAGCCGTCCAGCGCTTCCAGAGCGCGTGCTGCAATCTGCGCGTTCTTTTCTCTCTTCTTGCGGATGCGTACAGTGAGCGACGGAATGAGGCCGAAGTTGATGTTCATCGGTTGGAAGTTTTCAATCGCCGGGTTACTGATGTAGTTGGCCAAAGCGCCGTGCGCGGTTACGTCGGGGAATTCTACCTCCGGTAGCTCCAGTACCGCTCTTGCAGCAGCTAAACCGGCCATCAGTCCGGAGGCTGCCGATTCAACGTAGCCTTCCACGCCTGTCATCTGTCCGGCAAAGTAGAAGCGCTTGTTGCTGCGCAGGTTAAAGTGCTTATCCAAAAGCTGCGGCGAATTCAGGTAGGTGTTTTTGTGCATTACGCCGAAACGGACGAACTCTGCGTTCTCCAGACCGGGAATCATGCCGAAAACACGTCTTTGCTCCGGCCATTTGAGGTGTGTCTGGAAGCCTACCAGATTATAAAGGGAGGCAGCGGCGTTATCCTGACGCAGCTGAACTACTGCATATGCTTCCTTGCCGTTGCGCGGGTCAATGAGGCCTACGGGCTTCAGCGGACCGAAGCGCATGGTGTCCTCGCCTCTTGCCGCCATTTCCTCGATTGGCATGCAGGCTTCAAATACATCATGCTCAAAATCCTTAACGGGAGCGCTTTCCGCACTGCAGAGAGCTTCCCAGAAGGCAACGTATTCCTCCTTCGTGTAGAAGGGGCAGTTGAGGTAGTCGGCACCGCCCTTGTCGTAGCGGGAGGCACGGTAAACCTTGTCGTAGTCCAGGGAATCGGCGGTAACAATAGGTGCTGCGGCATCAAAGAAGTGCAGATAATCAGCCTGCAGCAGCTTTTTGATATCGGCGAAAAGCGCGTCACTGGTCAGCGGTCCGCTGGCTACGATGACAGTGCCTTCGAGGCTTTCCAGGTCGGTCACCTCTTCGTGGATGACGGTAACGAGCGGATTGGCCTTCACTGCTTCGGTTACGGCAGCGGCAAAGCCGTCGCGGTCAACAGCCAGAGCGCCGCCGGCAGGCACCTGATGCTCGTCAGCCTTTTGCATGATGAGAGAGCCTAAACGGCGCATTTCTTCCTTCAGCAGGCCGACAGCGTTTTCAATGTTGCCTGCGCGCAGGGAGTTGCTGCAGACAAGCTCGGCAAAATATGCGGTTTTATGTGCTTCATCACTTTTTACGGGACGCATTTCGTGCAGGATTACAGGGATACCGTGGCGCGTGAGCTGGGTAACGGCTTCGCAGCCTGCCAGGCCCGCACCGATTACATGTACAGGAGAGATAGTCATTTATTCGTTGCTGCCTTTCTTAGTTGTAGTAGTTTTTTTCGTTGCAGTTGTTTTCTTTGCAGTAGCGGTTTTTTTAGCGGTAGTTGTTTTAGTAGCTGTAGTCTTTTTAGCGGCGGTGGTTTTCTTCGCAGCAGTTTTGGTAGCAGTAGTTTTCTTAGCGGTAGTCTTTTTAGCCGCCGTAGTTTTCTTGGTTGCGGTTGTTTTAGCTTCCGCAGTCTTTGCTGCAGCGGTTTTGGAAGCATATACCGGTCTTGCCTTGGAGCATTCCGGGTTACTGCAGAACTTGCGCTTGCTACCGTTGCGTTCCACGTGCTCTACCATCATATGCTTGCATTCCGGGCATTCTTCGTTGAGCGGCTTATCCCAGGTGGTGTAATCGCACTCGGGATATTTTTCGCAGCCATAGAATACCTTACCGGTCTTGCTCTTGCGTTCAAGAATATCGGCGCCGCACTGAGGACATTTTACACCAATCGGGTGCAGGATAGGCTTGGTATTGCGGCATTTGGGGAAGTTGGGGCAAGCCAGGAACTTGCCGAAGCGTCCCTCACGGATAACCATCATGGTGCCGTCGTTGCACTTGTCGCAGGGAACGTCGGATACCTCCAGCGGAATTTCGACGATAGGAATGGCTACGCCTGCGTGGTCCAGATCCTTTTTGAAGGGACCGTAGAATTCGCTGAGGACTTCGTCCTTGGTGTGCTTCTTCTCGGAAACCTCATCCAGCTTTTCCTCCATCTGGGCGGTGAAGCCGATGTTGATGAGTCCCTTGAAATATTCGGTGAGCATATCTACGGTCATGATGCCAAGCTCGGTAACGAGCAGCTTTTTGGCTTCTTTGACAACGTAACCGCGGGTGAGCAGTGTAACGATGGTAGGTGCAAAGGTGCTGGGGCGGCCGATGCCCTTCTCCTCCAGCTCCTTGATGAGCGTCGCTTCGGTGAAGTGCGCAGGCGGTTCGGTGAAGTGCTGCTCTGCCGGCATGAGCTTGTAAAGCAGCAGCTTGCTGCCGGGTTCAACGTAAGGAACCTTGGAGTCCTTTTCTTTATCGTCATATTTGCTGTGCAGCTGCAAGAAGCCCGGGAATTTCAGTACGGAGCCAGTTGCACGCAGCTGGTAGTCAGCAGCATCTATAGTTAATGTAGTAACGTCATAAACAGCGTCCGTCATCTGGCTGGCAACAACGCGGTTCCAGATGAGCGTATACAGCTTCAGCTGATCATTGGTGAGGTACTCCTGCATCTCAGCCGGGGTACGCATGACGCTGGTCGGACGAATCGCCTCATGTGCGTCCTGAGCGTTCTTTTTGGTGCTGTAATGGTTTTCCTTCGCCGGGCAGAATTCGCTGCCAAAGTTTTGCTTGATATAGTCGCGGATTTCGCTAATAGCAACCTCTGCCAGACGCACGGAGTCGGTTCTCATGTAGGTAATCAGGCCGACGGAGGTTTTGCCCAGAGATACGCCTTCATAAAGCTGCTGTGCGAGCATCATGGTCTTTTTGGCGCTGAAGTTGAGCTTTTTATTAGCCTCCTGCTGCATGCTGGAGGTAGTAAACGGCGGTACGGGGTGACGCTTGCGTTCTTTCTTCACTGCGTCGCTCACGATGTAATCAGCCTTGGACAGTGCTTCTTCCGCTGCTCTTGCCTCTGCCTCGTTATGCAGCTCCAGCTTTTTGCCTTTGTATTTTACTGCTTCCGCTTCAAAGAGCTGTCCCTTGCTGCCTTCACGCAGCTTGGCGCTCAGTGTCCAGTATTCTACCGGCACGAAATCTTCGATTTCACGGTCACGGTCGGCAACGATTTTGGTAGCAACGGATTGTACGCGGCCGGCGCTCAGGCCCTTGCGGATTTTGCGCCACAGCAGCGGGCTCAGCTGATAGCCTACGATGCGGTCTAAAATGCGGCGTGCCTGCTGTGCATCAACCATATCCATGTCAATGCAGCGCGGATGCTTGATAGCGTCCTTGACAGCAGCAGCGGTAATCTCATGAAATTCAATGCGGCAGGCAGATGTCGGGTCGATGCCCAAGATAAATGCCAGATGCCAGCTGATTGCTTCACCCTCGCGGTCAGGGTCAGTTGCCAGTAAAACTTTGTCAGCTTTTTTGGCTTCAGCCTTTAGGGATTTGATCAAATCGCCCTTGCCGCGGATGTTGATATATTTCGGCTCAAATTCGTTTGCATGCTCCTCGTCCGGCAGAAAGGTTACACCTAGGGTGCTTTTCGGCAGGTCGCGCAGATGGCCCATAGAAGCCTTTACAGTATAGTTTTTTCCTAAAAATTTTTCGATAGTCTTGGATTTCGTAGGTGATTCCACGATAACCAGAGTCTTTGCCATTTATGTTCCTCCTACTTTCGGTAGTAACGCTGCGCTTGGTCTGTAGCCACCAGTCCGGCGGCCTGCAGGTCAAGCAGCTCCATGCTCACGGCAGCAAAAGCGGCTCCGCTCTGCTCCGTCAGCTTTTCTAAAGAAAGCGCTCCTGCCTGCAAAAGCGCAAGCAGCTTCGCTCCTAATTCTGTTGTGACAGGTGCGGGCGCAGGCTTTGACTCCTGCGGCGCGCAGTCAAATATACTCGGCTGGGTTATGCGGCGGTTCATCGCCTGCTGCCAGCTTCTTTTATCTTCTAAAATATCCTGTGGCATATCCACCAGCTTGGCACCGGTGCGGATAAGCTCGTGACAGCCCATGCTGCTGCCATCGAAAATATTCCCCGGTACGCAATACACCTCACGTCCCTCATCGGCAGCGATATTCGCCGTAATTACAGCGCCGCTGCGCTTGCTTGCCTCTGCTACCAGTACGGCCTGCGACAGACCTACGATAATACGGTTGCGCGCAGGAAAGTTGGCCGCTGCAGGCGGAACTCCCGGCGGATATTCCGTCACTAAGGCGCCCTGCTCGGCAATGCGGGCGAACAGTCTGGCATTTTCGGTCGGATAGACAATATCAAGACCGCAGCCCAGAACTGCCACCGTCACACCTCCGGCCTGCAGGCAGGCCTCGTGCGCCGCCGTATCAATGCCCTTGGCACCGCCGCTGATAATGGGTATGCCCTCGCGCGTCATCGCCTTGGCAAAATAGTCTGCGGCACGCACACCGTATTCCGTGCAGCGACGTGAGCCGACGATGGCCAAAGCATAATTTGCCTGCGGCAGCTCGCCCTTGACGTAGAGCACCAAAGGCTTGTCGCTCAGGTTTTGCAGGCTCTGCGGATAGTCAATGTCGGTATAGGCCAGTATCTGCACGCCGTTATGACGGCAGAAGCAATCCAGCCTTTGCGGCAGACGCGCATCACGGTTGCTGATAAAGTTTTGCACTGCTCGCGGCGTACAAAGCCCTGTTGCCGTGAGCGTGGCAGCGCTCGCTTCAAAAACAGCGCGGGCACTGCCCAAAGCGTTAATCAGATCAGGTATTCTGCTGCGTCCCAGACCGGGGACAACAGCGCAGACAGCGGCAAGGTATAAGGTATCCATAAGGTCACACTCCTCCTGTAATAAATACATGATTATGCAGTCAGAGCGGAACTTCATGCCACAGCCTTCATAATATGCGATTTTCTTACATTATAATGATGAAATTCGTATTGGTCAAGTAAATTAATTATACAATAGAAGAAATTATCAGCAAATTGTCCGTAAAATGTCGCACAAAATCTTCTGCAAGGTGCGCCGGAATCGCCTTGCAGACAGCAAAAAGGACTCCCTCATGCGAAGGAGTCCGAAAATTATTTTTGCAGTCTTTGCATAACGTAATCGACAATCTGCTGTGCTGCCAAAGGATGGGCATGCTCGCTGCAGGCTGCTACCTCACGCGGGCTTACCGTGCTGTTTTTGATGTGCTGCACCAGCTCGTCGGTAGAACGTGCTACCAGAGCGCCGCAGTATTGCTGCAGGAAGGCGGCGTTGCCCTCCTCCTGCCCCGGCAGCGGCTTGTAGATTAAAAGGTCCAGTCCGCTCGCCAGCACCTCGGCAGAGGTCAGACCGCCGGCCTTGGTGATAATCATATCCGCACCTGCCATAAGCTGCGGTACATCCTCACGGAAGCCGTAAATTTCGGCCGTAGCGCCGTATTTGGCTTGCAGCTGTGCTGCCAACGCTTCGTTGTGGCCTGTGACAGCAACAACGCGCAGGTTTTTCAGAGCGGCGCGCCGCAGTGCCGTGATTATCTCAGCCATCGGCAAAAGGCCCTCGCCTCCGCCCATCAAAAGGCAGACGCGTTCATTTTCGTCCCAGCCGAAGAACTCGCGGCATTTCTGCTTGTCGTGCTTAATCATAAACTGCTGGCGTACGGGAATGCCCGTAGCCTGAATGTCGGCAGTAGTAGTGAGCTTGTCACGCAGCAGCTCGTCGGCGATAAAGTAAGTATCAACGCCGTCGCAAACCCACCAGCGGTGAATTGTAAAGTCGGTCACTACGGCGCCGAGCCAGAGCTTGGGATGCTGCTTTTTGTAATAGCCGATGATGCCTGCGGGTGTAGCGTGCGTAGCGATTACAGCATCGGGCTTTACGCTGCGCAGGTAGCTGCCGCCTAAGCGTGCCAAGAGGCGGTTTAAAAGCTCACGCAGCCATAAGGAGCCACCCTGCTTGTTGCCCCAGGTGTAGGCCAGCTTGTAAAGCCAGGGGCAGCATTTTAAAATCCACAGGTAGCTGCCTAAAAAGGCCTTGCCCAGAAGCTGCGGGAAGAAGTCAAAGATGTTGCCGTGGATGACCTCAACCTCCGGACGGTCGGCGAAGGCCTGCTCCAGCGCTTCGGCTGCCAGCCTGTGTCCCGAGCCTATGGGTGCTGAAAGCAGGAGCACGGTATATTTTTTTCGTGTTTCATGCATATGTATCACCATCTATATTGTGTCTGAAATATAGCTCAACGGAATTTTTTTGCGAAAAGACTTGCTATCATAGCCTTTATATTGTATCATATTTTTAACTACAATCAATAGTTAATGTTCTCGCAAAGCGTAAAATTCGTGAGAAATTTTTGGGAGGCTCATCAAATGACTACAAGAAGACCTGTTGAAAGCTTTAGCTTTCCTGTAGAAAAAATTAAACAAGGTTATTATACTGACGCATATTTTATGCGTTCCGAAGAGATTTTAAACGGTGATAATTATCATCCGCGTGTGCTGATGCAGGTGTTCGCCCGTGACCATGTTGTTGTTTGCGGTACTGATGAGGTTATTGCCTTAATCCGCCAATGTGCTTTCCATCCGGAAACTATCGAGATTCATTCCCTGCGTGACGGCGAAGAGGTTGACGAGTGGGAAACTGTTATGACTATCGAAGGCGATTATGCCGACTTTGCACATCTGGAAACATTGTATCTGGGCATTTTGGCACGCCAAAGCCGCATTGCTACCAATGTTCGCCGCGTAGTAAAGGCTGCCAACGGCAAGCCGGTGCTTTTCTTCCCAGCACGCTATGATATTTACCAGACTCAGGAATCCGACGGCTATGCAGCTTTGGTTGGCGGCATCCACGGCTTTTCTACCGATGCCAATGCTCTGGCAGCAGGCGGCAAGGGTTTGGGCACTATCCCCCATGCATTGATTGCTTCCTACAAGGGTGACACTGTCGCTGCTACCGAAGCATTCGATAAATATGTTGACCCGTCTATCGCTCGTATCGCTCTGGTTGACTTTGACAACGACTGTGTAAATACTTCTCTGGCTGTTGCCCGCAAGCTGGGCAAAAAGCTTGCAGGTGTGCGTCTGGATACCTCCGGCAGCATGGTTGACAAGAGCCTGTGGACTCAGATCGGTACCTTTAAGCCGACCGGTGTTTGCAAGGAGCTTGTTTGCAATGTTCGCCGTGCGTTGGATGCCGAAGGCTTCAACCACGTTAAGATTATCGCTTCCGGCGGCTTTGACGCTGAGCGCGTAGCAGCGTTTGAGGAAATGGGCGTACCGGTTGATACCTATGCAGTAGGTTCTTCCTTCTTTGACGGCAACATCAACTACACTGCTGATATCGTTAAGGTTGACGGCAAGGACTGCGCTAAGGCCGGCCGCAAATACAATCCTAACCCCAAAATGGAGCTTGTGAAATAATTTGCAACAATGAGGTTGCAGTGCGAAAGTGCTGCAGCCTTTTTTGCTATCCAAGCTAAGCATGTACCATTTTGAACCAAAAGTTATTTAAAAATCTAGCTAGAACTACAACGTAAAAACAGGAGAATATAGTGTCGTGAAGGGAATAAAAATTACAGCGAATGAGTGTTTGGAACCACATGCGGGCGCATCCAAGAAGCAAGTCCGTAGGACGATGCTGATTGGTTTATGCGCGCCATGCGATAGTGTCCCAAGAAGCAAGCTCACAGAGCGTAGCTGATTGGCTTGACACGAACCGCTAAGGGGCGCAATGTCTGAGCGCTACGCCTGATTTTTATAGTAGTATTTGTCAGCATAGCGCGAGTTTTGCGCCGCTTCGTCTTGGTTCCACACGAAATGAGTGGCCGTAATTTTTGCTGACCGAAAGGACACTAATTCTCCGAATATAACCCACTTTATAATATTTTTCGTATCAAAGTAAAGGAGATTAAGCGTTGTATAGAGAATAAACATTACAGCGAACCTCAATTTTTGCTGACCGTAGAGATACTTACTCTCCGAAATACAATATCTTTGTAATATTTTTCATCTACATAAAAAGGAGAACCCACCATGTCATTGAATACAACTCCCGCTGCCGAGCGTATCCACATCGGTATCTTCGGCAAGCGTAACGCCGGCAAGTCCAGCCTGATCAACGCCATCACCAGTCAGGAGCTTGCCATTGTCAGCGAACAAAAGGGCACTACTACCGACCCTGTATATAAGGCTATGGAGCTTTTGCCCCTCGGCCCCGTAATGATTATCGACACTCCCGGCCTTGACGATGAAGGTGAGCTGGGTGCGCAGCGCATCGCCAAGGCTCAGCAGGTGCTTGGTAAGTGCGACATTGCTTTGCTCGTAGTAGACGCCAGCGTAGGCATTGGTGAGGCGGATAAAGCACTGTGGCAGCAGCTGCAGGCGAAAAAGCTGCCATCTATCCTCGTACTGAACAAGGTAGAGCTTTTGGACGAAATGCGCCAAGCTCTGCTCACTATGGATGCTATGAAGCTCACGAAGCAATGCTTCCTCGTCAGCGCCGTCACCAACCGTAACATCAACGAGCTGAAGGAGGCTATCGCAGCTTTGCGCCCGCGGGAGGTAGAACGCCAGCTGCTTGGCGATTTAATCAAGCCTTGCGACATCGTAGTGCTCGTAACGCCGATTGACAGCGCCGCACCCAAGGGCAGGCTCATCCTGCCACAGCAGCAGGTACTGCGCAACGTGCTCGACAACAAAGGCATCGCCGTAACCGTACAGGAAAGCGAACTGGCGGAAGCACTGGCACGCCTTGCCTTCCCGCCCAAGCTCGTCGTAACCGACAGTCAGGCCTTCGGCGCAGTCAGCAAAATTGTGCCGCCCACCGTTCCGCTCACCTCCTTCTCCATCCTCATGGCGCGCTACAAGGGCACGCTCAGCGCAGCCGTGAAGGCAGTGCGTGTGCTCGATACAGTGCAGGATGGCGATAAGATACTCATCAGCGAGGGCTGCACGCACCACCGCCAATGTCAGGACATCGGCACAGTAAAGCTTCCCGGCTGGATTCGCAGCTTCACCAAAGCAGAGCCTGAATTCTGCTTCAGCAGCGGCACGGAATTCCTCGCTGACCTGTCACAGTATAAGCTCGTTGTGCATTGCGGCGGCTGCATGCTCAACGAACGCGAAATGCAAAGCCGCAGCGAGCGTGCTGCAGCGCAGAACGTGCCCATGACCAACTATGGCATTGCCATTGCCTATATGCACGGCATTTTAAAGCGCAGCGTCGCTCCCCTGCCAGATATCGCCAAGCTGCTGGAGTAAAGCAGCTGAACAGGAAAAAGTGAGGGTATGAACCATGCACAGCTTTTTATATTACTACCTGATCTTCATCAACTGCACCGCCTTTGTCGTCTACGGTGCGGATAAAGCCTTCGCCAAGCTGCATAGCTGGCGTGTACCGGAAATAGTGCTGCTGGTTTTGGCAGCGCTCGGCGGCAGCGCAGGCGCATTTATCGCCATGCAGCTTTTCCACCATAAGACACAGCATTTGAAGTTCATCTTCGGCGTACCGCTCATCTTCTTCCTGCAGGTGGCACTCATCAGCTATTTTTTCTATAAGGGCTGAGCGCTCTCTAAAAACCGTACAAAAGCGTACAAACCGTACAACCCCTTGCTGAATAAGGCTTTGGGGCTGTACGGTTTTATTTTCTTATACTTATAACTCCGCAATCTTCGGCGGATACTTTTCTTCGAATGTACGCAATACACCAAGCAGTCTTTTGTCCAGATAGCTTATGCTCTGCTCCCGTAGTTTTTGCGGAATGCCGTAGTAGCATTCTGCTACCGCACCGGTGATTGCTGCCAGTGTGTCGCTGTCGCCGCCAATCGAAATAGCATTACGGATAGCATCTTCATAGCTTGTCGACTCGAAGAAGGCCATCAATGCCTGCGGTACGGTATTCTGGCAGGTTTCGTTGAACATGTAGGAATCGCGGATGCCATCGAGCGTAAAGTCCATAGGATAATAGTTAGCATCAATATAATCCCTGATGGCTTGCATATCTGCGCCCTGCTTAGCCATAAAGGCTGCCACAGCAGTTGCCTCTGCTCCCTTGATGCCCTCCGGATGGTTGTGCGTCACATCCGTCACCATCAGCGAAAGCTGTTTGACCTGCTCCATAGTATTCGCAGCATAGACAACACCGCTCACGCGCATTGCCGAACCGTTGCCATAGCTGTTATAAGGCTGCGGGTCGCCGAAATAAAGCCAGCAGGAAAAGGTTCTGCCATAACCGGCATCAGGGTATGCATCACCAAAGGCACGCATCTTAGCTACAGCCTGCTCGCGCAAATCACTGAAATCAGGCTTGCTCTCCAAAAGCGCCTCACATAACGCTAAAGACATTACGCTGTCATCTGTAAAAAAGCAGTCATTAGTCAAAAACTCAAAATCCTTCGCTTTATAATTATCCCATTCAAAACGTGAACCGACAATATCGCCGATAATTGCACCTAGCATTGTATACGTCTCCACTCGTTTGTTATATGTATATTATAGCATAATCGTCTAAACCGTACACCATAACAAAAACCGTACACGCGCTAAGCCTTGCCACGCCTGCGTTTGTACGGTTTGTACAGTTTTGTACGGTTTTTGAGGATAGCCAAAATGTACGCATATAAAGCTAAAGAAACGCTCTGCCAACCTTGCGGTCAGCAGAGCGTTTTATTGTGTCGTTTTTAAGTCTCAGCTTATTTGAAGTAGCATACACCGGACAGGAAAATCTTCTGATCCTTGTCGCCGACAATATTGCGGAACAGGCCTGGAGCAAAGCGCTCGCTGTGGCCCATCTTGCCGAGGATACGTCCGTCGGGGCTGGTGATGCCTTCTATAGCATACAGGCTGCCGTTCGGGTTGAACGGAGTGTTCATGGTCGGTACGCCCTGAGCATTTACATACTGGGTAGCAACCTGGCCGTTAGCGAACAGCTCTTTGATAGTGCTTTCCGGAGCGTAGAAGCGGCCTTCACCGTGGGATACGGCAACAGCATGCTCTTCGCCGGGCTCGCACAGGCTGAACCACGGAGATTTGTTGGAAACAACTCTGGTGGTAACAATCTGGGAAATATGGCGGCCGATGTTGTTGAAGGTCAGGGTCGGTGCATCGCTGGTCATATCGCGGATATCGCCGTACGGAACGAGGCCGAGCTTAATCAATGCCTGGAAGCCGTTGCAGATACCCAGCATCAGGCCATCGCGGTTTTCGAGCAGGTCGCTGATTGCTTCCTTGATGCGCGGGTTGCGGAACATGGTAGCGATGAACTTGCCGCTGCCGTCAGGCTCGTCACCGGCGCTGAAGCCACCGGGAATCATCACAATCTGGGAGTTGTTGATATATTTAACCATTGCTTCTACGGATTCTTCGATAGCAGCAGCGGTAAGGTTGCGCACGATGAAGGTGTTAGCTTCGGCACCTGCAGCTTCAAAAGCACGGGCGCTGTCGTATTCGCAGTTATTGCCGGGGAATACGGGGATGAATACGCGCGGTTTGGCGATATTCACCGGAGCGGTGAGCGTCAGCTCGCTCTTGTACAGCGGCATAGCGATGTCAGCAGGCTCCTCTGCCTTCGGAGTGCCGTCCGGGAAGATGCCCAGCAGCGGCTCGCGGTATGCGGCAAAGGCTTTAGCAGCGTCAATCTTGGTGTCGTTGATGGTGATGCCTGCTTCGGCGGTAGTGTGGCCGAGCAGCATATAATCCAGGCCTTCGAACAGCTCTTCCGGTTCTACGCCGGCTGCCAGCTCGAGGACCATGCCACCGGGCTGCAGAGTGAAGAGGCTGTCGGTATCGTGGAACGGTTTGATGAATTCAAAGCCAAGCTCGTTGCCCAAGCTCATGGTGGTTACCAGTGCAGCTACGCCACCCTCTTTAACAGCGGCAGCAGCAGCGATTTTGCCTGCTTCCATAGCCTTGTGTACAGCGGACAGGTTTTCCTTCAGGGCTGCAAAGTCCAGTACTTCGGCACTGTTGCGCGGGCAGGACAGGAAGATTACCTTGTCGCCTGCTGCCTTGAAGTCGGCAGATACAGCCTTGTTGCCGTCGATTACGCCTACAGCGAAGGAAACGAGTGTCGGCGGAACGGTTTTGTCCATGAAGGTACCGCTCATGCTGTCCTTACCGCCGATTGCCGGCAGGTCCAGTGCATCAAGTGCGGTGAAGGCGCCCAGCAGTGCGCTGAACGGCTGGCCCCAGCTGTTGGCATCATGCAGCTTGGGGAAGTATTCCTGCAGAGTCAGGCGCAGCTTAGCCGGGTCGGCACCCAATGCTACAGCGCGAACTACGGATTCAGTTACAGCGTACATTGCGCCGTGGAACGGGCTCCAGCAGGCAACGTTCGGGTTGTAGCCGCAGGCCATTACGCTGGCTGCGGTGGTGTTGCCGTGCAGCACGGGGATGCGTCCTACCATGCCCTCGCTCGGGGTGAGCTGGGTTTTGCCGCCGAACGGCATCATTACGGTGCCACGGCCGATGGTGCTGTCAAAGCGCTCGGACAGGCCCTTTTCGCTGCAGACATTCAGACGGCCGAGGTTAGCCAGCCATGCAGCCTCCAGGTCAGCAGCAGAGGTTACTTCGGCAGGAACCTGCTCGAATACATTGTCCTCTTTTTCTTCGCTTACTACGATATTGGTGTGCTGTGCAACGCCGTTGGTATCGAGGAAAGCGCGGGACAGGTCAACAATTTTATCGCCACGCCAGAACATAACCAGGCGCGGTTCTTCGGTAACGTCGGCAACAACAGTTGCTTCCAGGTTTTCTTCGTCAGCATATTTGATGAAGGCATCACGGTCAGCGGCAGCGATAACAACAGCCATACGCTCCTGAGATTCGGAGATAGCCAGCTCGGTGCCGTCCAGGCCTTCGTATTTCTTGGGAACCTTGTCGAGGTCAATAACAAGACCATCGGTCAGCTCGCCGATAGCAACGGATACACCGCCTGCACCGAAGTCGTTGCAGCGTTTGATCATTGCGGTTACGGCAGGGTTGCGGAACAGGCGTTGGATTTTGCGTTCGGTCGGAGGATTGCCCTTCTGTACCTCTGCGCCGCAGCTCATGAGAGAGTCAACTGTGTGCTCCTTGGAGGAACCGGTTGCACCGCCGCAGCCGTCACGACCGGTTTTGCCGCCCAGCAGCACTACGATATCGCCGGCAGCGGGACGCTCACGGCGAACTGCGCTACGGGGAGCAGCGCCGATTACGCCGCCGATTTCCATACGCTTCGCAACAAATTTATCATGATAGTATTCCTGTACATGGCCGGTTGCCAGACCAATCTGGTTGCCGTAGGAGCTGTAGCCTGCAGCTGCGCCGATTGTAATCTTGCGCTGAGGCAGCTTGCCGGGCAGGGTTTCGCTGATCGAGGTGCGCGGGTCGGCACTGCCGGTTACACGCATTGCCTGATATACATAGGAACGGCCGGACAGCGGATCTCGGATTGCACCGCCGAGGCAGGTTGCAGCGCCGCCGAACGGTTCGATTTCGGTCGGATGGTTATGGGTTTCGTTTTTGAACATTACCAGCCATTCTTCGGTTTTGCCGTCGATTTCGATAGGCACAACGATAGAGCATGCGTTGATTTCTTCGGACTGGTCAAGGTCAGCCAGCTTGCCTTCCTTGCGCAGCTTCTTCATGCCGATTACGGCAATGTCCATCAATGTTACCGGACGCTCGGTGTCTTCACCGTAAACCTCGTCACGGGCAGCCATGTATTTGTCATAAGCCTCTTGTACAGGCTGGGTAAAGGTGCCGGGAACGATATCTACATCTTCAATCTGAGTCATGAAGGTGGTATGACGGCAGTGGTCGGACCAGTAGGTATCCAGCACACGGATTTCGGTAATAGTCGGTTCGCGGTGTTCTTCGTTGAAGTATTTCTGGCACCACAGCAGGTCGTCCAGGCTCATAGCCAGGCCCATGGATTGGCGCAGTGCTTCTGCTTCTTCCTTGGACATGGTCAGGAAACCGGTAACGGATTTAACCTTTTTCGGTTCCTCGCAGGTGCTGATGAGGGTTTCGGGTTTAGCCTGCTCAGCCTCACGTGCTTCAATCGGGTTGATGCAGTAAGCCTTGATTTTTTCGACTTCTTCCGCAGTCAGCTCGCCTTCCAGCACATATACCTTAGCGGCAGCAACCATCGGGCGCTCCTTCTGGGTAATGAGCTGGATACATTGTTCGGCAAAATCCTCACGCTGGTCATATTGACCGGGCAGCAGTTCTACGGCGAAGGCAGCCTCGCCTGCAGCCAGCGGCAGCTCCTCCTCTACGATATTGTCGACAGGCGGCTCGGACAGCACCAGCTGTTTAGCCATAGCGAATTCCTCATCGCTCAGGCCCATCACGTCATAGCGGTTAACAATACGCATACCGGTAAGATTGCTCATACCGAGGTTGTTGCGCAGGTCTGCCAGCAAGCCATGTGCTTCGACAGCAAAGGCATCCTTCTTTTCTACAAAAAGTCTTCTTATGTTACTCATATACACGGCCTCCAATGTAATTTTTTGAGGTGAATACTTGCTATTTATGTATCTATTTTAACACACTTTGGCGTTTTATCCAATATGGATAGCGATAAATCCAGGCAAATTGGTGAACATTTTTCAGTTTTAGCTAAAAATAATTCGGAAAATCGGCCATAATGCAAGAATGGCCACCCTAAAAGATGACCATAATTTTATTGAAAAGGAACGTTATTATAACGTTTATTATTTGGTAAACTCTTGGCTTACCCTGGCAATAGCTCTTACCGCAGCGCGGATATCAGGCTGCGCCAGTATGCCGCTGACTATGGCTGCGCCGTCAGCGCCTGCCGCGCGCACCTCGCGGTAATTGTCCGCAGTAATGCCGCCGATGCCGACAACAGGTAGTCCTTTAGCCTTGCAAATCGCCGCCAGTCCGTCCGTACCCAGCTTTTTGACGTCTGCCTTCGTAGCAGTGCCGAAGACAGCGCCGCAGCCAAGGTAATCCGCACCGCTTTGCAATGCCGCTTTAGCCTCCGCCGGATTGTGCGCCGAAACGCCGATGATGTAATCCTCGCCCAGAAGCTTGCGTGCCGCAGCACATGGAAGGTCGTCCTGTCCCAAATGTACGCCTGCTGCACCCACTGCCATGGCGATATCCAGACGGTCGTTAATAATCAGCAGTACCTTAAAGCTGTCGCACAGTGCCTTCAGCTGCAGCGCTTCATTATACATCTCCGCGCTGGATGCTGTCTTGGCGCGGTACTGCACCAGCGTCACGCCGCCCTCAAGCGCCTCGCGCACGCAGTCAATAAGCGCCCTTCCCTGCAGGCAGCCATCATCCGTAACCAGATAAATACTGTAATCAGGCTGTGCTTTCATCAGGACACCTTTTCCTCCGGCTTCAGGTTCACCAGATTCCACTTCGTAGTTACATGGTAGATAGCGTCAATCAGGCGTACCTTGAACATGCCGGGGCCATCCTTCTTTTCAAGGAAGTTGGCAGCCAGCTCAGCGCTCTGGCCCATGATTACTACGCCAAGTGCTGCCGCAACAAGCATATCCTTGGTAATAGCGGCGCAGCAAGCAACTAAGGTAGTAGTCATGCAGCCGCTGCCGGTGATATCCTGCAGCAGCGGGTGACCATTGTTCAGCACAACAGCCTGCTTGCCGTTGCTGATGTTGTCAATCGGGCCGGTGACAGCAAACACGCAGCCGAATTTGGCAGCAGCATCCTTGGCGGTGCGCAGTGCTTCGCCCTCTTCGGTACCCTGCTCCATATTGTCCACGCCACGTCCGCCGGTTGCACCCAGCAGCAGCGCCTGGCATTCGCTGTGGTTGCCGCGCACAATGTCAATATAACCTGCGTTCAGCAGCTTCAGCGCGAAGTTCAGGCGTACGGAAGAAGCCATTACGCCTACGGGATCCAGCACTACAGGGATGCCCTTAGTCTTGGCTGCCTGCGCCGCACGCTCCATAGCAATCTGCTTATTGAAGCTCAGCGTACCAAGATTCAGCACCAGTGCGTCGGCACCGGCGGTAATTTGTACAACCTCCTCCGGCTCGTCAGCCATCACCGGAGAAGCGCCTGCTGCCAGAGCAGCGTCCGCACAGCTTTCTGCCGTAACATAATTAGTAATTTCGTGGATGACAGGTCTTGCCTTACGCAGCTTGTCAACCAGCTCTCCAAAAGTATTTTTCAAATCCATTAGTCTAAGATACCAGCCTTTCTGTATAAATCAACAAAATGATGCGTCGGTCCGCATCCGCTGCCCAGCTCGATACCATGCTCGATGGCTTCGGTAACGTAAGCCTTGGAGGCGCGCACCGCATCCGTCAGCGCCAGCCCCTTGGCCAGATTTGCCGCCAGACTGCTCGACAGCGTGCAGCCTGTGCCGTGGGTATTCTTCGTTGCAATGCGCTTGCCGGGGAACCATGTTTCCGTGCTGCCGTCAAAGAGCAAATCATCCGCCGTATCGCTTAAATGACCGCCCTTTACGAGCACAGCCTTCGCACCCAGAGCAACAATTTTTTCCGCTACCGCGCGCATCTGCGCCTTTTCCGTAACCTGCATGCCGGTAATCGCCTCTGCTTCCGGCAGGTTGGGCGTAACCAGCGTAGCCAGCGGCAGCAGCTCCTTAATCAGCGTTTCGCAGGCCTCCGGTGCCAGCAGCGGATAACCGCTTTTGGAAATCATCACCGGGTCCACCACGATAATACGCGGCTGATAGCGGCGCAGGCAGGCGGCAATCGTGCGGATAATCTCCGGCTGCGATACCATGCCTATTTTCACTGCGTCCACATGGATATCGTCAAAAACGGCAGCAATCTGCGCTTCGACAATATCACAGTCAATATTCTGCACTGCGGTAACACCACAGGTGTTTTGTGCCGTAACGGCGGTAATGACGCTCATACCGAAGGTGCCATGAGCGGCAAAGGTCTTTAAATCGGCCTGGATTCCCGCACCGCCACTGGAATCACTGCCGGCAATCGTCAGCAAATTCTTCATCTGCAAAAGCCTCCTTTTATGTGCACTTAGTTTGAGAAGGTAGTTTCTTTGTTCTGTCCGGTGTAATCGAACAGGCCATCGTTCTTTTCCTCTAACGCTTTGATAATATGATAGGTATATTCGTTGTAGGGAGTGGGAATCCCCAGCTCCTTGCCCATCGCCATCAGAGCACCGGAGAACATATCAATCTCGGTGTGTCTGCCTGCGTCCAGATCCTGCAGCGTAGAATAGCGCACAGATGGCGGAACGGCGCTGCCACGGCCGGAGCTTGCGGGACATTTGCTCATATCAATGCCCTTGGCGGCGGCGATGGCCTCCAGCTCACGGCGCAGGCCCTCCTTAATCGCACGCATATGCTCACTGTCCCGGTAGCAGCCAAGACCTGCGCCAATAACAGCCTGCGGCAGATTGTTGCAGACGTTCAGGCGGAACTTGCACCAGATTTCTTCATTAATGCAATCCGTATGACGGATATGGATATCGGCACTGTGCATAAGTGCTTCAATTGCCAGCACGCGCTCACTTTCAAACGGTGCCTGTGCTTCGCCGAAAACAATGCCGATAGTCTTTTCCGGGTTGAAGCGCACGCCGTTGCCCTCGTGACGCGACGCAATCTTAATCAGTGCAGGCAGAATCTGCTTGCTGTCGACAGCACCGGCAATAATCTCCTCGCTGTCCACACCGTTCATCAGGCTCATGACAGTGGTATGGGGGCCTACTGCCTCGCGAATGCTTGCCAGAGCGCCCGGCAGAGCGCCGTATTTTAAAGCGACAATCAAAATATCTACGCCCTTGGCCTCCTGAGGGCTCCACACCTGCGGATGATAGGTGACGTTGTTGATGCTGCAGCCCTCGTCACGCAAACGCGCAGCACGGCTGCCTTCGGCGATAATGCCGAATCTGATATCGGGGAGCTTGCTCAGTCCCCAGATTATATAAGAGCCTACGGCTCCTGCTCCCAAAAGTGCGACAGATTTTATCTCCATGCTTATCACTCCTTATTGCTTGCAAATAAGCGCACCAGGCCGGGGTGAAAGTTATTCCGCGCAGGCTGTAACGCTCATTGCAGTAAAGCTAATTATACATTATATATTATAGCATATCGGGGCGCATAAAAAAACAGCAGCGAAGTGCAAGGCACGAGCTGCTGTGAAGAACGGGTGAAATTTATAATATTATGGAAGAAGTTATTATGCGGTTAGCTTGGAGGCAAGCTTTTTATATCTCTCATTCAAGCAACCATTTTATCAGGTTTTTCTTTTGTATTCCATTATAATTAGCTTCGCCAAAAAGCTCGTCAAGTGTCAAAAGATATTTTGGATAATTATCCTGTACGCTTTGTAGCGGTGCCAACTCTCTTGCTAATGTATCAGGGTTTAACGTAGTGGCGGATATCTGGTAATATTCTGTCTGGTTGTTTTTAATGGCTACAAAGTCAACCTCACCTTTATCAATATCCCCCACGTATACATCATAACCGCGTCGCATCAGCTCCAGATAGGCAAGATTTTCTATGATATGACCTATATCGCTTTCTTTATTACGTATCAGGATATTGCGCATACCAATATCGACAATATAATATTTAGGCATATTGGTAAGTAGTTGCTTTCCCTTGATGTTAAAGCGCGGAGCTTTATATAAAAACAAAGCATCTACCAACCCCTGCAAATACTTCTCAACAGTCTTGTTGTCTATACTCTTGCCACCGGATTTTAAGGTATTCGCAATTTTGTTTATAGAAACAATATTACCGATATTATCAGCGATAAATTTTGTTACCTTATCTAATGCGTTCACATCAGTAATCTTCAGACGTTTTACTATATCATTGAGAATAATTGTATTATATACATCACGCAGATAATTATAAGCATCACTGTCAAAGCTATTGTAACGTGCCAGAAAAGGAAAGGAACCATAATTCAGGTATAAATTAAACTTTTCCTGTATGCTTACGTCAACATTTTCCGGAGCAAAAGAAGATACAAATTCTTTAAATGACAGCGGCAGCATCTTTAGTTCAACGTATCTGCCGGAAAGAACGGTTGCCAGCTCTCCGGACATAAAATAAGCGTTGGAACCTGTAAGATATATATCGCAATTATCTTTAATGAACAGGCTGTCGACAGCTTTTTGATATTCCGTGCAATGCTGTACCTCATCTAAAAAAATATAGTTTTTGCAGTCCTGCTGCAGGCGGTCATTTATATATTGATACAAAGTATGATAATCCCGTAAGGCTTCAAATTCCATTGCTTCAAGGTTGATGCTGATAATTTGTTTTTCATCTACCCCCTGCTTAAGCAAGTTCTGTTTAAACAGCGTAAACAGGGTTGATTTTCCGCAACGGCGTACACCGGATACTACTTTTATGATTTGTTTATCCTGCCAGCGACATAACCAGTCAAGATATTCTTTTCTTGGAATAAGCTGCATAGTTATCACCTCTTACTTATATTGTAAAGCAAACCTTTTATAAACGCAAGAAAACTTGGAACGCATTCCAAGTTTTCTCTATTTTCCCTAAAAGTTTGGAATGGAATCCAAACTTTAGCATTTTTTATATAAAATTAGGATTTTATTCTTGATTTTGAACATAGAAAAAACGGTATACCTTCGCATGCCGGAAAATAAAAAGCACCCACGTTAGTGAGTGCTCGGTTTTAGTGTTTTACTCCTCATAGTCTTCGTCTTCTTCGTAAGCAGCTCATGCCTCCGCTCTTTCCTTATTGGCATCAATACCGAAGCCTTTGCGGTAGCAGTTGGCAAGGTTATAGAAGGCAGGGGCAAAATTATCCTGCCATTAAACATCCGCCTTTCTGTCAACAGTCATTTTTTCTATCTTTTTTCTTACATATATAAGTATAG
>CAVCLW010000027.1:0-34137 GCA_963603005.1 Escherichia coli | reverse complement strand
GACATCAAGAGCTTTTATGATTATGTAAACAACCACATTGTAACTACTGATTTCACCAAGCAGATTGACGATGAAATCAGCTATCTCAAATTAGATACGAAAGTGAGGCGAGAATTTATGCTTATGGAAGCACGTTTGTTAGATGAAAGACGTGAAGGTAAAGCTGAGGGCATTGCTGAAGGCGAAGCAAATGCCAACATTGCTACTGCTAAACGTCTTTTAAGTATGGGGCTTAATGTACAGGATATTGCCAAAGCTACTTCTCTCTCTATTGACCAGGTTGAAGCTTTGAAAGCTGAATAAACTCGATACGAAAAAATTAAACACAAATTACTAAAACCCATGTCCCGCCGAAATCGGCAAGACATGGGTTTTCTGTATTCTCGGTGCACACTTTAAGAGCGTGCGCTATTTTTATTTTATTATCTTCTGCAGTACGCCTGCATCCGCAAGCCTCTGCTTTACCCCTTCTGATACAAATTATAATAATGCCCTTTGCGCGCCAGCAGCTCCTCATGGCTGCCGCACTCCGCAACAGCGCCCTCGTCAAGCACCACAATCTTGTCCGCATGACGGATGGTGGAAAGACGGTGCGCAATAATCAGCGTAGTGCGTCCTACCGCCAGCTCGTCGAGCTCCTTTTGTATCTGCTGCTCCGTAATATTGTCGAGCGCGCTTGTAGCCTCATCCAACACTACTACCGGAGGATTTTTGAGAAAGACACGCGCAATCGCCAAGCGCTGCTTCTGGCCGCCGCTCAGCTTCACGCCGCGCTCACCCACCTCGGTATCGTAGCCTGCAGGCAGCTTTTGAATGAACTCATCCGCCGCAGCCGCCTTCGCTGCCGCCTGCACCTCATCCGCTGTCGCATTCGGTTTAGCGTAGGCTATGTTATAGCGCACGCTGTCGCCGAAGAGAAAGACATCCTGCTGCACCAGGCCGATTTGCCTGCGCAGCGACTCCTGCGTAAATTCACGGATATCGCTACCGTCCAGCAGAATTCTGCCGCTCTGCGGCTCGTAAAAGCGCAGCAACAGGCTGGCAATGGTTGTTTTGCCTGCTCCCGTAGCGCCTACAAAAGCCACGGTTTCACCTGCTGCCACGCTCAGCGAAAGGTTGCGGATAACAGGTCTGCCGTCCGCATAGGCAAAGCTGACGTTATCAAAGGTAATGTTCCCCTTGCAGGGCGGGCAAATTTTAGCATCCGGTGCATCAACAATCTCGGGCTTTTCCTGCAGCAGCTCATAAAAACGCTTAAAGCCTGCCATACCGCGCTGATATACCTGAATGAAGCCTAAAAGCTGCATCAGCGGCTTCATGAACAGGCCCACGTAGAGGAAGAAGGCCACCAGCTCACCGAAGCTCATCAGTCCCTGATTTATCAGCAGACCGCCCACGACTAATATCGCCACATTGATAAAGTTGCTGAAGAAAATCATACTGCCGACGAAATAAGATGTTATTTTAAAGGATTTTTTACATACTGTCAGATAGGCATCCGCCTTTTCCATAAACTGCGCCATATCGCTGCGCTCACCGGCAAAGGCTTTAATCAGACGCACGCCGTTAATGCTTTCTGCAGCCTTGCCCGTTACCTCGCCCATTGCCACACGATTAGCAAAGAAGGCCCTTTTCATGCGCAGATTGACGAAAACGGTATGCACTGCCTTCAGCAAAAGCAGGAAGGCAATAAGGCTGCCCAGCATAGGATTCATGTAAATCAGAATAACCATCGTGCCGCCCATCGTCAGCCCGCAGACGATAAGATCAATCGGCGCATTGCCTGCGAAGCCGTTAATTTCGCTCAAATCGCTGGTGAGGCGCGAAAGCAGCTGACCGCTTTTATTTTTATCGTAAAAGCCGAAGGACAGTTTCTGCAGATGGCTGAACAAATCGCGGCGCATATCGCGTTCCATGGAATAGCTCATGGACTGCGCCCAGTAGATAATGCTGAAATGCATGCCGAAGTTTACCAGATACATGGCAAGCAGTGCTGCCGACCATTCAAGGAGTAGCGGCAGATTTTTAAGCGGCAGCTGCTGTTCCAGCATCAGCTTCACTACATAGGGAAAGAACAGCTCGAGCAGCGCACGCAGCAGCGAGCCTATCACAAGAAAGAGCAAAATGCCCTTATACGGTTTATAATAGCTGAGAAATGTTTTGAACATAAAGCTTTCCTATCCTCTATTCATATATATTCTAAAGCGCAGGCAGCAGCTTTTGCCAAAACGTTGCCGCGACGTTATATACTTTCTTTTATGATGATACAGTCTACACTATATAGCAGGTATAAAGTCAATAGGATGTGTTCTTAAATAATATCATAAAGCGAGCTATTTGCCAATTGCTATAACACAAGCGCTTCACTAAAAAACTGCCCTTCTTAAAATCGAAAGGCAGTTTTTTGTGTTGCTTAAGCCTTATTCGGCAAGCAGCTTGCCTGCTTCCGCCAGCTTGGCCATTGCTTCGTCGTCGGGAGCACCCAGCGCCAGTACGCCGTCAGCCACAAGTGTCGCACCCGCGTCCTTAACGCGTGCTTCCCAATCCTGCATATAGCTTCCGCCCCAGCCATAGGAGCCGAAGAGCGCTACCTTTTTGCCTGCCAGCTTGCCTTCCAGCTCGGTGAAGAACGGCTCGAATTCGCATTCCTCCAGCACCTCTGCACCCATTGCCGGGCAGCCCAATGCCAAAGCGTCATAGCCTGCAGCCTCGTCAGCAGTGATTTCGCTGACATTTTTTTCAACAGCCTCCGCACCGGCAGCGTTGATTGCTTCTGCAACAGCGTCAGCCATCATTTGTGTGTTACCGGTACCGGTCCAAAAAATTACAGGAATTTGTTTCATGATAGTGTCCTCCTTTTACTTTAAACTTTACTTTTGATAATATCCCTGGATTTGCTCCAACAGGAAATCAGCACCCTTTTCGCCCATAAACGGCAGGTGTGTTGCCACTACGCCATTCATAAACGGCGCGCTGATGAGCACCTTCGTGTTGCTTGCATCTGCCTGCGTGAGCGCACATCGTCCGCGAAAAGCAACGTGTCGCGCAGCTCACAGATTTTCTGCAGCCATTCGCCCTCCTCGGCGTAGGCTTCTACATCTGCCGCCGGTTCGGTGATGGCCTTCAGGCTGTGCGCACACATTTTGTGCGTCACGCTGATGCCTGCCTGCTCCAGGAAAGCGCCCACACCACGTACCAGGTCATAATCACCCTTAACAGCGGCCTGCCTTAGCTTGCTGCCGCCCATCATGGCATACATGCTGAGCATGGACATGCCCTTTTCCTTCATTTTGATGCGCATCAGCACTATGGGCTCAGGAGCTTTGCCAACCGCTGCGCCTACCTGCTCCAAAAAGCTTACGGTGCCGCTGTAGCCATAGGGAACGGCATAAACATATGGCGTACCGAACTTTTCTTCAAGGTATTTGGCAGCGGCAAGACCTTCGTTGCCCAGCACAATATTTACCTGTGCCTTGCCCATGGCCTGCAGCTCGTCTACGCTGGTGTCGCAGCAAAGGCAGGCGTTCCAGCGCAGGTCCAGCGCTTCATCCAGCAGGCTCTTTACCTCCCAGATGTCGCTAGCCATGCGGTAGCGCCACGCAGAGGCGCCGATGATGTTGTACACGCCCGCCTCCTGCACTGCATCCTTCTGCGGCAGATTACGCACGAGCAGCTTGTAGGTTTCCGCCAGGCCGACGCTGTAATCACCGCGGAAGCCGCCCTGCTCGAAGGCCACAAGCTTAGCCTTGACCTCGTTTTGCATATAACGGCACACGCCCTTGATGTCGGTGCCGATGACGGCAGTTACGGAAGAGGCTACGACGAAGATAACCTTCGGCGCATAGCTTTTATCCAGTTCGATAATTGCTTCCTCCAGACGTGTTACATCGCCCATGACAACATCATCCTCGCTCATATGCGTGGTGAAGAGGCGGTTTTGAAAGCGCAGGCCCAAGCCTCCGTATAAGCCCATGCTGTAGTGCGTGGTGCCGGCGGGGCCGTATTCCAGCACGATAGCGCCCTGTACGGCCAAAAGGCTCCAGATAATTCCCATTCTGTCCGACGGTGTCGGTAAAAATCTTACTAAGCTCACAGGCCGGCCTCCTCTCTGAATTTCTTTGCGTCGGCTACAGCCTTCGCCACTGCCTGCAGCATGAAGCTGCTGCATTCAAAGCCCAGCATTTTGCCTGCCGGGTCGCTGTGCAGCAGGGCAATGCCCTTGCGGCGCAGGCGCTCACCGAACTCATGGCCCATATAGAACCACGGATGCAGTACGTCGTAAACATATTGCAGCGGTGCGATATTCGCCGACTTGCAGATGTACGGGTCGGTTTGCGCCAGAATGCTTTCGATATCAGCAAAATTAGCCTCACTCAGCTTATTGCTCTGAATCAGCTGCGGCACCAGGCCCAGGCTGCACAGATAGCTGTTGAGCTCGAAGCAGTCATACTGCGTATTGCCGTAGATATAGGGCACGCCCTTTACGTCAGGCAGCACCTTCTGCTCCATTTCCTTGCATTCCTCAAACTTAGCACCAATCTCCGCAGGCAGCGGCAGCTCCAGATAATTAAACAGATGCTGATAGGTCTGCAGGATTTTTTCCGGCGCTGCGAAGCGGTTAAAGTAAACATAGGGAATGTTATACTGCTCCTGCATAGTCTGCGCCAACGGCAGCGCGATATCATGCACGACGATGTTCACCTTCGCTGCGGGAGCACGGCGGATTTCCTCAGCAGTGCAGCCGCTGGGCAGCTGTACGCCCAGCTTGACGCCTGCTGCCTGCAAAAATGCGTGCAGCTCCGTGTCGGCAAAGTTGCCCATGCGCTGGCCCAGAACGTTGACACTGCCGTCGCAGTCCTGCTTTTGCATCATGGCGGCGCAGGCAGTGATGGCGCGCTCCAGACCGGGAAAGTGATCCTCGCACTTAAAGTGCTCGGTGTGCACCGCCATTACCGGAATGCTGTACTGCTTTGTCAGCTCTGCGGCAATGGCGTCGTAATCATCGCCGATTACCTCAATTACGCAGGTGGTTACGAGCATCACGCATTTCGGCTGATATTCCGCCACTATTTCTTTGAAAGCCTTGTGCATGCTTTCGGTGCTGCCGAAGGTTACGTCATGGCTGTCGAGTACTACGGAAACACAGCGTCCCGCAATACCGCCGTAGCGCTCGTTGATAGTGAGGCTTTTGGTGTAATAGCTGCATTCGTCCGTGCCAACGATTACCAGCAGGCAATCGTTGATACCGCCTGCCACCATCGCCGCGCCCATCAGCGGACAGTGGGTGCCGGGGAACAGCGCTGTTGTGAGCTGGGGCACATCCTTGATCGTCTGCACCTTGCTCAGGCGGTTTAGGCGGCCTAAGATTTCGTTGCCGTCCATGCCTGCAGCTTGCGGCGGCATCCCCATTTTCTCAGCCATTTTGCGCATTTCGTCCTTCTTGTCACCCTTCATGGCCTGCAGCATGCTCATCATCTTGCCCATGTCGGGCATAGCGCTCTTGTCGCCGTTTTTCTGCTTGGCCTTGATGGCTTCGATGGCGCTTTTGGGCATGCCCATTTTTTCGGCCATCTTCCACATTGCATCTTCCTTTAAGCCCATGTACTGCCTCCTATTCTTCTTCGTCCTCGCTCATAGCCAGCACATGCTCGGCTAATTCGTTGTATACCTGTACCATCGGTGAGTCCTTGACAAATTCGCTGACGGTACCGCCCTGATTTTCGGCGATTTGGATATCGCCGCTGCGCGGTACGTACTGCACAACCTCGGTGCCGATTTCTGCGGCAGCCTTGGCTACCAGCTCCTGCTCATTCTCAATGTTTTTGGCGTTGAGGATGATGCCCTTTAAGCGTGCGTAGCCGCGACGGCCGAAGTTTTTGATGGCCTGGGCAATGTTGCTTGCCGCGTAGAGGGCCATCATTTCACCTGAGGATACGATGAATACCTCGCGTGCGTAGCCTCCGCGGATGGGCATAGCGAAGCCACCGCAGACTACGTCACCTAAGACGTCGTAGATAACAATGTCAGGCTTGTAGGTTTCAAAGGCTTCCAGCTCTGCCAGCTTTTCAAAGGCGGAGATGATGCCGCGGCCTGCACAGCCGATGCCGGGGGTGGGGCCGCCGGCTTCTACGCACAGAACGCCGCCGAAGCCTTCAAATACAATGTCCTCTAATTTCAAGGCTTCGCCTTTTGCTTTCAGTTGTTCTAATACTGTGGGGATGCGTTTGCCTTCCATGAGGTTTTTGGTGCTGTCGCTTTTGGGGTCGCAGCCTACTTGCATTACTTTGTAGCCTTTTAATGCGAGTGCTGCGGATAAATTAGAGGTGGTGGTGGATTTGCCGATGCCGCCTTTACCATAGATTGCTATTTTTCTCATGTTTTTCTCCTTGTGGGTATTATTATTATTTATGAATTGGTGTGCTTCCTTACGCTTGCGTGCTATGATACTTTTTGCCCGGGGCGGCAAAAAGTATCCAAAAAACGCCCTTAATGGCTGCTCCGCCGGATTCCGGCGACTAGATTCGCAAAATTTTTCACGTCGCTGATTTTTGCATGGCGTTCATCCGCAGGATGCGTCAACACTCCAGCGAAAAATTCCTGTGCCTGTCCGTTGCTTGCGCAGTTCGCTTGACATCGTGGTTCTGGCGAGCCCGTCGTCCGTTCCGGTCTGCGCAGCGCCGAGGGTGGTGTCCTGAACGTACTAGCTAAGAATGACGTGCTGTTTGTTTAATGCGAAGTGCAGCCTGCTTGCTTACGCTTGTGTGCTATGATACTTTTTGCCCGGGGCGGCAAAAAGTATCCAAAAAACGCCCTTAATGGCTGCTCCGCCGGATTCCGGCGACTAGATTCGCAAAATTTTTCACGTCGCTGATTTTTGCATGGCGTTCATCCGCAGGATGCGTCAACACTCCAGCGAAAAATTCCTGTGCCTGTCCGTTGCTTGCGCAGTTCGCTTGACATCGTGGTTCTGGCGAGCCCGTCGTCCGTTCCGGTCTGCGCAGCGCCGAGGGTGGTGTCCTGAACGTACTAGCTAAGAATGACGTGCTGTTTGTTTAATGCGAAGTGCAGCCTGCTTGCTTACGCTTGTGTGCTATGATACTTTTTGCCCGGGGCGGCAAAAAGTATCCAAAAAACGCCCTTAATGGCTGCTCCGCCGGATTCCGGCGACTAGATTCGCAAAATTTTTCACGTCGCTGATTTTTGCATGGCGTTCATCCGCAGGATGCGTCAACACTCCAGCGAAAAATTCCTGTGCCTGTCCGTTGCTTGCGCAGTTCGCTTGACATCGTAGTTCTAGCGAGCCCGTCGTCCGTTCCGGTCTGCGCAGCGCCAAGGGTAGTGTGCTGAACGTACTAGCTAAGAATGACGTGCTGTTTGTTTAAGCGAAGTATAGCCTGCTTCCCTTACGTTTGCGTTCTATAACATTATGCCTAGTTTTCGCGTGCAAGCCTATTATTTATATTCTATTACAAACGGGAATCCTTGTACGAAGTAGCAGCGTACTTTTTGGCCGGCGTCGTTTTTGGCAGCACTGAAGCGCCATTTATAGAAGGCGCTGAGGGCGTTGTTGTCCAAGGTGCTGTTGCCGCTGGAGCGCACTACTTCGGCGCTTTCTACGCGCCCGTCAGTTCCTATAACGCCACGCACGACAACGCGCCCGCCGATTCCCGCATCACGCAATGCCTGCGGATAAACCGGAGCCACAGTTGAAGATACGCGCGGAGGCACCTTGGGATTGCGCGCAATGCCGGGGCCTGTGCCATCGCCAATGCCGCTGCCGTGTCCCGCACCGTGACCGCCGCCGCTGCCACTGCCGCTGCCTGCACCAATACCGCTGCCAGTGCCTGTGCCATGGCCTGTTCCGTGACCGCCGCCGCTGCCACTGCCGCTGCCTTTTTTTGCACCTGCAGGCACATGCTTCACTACATGCTTCACAACCTGCTTATGCTCTATCTTGCCATCAGGCAGAGTAATCGTTTCTTCCTCCACGACTTCTTCCACCTGCTCCTCGCCATCGTCGGCAGCATCAGCGACAGCTTCATCGCCGCCACCGCCGCCTCCGCCGCCGGCATCAAAGAACACAACATTGTCAGCATCCGCAACCGGCGGCTGCATGGCAAAAACGCCCGAAAACGCCAGTGCGACGAACAATATAAAATGTATTATCAGTGAACTGCAAAAGCCAAAGCGATGACGTGCCTTCGCCTGCAGCTTTTCTATCTGCTTCATCGTTACTTACCGCCATCCGTCGCCAGGCCGAAGCGTGCTACGCCTGCGCCCTTCAGCTTATCTACCAGCTTAATCACCTCGCCGTACTCCAGCGCCTTTTCCGCACGGATGACAACGGCGAAGTTTTTGTTCTTCTTCTGCTCCAGGCCTGCCTGCAGCGCCAAGGCCTCCGCATCCGTTTGGGCATCGCCCAGATAAATACTGCCGTCGGCCTTCATCGTCACGGCGAAGGTGGTCGTAGTATCCGTCGCCGCATTTTTAGCCTGCGGCAGCTTCACCGGAATCGTTTTCAGGTCAATCATATACATCGTGCTCAGCATAAAAAAGACCAGCAGGAAGAACATAATATCAATCATCGGGATAATCATCAGCGGCGGCGTTTTCCTGTTACGCACATCTCGCAGCTTCATGATCTTCCTCTCCTTGTTTCAGCCTCCAGCAGCGCGCTGAAGCACTGCTCCATATCCGTAATCATGTTGTCCATACGGTGAGCGAAATAGGAATGTGCGCACAGTGAAAGAATAGCCACGCACAAGCCCGTCGCCGTTGCAATCAGCGCTTCACCGATGCCGCCGGTAATCGCCATCGGCGCACCTGCCTCTACATTAAAAATGCTGAAGGCACCGATCATGCCCACGATAGTGCCCAGCAGTCCCAGAAGCGGGGACATCGTTACGATAATGCCTAGGTAATCCAGCTTATCGCGCAGCGTCGCCATAAAAATACCGGCACGGCTTTCGAGGAAGGCGCTCTTTTCTGCCTTACCGCCTGCAACAGCCTCCACATCGGCAAGCATCTGCGCGCACTGACCGCTGCCCTTGCGCGCCAGCTCCGTCGCCACAGCAAAATCACCGCTGCGCACGGCGGCACAATAGCGGGAGGCAAAGGCTGCGCCGCTGTCCACGCTCTTATAATATATAAACCGCTCAATGGCGATTGCTATCACAGTTATAGAACAGGCGAGCAATGGCCACATAACCAGTCCGCCCTTATGAAAGTACATTATCAAATCTGTTATTGCCTGCATATTTTCCTCACAAATCTACAAATGCTGTCGTACTTTTACAGGAGGTGCATACTGCTCCCCAAAGTACAGAAAGGAGCAGTATGCTGTATATTATGGAATCAAAACTCTGAGTTAATTAAAAGGTCATCTCTGCGCCTACACGCCAGGTGCGGCCGTCGATAGTATAGCTATGATTTTCATCATAGGGTAAGGTCTTGTCAAAGATATTGTCTACACCAGCATAAACATGCAGATTTTTAGTAATTTGCTTGTCTGCAACAAAGTTAAACGTGTTAAAGGTATAGGTATTAACATTTTTGGAAACCTTGTACAGATAATCTACATACCACTTAGACCACAAAGTTGCGGTAAACGGCAATTCTGCATTATCGGTGTAACTTAATTGGACAACACCGTTTTGTCTGGCTCTGTTATTCAGACGAGCATTAGTGGTTTTATCCTTAGCATCCGTGTAGTTATAAGTAGCCTTAACATTCCAATTATCATTGAAATTGTAACCAACCTCTGCTTCTGCACCACTGATTTCCGCTTCGCCTACATTATAATATTTGCTCTTGACAACCATGCCGACACCGGGAACATAGCCTTGATAGAACATATCGGAATCAATAAGATTATCTATTTCATTATGATAATAACCTAATTTGCCGGACCATTTACCTTGCTCTGCTTCCAAACCGATGTCGAAATTAGTTGCTTTCTCAGGTTTTAAATCAGGATTACCTAATACCTGAACATTCATCATGCCCATGCGTTTATCCATGGTAGAGTACAATTCATATACTGTCGGCGCACGGAAGCTCTTGCCATAGTTGACCTTAAAGCGGCTATTATCGCTGAAGCTATAGGTAGTACCGATTTTAGGAGATGTATGACTGCCGAAGGCATTGTGATGGTCAAAACGCACAGCAGGAATAAGCAGCCATTTATCAGTAATTTTCCATTCATCCTGCAGATAAGCAGCATAAGTATCTACATCCTTTTCAGAACCTGCTTTAGTGATACCTGCAAAGGTTTCGCTATATTTGTTATCACCGCCACCGCCGAAACGTGTACCACGCATATTGGTCGTAGTCCATTCAGCGCCATAAGTCATAGTGTTTTTATCATTCAGCTTCATGCTGTTTTTGCCTTCAAACACCAAAGTATCATACGAGGTATGGTCAAAATCGGTAATAGCATTATTTTCGTTTGTTACGTTGCTTTTCTTCAATGTATTGTAATACATACGCAGATTATAATCGTTTTTATTATCCTTGCCATAATAGGTCAAAGCATAATCGGAACGGTTGTTATCATAATTATAAACACCTTTGTCAGTGCCTTCACTGCTATTACTGGTGAACTGTTCACGCATAAAATTCAAATCTAAAGCAAGACCACGGTTAGCATCAAAGGCATAATCAAAACCAAGATTTAAGAAACGGCGAGGTCCATACATATTGGAGCTGTTGGTATCGTAGCCTTTGGTTTTATTGTAATAGCCGCTAACCTCTTTACGGACATCTTCAATACCGCCGCTGGCTTTTACACTTACTTTGCCTTGACGTCCGGAAGAATAATAGAAGTTTGTACCCATTTCTTTAGTACCGGTATGAGCACCGATGCTTGCGTGTTCTTTGTTTGCTTTCTTTGTAATGATGTTAATAACACCACCCATAGCATCGCTACCATACAAAGCAGAACCATTGCCACGAATAACTTCAATGCGTTCTACATCTGCAAGATTGATACGGCTCAGCTCATAGGCATTCATTGTAGAACCGGTGTTTTCGGCAGCCATACGACGACCGTCAACCAAAATCAACGTATGCTTGCTTTCCATACCGCGAACCATAACCACATTGCCGGTCATGCCAACCTCTTGCACATCAATGTTAGTTGCAAAACGCAAGGCATCGCGCACGTTATAAGCAGCAGTATTTTTGATATCCTCTTGGGTGATAACCTCAACGCTTTGCGGAACCTCTTTTTTCTCCAGCTGTGTCTTGGTAGCGGTAACAACGTAATCCGCACCGCTGTATTCATCGTAATTATCTGCCTCCGCAGCAAATGCCATATGGCCGACTGCACTGACAACACAGGCAGTAAGTAAGGCTATCTTCTTTTTGTTTAAATTTCTCATAATGCACCTCTTTTTTCTGCTTATTTTTATGGTATATTTCACACCCGCAAGGTCAGCGACCGCTAACCCACGGATAAAAAAATATCGGAAGAATTTATTTTCTGTCGAACCAAACGACAAAATCACCCGCAGGCTTTTCGCCCTTCTGTTTGCGCTCCAGCGGTGTAATTACGGCAACCTTGAGCTCAGGACGCAAAGCTTCCAGCTTTTGCGCTGTTCCCAGATGCGCATCGGAATGGAAGCAGCCGTTGATATGCAAAATCTGCATATTCTGATGTGCGTCGGCAAACGCAGCAATACTCTCGGCCATCTTGTCATCCTTCAGGCATTGCGCCGCATACACGGCAGCCAGGCGCTGCGGCGGCATTTTCATCGGAGCTGCCGGGGAGCTCATCTGCGCATAGAATTTATCCTTATACGCGCCCTCGGGAGCATAGGTATGCTTGGGCAGCCATTGCTGATACTGCGCCTCCACGCCCTCCGTCGAAGCGTTGTTTTTCGCTACGTGCGCTGCCAAAAAGCGCGGTACGTTAGCGGCAATAACGGGCATTTTCTTTTCTTTGGCAAAATTTACCAGCGGAGCATAATCCGTACGATAATTAGGCCAGGGACGGCTTGCAGCGAGAAAATTTTCTTCGCTCAGAGTATCTGCCAAAAAGTTATTTAACTTACTTTGGTTATCTACCTCAAACATTTCCATGGATAAGGCCAGTTTCGCGCCTTTTGCCTTATACATTGCCTCCAAAAGCTCTAATTCATATTGGTGTATTTCACTTTGGTCATGATATTCACCAAAGAAAACTACATCATACTTCTGCAGCTTGCTTGCCAGCTGCGCTGCTGTTAAATTTTTACCGCTCTGCGCATCGCTGAACTGCGCCGCACCTGCGGCACCTGCGCCCAGGCACAGCATTGCCATGCTAAGAGCGATTGTTTTCATGAATTTATTCATCATTAATCATGCTCCTCTACACTATATGGAAAGCACACGGGGTACTGCGTCCCATTGGCCTCAACACGCATAATCACAGCCTTCACATCGTAAAGCTCTTCAATCACAGACTGCGTGAACACATCGTCCGTAGGTCCGTCTGCCATGATCGTGCCCTTTTTCAGCGCAATCAGTCGCTCACTGTAGCGCGCCGCATGGTTCAAATCGTGCAGCACCATGATAACCGTCAGCCCCATTTCGTTATGCAATCGCACAACAAGCTCCATCAGCTCCAGCTGATGATGCACATCAAGATAGGTCGTAGGCTCATCGAGCAGCAGAATCTTCGGCTTCTGCGCCAGCGCCATGGCCAGCCAGGCGCGTTGACGTTCGCCCCCGCTCAGTGTATGCACCAGGCGCGTACGCAGCGGTCCCAGCTCAGTAAACTCCAGTGCTTCTTCAATCGCCAGGCGGTCCTCCTGATTGAGGCCGTCGAAGAACCTGCGGTAGGGCAAACGTCCGTAGCACACCAGCTCCTCCACCGTCGTGCCGCCGGGAGCATTCGCGCTTTGCGCCATCACCGCCAGTGTGCGCGCCACCTCTTCCGTGGACATTTTGTTGATATCCTTGCTGTCGAGATAAACTGCACCGCTCGCAGGCTCCAGCAAGCGGCAGAGCGCCTTCAGCAGCGTTGATTTGCCGCTGCCGTTCGGCCCGATAATCGTCACAATTTCCGGCTGGGAAATATCCAGTGTCAGATCCCTGATTATCGTGTGCTCGCCGTAGCGCAGAGTAATTTTTTGAGTATGTAATGTCGGGATATTCATAGCTTAACGCATCCTCCGTTTCAGCAGATACAAGAAGAACGGACCGCCGATGAAGGACATGAAGATGCCCACGGGAATTTCCAGCGGACTGAAAAGCGTTCTTGCCGCCGTATCAGCCAGAGTTACCACCGCACCGCCGGCAATCGCCGCACAGGGCAGCAGGTATTCGTGGTCGCTGCCGATTAACAGTCGCATGATGTGCGGCACGATGAGGCCCACAAAGCCCAGCATGCCTGCTACGCTTACGGAAACCGCCGCCAGCAGCGCGGAAAGAAAGATTAAAATTGTACGCATACGCATCACGCGTACGCCCAAGCTCTTGGCCAATTCATCACCCAACTGCAACGCATTTAGGGAACGCGCACACAAAATCGTGCCGATAATACCAATCGCGCTATAAGGCAAAAGCATTTCCACATGCCCCCAGCTGCGCCCCTGAAAGCCGCCGGCCATCCACATAACCGTGCCTTGGATTCTGTCGCTGTAAAATACGTTCAGCGCCGCCATACCGCCACCAAAGAAGGTGGCAACCGCCACGCCCGCCAGAATCATGCGCAGCGGGTTAATGCCCTTTTCCCACGCCAGGAAAAAGACGATGCCTGTAGAAAGCACGGCGCCGACGAAGGCTGCCAGCGGCACCATGGCTGACTGTTCCGGAAAAAGCAGCATTATCACCATCGCAAACAGGCCCGCACCGGCACTCACGCCGATGATACCAGGGTCTGCCAGCGGATTGTGCAGCACGCCCTGCAGGTTACAGCCTGCCAAAGCCAGGTTAGCTCCTACAAGCACTGTCACAATCGTGCGGGGCAGGCGGATGAGGTTCACAATGCGGTCGGTGTCCGCATCAGCCTCGCCCAGCAGCGCCGCCCATGTTTCGCTCACCGTAAGGCTCACTGTACCGCTGCCAATGCTCATGAAGATGCCTGCAACGAGCAGGATACACAGGCCGAAGAACACTGCTATGCGCACTTTTTCTTTTGTTTTGGCATCATTACTCATTACTTGGCCTCTCCATACATATATTCTTTCATAATCTTCATCGCGTCGATAGTGTGCGTACCGGGGTTAACGGTAAACAGGCTCGGCGGCAGCTGGTACACACGGTTATTCTTCACGGCGTTCACGTCATGCCAGATGGCGTTGTCACGCATATTGGCGCGCAGCTTTTCCAGAATTTCCTTGCTGCCGCCCATGGTAATCAGCATCACGATGTCGGGGTTTTCCTTGGCTACGAATTCCATGCTCAGCGGGATGTAGCTGCTGTCCTTCACATTCTCGGCCTTGTCCGCAATGTTTACGGCACCCAAACGCTCTGCCAAATCACCGCCAAAGCTCTTTTTGGTGGACATATTGAAGCTGTCCGGCGAGCCGAAGATGATCAGCACCTTCGGTCCCCTGCCCTTCTGCACGTCCTGCGTCAGTGTGGCATATTCCTTTTCTATCTGCGCACGCTTGGCTGCAGCTTCCTTTTCTCTGCCGGCAAAGCGGCCGAAGTCGTCTATGCTTTTTAGCACATCCTCATAGGAGTTTATCATGTTCAGGTAAAGCGGCACGCCGGCCATTTCCAGAGGCTTGCGCAGCATTACGTGGAAGGGTACGTTGGTGCCTACAACCAGGTCAGGCTTCAGGCTCATGATTTTTTCCAGATTCGGCGCGTGGATCATGCCTACTTCGGGGATGTCCTTAATGCTTTCCTTGATGTCGTCGGGATATGAAGTGCTGGTAGGTCTGCCGACGGCCTTGCCACCGATGGAGGTAAATATTTCCAGATTGGAGGCATTGAGAAAGACGATTCTTTTGGGCTCCGCGGGGATGTGAACCTTGGCGCCGGTGCTGTCGGTTACGCTGACGGCGGCGTTGGCTGCGAGCTTGTGCTGGCCTCTTGCCAGCAGGAAGTAGCCTGCCAGGGCTATGATTACGACAAATACGAGTAAGATATATTTTTTCATACGCAACTCCCTTTACAATATTAGCTAGTGCTATCTTTAAAATTAAATTAGCCCAGTCTAACTTCACTATGACATTATCTTATAAGATGGGGTTTTTGTCAAGATAAAATTAGCGTAGGCTAATTGGGTAAATCAGTTTTCAGTATGAAATTCCAGTGAGATGTCCATTTTCAGCACTTCTTTTGCCTGCATGTCGCTTTGCAAGCGCAGTTCCTTAACCTTACAGCCATCGCGTTCTGCCTGCCGCAGCCAGCGAAGCAGGGAATAAAAATCACCGACAGCACTTATTTGCAATTTCTGCATCTGCAAGCCATTCTGCAAAGCCACAGGCTTGCCCTCCATTTGCATGCTGTTTAGATGAATGCTTTGAGCTCGTGCCTGCTTTTGCAGGCGTTGCAGCCTGTTATTCAAGCTCAGATTATGCTCTACCTGCTGCTCTAATTTCTTTTGCTTATCCAATAGCTTGATTTTATATGTCTTATAATCACTGTGTTCATCAGCAAAACGAATCTGCTGTGTCAGTTGCCCCTGCAGCTTCTGTGTCTGTTCTACCGCCAGTTGTCGTTCATTCCAAAGCTCTAATGCTTTTACTCCAAAGCCTGTAGACAACACAAGCGCTATGCAGGCAAGCAGATTAATTGTTTTTTCTCCTGCTTTCATTGCTTGCCCTCCTTCATCTGCAGCTGCAGTTTATAAACAAGAACGTTACCCTGCTGCTGCGATTGCAGAAGCTCTACTCTGCTGTAATTTCCACATTTTTGCAGTTGCTCCACAAAACTTTCCAAGGCCAAATTATCCACCGCCTGTCCTTGCAGCACTAAAGGTTTTTTACTGCCGTTGTATTCCAGCAGTGTCAGCCAACAGCCGGGCATCATCTGGCGGCAGATGTGCTCAACCTCACCACCTGCCTCTTTCGATGGTTTAGATACTGCAGCCAACAGCTTTTCCAAACGCTGACAGTTACGCTCAACAACCTCGCTTTCCTGCATACGCTGTTCCCACTCCGCATACTGCTCTAATTGCTGCTCTACCTCCTGCAAATCGCGCTGCGCCAGATAACAGCCTCCCCAGGCACTGGCATAAGCCAAAATCGCTAATCCTAAAGCTGCACAGCCTGCTTTTGTCAGATAACGGCCAAAAGTGGCCGCTATCCCCTGTAAGCGCCTCTGCTTCTGCCTGTATATTGATGGAAGAGACTTCCCGGCAAACCATTTATCTGCTGCTTCATCAAGCGTCATGTCGCTTAACGAAATGCCCTGCAGCTTTAAAAGCAGGCTGCTGCACAGATGCTCCAGCTCAGTGCGTGACGTATCCTGTAAAGCCGTAAAAGTTACCCGACATTGCTGTTCTCCAGCTTCACTAAATTCTGTTGCCTCAAAGCTATAAGTATAGCACTCTTCAGGCCAAGGAACACTCTGCTGTACTTCCCATTTTAAGGCAGCCTGCAGTTCACGCCGCCGCATTGAAGGCAACACCATCTGTTCAGAATACATCATTGCAGCTGCAGGCAGCAGTAAAACCATCGCACTTTCTTCCACCTCACGCTTCAAAAGCATTTCACGTAAAGTATCGGCAAGTCTTTGCTTATTCGCCAGACTCTCTTCGTCCAGCTGCTCCTGCCAGCTATGCTCACCATTCTGCCAATATGCCACCTGCCCCGTTTGCAGCGACAGCAGCAAAAGCGCCTGCTTACGGCGCCATCGGCAGCGCAAAGCGCACAGTACAGGCTCAAACAGCTCCTCAACACTAATACTTTTACCATACTTCATCATAAGAACATCCTCCAATACCATGTAATGATTTCTTTACCACAAAAATATGCAGTGACTGCCGCCGCGCACAAAAACGGTCCGAAGGGAATCGCCTGTTTCAGCTTCCCACGCCTGCAAAGCAGCAGTAATGCTCCCACAGCGCCACCGCTGACAAAAGCCAGTAGCAGACATAACAGCCCCTGCTCCAGACCAAGCCAGATTCCCAGCGCCGGTGCCAGCTTAACATCTCCCTCTCCCATACCGCCGCGGCTGGCAAAATACAGCACCAGCATTATTGCCAACATAATTCCAGCGCCGTAAGCAGCATCAAAAAGCTGCCCCTCATACCACGCGCGTACTAAGCCAACTGCCGCTAAAATTAATGTTACCTTGTCATAAAGCAGCATAGATTTCATATCAGTATAAGTGTGATAAAGCAAACCGAGAACAAAAATAACGGAAAACATGATTACCTCCTTAATTTTTTCCCAAAAAAGCAAATAGGACCCCTGCATTGCATTACTACAACACAGGAGTCCTAAAACTCTTTACTACATATTTACTTTTTCTGCTTCCAGATAAAGCCAATGCGCTTAGCTAAAGAGCTGAAAGTCTTTAATTGCCTCTTACCAGTTCAGGTCCTCAACCTCTTGACGGCCTTTGCCGGTCAGAGCATCCATCATGATGCGTTGCTCGATTTGAGCAGCCAGCTTCTTGGTGAACTTAACAGTATCCGGGTTAACGGACATGCTGTCGATACCGCTCTTAATGAGGAACTCGCAGAACTCAGGATATACGCTCGGAGCCTGACCGCAGATAGAAACGGTCTTGCCATCCTTATGAGCAACCTCGATCAAGTGACGGATTGCACGGCGTACAGCCAGGTTACGTTCGTCATAGATATGGGAAACAGTATCGTTATCACGGTCGCAGCCCAGAACCAGCATGGTCAGGTCGTTGGAACCGATGGAATAGCCGTCAACAAATTTGTTGAACTGGTCAGCCAGGATGATGTTGGACGGAATCTCAGCCATCAGCCAAACCTTGAAGTCCTTACCACGGGACAGACCGCAGTCAGCCATGATTTTGGTAACCTTTTCGCATTCCTCTACGTTACGGCAGAACGGAATCATAACGTTCAGGTTCTTCAGGCCGAACTCTTCACGAACCTTGCGAACAGCCATGCATTCGAGCTTGAATGCTTCGATATATTTAGGATCATAGTAACGGGAAGCACCGCGCCAGCCCAGCAGAGCGGAAGGCTCGTTCGGCTCGAATTCGTCGCCGCCCTTCAGGTCGCGGTATTCGCTGGACTTGAAGTCGGAGAAGCGCATGGTTACCGGTCTCGGAGCCATAGCCTGGCAAACTTGGCGGATGCCTTCAGCCAGTTGGTCTACAACCTTTTCCGGTTGACCGATTTTGATCAGATACAGCGGATGTTCATGGATATAGGTAGTCCAGATGAACTCTTCGCGCATCAGGCCGATACCGTCGCAAGGCAGAGTAGCATATTTTTCAGCCAGCTCAGGATCGCCCAGGTTCATATAAATCTTAGTACCGGTCGGCGGGAAGTATTCAGCAGCAGCAACTACCTGTTGTGCCGGTTGTTCAGCCTTCGGCTCTTCGATGATGCCTTCATAAACTACACCATGAGTAGCATCAATGGTTACGTCAATGCCATCGGGAATGGTGGTGGTAGCAGCTTCGCCACGGCTCTTGGTACCTACGATACATGGAATGCCCAACTCGCGGGATACGATAGAAGCATGGCAGGTCATTCCGCCGCTATCGGTTACGATTGCTTTCGCTTTCTTCATAGCCGGTACCCAGTCAGGAGCGGTCATTTCAGTTACGAGGATTTCGCCTTCCTTGAATTCGTCGATATGGGACGGATCCAAAATTACATGTACGCGGCCTGCTACATTACCAGGGCTGGCAGGCAAGCCTTTAACGATAACTTTGCGATCAGTAGTCACTTTCTTCTCCTCTTTCGGTGCACCATTTTCTTTGTTACGACGGCTCCATACGGTTTCAGGACGGGCTTGCAGAATGTAAACCTTGTTATCGCGCTCGTCAACGCCCCATTCCATGTCCATGTAGCAGCCATAGTGTGCTTCAATTTTCTTAGCGCATTCAGCCAATTGTTTGATTTGCTCATCAGTCAGCTTCTGCTCATTTTGCTCATCCAGCGGTACAACAACCTCTTCGCAGTCGCCGTCAGCTTTGCGGATCAGCTTAATGTCCTGCGCGTTAACGTTCTTTTCAACAATCTCGCAGGTAGCTTTATTTACAGTATAGTTATCCGGAGTTACGGTGCCTTGAACAACATATTCGCCCAAGCCCCATGCGCCTTCGATGAGGATGTTCTTGTCGTCGCCGGTAGCAACGTTTACAGTGAACATAACGCCTGCAGCTTTGGAGAATACCATCATCTGTACGGCAGCACTCAGTGCTACATCCAGATGGTCAAAGCCTTGTTTTTCGCGGTAGTAAACCGCACGGTCGGTAAAGCAGGAAGCATAGCATTCCTTAACCTTAGCAACGATGGTTTCTGCACCCTTTACGTTCAGGTAGGTGTCCTGCTGGCCTGCAAAGCTTGCATCCGGCAAATCCTCTGCGGTAGCGCTGCTGCGAACAGCAACGAACGGATCAGCCTGACCAACCTTTTCACCCAGCTCTTTGTAAGCTTGGGCAATCAGGTCCTGCAGATCCTGCGGCATTTCTTCGTCCATAATTGCCTGGCGGACCTTAGCGCAAACCTCGCGCAGCTGAGCGCTGTTGTCTACGTCCAGACCGGCAATTAAAGCTTTGATCTTTTCGTACAGACCGGTCTTTTCAAAGAAGTATCTGTAAGCGCAGGCAGTAGTTGCGAAGCCATACGGTACAGGTACGTCAACATGAGAAGTCAGCTCGCCCAAGGAAGAAGACTTACCACCGGCGATTGCTACGTCTTTTCTCTCCAGCTGGTCAAACCACAGCAGGAATGCTTTTTCTTTCTCCATAATAATTTGCTCCTTTTAAAATACTATACTTTTTTCTGGGGAAATCCTTAATATAGTGTATACTATATCACATTTAAAGAGCATATTCAAGCGATTTCTGCAGTTTTTTTTAGATTTTTTGTAGAAAATTCCCCGGCATGCTATAATACAGATAAAAGTGAGGTGCGTGCCATGAATTTTATCGACAGCTTTTGCAGTAACATAAAAAAGGTAATTGCCCTTATAGCTTTAATGCTCCTTTTAACGCTCTTTATTTTAATTTTTACGCATACATCATTAGGCTTTTTCCTTGTGCTGCTGCCCATAACACTGCTGATTATTTATCTTTTACATAAAATGAAAGAGCTGGATGAACAAGAAAGCTTCTTCCACAGCGTAGTTTTAGCCGTTCTGGCTTTTATTTTAGTCCTCTTTGAACTGCCGAAGGAAGGAGTATTGCTTGCCGCCGTTGTCTATGCCGCAAAGCTTTTGTACGCATACAATAGGATGCTGCATCCGCAGGAGGAACAGCAGCGGTACAATAATAATATGAATAATATAGAGGCAGACAGCGCCGATAATTACGTTCCCTTGATTACCTACGATGACACCTGCCCCGACGATGGCGAGGACTACGGCCCAGAAGGCAGCGTTATCTGGGGCCCGCGTACTATCGAAGAAAATATCTATATCAACGGCAAATGGTACATCAACGAAAACAGCGAGGAATGGGAAGAAAACGAAGGCTGCTGAGCAATTAAATAATTTACGCAGACGCTCATATCATGGGCGTCTTTTTTATTGAGCCGGAGGAAATTACAGCATAATACTTCTTTCTCTAAGTATAACATCACTTCCATCAATCCGCCTGAAGCTGCTCGCCTGCATCGCGTAAAAGGAAATACATCATCATATATGCGCCAAACTCCGCCAACTCCTCTGCCACCTGCCCATGAAAGCCTGCATACTTGCCTTTTTCGGCAAGCCAGGCTGCAAAAATAAACAGCAAGAGTATCGCAAATGATTTCGCAGGAAATTGTATGCTGCACAGCATACGCCAGACGCGAGCCTTATATAGCAGAACCAACAAAACTACAAGCAAAACACCTACCAACGGATGCACCAGCTTGCCATATAATCCCATTTGGCTATATTGAACAGATGAGCCGTCAGGATTAGTAAAAAGCACCCGTCCCCAGCTGATTTCGCGCATAAAAAGCAAGAAAAAGTATATCATTCCGGCATTCCATAAAGAAACACAATCTCCGCCCCAGTTGCGGAACTTTGCCTTGCGGTTTTTATAGCAATATACAAAGCCTCCCAACAGCCATAAAAGCTGCAGATTTTCAATAATACCGTTTTCATCTCCGGTCCATACAGGCAGAACCATTTCCACCAGTATCATTAACACAAAATATAGCAAGCCGATTTCAAAGTGCGAAAAACGCCTTAGCATTATTTTTCCTCCTTTGCTGACCGGCTATTCATTATCACAATCACTAAATCTCCTTCAACATCTGTGCATTCTTTTGCAGTACAGCCTTGCAGCTAACGGAAAGCACACCAGGCCTACGGCAAAAAGCAATGCTGCGTTAGTATTCAGGCGATAATAATAGCCATAAATATATAAGCTGCGGGCAGCCTCCGAAACATAGGTATAAGGCGAAAAATACGCCAAAAATCTTACCCACGACGGCATAGGCTCCAAAGGCCAGGTAAAGCCGGATAAAATAAAGGCAGGCACAGTGTAGCTTACCGAGATACGGGTAAACAGCAATTCATCCTTGCAAACTCCAGCCAAAACACCGGCCAGCTGTATTAAGCAGAAGATAAAGGTGCCGCCGATAAGCAAATGCTGCTTTAAGCCGGCAGCCACCGGCAAAACAAAGAACGTACTGCCGATATTTAAAAACAGTGCATAGGATGCCATGCCCAAAACCCAGTAGATGCAGCTTTTCAGCAGCCAGCGCTGCCACGGCTTCAGCTCCCATTCTGCCTGCAAGGGCTTGTTGCCCTGCCACAAAACAGCTGCTGCCACCGCCAAAAGTATACCCTGCTGCATAGCTATCAGCGCCAGTCCGAAAACGAAAAAGCGCAGATAATCAAGCTGCGGATTACCTAAAATACGATAATTGAACTTAACAGGCTCCAATCTTAACTCCGCCAGATACGGCACCTGACTTACATCGCGGGCAATCAGCTTACGCCCCATCTCCTGATTAAAGGACTGGACGATATCAAAGGCCGCAATATTACTGTTGCTGCTGACAATGATATTTGTAGCATCCACTACCAGCATAACGTTGCTTTGGGTTTCGGTTTGAATCTTTTTGCCAAAATCCTTGGGAATAACCAAAGCTGCACTATGGCGGCCCTGCGTGTGGAACCAGCTTTCTACATCCTCCAGCTTGTCGCCCCAGGCCACAGCCTCAAAGGCATCACTGTCCGCAAACTTCTGCGTCAAATTTCTGCTGATAGCAGTGTTATCCTGGTCAACAATCAGCATAGGAATATGATTGACGATGCCGAAAAGATACAGCCAGGAAAACAGCAGCAGATATGCCGAAGCCGCAAAAATAAGCAAAATACCGCGCCTGATATCATGAAGAAAAATATTGGCTATTTCATATTTAACAATCGCACAGATTTTTTTCATACCTCAACCTCCTGCCATGCACGATGGCGCAAAAGCAGATAAGCAGCGATAAAGCAGACCAGGCCTGCTCCCGCCAGGATGCCAATATTTTTTACAAGCAAATCCGACCAGCCAAGCAAGGATAAATCCCTCATCGGCATTGCCAGATAGGTTATAGGAAAGATGACACGGATATAAGCCGGCAAGGTGCTTAACCATTCATTAGGCCAGCTTAAACCGCTGTACAGCATACCGGGCATAATAAACAGCAAGGATTCCTGAATCATCAGGATAGGATTAGGAAAGGCTAAGGAAAGCATCATGCCCAAACCGGCAAAGAAGAAGATAAAGGCTGCCTCCAGCGCCAAAAACTCATACCATGCGCCGCGCAGCGGAACTGCAAAAAGCTCCTGCGCCAGCAAAATACTCAGGCTGAAAGCCAAGCCGGATATTACTTCAATCGCCAGCAGCTTGCCTAAAAGCAAGGCGCTTTTAAACCGCCAGTCCTTGCGCCTGTTTTTAAAGAAAATATCAGCAGCATAAAGGAACAGCGAAATCTGTACGCCGTTACAAATCAACCCCAGCAGCATAAAATTACAGTAGCCATGAGTAGGGTTATTTAAAATACGCACACCATATGTAGCAGGATAAGCAGTTCGCAAAGCCCTGTCCGGGTAATAGGTCATGCGCTCCAAAATTCTCTGACTGCCTGATACCAAAAGATTCAAATTGATTTCTTCCGAAGCAACAAGCGACGCACTGCCGTAAACCATATTCGAGGCCTCAATATAAATACCGATTTCGGCAGGCTTTGCTGTTTTGATATTCTTATCCAGATCAGGCTCTATATACAGTCCCACCTTAGCTTCGCCATTTTCTATCGCCCGGAGCAGCTCCTCCTGTGTGCCTACGTGCTTTACCACAGTAAAACGGTCGGATGTATCATAATTGGACACAACCTGTCGTGATATTTTGCTTTGCTGCAAATCGCAAACCACCACAGGGATATTGTTCAGGACGTTCGCGCTATAGGCAGCGCCCAAAAGAATTGTATATATAAGAGGAAGACACACAAGGAGCAGCAGCGCTGTTTTATTAAGGCGTCCGTCAGCCTTAAATTCAGCAGCAAAAGCTGCCCTCAGCTCCCTACACCATTCTCTCAGCATTCTTCTCACCCCTGCAGAAGCTTAAAGCGCATGCCGGGACGCACACGCGCATCATTAGTCTGAACCTTGATATTAAAGGTTATAATATCATCATCGTTGCCTCTTTCACTGGTAGCGCGATATGTTGCAAAATTAGGCTTTTTAGAGATATCAACAATTTTTCCCTGCAGCTTCAGCTCGGGATTGCGCCCCTGCAGCATAACGCTGCTGTTAAGAGTATATTTTGCCAAATCAGTTTCCTTGACTTTAAAGTTTACCCAATTATCGCTCGGACTTTGGATTGCAACAATCGGCATACCGCTGGAAATCATCGTGCCTACATCCGAATACTTTGTTGTAACAACACCGTCAAAGGGAGCCACCAGAATAGTTTCACCCAAATTAATGCTTGATTGCTTCAAGGCCTTCTCGCTGGCCTCTACGCTGGCATTCGCCTGCTCGTAAACAGCAGCCAGAACCTCCTGCTTGCTGCTGTACGCTTCGTAAACAGACTTGGAAACAGCACCGCTTTGATAAAGCTGCGCATAACGGGCAAAATCACGCTGCGCCTGCTCATAATTAGCCAGCGCCTGCAGCCTGCTTGCCTTGGCAGCCTCCACCTTCGCCTTGGCTGCATCAGTAAGAGCGTCCTGCTCTCTGGCATCAATCTGCGCAATTTTATCGCCCTTTTTAACCTGGCTGCCTTCATGTACATACAGCTCAACCAAACGGCCTGGAACCTTCGTATTCACATCCACCTCGGTTGCATCTGCCTGTCCCCAGACAGCATTGGGATCACGTAAATCATTGTTGCCACAGCCTGCATTAAGCAGCAGCGCTGCCAGTGCAAGACATATAATAAGTAAATTTTGCCATTTTTTCATGTCTAAAACCTCCCGAAACCATTGGTACTATAATATTATTTTGGGTACCAATATACAAAAATAAAAATGCAACGCCACGCTGCATTTCTATTTTTTTATTTTAATAGCATACCTTTAAACAAAATATCCAAAAGCTCCTGCATCGCCTTTTTATAGGTTAAGCCGTTGCTTTCCAAAAAGCTGTACGAGGTAAAGCTGTCAAAAGCATCCTTCAGTATCTGCCCTACCAAATTTACGTTAACAGGCCTGAGCACGCCATCCTGAATGCCCTGCTCAACTAAAAGCTGCAAATGCTTTTGCCTTTCAGCTCTGGACGCTTCAACCTTTTCCCACTGCTTGGGAAACAGACGACGCAAATCCTCATAAATATTCTTATTGAACATTTCGGCAGCATAAGGATGCAGTGTAAGCAGCTTCTCCAGCTTACTTATTACAGGCGCATCACCGGCATAAATCTCCTGCTCCTCCTTCGCCATATCTGCCAAAATAATATCAACCATTTCATCAATCAAATTTTCTTTAGAGGAAAAGTTTTCATAAAGCGAGCGCTTGCTCACCTTGAGCCTTGTCGCCAAATCCTGCATGGTAAAACGCAGGCCGCGCAGATTAACTTCCTCCATTGCCGCATTGATAATAATATTTTTCATGATACTTTTGGTACTCCTATATTTTTCTCGGTACCTTATTTATATCACTTTCTTCTGTGCTTGTCAATATTTAGAACACGGCGCACGCTCCGCCAGCTTTTCTAAAGGCACTTTGTAAACAGGAAAACGACTGCATTCTTTTTTTGCGCACAAAAAAGCGGTCCTACCAAAGTAAGACCGCTAATTAACGATTGGTGGAGACGAGGAGAATCGAACTCCTGACCCCCTGCTTGCAAGGCAGGTGCTCTCCCAGCTGAGCTACGCCCCCAATAGGCTTCGCGCGCATTTGCGTCGGAAACAAGTAAGATTTTACAGGAAAGCGACGCATTTGTCAAGCATTTTTTATTTGGTAATCAGCTCAACCAGCTTCAAAGTCATCAGGCAAGATTTTTCCACTGCAGCCATCGGCATAAACTCGCAATTGGAGTGGAAGTTGAGCGCGCCGGTGAAATAGTTCGGCGTCGGAATGCCCTTGGTAGAAATAAAGGAACCGTCGGTGCCGCCGCGCATAGCGATATCCTTCGGCTCGATATCCAGCTCCTTCATAGCCTCGAAAATGTACTCAACGCATTTTCTGTTGTCATCGTTCAGCGCATCGGCAATGTTGCCGTATACGTCGGTAATGTTCAGCTCAATGCCGGCCTTCGGATTCTTGGCCTGTACATATTCCACAGCATGACGGATGAACTCCTTGCGTGCTTCATACATCTTTTTGTTATGGTCGCGGATTTTGATATCCAGAGTAGCTTCCGCAGCGTTGGATTTAATAGCCTGCACCCAGATAAAGCCTTCGGTGCCCTCGGTGTGCTCCGGAGTCTGCATTCTGTCGAAGCAGTTGATGATATCTACGGCAACCAGTGCCGGGTTAACCAGAGTATTCTTGGCGGACATCGGATGTGCGGTTACGCCCTTGATTTTGATGTGTGCACTGCCTGCGTTAAAGGTCTGGTAAACAACCTCGCCCAGCTCGCAGCAGTCAATGGTATATGCAAATTCAACCGGGAACTTGCTGAAATCCATCTTCTTGGAACCGCAAAGGCCAACCTCTTCATCCGGAACAAAGGCTACATAAATTTCGCCGTGCGGACGGTTTTCCTTAATGATGGTTTCCAGTGCTACCATCAGGTTGGCAACAGCAGCCTTGTTATCTGCGCCCAGTACGGAGGTACCGTCGGTGGTGATAAGGTCGCTGCCGATATATTTGTTCAGCTCGGGATGCTCGCTTACCTTAATGTAGATTTGCTTTTCAGCGTTCAGCAGTACATCGCCGCCCTGATAGTTTTTCACAATCTGCGGATGTACCTCGGGAGAAAGGTTTACGTCAACGGTATCCATATGCGCAACCCAGCCTACATTCGGCACGGGAGCGTGGCCTGCAGGCAGGTTAGCCGGCAGACGTCCGGTCAGCACGCAGAATTCGCTGATTTCCAGGTCCACCAGACCAAGCTCAGCCAAATCCTCCTTCAGCAGCTTTGCCATATCCCATTGGCCAGGAGTACTGGGAACAACAGCACAGCCCTCCTTACTTTGGGATGGTACGGCAGCGTAACGTAAAAAGCGTTCAGTCAAACGTTCTTGCAAAGACATTTTCAAAGACCTTCTTTCATAAATACATATAACACCCTTCCGTCTGCTCGCTATGCTCGCAGCCACCTCCCATTAGAGGGGAGGCAAGGTGAATTAACTATAGGACAAGAGAAGAGCTTGCATGATGTCACCCCTCTCCGCCTCGACAAGCTCGGCACCTCTCCCCGAGGAGAGGCTATCTTCATTATATCATCTCTGAAATAATATTACATTCTACGCGGGTACACATAATCAGCCTGTAAGCCCAACGGTAAATCCATAAACCAGAAAGCATACAGCATAATAGTCAGGGTGACGAGTAACGTAATAGTATACGGCAGCATCAGGGAGCTCAGCGTACCGATACCGGCGCTCTTCACGTACTTCTGGCAGTAAAAAAAAGTCAAATGTATACAGTATTAATATTTTACTATATACAATCTCGGCAAAATCTGTGCTATAATAAACAAAGCAGTTACATCTGCCCCAAACAAAAATATAACAGCAAGGAGTTTTTTTCATGATACTTTCTCAACGTATTCAAAGCTTGACAGCATCTCCTATCAGAAAGCTGTCTCCGTATGCTGACGCAGCCAAAGCTGCAGGCAAAAAGGTTTATCATCTGAACATCGGCCAGCCTGATATTGCCACTCCGGCACAATTCATGGACAGTGTGCGTGAATTCCAGGCACCGGTAATCGCCTACAGCAATTCCAAAGGCGAAATGTTCCTCTTGAAAGCTGTACAGAAATATTATGCAGAAAAAGGCATGGATTATGCTATTGAAGATATTTTCGTTACCAACGGCGGCAGCGAGGCCCTGATTTTCGCAGTTATGGCTCTGTGCGACCCCGGCGACGAAATCATGGTTTTCGAACCCTTCTACGCTAACTACACCACCTTCTGCAAGGAGTTCGGCGCTAAAATCAACGCGGTTCCTACCAGCGTAGAAAACGGTTACCACCTGCCCAGCGAAGAAGAAATCGAAAAGCACATCACTCCGAAAACCAAAGCTATTCTGCTCACCAACCCCGGCAATCCTACCGGCGTAGTTTATACCGAAGCAGAGCAGGACATGATCTCCCGCATCGTGCGCAAGCATAACCTGGCTTTAATCGCTGACGAAGTATACCGTGAATTCGTTTATGACGGTGCATATCGCAGCTTCGGCACCATGCCCGAGCTGGACGACAACCTGATCATCATCGATTCCGTTTCCAAGCGCTACAGTGCCTGCGGTGCGCGTATCGGCTGCATCATCAGCAAAAACAAAGAGCTCAGCAAGCAGGTTATCAAATGCTGCCAGGCTCGTCTGTGCAGCCCGATTCTGGAGCAGGTCGGTGCAGCAGCTCTGTACACCACTCCGGCAAGCTATCTGGAAGAAGTTAACAAGGAATACAAAAAACGCCGCGACACCATCGTTGCAGCTTTGAAAAAACTCCCCGGCGTAAAGGCATCCGACCCGAAGGGCGCTTTCTACATCATGGTTAACATGCCTGTTGACGATGCAGAAAAATTTGCTATCTGGACTTTGGAAAACTTCGCTATCGACGGCGAAACCGTTATGTTTGCTCCCGGCAACGGCTTCTACAACACCCCCGGCAGCGGCATCAACGAAGCACGCCTTGCTTATGTATTAAAGAGCGAGGATTTGGAACGCGCTATCTACATTCTGGGCGAAGCACTCAAAGCATATCCCGGCCGCGTAGAAAAATAAGTTTGCCAAAACTTTAAAGCTTACAAAAAAATTAGACCTCCTGAAAACGGTCGGGGGTCGTAAGAAAGTAATATTCCATTTTGCAGGGACGGCATGACTTCGGTCATGCCGTTTCCTGTTTCATCATTTCATCCACGGGAATGAAGCCCACAAGGTCATAGGAGATGCGGATGCCCTGTCGCTTGCGGCAGGGCGAGGGATATGGCACTTGTGCCGACGAGGTGTATAAGTGCGCTCTTGTTACCAATGGTATGATTCCGCAGCCCCTCCCTCGGCTCGTTTTCTCAAATATTGCTGGGCTTCCGTACTCGTTGCGATATGGTACAGGAAGTCCTTCCCCTCGTCCTCTGTCATGGTTTTCAGCTCCGGCACGATGCTTTCCAGAAAACCGCCGTACAGGTAAATTCGGTGATTGCGCTACCGGCGAAGCTCTGCAGAAATTTTCCGTTCCAGCATTTTGGTTCGGTTCTGGTACTGGCTCAGTTGCTTCCGGGCAAGTTCCAGTTCGGCGTTGCATTCTTCAAGGGTGGTGGGGAATTTTTTCTTCGGCATGGGGAGCCCTCCTTTCGTTTTTGGGGATAAGAAAAGACCGCTTACCCAGAGGCAAACGATCTTTAAGCAAATAGGTTAGAACTTTTTATTAACTTCGACAAATAACTTCTCAAAATAATTTAAGGTTTCCTCAGAAAAAGTCAGTGTGCCAATGTTCTTTGCCATATAATTTGCGGGTGCATAATGGTTAAATGACTTATTGCCATTCATGCGTTTTAGCTGAGACATAATAGGTTTCTCTGCCTCAAGGTCAGTTGCTTTTACTGATGCGCCAAATGCTCCATTATAGAGAGCTACATACTCATCCTTTGTGAACATATCCTCGATATCTGCGAAAGATTGTTCAAGTACAGAATGGTAATAAATAATTTTCTTTTCTGCAATAATTTTTTGCTCTACCATTTTTTTCAAACGAATTTTCGCACTCTGGTCAGTAAAGGTGTCGAGCAAGCACACGGTAGAAAGTTCATTTCCCCGCATCAGAGAAATAAAGGTCGCAATTTTATCCGCACCACCAACAGGAACGATTGTTACATCATCAGACAATCCTTCTCGGCCCATCTCTTTGAGAACAGTGGAAAAATGATTTAGATATACCAAATCTGAGATGCCTTCAACAAGAAGATTGTTGGGGGATACATACAGATTTTGGGCTATAGTATATCCCAATGCTGCTTGTAACGGAAACAGAGTATCGGAATCCCTTTCTTCAACTGCATCCGATACAACACTGCCGATTTTGGGGTTCTGTGTATCGTAAACAGTTCTGACTTCGTTGAGCTTTAGAGAATCAATCATAAACGGAGAGTGGGTTGTATATATAACTTGATATTCCGGTGCCAACTTCTCGTCAATAAACCGCAAAAGATCATTTTGAGCAGAAGCATGGAGACTGAGGCCAGGCTCGTCCAACAACAAAATATATTTACTGTTCTTGTTTCCTTGAATCTTGCTAAACCATACAAGGAAAGAGAAAAACCACAAGAACCCTTTGCTGCGATTTTTCAGAGGAAGTGTTACCCTGTGCTTTGAATTGTAAATTCTGATATTTAGATAACGAATACCACTTGAAGTATGCTCAATCTCAAAACGGATTTCAAGGTTCTGATTTGTTGTCCAATACTCGAACATATCATCTGTGATAGCATTTGAGGTTGCTTCCAGTTGAGCCTTGAATGCTTCAAAATTGTTTTCATTCTGAATATCTGCAATTTGAAGTCCGCTCAGTTCGAATAGTGCCTTTGCGATTTTGTACTCCTCGGCGGATAAACTTCCTGTTATTGTTCCCGAAGCAAATTCAGACAGATTTATTCTACATGGCATGCTGAAATAATCGCTAAAATACCAAAGCTTAGGGATTCTCGGTTCGATATAGGTCTTATATATAAACCCGTCAAGATGGTCGTCCCAGTCTGCAGAATCAGCCACTATTTTGGTTAACTCAGCTTTTATTTCTTTCATAGCTGGTAGTGTTTCATTTTCTCCAACAGAAGATTTAAGCTCAGAAAACGTACTTGCCGAACGAATAATATCTTTTGCTTGGTCACCCACTCCGAAAGTGGTAATTAACCATTCTTTAAATACCTCAATACTAACTTCAAAGCCAGATGTTTCTTTGGTGTTATCATAATAAGTTGTTTCAGAAAATGTTTTATCGACAATGATTCCTGCTGCGAAATCGGTTTCAACTGTTATAATATCTTCGTCCGTCAACTCATAAAAGCAGGTAATTGCTTTTGGATTTTGACTCCGAGCCTTGATTAATTCACTTCGAGGATAATCCAAATCTTTGTTGAACTTGAACTCTGAATTATTTTCAAAATAGTTAGATTTTGCCAAAGCTTCAAGCAATGCTGTCTTTCCGGATTCATTTTTTCCGACAATTCGGGTAATCTGATTTTCAACATCGTATGTCTGCTCTGTCAGAAAGCTCTTATATTTATGGATTGTAACTTTCTTAAGTACCATATGCTCCTCCAGTTTTTACATAATTATTCGTACAAAGAGCGTCTAATAGCATCTCGGTATACATTCTGATCAGGTAAATCAACAGCCGAAAAAGCTTCCTGCACCTTATAAACCGTAGTACAATATTCTTCAACAACTCCAAGAGGCCTAATTTCCCCATCTTCCATAGGTACATCTGCAAGATAGTCATATGCCACAAAATGAATTGCAGCAGGCTGAGTAGGAAATTTAGGAAGTTTCTCTTTTCCTCCTAATCGCTCAAGCACTCTATCATAGACAGGCTTAGGGCACACAAAATACAGACCGCTCCGGCACAGTTCTTCACGCTGAAGGACTTGACCCTTATAAATAATCTGAGGAATAATTCTCTTAGAGACATTCTCCCAATTCAAACCAACGGTGTCTTTTTCAATTTGGTGCCTTTCAAGTAATGTCCGTCGAGCATTTTGATAGGTACCTGTTGTATCAATAGTCTGTACTTCGATAGCGGTAAATTCAATTAGTTCGCCAGTACCATCTAGTCGGGCTAAAATCCAGTCTACATAATAGGAACCCTTGCCTTTACGTTTTGGCAGAGGCAGTTCGCCTCCCCATCCATGACCGAAAACAGCAACTGCACCGTTTTCCTCTTTAGCCTTAGAAACCGCCAATCTACCAGAATACAGATTATAATCTGCGCCAAAAGCCTTCCGTGCAATAGTAGAAAGCATCTTGTAATTCTCGGCATAAATTCTATTAGGGCAGCAAATCACATCAGGGGAGCCAGATGTCACTTGCCTTACCGCACAAACACCAGAAAGCGTTCGATTTGTTCTATCTCCAAGCGCTTTGGTACAGTAAGATGACAAAAAGGGACATACTTGCTTAGAAGTATTCTGCAACGCAGTATCAGAAAAATCCTCTGCACGATAACCGAAAAATTCAGAAATATAACCAGACATAAAGTTAATCCTCCATTTCTAAAACCGAGCGCAACGACAGTCCGACGGCTTGTGCTAACAGTGGTGGAACAGCATTTCCGACCTGAGCAAATTGTTCTGCAAGATTTCCTGTAAATACAAAGTGATCTGGGAAAGACTGCAATCGAGCTGCTTCTCGAACTGTAAAAGAACGATTTTGCTCATAGTGGAAAAATGCTCCCCAGTGCGGATCGCATTTTGTTAAAATAGTAGAAGCTAATCCATCAGGTAAAACTCGACCATATCTTTTTGTGTGGTCAGACTTTCTTGCTTTTTGCATCCCTTTTGGTAATAGTTCATCAGGAATATCTGTCCAATTCCCGCCGGGTTTGATGTATTCCAATCGCTTTAAATTTATTGGTGACAGGCGCGGAGCTTCATGATTCAGAACACCTACAGATCCAATTCGTGACCTGCGTTGGTAGTCACAGAAAGCATCACAACGATAATTTTTAACCGAATTTCCTTGTTCACCACTTGTTAATGGAGGTAAGTCTCCAATTGCTTCATAGACTGTAACAAAGTTTGCATTAGCTTCTGGTGATGGTGCTTTAATAATGGATTGTCCGTCGAACGTGCTGGTAAAGTTGACCCGAATAGGAGCGTGATAAATCGGCTCAGGGTATGCGCCGGAAGGCAATGAGCGTCCACGAACACCCAATACAATAGTGCGCCAGCGCATTTGCGGCACTCCATAATACGGTGCTCCTAAAATTCTCACATCCGCACCGTAGCCTAATTCCGCCAAAGCATCTAAGATTGCATGAAGTGTTGCACCATGTTCAAAAGACACCAAGCCGGGAACATTTTCAATCAATACTGCTCGTGGAGCAAATGCATCAACAAAACGAAGATACTCTTTGAACAAATGATTTCGTTCATCCAAGATTGTCCGAACGGGGGCGTTAATTGAAAATCCTTGGCAAGGAGGGCCGCCAGCAATTAAATCAAGTTCTCCTCGCTCGATACCAAGATTATCCCGAACTTCATTTGCATCCAATTTTCGAATATCAGCAGTAAATACCGCCGTATTTGGATGGTTCCGTTGATATGTCTGCGCATATACCGGGACGATCTCAGACGCAAACAGGCTGTGAAATCCGGCTTCGGAAAGCCCCTCAGAAAGACCTCCTGCCCCGGAAAACAAATCTATCATTTTTAATCTATCAGAATTCATAGTCATTTCCTTCTACATTTTTCGAACTGCTTATAACACACATTATTTGCTGATTGACTGCAACTCCATAATATCAGACAGATCACATTCTAAAACAGAACAAATCCTGACAAGAATATCAGTCGTAACATTTTCATTTTTTCCGAGTTTCGCCATCGTTCCCGAACTTAAATGTGCCTGAAAGCGCAAGTCCGTCTTGTTCATACCTTTATCAATCAACAATTTCCACAGTTTGTTGTAGCTAATCTCCATTTTGCACCTCACTAACAATACGACTACATTATATTATACTACAGAGATTGACAAAATGCAATTTATATTCACTAACGTGAATTTTATTTTTGCAAAAAAGAATTATTGGCCTTAGCAAAAATACTCGCCGCTCTCCGGCGTTCCTCACTATATGGCGCAGTCAGCCTAAAGGAAAGCCGTCCCTTAGCAATCTCAAAAGACTTGCAGCCGATCACCACATCGTCCTCGGTCAGCTTGCATCGGTCGGGGTACTGCTCGGCGTAGGCGGTCAGCCTGTTCTTCAAATCAGTGTTGTGGGTGCAGATGTAGATGGTCGGTGTTTTCTCGTCAAACCAAATGTCTGTTGTTTTTTCCTGCTTGGTCAGTCCTGTTCTCATAAAAGCTCCTTTCTGCGCTTCGTTCCGCAATGGCGGCATTTTTCAGACGTTTTCCCCGGCTCTTGACTTGGGAATTTTCGTGATTTTGGAATAGAAACGCTCCGGCGACCCATTCCTCGTCCAGCGTGTTCCTGTTGGCTGATTTTCATTTTTTACGGCTCTTGACCGTTGGTGTGGCGTTTCATCCACGCCAGCAAATCCTACTTCGTTACCAGCTTTCGACCACCGATTTTCAGTGTGGGAAAGTCCGGCTCTTTCAGCAGATTGTAAGCCCCAGCCCTCGACAAATGCAGGGCTTCCGCAAGCTGCTGCACATTCAGCACATCAGAATAGTTCTCAAAGGATTCTTTGTTCATGGCTGCTCCTTTCTTGCATGAAAAGAGGCTGGGACAAAACCCAACCTTAAACAGAAAAACCAGTGGAATTTTACCGTCA
>CAVCLW010000026.1:0-34382 GCA_963603005.1 Escherichia coli | reverse complement strand
ACTAGGTCGACCCACACTCATGTAACAGCCCGACCCATAAATTTGGACCAATGCCCAGTTTTTCCTGCTTAAAGACCCCAAAGTCGGAACAACGTAAAAAAGGACTACCACGCTAAGCATGATAGTCCTCAAATTATCTGTATATAAATTATTTGCCCAGGATTTCGTTGACGTAGTTTACCGCACTGACAGCGTTCGGTGCATAATGCTCGGCACCGATGGTATCAGCGTATTCCTGCGTGAGCACCGCACCGCCGACAACAACCTGACAGTCACATTCATTATGCAACGCAGCAATAGTTTCTTCCATTGCGCCTACTGTCGTTGTCATCAATGCAGATAAACCGACAACCTTAGCGTCAGTTTTCTTGGCTGCCTCCACAACTGCTTCCACAGGCACATCCTTGCCCAAGTCAAGCACGCGATAACCATAGTTTTCCAGCAGTACCTTAACGATGTTTTTGCCGATATCATGGATATCACCGTGGACGGTAGCAATAATCACTGTTTCTCCCTGTGTTTCACCCACGCCGACAGCCTCACGGATAACCTCAAAGGCTGCCTTCGCCGCATCCGCGCTCATCAGAAGCTGCGGCAGGAAGAGAGTTTTCTTTTCAAAGCCATGACCGACAAAATCAAGCGCAGGAATCATATACTTGTTAATGATATCCAACGGCTTTTCGCTTTCCAGAGCCTTGGCTGCGGCCTGACGCGCAGGTCCCTGCAGTCCTTTGACAATGGCATCGTAAAGTCCCATTTCGCTTACTGTTGTAGCCGCAGCCTTCGGTGCATCTGCATAATGCTGCACGTATTCCTTGCAGCCCTCGTCATAGCCTGCCAGCGCACGATAACCGTAATAAGCATCCATCATCGGCTTGCTCTGCGGATTGATAATGCCACAGGAAAGGCCTGCTGCCATCGCCATGCTGAAGAAGGTGCTGTTGACGGCATCACGTCCGGGAAGACCGAACGAAATGTTGGAAACACCCATAACAGTGTTGATGCCGCGTGCCTTCATCGTGCGGATAACCTCACAGGCAATCGCCGCGTTATCGGCACCGGTGGAAATAGTCAGTGCCAGCGGGTCTACAACTATATTGCGGCTTTCAATGCCGTATTCGGCCGCACGGGCGATAATTTTTTCAGCCACAGCGATACGTCCTGCGGCAGTAGCGGGAATACCGCTGTCATCAAGACACAGTGCAACCAGCACAGCACCGTATTTTTTAGCCAGCGGCAGCACATGCTGCAGGCTGTCCTCCTTGCCGTTGACGGAATTGAGCATCGGCTTGCCGTTATAAAGGCGCAGTGCTTTTTCCATTGCTTCGTAATTAGATGTATCAATCTGCAGCGGCGTATCGGTAATCGCCTGCAGCGCCGGCACAGCCTTTGCGGCCATTGCCGCTTCGTCAATGCCCGGCGTTCCAACGTTAACGTCCAGAATCTGCGCGCCTACGCCAATCTGCTCCAGACCGAGGCGGCACACATAATCAAGGTCACTGTTGACCAATGCTTCCTTCAAACGCTTTTTGCCGGTAGGATTAATACGTTCGCCGATAATTATAGGACCTTCGCCAAGATGCACTGCCTTGCCGTAGGAGGATACCGCTGTCAGACGGCAATCACGCGTACCTCCGGGCTGCAGAGTTTTGCATTTGGCAATCATCTGCGCAATATGCTCCGGAGTTGTACCGCAGCAGCCGCCGACAATGCTTGCGCCCTTGCCTGCCAGCTCGTACATCAGCTCCGCATATTCCTCGGGTTCGACATCAAAGCAGGTCTTGCCGTCACGCTGTACCGGCAGTCCGGCATTCGGATTGATAATCAATGGCAGGCTAGTTGCCGCCAGCATCTGCGGGAACAGCTTACCCACCTGCACCGGTCCCAGACCGCAGTTAAAGCCGATGGCATCTACGCCCAGGCCTTCGCACATCAGAGCGGCAGCCTCAACCGTAGCACCGGTCAACAGCTTACCGTCCTCATCAAAGGTCATGGTCACACAAATCGGCAAATCGCTGTTTTCCTTAGACGCCAAAACCGCAGCTTTGATTTCATAGGTGTCGCTCATCGTTTCGATAAGAATCAAATCGGCACCGGCAGCAGCGCCGTAACGTACCATTTCGCCGTAGGCCTCTACTGCCTTTTCAAAGGGCAAATCGCCATAAGGAGCCAACAGCTTGCCTGTCGGTCCCAAATTCAGCGCAACAAATTTATTTTCCCTGCCACCGCAGGCCTTCTTGGCAATCGCCACTGCCGCTTCGATGGTTTCCTTGCAGTCCAGGCCAGAGCCTGCCAGCTTCAACGGATTAGCGCCGAAGGTATTGGATTTTACGATATTGGAGCCTACATCAAGATAACTGCGATGCACAGCCTCTACAATATCGGGGTGTGTAAAATTCCAGCTTTCGGGCAGCTCACCCGGCTGCAGACCGCGTGCCTGCAGCTGTGTGCCAGTGGCACCATCAAAGAACAGCATTTGCTTGCCTAACAATTCCTTAAAATTCATAAATTAAATCTTCTCCTCAAACTTTCTTAATATCAGTATCTCTGTAAGGACAGTTTATATTACTGCAGGTCATACATTTATTCTGCACGCAGGCAGCATCTTCCGATAAGCCGATGATTGCCGTCACCGACTTGGACGGAGCCATCATCAGTCCGTCCGTCAGCGTCAGGCCGATGCGTTTGGCGCAGTTCAGCACTGCGAACAGCTGACGCTGCTCCTCCAGCTGCCAGTCACCGTAACCAGGCGAAAAGCGCGGACGCTGCAGCAGACCGCCTGTTTCAGCCTGCGCCTGCACTTCATCGCAATAGCTTTCAATCAGCGCCGCTGCCACGGCCTGAGCCGCCGCGCCTTCAGCAACGCTGATAAGCGCAAGGCGGCGGATGGCTGCATCTACTCTGCTACCAAGTGTTGCACCCATCAGCAGCACCGTGTCGCAGCCCTTTAAATGACGCGCGAGCGCACGTGAATGAAAGCGCACGCCGCAATCCAGCGTTACGCCTGCCTCATCTGCCGTTATCGCATGCTTTTGCAGGATATAACGTGCCTGCACCTCATTGCGCAGCTTCAGATAAACCGTATCCACTAAAATTTCTGCTGCCTTATCTCCCGGCTTGGCCCGCAGATAGCGCAGCGCTTCCTTTTGCTTAAATTCCATAACAACAACCTGACTTTTGCGCCCTAGCGCAGGACTATTTATCTACAATCTCGCTAAGATTATTCATAATACCGGCAAAAATTTCCGGCTTGTTCATCGTATAGATATGTACATTATCAAAGCCATTGGCAATCAAATCAATAATCTGACCGGTAGCATAAGCGATACCTGCCTGCTTCAACGCCTCCGGCTTATCGGCAAATTTTTCTACCATCGCACGGAACTGCGGTGGCAACTTGGTACCGCTCAGCTGGCAGATGCGGATAATCTGCTTGGCATTCGTCACCGGCATAATGCCCGGAACTACCGGCACATTGATGCCCGCACGCAGCAGGCGGAACATATAGTTATACAAAATCGTATTGTCAAAAAACATCTGCGTCACTAAAAAGTCAACGCCTGCATCCACCTTGTACTTGGTGTTTTCTATATCCTTTTCTAGCGAGCCGGATTCAGGATGGCCTTCGGGATAAGCAGCGCCGCCTACGCAGAAATCACCCTGCTGCTTCACAAAGCACATCATCTCACTGGCATGGGCAAAGCTGCCGATTTCCTCGCCCTGCATATCTGCCGGAATATCACCGCGCAGTGCCAGAATATTTTTTACGCCAAAGCCCTGCAGCTGGCCAAGCACTTCTGCCAGCTTTGCTTCATCAGCCTTAACGCAAGTAAGATGTGCCAACGCCGGCATGCCGTTATCCTGTACCTTTTTAGCTAGCGCTGCCGAATAGCCTACCGTACTGCCGCCTGCGCCATAGGTGACGCTCATATAGGACGGCTTGCTGGCTGCAATTTGGTTGACAATCTCCAGACTGTTTTGCAGCTCTGAACCCTGCTTAGGCGGAAACAGCTCACACGAAAGATGAATTTTACCGTTTTTTAAGATATCAATTATTTTTTCCGATGTCATAATAATCCCCCAAAATCAAAAGCATTTGTATGACATTTTAACAGTTAGCGACATCTTTGGCAAACAAAAAGCAGAAGAAATTAACTAATAGGCGATAAAGCCTACCAAAATGATAAATATGTTACACACTAAAAATCCCGTAGCCGGATAAGCTGCGGGATTAAATTTCGTTGGCGGAGACGGTGGGATTCGAACCCACGTGCCGCGCAAACGGCAAACTGATTTCGAGTCAGCCGCGTTATGACCACTTCGCTACGTCTCCATTATTCTATTGTGGCGAATAAATTCGCATCAGGTTAACATTAATATTATATAAGAAAAATCACGTCTTGGCAACCGCATACTGAAATTATTCCTGCGGTGCGCCGGCTTCACTCTTACGCTTCGCCTTGTTTTCCTGACGGCGACGGCGGAAAAAGTCGCGCATCACCTGCGCGCATTCCTCCTCGCAGATGCCGCTGATAACTTCAGCGCAGTGATTGAGATTAGGATTCGTAATAATATTGAAAATTGATTCCGCACCGCCGGCCTTCACATCAGGACAGCCGTAAACAACGCGGTCGACACGGCCGTTGACAATCGCACCGCTGCACATCGGGCAGGGCTCAACGGTAACGTAAAGCGCACAGCCGCTCAAACGCCAACGCCCCAGACGCTTGCAGGCCTCACGGATGACGATGACCTCCGCGTGCGCCGTTGCGTCATGCCACGTTTCACGCATATTGTGCGCAGCGGCGATAACCTCGCCCGTCGTCATGTCCGCCAACACCGCGCCGATGGGAATTTCTCCCAGCTCTGCGGCCTTGCGTGCCTCCTCCAGTGCCAGCTGCATATACTTTTTATCGTCCATCAATCATCCTCCGCCGCTTCCATCAACAGCTCCCATTTTTCCATCAGCTCGGCAATGGTTTGCTCATATTCCTCATGCTCCGCTGCCATTGCCGCGCTATGCTCGGGATTGGTGTGATTTGCCGGGTCTGCCATCTGCTTTTCCAAAAGGCCCATCATGGCCTCCTGCTCACGAATCTGCAGCTCTACCTTGGGCAGCAGTCTTGCAGCCTCATCCGGACTGTAACGGCGCTTTTTATCCTCCTGCTTTTTCGCTTTCACCGGCGCAGCAGCAGCCTGCTGTTGCTGCTTTTTAGCCTGTGCCTCCGCATAGGCTGCAGCCTTTTCCGCTTCCTCCTGTGCCTGCGCCAAAGCAGCAGCCTTTTTCTGCTTTTCTTCGAGGTAAAAATCGTAGTTACCCTTGTAATCCTTAACCTCTAAATTCTCAATCTCCCAGATGCGGTCCGCAACCTCGTTGACAAAGTAACGGTCATGGCTTACTACCAGCACTGTGCCGTCGAAGGCCTCCAGCGCTGCCTCTACCGCTTCACGCGCCATAATATCCAAATGGTTTGTCGGTTCGTCAAGCACCAGACAGTTGGCGCCGTCCAGCACCAGCTTCAGCAGAACGAGGCGTGCCTTCTGACCGCCGCTCAGCTCACCGATTTTTTTGAACACATCATCACCGTGGAACAGCATACCGCCAAGCATGGAACGTGTATGTTCTTCCGTAAAGTCGTATTCAATCACAAAGTTTTCCAACAGCGTCTGCTCCGGGTTCAGGCGCTCATAGCTCTGCGAAAAATAACCGATCTGCACTCTGCTGCCAATCTTGGCCTTGCCCTTAAGCGGTGCAATTTCACCCAAGATAGTACGCAGCAGCGTCGTCTTGCCGGTACCGTTGGCACCCAAAAGCGCAGCCTTTTCACCGCGGCGCAGTGTCAGGTTAATACCCTTGGCCAACACCTTCTCCCCGTAGCCTATGGTGAGGTCCTCCATAATCAGCACTCTGTCCGCACATTCGGCAGCCGGCGGCAAACGCAGCTCAAACTCTTCATGCTGCACCGGTGCATCAATGCGCTCCAAACGGTCCAGCTGTGACTGACGGCCGCGCGCCATTTTACTCTTGATGCCTGCCTTGAAGCGACGGATATACGCCTCCGTGCGCGCAATATAATCCTGCTGCGCATTGTAGGCAGCAGTCAGCGTACTGCTCTGAATCGCCTTCTGCTCCAGATAGCGGCTGTAATTGCCCTTAAAGGATTGCAGCTTGCCGCCCTCCATCTCCAGAATGCGCATAGCAACATTATCGAGGAAGGCACGGTCATGGCTGACAACGAGCAGACCGCCCTTAAATTCCTGCAGATACTTTTCCAGCCACTGTGTCATAACAATATCCAGATGGTTTGTCGGTTCGTCCAGAATCATAAAGTCGGGATTACGCACCAGTGCCGCCGCCAGCATCAGACGTGTTTTCTGACCGCCGCTCAGCGTTGCCGCGTCATGCTGCCACCAGTCCTCGGTGTAGCCCAAACCGATAAGCACACGCTTAATGCGGTTTTCGTAATTATAGCCGTCAATAAATTCGTAACGTTTAAGTACGCGTCCGTATTCCTCCAGGCAGCTGTCCAGCTTTTCGCCCTGCAGCTTGCCGGAATCAGCCTCGAGCTGTGCCAGCTTTTGGCGCAGGCTGCTGATTTCCGGGCAGGCTGTCTGCATAAACTGCCAGATAGTACCTCTGATATCGGTAAAGCCCTGTTGTACATAGCCCACACTGATACCGGGTTCAAATTTTACCGCACCGCTGTCAACCCATTCAGGCTGCAGCAGGCAACGCAGCAGCGTCGTCTTGCCGCTGCCGTTGACACCGACAAGGCCAATATGCTCGCCCTGCTCCACCATAAAGCTTACATCTTTAAATATTTCATGAATGCCAAATGCTTTGGCGATTTTATCTACTACTAATTGCATAACCATTCTCCTTTTAACAACTATTATAACACCTTCCGGCATTATACTCAAAAGGCTCTGCTATATTCTTATGTTTTCGTGTATTACATAAAAAGAGGCTGCCGCATCTGTGGCAACCTCCATATACTTTTAAGATTTATGAGCCATAGCAACCTGAGTTTTGGTCTGACCCAAGCTCTTGTGATGCTTGCGCCAACGATAGCACAGCATCGGCACTACCAGCATCGGGATACCTGCATACAGCGTTTGGCGTAAGTCCGGTGTCAAAGCAATTACTGCCAGGCAGAAAACCTGCGACCAGATACCGAAATGCGTAACATACGGGAAGAACGGTGTTTTATACTTCAGAGTATCCTCCTTGCCTTCGGCAATCAGACGGCGGCGGAAATTATATTGGCTCCAGCAAATGGAAATCCAGGCCATCGCTCCGGTAAAGCCGGATACTGCCAGCAAATAAGTATACAGTGTAGAATCGGGATTAAAGGTATAGAAAACGATAACTGCCCAGCAGGCGCACACAGAAACGATAATGGAATTCTGCGGCATACCGTTTTTATTGAGCTTGCCCAAAAACGCCGGTGCCATATCCATGCGAGCCAGTGCATGCAGAGCACGAGCACCGCCGTACAGGCCGGAGTTGGCGCAGGATACACCTGCAACCAGCACTACAAAGGCAATCGCAGAGGCTAAGCCGTCAAAACCGTATTCTGCCAAAGCAGCAGCGAACACGCTCTCCTTCAGGCTGGCATTATCCCACGGCATAATAGACAGCAGTAATGTAATAGGAATGATATATAAAGCAATGACACGCCAGGAAACATTGCGAACCGCAATAGGAATGCTTTTAGCAGGATCCTTGCATTCGCCCGCAGCCAGACCGATAATTTCGGTACCCTGGAAGTTAACCAGAATAATAACCATGGTCAGCACAATCGGCCAATATCCCTGAGGAGCAAAGCCGCCCTGGCCAAGCAACACCTTAGCGCCTAAATAGCCATGGTCACCGACAAGACCGCAGACTATTAAACCGGCAACGCCGCAGAAGCCCACGAGGGCAGCAATTTTGATAATGGAAAGCCAGAATTCGCTTTCGCCAAAATTATCAACATGAAAAAGGTTAATTACAGTCACCAGCAGGCCAAAAAGAATCGCCCACCACAGTTGACTGACGGCAGGCACAAAATTGTTCATAATGATACCCGCAGCAATCATTTCAGACGGCACGTAAGCCATCCAGTTCAGCCAATAGGCCCAGCCAACGCCACAAGCCCAGGTTGAGGATATATTCTCACGTGCGTAGGTAACAAAGGAACCGGAAATAGGCTTAGCTACAGCCAGCTCCGCCAGGCACAGCATAACGCATAAGACGATTGCACCGCCAAAAAGATAAGAAAGGATAATAGCAGGTCCGGCCTGCTCAATCGCATATCCGGCACCTAAAAAATAACAGCTGCCGATGATGCCACCTAAAGAAATCATCTGTAAGTGTCTGTTCTTTAAACTTCTATTCATGGATTGCTCGTTCATTACCTTAATAACACAACCTTTCTTGAGCATATGTGTGGAACCTTCCGTTCCGCCTTAATTCTTGTGATATGATTTTACTACAAAAAACCGCGTTTGTATAGCAAAAAATGCACTAAAATCAGCAATTTTACAAAAAAAATCTATTTTCCTCTTTTTTCCGCTGTTTTGCATCATTTTCAAGCAGACTTCTTCGCAATTCTCTACAAAAAAATACTCCCCCGCCATCCCAGCAATGACAAGGGAGTAAACAAAGAAGGCTCCTTTAAAGATGGTTGAAAAGACTCCAGCAATGCATGCAGATACAGCCAAGCGCACTGACGAGCAACATGCAGATTACCGAAAGCTTGATACCGTTTTTCAGTAAATCGTCAGGATTCAGACCATAGGTTACACCCACGGCACGCGTGCTGACCGGCAGGATAAAGGCACAGTTTACGGCAACGATTGAGGTCAGGATATAAGGAATAGGATTCAGCCCCAGCTGCTGCGAAATACTTTGTACTACCGGAATTGAGATGGAGGCCGCCGCGGTATTGCTGCTGATTTCCGTCAGGAAGGTAGCAAAGAGCGTCAGGCTGAACATCGTTTCCCAGCCTCCGCTCAACGGCAGCAGCGTAATTACCTTAGCAATCTGCGTTGCCGCACCGGTTTTCGTAATCAGCTGTCCCAACGCCAGCCCACCGGAAAAGAGAAAAATCATACCCCACATGATGCCCTTTTCAGCCTCACGCCAGGTCAGAAGCAGCTGGCCTGTTTCGTTACGCAGCATAAAGGTGAGCATGCCGAAGGTGAAGAAAACATAAGCAGGCTTCATCAGCGGCAGATATTGCACGTAAAGCGGACGTACGAAGGCTAAGCCTGTTGCGAGAATAAAAAGCCACAGACCTAATTTTTCGCCACGGCTCATCGGCCCGAGCTTGGCATAAGCAGCACGGAAATATTCCTTGCCGCCGTCAAGACGTTTAACAGGCAGCGGCAGATGCAGCAGATAAGCCAGAATGAGCAGCATGATGATGAAAAGCAACGGCAGAAAACGGATAACCCAATCAACATACATGAATTCGTGTCCCGTGAGCTTTTCTAGATAATCGATTGCTACCAGATTGGAGCTGCTTCCTAGTGGTGAACCGAAACCGCCGAAGCCTGCGCCCCAGACGATGGCCAACAGGATCGGCGTTGCTACGGGATTATTGGTAATCTGCTGCTGCCCTAAAAAGCGCAGCATGCTTACAGCCACCGGCAAAAGAATCATAACCACAACAACGTTGGGCAAAAAGATAGACAACAGCGTTGAAGCAACCAGCCAGACGCATATCTGCTCGCGCATCGATGTTCCCAATCCGCAAAGACTTTTTATCGCCAGACGCTTATCAAGATGTGTTTTTTCCCACACCAGGCTGATAAGATCACTGCCGACCAGCAGCACGACGATTTCCGAAAAATATTTGCTGATAATACCGTCCATCGGCACCATGCCGAAGATGGCGTTCAAGGGAATCGGCAACAGCGAGGTTACGGCGATATTTACCGGACGCAGCACCCACCAAAGGCCCATCCAGAAAATCGTGGCAATGGCGGCCGCCTGCTTAAATTCAATTATAGGCACCAATACAAGTAGCACAATAAGAAAAAGTAAGGGACCTGAGATAACATTCAACGAACGGTGTTTTTTCATAAATAACAGCTTCCTCTCCGGTTTCAATAGAAGTTTGCCTTCTATTTTTGCATTTACTTAATTCTACTCCCGTTCTATAATTAAGTAAAAGACTTTATTTTGATTATTATAATCATATTTTTTGATATTTTAAGGAGATACTGCTATGGATTTCGCTTTTTACAGAAACTTTATCACTGTTGCCGAAACAGGCAATCTCAGCGCCGCAGCGAAACGTCTGGGCATCGTACAGCCGGCGCTCAGCGCACAGATGAAGGCTATCGAAAGAAACTACGGCGTGCAGCTTTTCAAAATGCAGCGCGGCAAGCGTCATATCGAGCTGACGGAGGCAGGCGAAGCATTTTTGCAGCAGGCGCGTCAGCTGTGCAATACGGAAGATGATATCAGCCTGCGTATGCAGGCCTTCAGCAGGCGTGCCGCCGGCACGCTGCGCTTCAGCGTGTCGCACGTACGCACTGACTATTTCCTGCGCAGCTATATTATTCCCTTTGCCAAGGAAAATCCCGGCATCAGCTATCAGTTTCACGATGCTACGGTAGAACAGCAACAGCAGCAGCTGGAGGCGGGCAGTATTGATTTTGCCTTTGCCAATGCGCCGTTGCCTGCGGCGCACAATTTCGCTACTATCAAGGTGCAGCGGGAGAGTTTTTATGCTTTCTATAATGCCGGATTTGCGGTTCCGTGGGCAAATAAAAGCATGCTTTCGCCGGAGGATTTAGCAGGTGTGCCCTTGTGCTGTAATTATGGCAGCTATGCGCTTTTGCGCAATGTGTTTAAGGATTATGCGGTTAATCCTAATGTCGCCTTTATTGCCACTACGGCGGAGAGTGCGCTTACCTTTGCGACAAGCGGTCTTGGGGTTGCGGTTGTCGCTGCGTTAGAGAGTGATGCTATGCCGCAGGGGATGGTGCGACGGCAGCTTGTTGATGACAAGCTGCATTTTGACCAGACGTTATATTGGAGTAAGGAGCATAAATTGTCGCCTGCGGCGGAGGGGTTTTTGGAGTTTTTCCGCAAGAGGATTTAACCTTGTTACTTTTCCACGGAAGGAAAAGTAGCCAAAATTTCCTTTGGGTGTGCGTAGGATTTCAGTGCTGCTTTATGGCAGACGTTATAGGTGTTACTTTTCCACGGAAGGAAAAGTAACCAAAAGTTCCTTTGGCCGCGCACAGGATTCCGGTGCTTTTCGCCATGCGTTTGCCGCGAACCGAAGTTACGTTGGTGTGCTATAAAAGAACGCAATGTCGGTTGAGCGTCAAACGAAGGAGATGTTCCCAATGCAGCGCAGGCTGTGCGAACAAAGACGCTCGACTGTAGCCAGCATCCGTTCCTGTCAGGCGCGGCATGGAGTGTGTATAACACGCGGAGTGTATTAGTTAGATTGTGGTTTGGGAGTGGCGTGCATCCGTTAGAATAATATAAGCGATGCGCTGGTTGTGTTACTTTTCCATGGAAGGAAAAGTAACCAAAAGTTCCTTTTGCCGCGCGCAGGATTCCGGTGCTTATCGCCATGCGTTTGCCGCGAACCGAAGTTACGTTAGTTTGCTATAGAAGGAAGCGATGTCGGTTGAGCGTCAAACGAAGGTGATGTTCCCAAAGCAGCGCAGGCTGTGCAAACAAAGGCGCTCGACTGCGGCCAGCATCCGTTCCTGTCTGGCGCGGCTGGAGTGTGTGGAACGTGCGGAGAAGAAAGTTTAGATGAAGTTTCGTGAGTGTCAGGCATCCGTTCCTATCTGGCGCGGCTTGGAGTGTGTGGAACGTGCGAAAGGAATTTATATATGCGCACAGCAAAAAAACGCCCACGTTCTTTCGAACGCGAGCGTTAATTTTTGGCTGTTATTCTTTTGGTGCTTCTTCGTCTGCATTTGCAGCAGCTTTCGGTGCATCTGCTTCAGCAACAGGCGCTTCAGCCTTTACGTCAGCTTCGGCAGCGGGAGCAGCAGCGGTTTCCTCATCCACAACAGATTGCTGTACTAATTGCAGCTTTTCTTCTGCGGTAAGGATATGACCGTATTTTACCAGCTGGTTGATTTCTTCTTCTTCCAGAGTTTCCTTCTCCATCAGAGCTTTGGCAATCACATGCAGCTTGTCAATATTGTCAGACAGCAGCTTTTCGGTAGCAGCATAGGCATCTTCCATAAAGGAGCGTACCTCTTTATCAATTTCGGCTGCCACTTCTTCACTGTAATCCTTGTCGCGGGCAATGTCACGGCCCAGGAATACCTGATCCTGACGATGACCAAAGGTTACAGGACCGATGTTTTCGCTCATGCCGTATTCGCAAATCATCTGGCGTGCCAGTTGAGTTGCACGCTGCAGGTCATTGCTGGCACCGCTGGAGATTTCCTTCAGCACCAGAGCTTCGGCCACACGCCCACCCAGCAGCACTTTCAGCTCATCAAGCATCTCACTGCGGGTTGCATAATACTTATCTTCCTTCGGCAGGCTCAGGGTATAACCACCGGCACGGCCACGCGGAATGATGGTAACCTTATGTACAGGGTCAGTGTGCTCAAGCAGCATACCAACAATGGTATGACCGCCTTCATGGTAAGCAGTCAGGCGTTTTTCCTTATCACTGATGACACGGCTCTTGCGCTCCGGTCCCATGATAACACGCTCGGCAGCTTCTTCCATTTCCGGCATATTGATGGCCTTCTTGTCCTTGCGGGCAGTCAGCAGCGCTGCTTCATTAACCAGGTTGGATAAATCAGCACCGGTAAAGCCGGGGGTACGCTGAGCGATTACGTCCAGATTTACATCCGGACCAACAGGCTTGCCCTTAACATGTACCTTCAGGATTTCGGTACGTCCCTTGATATCAGGACGGTCTACTACAATCTGGCGGTCGAAACGGCCGGGACGCAGCAGCGCTGGGTCCAGAATATCCGGACGGTTGGTTGCGGCAATCATAATAATGCCTTCGTTAGCACTAAAGCCATCCATCTCAACCAGTAATTGGTTCAGAGTCTGCTCGCGCTCGTCATGGCCACCGCCAAGACCTGCGCCGCGCTGACGGCCTACAGCATCAATCTCATCGATAAATACGATGCAGGGTGCACTTTTCTTTGCCTGGTCGAACAAATCACGTACACGTGAAGCGCCGACACCGACAAACATTTCTACAAAGTCAGAACCGGAAATACTGAAGAACGGAACTCCCGCTTCACCGGCAACAGCCTTCGCCAACAAGGTTTTGCCTGTACCCGGAGGGCCATAGAGCAAAACACCTTTGGGAATCTTAGCTCCCAGATCATTGTACTTCTGCGGATGCTTCAGGAATTCAACAACCTCTTCCAGCTCCTGCTTGGCTTCATCCGCACCGGCAACATCCTTGAAGGTTATTTTCAGTTTTTCCTCATCGTAGCGACGCGCACGGCTCTTACCAAAGTTCATCACCTTGCCACCGCCGGCACCGCCCTGATTCATCAGCATGAACCACAGGCCTACAATAATCAGCATCGGCAAAATAGAGCTGAGAATGCTCATCCACCAAGGCGGTTGAGGCGGCAGCTCTGCCTTAATGTCTACTTTCTTTGCTTCCAGCTTTTCTACCAGCTTGCTGTCATTAGGCGCAACAGTAGAAAATTCCTTGCCATCCTTTAATTTACCGCTGATAACATTATCAACAATAGTTACCTGTTTGATTTCATCCTGCTGCACATGCTGCATAAAGCTGGTATAGCTTATATCAGCAGGCTTAGAATTCTTTTCACCGTAAAGGTCAAACATCCAGATAATTACCATGATGATCAGCAGATAAAAAAGTACGTTCTTAAAAAATTTATTCAAGCACGTAGCCTCCTTCCACTTAGCTCATAATGTTTTTATTATATTATAGATAGGAAAAACTAGCAACTGTTTTATGCAATTTACAGGAACATTCCCTGCATTTTATTTGCGTGCATATACAGCAGGCTTCAGGATGCCGATAAAAGGCAGATTACGGTAATCACCTGCATAATCCAGACCGTAGCCTACAACGAATTCGTCAGGAATTTTAAAGCCTACATAATCAGCCTCCAGACCGTTTACACGGCGCTCGGCCTTGTCGCACAGGGCAGCGGTTTTCAGAGTTGCAGGCTTGTAGTGACGCAGCATATCGGTGATAGAAGCAAAGGTAACGCCGCTGTCAATGATATCATCGATTACCAGCACGTCCTTGCCCTTGATGTCCTCACTGACATCAAGCTTAACTTTAACGCTGCCACTGGTGCTGGTTCCGTTGCCATAGGAAGAAGCAACCATGAAGTCTACGCGCAGCGGCATATCAATAGCGCGGGTCAGGTCGGTAGCGAACCAGGCAGCACCCTTCAGCAGTACAATTACCACCAGCTCCTTGCCGGCATAATCGGCAGCAATCTGCTTGCCCATTTCCTGTACACGGGCATCAATTTCTTCTTTAGTCAGCAAAACTGTCTTAATATCGTCATGCATTTTCCATTCTCCTTATACTTTATATTATTTTAGCAAAAATAAGCTGTTTATTTTTGTAGACTACGTTTATTCCCTGCGGCAGCTGGATAAGCTTACCGCCGCTGCGTCGGAGCAGCAACGCATCAATGGCCTGGCTACGCTCGAAGGACAGCTCCTCGCCGCCCAGCTCGAAATACGCGCATCGCAATACTCTCAGCCTTACGGCACTGTGCAGCGCTGTAAGCTGCGTCACCGGCAAACTGACAGCATCCTCCTGCCTGCGCGCCAGCTGCCTGTAAGCAGCATCAGCCATTTGCTCCAGACATTCCGCATCCTGCGCCAGCAAGGCGGCAGTACGCGCCAACGTCGGCACTACAATGGGGTTGAAGCTGCGCTCCAAATAGGGCACAAGCTCCAGACGTACACGATTGCGCGTATACGCCGTATCAGCGTTGGTGCTGTCGTAGCATACTGCAATGCCTTCTGCGCTGCAGTATTCCTCCAGCAGGCTTTTCGGCAGCGTCAGCAGCGGCCTGATGATATCACCCTGCTGCACCCGCATCCCGGCAAGTCCCTGCAGTCCTGCGCCGCGCAGCAGCCTTAAGAGCAGCGTTTCCGCCTGGTCACCCTCATGATGCGCCGTAACAATCGCCACAGCACCCTGCTGCGCCGCTACGCGCCTAAGCGCCGCATAACGCAGGCGGCGCGCAGCATCTTCGGTAGAAAGGCGGTTCTGCGCTGCATAGGCTGCAGCCTGCACATGCTCTGTAAAGCAGGGCAGTCCCCAAGCCTTGCAGGCACACTGCACAGCCTTCATATCACGCAGAGCTTCTTCACCACGAAGTCCGTGCTCAACGTGACAGACGCTGTAGCTTCCCCAGCCCTGCGCTGCCAAGGCAGCACAGGCATGTGCCAACGCCAGAGAATCGGCACCGCCGCTCACCGCCAGCAGGTAATGAGCATCAGGCTGCAGCAAATTTTTAATTGTTTTGCGCAGCTTGTAGACTGCAGGCGCAATCTGCCTCATAGCATATCTCCTTCAGCAGCGGTTTAAACGTGTCATACCATATTTTTCTATGCTATAAAAGAAAAGGCACTCTCAGGAGTGCCATTTCATTAATTACCAGCTTGCTTATTTATCACGTCTGGCACCACGACCACCGCGTTTGGACTCAGTATTACGTTTTAAATCCAGCATACGGTCATCGCTGTCTTTCAGGAATTTGGACAATTTATCCTCAAAGGAAACGGGAGCCATAGGTCTTGCGCTTTGCGGGCGCATACCGCCACGGCGTTCACGATTGTCGCCTTGCGGACGCATACCATTGTTGTTGCGGCGCTCGCGGTTATCATTTTGCGGACGCTGCGGTCTCGGTTGCGGAGCCGGCGGCGGTGTGAGCTGTTTAATAGACAGGCCAATTTTGCCGCGATCATCTACAGATAATACCTTAACCTTAACCTTGTCGTGCTCCTTTAAAAAGTCATGCACGTCTTTTACATAAACATTAGAAACCTCAGAAATGTGAATCAGGCCAACCTTGCCCTCAGGCAGTTGGACAAATGCGCCAAAATTGGTGATACCTGTAACTTCACCCTCTACAATTGCACCTACTTCAAGTGACATCGAGAAAAAAATCCCCCTTAAAAATTCTTAATACTCTTGTATTATACTCTTTAATTTTTCATGGTGTCAATAAAAAAAGCAGAACAAAAGCTATCATTTCTTGTTCTGCCTTATTTTTTCTCATCAACTATAAACAGCGGCACCTCGTCTTTACCCACCATGTTGTAATCCTCACGGGCGAGCTTTTCAATATAACGCGGGTCATCCAGACGTTTACGCTCTGCCTCCAGCTCAGTCTTCTGTTTTTGTAAAGCAGCAATACGTTGCTGTGTAGCAGCCTGTTCCTGTTTAATCTGATAAATAGAATACTCCTGCTTGCCGATAACGAACAGGCAGGCAACAAACAGCAGCATCATAAAGACATTAAAAGCTTTAGATTTATGTCTTACACGACGTCTAACCATATCATAGCCCCCCAGCATTGAGTATTCCGCAGTATATCTTTAGAAAAGCCCGGCAGCAGCTGCCGGGCTTAAAGCACTAAAACAGCTTATTTTGCGTTAACAGCATCCTTGAAAGCTTTGCCAGCTTTGAAAGCAGGGATGGTTGCAGCAGGAATAACTACCTTTTCACCATTTTGCGGATTTTTACCTTCACGTTCTTTACGAGCACGTGCTTCAAAAGTACCAAAGCCTACTACTTGTACTTTATCACCCTTAGCAACTACCTCTTTAACAGTTTCCAGGGTAGCGGTGATAGTTTTTTCAACGTCTTTTTTGGTTAAGCCGGCTTTTTCAGCAACAGCAGCGATTAACTCAGTCTTGTTCATCAAAAATTCCTCCTTAATTATGACTTTAGTTATTATTGCAAATGCTTGCGGAGCACGTAACTTCGTAACGTAACTCATATTTAACTAGCAATAGTATTCTACACTCTAAAGCGTTTTCCTGCAAGCCTTTTCCGAAAATATTTATAAAACAAGGGAAAAATAGCATTATTTTAGTAACTTTATTGCAAATTCACCTCAGAAATCGCTCTTACGCTCCAGTTCCTTAGCCTGATCCCAAAATTTATCCAGCTCGCTCAAAGAGAACTCCTGCCATTTTTTGCCACTGGCTTCCACCTGTTTTTCCACGTAATTAAAACGGGAAGCGAAACGGTTATTCGTACCATCTAAAGCTACCTCAGGCTCAATGCCGTTATGGCGCGCATAATTTACCACGGCAAACAGCACATCGCCCAGCTCCCCTTCGGCAGCAGCCTTGTCGCCTGCCTGCAAAGCCTCCTGCAGCTCGCCCAGCTCCTCCTGTACCTTAGCCCATACAGATGCGCTGTCCTGCCAGTCAAAGCCAACCTTGGCAGCCTTGCTCTGCAGCTTATAGGCACGCAGCAACGCCGGCAGTCCTTGGGATACGCCGTCCAATACATGCTTGCGCTCCTGTTTTTCCTGCTTCTTGATAGCCTCCCAGTTTACCAGCACCTCATCGCTGCCTTCTACATGTGTATCACCGAAAACATGCGGATGACGGCGGATAAGCTTATCTACGACCTCGTCGATAACATCCTGCAGATCAAAGCGGCCTGCCTCCTGTGCCATGCGGGCATGGAAAACAACCTGCATGAGCACGTCGCCAAGCTCTTCACGCATGCCTTCTACATCGTCCGCGTCCACAGCCTCAAGATATTCGTATACCTCTTCAATCATATTGCTGCGGATGGATTTATGCGTCTGCTCTCTGTCCCAGGGACAGCCACCAGGCTCACGCAGAGTGCGCATAACATCAGCCAAGGGTTGGATATCGAAATCATCAAAGCCTGCTTCCGGCAAAAAGTCTTCCGCATAGCCTTCTTCGCCTTCCTCGGCAAAATCGTCCTCATCCTCGCCAAAAGTGATGATACCGGGAACAGCTTCCGCATCGTCAACCTTTGCAAACACAGTATCCTCTGCCTCCTCAGCCATCGGCGGAATGTAAGCGCTCGTAAGATGGTCGATGTGCGGCTGTCTGTCCAGCTCGTACAGCTTAATCGGACGACATTCCTCATCCGGCAGTCCCAGATTACGTAGGAAATAAATTTCGTACTCGTCAGGCAGTACATCCATCAACGCAATTTTCAAATCGCCGGCCACCATCTGGCTGTAAACCTGGGTAATCATCAGCGGATGCTGGCCTGCACCGGCAATTTCCGCAAAATCCTGCGCGTCAATAATCTGCAAGCCGGCAATCGGGTCGATTCCTAGCTCAACGTAAGCCAAATCCAAGAAGCTCATGGAAGGCTTAATCACCAGCTTTATGCCCTGTGCCTTAGCAGCGGTGCGCATTAAAACAACGGTTTTTTCCGCAACCAGCGGGCTGCCGGGTACTGCGTAAACAACATCACCATTCTGCGCTGCTGCCAGCACACGCTCGACAACGCTGTTATATACTTCTTCAAAGGAAGCAGCCTTTTCGTATAAATCGTCACATGAGGTAAATTTTACGTTTTGCTTTTCCAGCTCGGCAACGGTGGGATGCACCGCCGTGCGCAGGATAACCTGAGCGCAATTTTGCAGCAGTCCCATAGTTTCCAAGGAAAGATGTCCCACAGCACCGGGGCCTAAGCCGACAATTGTAATTGTTCCCATGATAGTACGCCTTCTTTCTTAATTATTTAAAAAATCGTTTCACTACCGGCAGCTGACGCAGCTCCTGTCTGTTCAGCACGCCTAAAAGCGGCAGCAATATGATATAGCTTATCCCGGCAGCCAGCATAGCGGCGATTGTTGCCAAAGCAGGCGATACACCGCCAAGCAGCGTATGCGCTTCTACAGCAACAGCGCCCATCACCGCTGCTGCGGCGATGATTTTCGCAATACTGAGCCAGGAAAATCTTATACTTAATTTATACAACGCTATAATATTCAACAGCGCCGTCACGCCAAAGTTTATGTTCGTTGCCCACGCTGCGCCGGCAATACCGTATTCCGCATTCGTCAGCTGACAGACGGCAACCAGCTTGGCTGCAATACCGATAAGCATATTCAGCATTGGCAGATTGGTGTGTCCCATTCCCTGCAGCATACCTGTTGTAACCTGCTGCAGGCCTAAAAGGCAGATGGCAGGCGCCGAATGCATAATAGCAACGCCGGCCTTTGCCGTGCCGTACAGCAGCAGGCTGATAGGCTCCGCCAGCACCCACATGCCTACAGAAGCAGGCACTGTTATCAGGCAGCACAGCTTCATAGCGGTTGCCGCCTTCTGCTCAATAATCTGCCATTTATTCAAAGCAAAGGCTTCAGAAACAGCAGGCACAAGGCTTGTTGCCAGCGACATTGTCGGTATCGTCGCCATTAAGAGCAAGGGCTGTGCCATGCCTGCCAGATAACCGAACTGCGCCGTCGCCTGCGCCACACTAAGGCCGCTGTCAATCAATCGGCCGGGCACCAGCAATACATCAATGCTGCTGGTAACAGGCACAAGGATATTAGCGCAGGACACTGGCAGCGCCAGCAGCAACAAACGCTTAATCAGCTTACTGCTGCGCACAAGCTCGGCAGCAGGTGCCTGCACCTTTACTGCATCAGCCTGCCATTGCTTGCGATAGTAGCGATAAAAGCAGCCCATAACCACAAGACCTGTCAGGCTGCCCGGAACAGCGCCGAAGGCAGCACCGGCAGCAGCGTATTCCAAACCATAGGGCAGCAGCACATATGCCAAAACCACCATCGTCACTACGCGGATAAACTGCTCCACAATCTGCGACACAGCAGGCGGTGTCATCAGCTGATGTCCCTGAAAATACCCGCGAAAGCTGGCAAGAATCGTAGCAAAAAAAATCGCCGGTGTCAGCGCAATAAGCGAATAGTAGGCACGCGCATCGGTAATCACGCCGGCATCTACCAGCCAGCCCGCCGCCAGCACCAGACAAACCGCCAGCACAGCGCCCACGCAAGCCATCAGGCGCAGCGAAACGCGAAACACCTGACGCACATTAGCATAGTCCTTCTGCGCCAGAAAGCCTGCGACAATAATCGATATTGCCACCGGAATGCCGGCCGCAGAAATCGCCAGCAGCAAAAGGTATACGGGATACGCCATCTGGTAAAGACCGATACCCTCGCCGCCCAGCAGACGTGAAAGCAGGATGCGGTTCACAGAACCGATAACCTTTACCATCAGTCCTGCCAATGTCAGAATCATCGCGCCGCGCAAAAATTTATCACTGCTCATCTCCTGCTTTCACCTCCTTTAATTCAATCTTCCAATATCAGAGCAGGCAAAGTCTGCTCCAGCCATGCCAGGGGCTCCTGCTTAGACGTACCCATTCTGTACGTCAGCTGCTGCTCCTGACCATTTTTCAATGTCATCGTCTTAGGATGCTGCATCAGCAGCTTCAGCACTGCCTCAGGATTTACCTGTGCCTTCTCGCTGAAGGTCAGGCGGATAATACCCTGACGCACATTTACGCCACGAATTTTCAGCACACGGCACAAGCCCTTAAGCGCTGCCAAACGCCAGAGCATTTCCACCTCCGGCGGCGGATTACCGAAGCGGTCGATAATCTCGTCCAGAAAATCCTCGCGCTGTGAATATTCCAGCTCGCTGAAGCGACGATAAAGCTCCATTTTATAACGCGGATCCGGAATATAGCTGTCCGGAATATAGGCTTCAGCCTGAATTTCCAGAACCGGCTCCGGCTCCGGCTCGGCCTCCTTGCCGTTTTTCAGGCGTTCAATGGTTTTTTCCAGCATCTCGCAATATGCGGCAAAGCCTATGCCGGTAATATGTCCGTGCTGCTGCGGTCCCAGCAGATTGCCGGCACCGCGGATTTCCAGATCGCGCATAGCAATCTTAAAGCCTGCGCCCAGCTCCGTAAAATCACGGATAGCCTGCAGACGCTTTTCAGCAATTTCACTGAGCGCCTTATTAGGCTGATAAACAAAGTAAGCATAAGCAAGACGCGAGCTGCGTCCTACACGGCCACGCATCTGGTAAAGCTGTGAAAGGCCGAAGTTGTCGGCACCGTCGATAATAATCGTATTCGCCAAAGGTACGTCCAGACCGTTTTCCACAATCGTCGTACACAAAAGTACGTCGCAGCCGCCCTCATAGAAGGTAATCATGGCATCCTCTAAGGCATCCTCATTCATCTGCCCGTGGGCAATTTTGATGCTGATGCCCGGAACCAGACGGCGCAGCTTGGCAGCCAACGGCTCCAAAGCGCTGACGCGGTTGCTGATATAGTAAATTCTGCCGCCGCGGCGCAGCTCACGCTCCAGCGCCTCCTTAATCATGCCGTCATTATATTCGCTGACATAGGTTTCTACAGGCAAGCGGTCCTCCGGCGGCGATTCGATAACGCTCATATCACGGCCGTTGACTAGCGCCATATGCAGAGTACGCGGAATAGGTGTTGCCGAAAGCGACAAGACATCTATACCAAGATGCCATTTCTTGATTTTTTCCTTTTGGGCAACGCCAAAGCGCTGCTCCTCATCGATAATCAGCAGACCGAGGCTGGTAAAATTCACATCAGGCTGCAGCAGGCGGTGCGTACCTATAAGAATATCAACCTTACCGTCGGCAACCTCCTGCAGAACAGTTCGCTGCTCCTTCGGCGTACAAAAGCGATTCAGCAAGCGAACCTCTACACCGAAATTGCGCACGCGCTCCTTGAAGGTAATATAATGCTGCTGTGCCAGCACTGTCGTAGGTGCCAATACAGCCACCTGCTTACCGTCAAGCACAGCCTTAAAGGCAGCACGCAGTGCCACCTCTGTTTTGCCGTAGCCTACATCACCGCATAGCAGACGCTCCATCGGCTGCGGCTTTTCCATATCAGCCTTGATTTCGGCAATCGCCTTCAGCTGGTCCGGTGTTTCCTCGTAAGGAAAGGCTGCTTCAAAGTCCTTTTGCAGCTGACAGTCCGGCGAAAAGGCATGGCCCGGCATAATCTGCCGCTGTGCATATAAACGCAGCAGCTCCTCCGCCAGCTCCGTAATTGCCTTAGCGGCCTTGGCCGTAGTGCGTTTCCAGTCATTGCCGCCCATTTTCGACAAGCGCGGCACACTGCCCTCGCTGCCGACATATTTATGCAGCATGCCGACCTGCTCTACCGGAACATACAGCTTATCATCTCCGGCATAGGCCAAAAGCAGATAATCACGGTGGATGCCGTCAACCTCGACGTTCTCTACGCCTATATAACGGCCGATGCCATGAACCTTATGAACGACGTAATCTCCGGCCTTGATATCCGAAAAATACTGCAGCTGCTGGCCCTGGTTTTTAGTATGCAAGCGCTTACGCTTCTGCATGCCGAAAATATCATTTTCCGTCAGCAGCAACCATTCTTCATCCCAAAAGCGGAAGCCGTGATCCAAATCACCGTAGGTAACATTGACAACTCCCGGCTCAAAGCTCTTTTGGGCAAAATGTCCCTTTAGTCCGTAGTTGCGCAGATTATCCGCAAAGCCACGGGCCTTAATGCTGCCGGAAAGCATAATCAGCGGCGTAATTCCCTCCGCCAGCCAGTTCTGCAAATCCTCCACCAGCAAATTAGTATTCTTATTATACGGCGCAACTGCGCGCACCGGTATATTCAGCGAAGGCAGCTGCTGCAGATAGCTGTGTCCCAACGCCGATACCAGCACGGCACCGTTGGCGGCAAGCTGCTCTATAAGCTCCTGCTTGCCGAAAAGCTCGGAGGCATGCTCCTTGTTTTCCTTATCAAGCTTTTCCAGCATACCGAAAACATGCACCGGCTCATCAACAACTACCATAGTATCCGCAGCGCAATATTCAAAGATATCGGCATCATAGCTGAAGCTTTCATCCACCTTCAGCGGAGCAATTTTGATACTGGTGAGAGTCTGCAGACTGCGCTGGGTATCAACATCAAAGCTGCGCATAGCGTCAAGCTCGTTGTCGAACCATTCGATGCGCACCGCAGCACTGCTGTTGATGGGGTACACGTCCAAAATATCACCGCGCAGACAAAACTGTCCCAAAGCATCAACCTGCTCCGTACGCTCATAGCCTAAATCAAGCAACGCGGCAGCTATATTACGCTGTTCGTGCTGCTCGCCCACAGCAAGCTGCAGCGCCTTGCCGGACATACCGCTCGGACGCATCTGCTTTTGCTGCAGCGCCTCTGCCGTTATAAAGACAATGCCACGCTCCTCACCGCTCAAAAAGCGCAGTGCGGCCGCACGTCCTGCCTGCAGCTCCAGGCTCTGCGTATCTGCCTGCACACGCGGCAAACTTACAGGATAAAGCTCCTGCATCGGCAAATCGGGATACAGATAGTTAAGCTCGCGGCGGTAGGTGCGTATTTCCTCACGCGAAGCAGTAATAAAGGCCATACTGCCCTTGCCGCCCAGCAGCTTATCTGCGGCAGCAAAAAAGACCGGCTTGCTGCTTCCAGCCAACCCGGTTAAAATACAGGCCTGTTTTTTCTTTTGATATTCGGCCGCCTGCCGTACTTCCTTGACAGCGGCAACCTTATTGACTAATAAATTTTCCATAGGCAATACAAATTGATAAATAGGGCTGTTACAGACGTAACAGCCCTATAATCTGTTTTAAAATCAGAGCTTAACAGCAAGTACTTTGCGGTCCATGCTGTGAATAGCATCAACAAAACGTACGGTGCCGGTTTTGTAACGGGCAGAAATAGTATGAGTACGTACGCCGTCGCCGAAGTAACGCAGACCGTTCAGCATGTTGCAGTTGGTAATAGCGGTAGCAGTAAACATGCAGTCATCGCCTTTTACCAGGTCATCCAGAGTCAGCACCTTGTTAACATCGGTGATACCCATTTGCAGGCAACGTTGAGCCTGTGCTTCATCTTCGGGAACCAGGCGAGCTTGCATATCGCCGCCCAGGCATTTTACAGCAGCAGCACCCAGAACACCTTCCGGAGCGCCACCCTTACCAACGTACATATGCACGCCGCTGCCTTCGATACAGCATTCAACAATCGGGTTAACGTCGCCGTCGGTAATCAGGGAGATACGTGCGCCGGCTTTACGGATTTCGTCCATCAGGCCGTAATGACGTTCACGGTCCAGCAGAACAACGTTCAGGTCGCTTACTTTACGGTCCATAGCCTTAGCAACGCGTGCCAGGTTTTCGCTCATCGGAGCATTGATATCAATGCAGCCTTTAGCGCGGGGGCCAACAGCAATTTTATCCATATACATATCAGGAGCATGCAGCAGGCAGCCACGCGGAGCGATAGCAATAACTGCGATAGCGCCGTTTTGTCCTTTAGCAACCAGGTTTGTACCCTCAATCGGGTCAACAGCGATATCAACCTCAGGGCCGCCAGCACCTACTTCTTCACCGATGTACAGCATCGGCGCTTCATCCATTTCGCCTTCGCCGATAACAACGGTACCTTTAATATTTACGGTATCAAAGGCTGCGCGCATAGCGTCAACAGCCAGGCCGTCAGCACCATTCTTATCGCCTCTGCCTACAAGATGACCGCAGGCAATAGCTGCCGCCTCGGTTACACGTACAAACTCCAAAGAAAGCTCTCTGTTCATTCTTCACAACACTCCTTAATATAATTTCAATATGGTAATAGCACTGCTTGCGCAGCGCAAGAGAATTAACTCTATGTCCAACCTTTATTATGACACGTTTATTCTGATTAATCAATCTAAATTTTATTCACAATAGAAGCATCAGGCAAACCTGCCACGGCAAAACAAAGACAATATACAGCAAAAACAGGCTGAACACTACGGTTACGCCTGCACGGAAGGCATCTACAAGATACACCGCCTCCAGCGAACGCACCAGAAGATACAGCATCCACAGGCAGCCTATGAGAAACAGCACACCTAAAAGCGGCAAACCATTTAGTCCCATCCTGCCTGCCAGCAAGGCTCCCGGTGTAAGCAGCAGAAACGGCAGCGTCGTATAGCCCAAAAGGCAGATAAGCCCGACGGGATCGCCTGCCAGCGCACCGAAGGTTTCCATAATGCCATGCAGCAAAAAGCCGTACAGAGTTAAAGCTGTTCCCGCAATCAGCACCGTAGCGATAATAATGCCGAAGCGCACCTCCAGCGGCGAATCCAGCAGCCAGCAGTTTGTTGCTACGCCAAAAAAGCTGAAGCTGAGAGTGAAATAAAAAGCACTGCGCCAAAGAGAAGGCTGCTTGGCAATCGCAGCCATGCCTGCACTAGGCTCAAAAAGTACCTCAAAGGTTTTGCGCCTCATAGCTCATCACCTCGTCATACCGCCTGCCGGCGCACCGCTCTGCTGCAGACTTCCTGTCAGCTGGTTTACAAGCTCAGTTTTAATCAGCTCCGCAATGTGAGCGCTGAGCAGAAACTCCCACGGCTGTTGTTTTTCCTTAGCCTTCACCGGCGGCAGTCCGTCGGCACCGGGCTTAATCTTGCCTAATTCACCTGCTGTGGCAAGTGCATCATAATAATCGCCGATTTCATCTACCAGGCCCAGGTTCTTAGCCTGCAGACCGGTATAAACACGGCCGTCAGCCAAGGTTTTTACCTTGCTTTCTTCCATCTTACGACCTACGGCAACCGTTGTTACGAACTGCTCGTAGATTTCGTTGACAATGTTCTGCAAAATAGCCTGTTCTTCAGGTGTCATAGGTCTGTCACTGCTCATAATATCCTTATAGGGACCGCTTTTAATCTTATTGCTGGTGATGCCTATTTTCTTGAACAGCTCCTCCGTATTCATATACGGCATATACACACCGATACTGCCGGTAAGCGTTGTAGCGTTGGCATAAACCTTGTCACTGGCGCAGGCTGCAATCCAATAAGCAGCGCTGGCACCGGTATTGCCCATAGTAGCAACAATCGGCTTTTTGGTTTTCTCCTTAAAGCGCTTCAGCTCACGTCCAACCTCCTCGGCAGCCGTTGCACTGCCGCCGCCGCTGTCGATACGCAGAACCAATGCCTTGACGCTGTCGTCGGCCGCAGCCTCACGAATCTGCTTCATAATAGTGCCGCTCGTTACACCGCTGGTCTGGTTGAAAATATTGTCCCTGCTGTCCGCACCGCTCGCAATCGTACCGGAAATATTAATTACGGCCACACTGTCAGGTACAGTAACAGTTTTCTCGGCATTGTTATTACCCTTGAGCAACGAAACGACAAAGCTCAGCACAGCCAGAATCAATACTGCGCTGACAAAAATTTTCTTAAGCATTCAATCACTCTCCTCCCTAATCATAGTATAACACAAGCAAAAACTCCCCTCAGGCGTATGCCTTACGGCAATTGCGCCTAAGGTGCCTAAGAGGAGTATTCTTATTTTCCGAAAGCAGCGTCGGCTTAAGCTCAGCGCTTTCAGGATAACCTTATTTGTGATGCTTTACCGCCGCACCTACAAAATCTCTGAATAACGGATGCGGATTTGTCGGACGGGATTTGAATTCCGGATGGAATTGCGCACCTAAGAACCACGGATGCTCGCTCTCAGGCAATTCAACAATTTCTACCAGACGGCCATTAGGCAGTGTGCCGCCAAGAACTAATCCCTTGCCCACAATTTTCTCACGGAAAGCATTGTTGAACTCATAACGATGACGATGACGTTCGTAAATCAGCTCTGCATTATAAGCCTTGCTGGTCAGCGTATCGGGATAAACCTTACACGGATACAGTCCCAGACGCATCGTACCGCCCAAATCCTCAACATCAATCTGTTCCGGCATCAGGTCGATAACAGGATGCGCACTGTTCGGATTGAACTCCGAGCTGTTGGCATCAGCCATACCGCAGACATGACGGGCAAATTCAATTACTGCGCACTGCATGCCCAGGCAGATACCGAAGAACGGAATTTTGTGCTCACGTGCATATTGAATAGCCTTAATCTTGCCTTCAATACCGCGGTTACCGAAGCCGCCGGGCACCAGAATGCCGTCAACGCCGGCCATAACCTTAGCCATATCAGTATCATCCGCTTCAATTTCTTCAGCATTTACCCAATGGATATCAAGCTCGGCTTCATTGGCAACTGCCGCATGACGCAAGGATTCCGTAATAGAAATATAAGCATCCTGCAAAGCAACATATTTGCCGACTACCGCAATAGTTACCTTCTTATCATATTTTTTCAGGATGCGGGCCACCATATCATGCCAGCCTTGCATATCCTTCGGCTTGTCTTCCATTTCCAGTTTGCGCAGAACAATGGTATCAAGTCCCTGCTCCTCCATGAGCATCGGTACCTCATAAATGCTTCTTGCGGTAAGATTTTGGATAACTGCGTCCGGATCTACATCGCAGAACATAGCCATTTTCTCACGCATTTCCTTGGAAATAGGCTTTTCACTGCGGCAAACGATAATATCAGGAGAAATACCGATGCTGCGCAGCTCTTTTACGCTGTGCTGAGTCGGTTTGGTTTTCAGTTCACCGGCTGCGGAAATATACGGTACCAGCGTAACGTGAATATAAAGCACATCGTTCTTGCCGACATCCTTTTTTACCTGACGGATGGCTTCCAAGAACGGCAGGCTTTCAATATCACCTACAGTACCACCGATTTCCGTAATAACGAAGTCGGCATTATCCTGTTGGCCTACGCGGAAAACACGCTCTTTGATTTCATTTGTTATATGAGGAATAACCTGTACGGTACCGCCAAGATAGTCGCCACGGCGTTCTTTATTAATTACACTCTGGTAAATCTTACCTGTGGTCGTATTGGAGTTTTTAGACAGGTTGATATCAATAAAGCGTTCGTAATGTCCCAAATCAAGGTCAGTTTCCGCACCATCGTCCGTTACAAAAACCTCGCCATGCTGATACGGGCTCATAGTACCCGGGTCAATATTGATATACGGGTCGAACTTCTGGATAGTAACCCTATAGCCACGGCTTTTCAGCAAACGGCCCAAAGACGCAGCAGTGATGCCCTTGCCCAAAGAAGACACAACGCCGCCTGTCACAAAAATGTACTTAGTATTAGTAGTCATGATTTTTAACCCCCTCAGATTTCATAAAATGCTACAGCACAATAAAAATATTAAATTGTATCTAAACTCACTGCAGGCGGCAAAGCCCAAGGACTCTGCCACCTGCAAAAGAATTTCTTAAATTACATTCTTTCCGGAGCAGAAACGCCCAGAATACCCAAAGCATGACGGATGGTGTGACCAACCGCCTTAACCAAAGCAATGCGGGCTTGCTGTAAGTCTGTATCTACGCCCAGAATACGGCATTGGTTATAGAAGGAGTGGAACAAGGTTGCCAGCTCGTAGGTATAGGTTGCCACATGATGCACAGCGCGTTCACGGGCTGCACGGGCAAGCAGTTCCGGATATTCGCCCAGCTTTTTAACCAGCGCCAGCTCTTCGGGAGCCTGCAGAGTATCCAGCTTCAGCTCATCAAGAGCAACTGCCTCAATGCCGGCTTCGGCAAGCTGACGGGCAATGCTGCAGATACGCGCATGCGCATACTGGATATAATAAACCGGGTTCTCATTGGATTTTTCGGTAGCCAGAGTCATATCAAAATCAAGCTGGCTGTCTAAGGAACGCATGCAGAAGAAGTAACGTGCCGCATCAACGCCAACCTCATCCATCAGCTCGCGCAGAGTGATGGTTTCGCCGGTACGCTTGGACAGCTTAACGATATCGCCGTTGCGGTACAGACGTACCATTTGCAGCAGCAGCACTTCCAGCTTATCAGCATCAAAGCCCAAAGCATTTACAGCAGCCTTCACGCGGGCAATATAACCGTGATGGTCAGCGCCCCACAGGTTGATGATGCGGTCGAAGCCACGCTCGAATTTGTTGCGGTGGTATGCAATATCGGCAGCAAAGTAAGTGGATACGCCGTTGTCACGGATAACAACGCGGTCCTTATCATCGCCGTAAGCGGTGGAATTAAACCATTTTGCGCCGTCCTTTTCATAAACGCAGCCTTTTTCCTCAAGGAATTTGCAGGCCTCGCGGATTTTATCGGCATCATGCAATGATTGCTCGCTGAACCATACATCGAAGGTTACGCCGAATGCTTCCAGGTCCTCTTTCAGGCCTGCCAGCTTTTCTTTATAAGCAATCTCCAGGAATTTTGCCAGACGCTCTTTTTCCTCTAAAGCAACGAATTCCTTGCCATAGATACGGATAATACGCTGAGCGGTTTCAATGATATCATAGCCGTGATAGCCGTTTTCCGGGAAAGGAATGCCGGTAGGCATTTCGTCAAGCTGCTTAACGGTTAGGTCGGCAGGAACACCGCCCATTTCCTCCAGCTTCAGCAGCTGCAGATAACGTGCATTAACGGAGTTTGCCAGATTGTTCATCTGGTTGCCGGCGTCATTGATATAATATTCGCTTTCCACATCGTAGCCTGCAGCACGCAGCAGGTTAACCATAGCACTACCTACAGCAGCACCGCGGGCATGACCTACATGCAGCGGGCCGGTGGGGTTAGCACTTACATATTCAACCTGCACGCGGCCTAAGCCGTTAGCAGGCAGATTACCGTAGTTTTCACCGGCAGCCAGAATACCTGCCAGCAAATCAGCGGTCCAGTTTTGTTTCAGATAGAAATTGATGAAGCCGGGGCCGGCAATTTCCATTTTATCTACGGAAGCACAGTCCAGATTATCAACAACAGCCTGTGCAATCTGACGCGGTGCACAATGCAGGCTGCGAGCAGACTGCATAGCAAAGTTGGTTGCAAAATCGCCGAATTCCTTTTGCGGCGGAACCTCCAGCATAACCTCGGGCAAAGTACCCGGTTTCAAAATGCCGTTATCGATAGCTTTTTGCGCTGCATCTTTAATGGCAGCGGCTAATAAATCCTTTATATCCAAAGCAAAATCTCTCCTTCTCTTTATTTATTGCTTATTTTGTTTCGTAAATAGGGTCATTAGTCAGTTCAACGCCCAGCTTTTTGAATACCTTGAAATCGCCCTCTGTCAGCATAACTGTAGAATGTGCCTGACAGCCCTTCAGCTCCGGCAGCTTTTCCAGCGCCAGCTTAGCCAGACTGTCCGTTGCGGCACACATGGAAAGTGCTATCAGCACCTCATCCATATGCAGACGCGGATTGCTGCTGCCAAGGTAGCGTGTTTTCAGATTCTGAATCGGGTTGATGTAGGTCGGCGAAATCAAGTGCATTTCATCCGTAATACCGCCCAATTCCTTAATAGCGTTCAACAACACGGCACTGGCAGGTCCCAGCAAATCCGTAGTTTTGCCGGTAACGATTCTGCCATCGGCAAGCTCCAGCGCAATAACAGCGCACTTGCGTTCTTCCGCAACCTGCTTGGCTACGGTAACAACGCGACGGTCATTCACGCTTACCTTAGCCTGCTTCATCAGCAGCTCCAGCGTATAAACCTCCTGCTTGGTAGCCTCATCCAGAGCCAGACGGTTCAGGGACTGATAATAGCGACGGATAATTTCCTGACGGGAAGCCTCACAGCAGACCTCATCATCACAGATGCAGTTGCCTGCCATATTAACGCCCATATCAGTAGGCGATTTGTACGGGCAATAGCCGTAAATACCTTCAAAGATTGCTGCAAGTACGGGATAAATTTCAACGTCACGGTTATAATTTACCGTGGTTACGCCATAAGCCTCCAAATGGAAGGGGTCAATCATATTAACATCCTGCAAATCCGCCGTAGCAGCCTCATAAGCCATGTTTACAGGATGCTTCAAAGGCAGATTCCAGATGGGGAAGGTTTCGAATTTAGCATAACCGGCCTTAATGCCGCGCTTGTTTTCATGATACAGCTGTGACAGGCAGGTAGCCATCTTGCCGCTGCCGGGACCGGGAGCAGTTACAACTACCAGCGGACGTGTAGTTTCTACATAATCGTTCTGTCCATAGCCCGCATCGCTGACAATATGCTCCACATTATGCGGATAGCCTTCAATCGGATAATGGTAATAAACCTTGATATCCAAAGCCTCCAGCTTATTCTTGAAGCTTTCGATGGATTTCTGCCCCTTATATTGCGTAATAACAACGCTACTGACATAAAGTCCCTTAGAACGGTAAACCTTTACCAGGCGCAGTACGTCCAGATCGTAGGTCAGACCTAAATCGTGACGCACCTTGTTATTTTCAATATCATCGGCATTGATGGAAATAATCATCTCTGCCTGATCCGCCAGCTGCAGGAGCATCTGCAGCTTACTGTCCGGAGCAAAGCCCGGCAGTACGCGGGAAGCATGGTAATCATCGAACAGCTTGCCGCCGAATTCCAGATAAAGCTTATCGCCGAATTTACTGATGCGCTCTCTGATATGCTCAGATTGCATGGTCAAATATTTTTGATTATCAAAGCCTATTTTCATATTAAATTTCCTCAACCTCAATTAAAATCTTCATCTCGCCGTAAGGCTTCTCATCGTGATACAGTGTATATTCCATTTCCAGCTCCCACATGCCGTTGCGGAAATGGGTATATACATAGCTTGTTTCCGTCGTCAGAGGAATTTTCATATAAGGTGTCTGATAAAGGCTTTTATCTACGTAACCACGACGAAACTCCTGTCTGTGATCTACGCTGCCGCTGCGCATGACTATAACGTGCTCATCGTCCCATTTCAGCGTTGTCTTGGTATTATCCAGACCGGACTGTTCATCCTCCTTATAGATTACGTAGTATTTGCCGCCTTTTTCCGTCATCATACCCGTATACTTTTGTTCAGAAGCCTGAGCCTCACTGCCCTCATCCTTCGTTGTACTCAAAATACGAATTTTTACCGGCTGCATAATACGTGCCTCCATAAACAAGAGAGAGCCTGCACCGTTTCGCCACACCATTATGATCGAAAGGTTGCAAGCCCTACAAGATTTTTGTCAATCTAATGCCATTAAACTTTTCTGCACTAAAAGACCTCTTATATTCTTCAATATTATATAACAGCTATAAAGCACAGTCAAGAAATTGCATAAGGAAGTGCAGTATTTCCCATAACAGCCAGCTAAAAAAATCAACCAAAAACGACAGAGTATACTGCCATAGTATAGCTCTGTCGTCAGCTTTTTAATATAAAATTTATTTTTTTGCTTCTTCCTTGGCTGCTTCTTTCTGCTGCGGCAGCATTACACTGAAATCATTCAGCAAAGGCTTCTCGCCGTTCAGCTTGAAAAGATATACGAAGCGGGCAGCCGGTTTTTTCTCTGCAGCAACCTGATACAGCAACACGTCTGCGCCATTATGTTTTTCAACAACAATCAGTTGATTGGTGGTCAGCTTACCGAAATCCTTAGCAAGCTGTGCATGCAGATTATTGTAAGCCTTTTCATCCCAGTTCTTTTGCATATCCTCGGTCATCATAGAGGTAACTGCCTTGTAGTTGCCGCCGTTGATAAATTTGTCAACAATAGCTTCCTCTGCGTCCAGCACTTTACCGTTGGATGCGCTGCAAACTGCGCTGACAGCCAGCATCATAATCATTGTAACCAGCATTAATATTTTTTTCATGGAAAATTCTCCTCCCTATATGCTTAATATGTGTTTAATTATAGTCTTTCGTGCCAACAAGTGCAAGCGTTACCATAAAAACTTTACAAATCTTTTCCGCTAACGATAAATTCAATCACAAAACTAAAGATTTTTGTTTTTCCATTCCGTCAGCTGGCTGCTGAAGGCTTCCCACTGCTGTGGCAATGCTTCCAGCGCCTCATCGGCCTTAGCCTGCTCCCAGCCGCTGAACAAGGCTGCTTCATAGCGCAGCTCTTTGATTTTGGGATGCGCCGCCACCAGCTTCTCTACCATCAGGGTGTTGATATAATCATCGTGCAACAGGCCCAGCATATCCTGCAGATACTTCAGACTGCGCAGCAAACTTGCTTCCGGAGCCAGCTCCGGCACACTCTGCAGCGCATAGCGGAAGCGTTTGAGCTTAATGCGGATGCGATGCAGCTGCTCCATATTATGCAAATCGGGATATTTTTCCGGCAGCTCCAGCAGCTTGTCATACCAGTTGCCGAAGCGACGCGACAGAAACTCGTCCAGCGTAGGCTCCCTTTCAGGCGCCGGCACGCTGTACAGCCACAAAAGCAAACGGGCCAGCTCCAACGTCAAGCGGTTCAGCCTCAGTCCGCGCAGCGCCTTAGCTGCCGCCGTACTGCGCATCTGCGTCAGCAAAGCCGTAAGCTGCGGCAGCACAGCTTCTGCCTGTTTCCGGCTGCGCTGCAGGCGTGAGCAGATTTGCAGCGCCACATCGTACTCCCGCACATCACCCAAAAGATTAGTGCGTGCCTTTAGCACTCCCTGCCAATGCACCACCTCCTGCTCGGGTAAGAGCGGCTTGCACAGAGTCAGCAGCGAGCGCAGACGTCTGAGCTTTACACGCAGCTGACGCAGCAGGCTGCGTTCCGGTCCACGGCTCAAAACCTCCTGCCACAGCTTGCTTACATAATAAACCTGCCAGGGAAGATGACAATACAGCAGGCTCATAGCGCTGTCTGCATCGTAGGCCGCCAGCTGCTTTTGATCAAAGCAGCCGCGCAGCTGATCCAGTCGCTGCGAAAAATCCGGCTCCTCCAGCACAAATTTTGTTTTGGAGGCCAGCAGCTTCTGCAGCAGGCTGTCAACAGCTTCTGCAGCTTCCGTATTCTGATATTCGAATTCAATAATGATATCCGCTATCGCCAACAGCTTATCGCTCACAAGCAAAGTGCCCCAGGCACAATACAATCGAATGCCGTCCGTATTTTCCGGTGTAAAGCGCGTCAGGCGATATTTATACATATCATTATCGTTGAAATATTTTTCTTTGATTTTTACCTTAACGGTACTGCCAGGCAGCAGCCTTTTGGCAAGATTAAGCAGCTGCGCCTGGTTTTTTACTTCCAGTCCATGCAGACACAGCTTGTGTTTCATGACATCTACCTCCCGGACCTTGACGCTTTTTTATGCGCTTATTTGTTCTTCGGTACAATTTCCAGCCAATAATTATCAGGGTCGGTAATAAAGTAAATTCCCATAGCAGGATTTTCGTAGCAGATGCAGCCCATTTTCTTATGCTTAGCATGCGCTGCTTCGTAATCATCTACCAAAAATGCCAAATGGAATTCATTTTCGCCCAGATTATAAGCTTCCTTGCGGTCACGCAGCCAGGTAAGCTCCAGCAGATGCGGAGTTTTGCCGTCCGTCAGATATACCAGAATAAAGCTGCCGTCCGCAGCCACCTTACGGTGATCCTCCTTCAGGCCCAAAGCCTCCTCGTAAAACTTCAGGCTTTTTTCCAAATCCAACACATTAAAGTTGTTATGTGCGAAAGTAAATTCCATATTGTACACCTCTCATTAAATTATATTATATACTCAAACTTCCCACACGTAAAAAGCCAATAAACCATTGAAAACTGCATATTTCA
>CAVCLW010000025.1:0-38147 GCA_963603005.1 Escherichia coli | reverse complement strand
CTTTTAAGCAATGGTTCTATTGATATAATTAAGCATCAAAAGCAATTTGAACTTTTGAAAGAAGAAAAGTTATATTTTGAGCTTGCCAAAAAGATTATTTATGCTAAGGTACATAATCAGCTGACAATTTTACGTCGATATAATCGCAATTTAAAACTTGATAATGTAGACACAAGCATTCGCAATATTTTAGCAATAAGAAAAAATATTTGTCAGGCAGATGATTTACATTCTTTAATGGGCTTTGAAGGAATTATAAGTCGTATTTATTTTTGTGCCTTAGGCGCTATAGTCCCAGATGAATTTAAATTTGAAAAACGTACTAAAATGCCACCACGAGATCCATTTAATTCTATGTTGAGTTTAGGTTACAGTATGTTGTTCAATGAGATTATGAGCAATGTGTTGGCTTTGGGGTTGCATCCTTACGTTGGTTTTATGCACAGAATTGCTAAAGGACATCCTGCGTTAGTTTCGGATTTAATTGAAGAATGGCGTGCGCCATTGATTGATTCTATGGTGTTAGCAATGGTAAAGAGAAATATGTTGACGAAAGATATGTTTGAAACAAATGAAACGGGCTGTTTTTTAAATCCCGAAGCTCGTAAAATATATTTGCAGACATATAATAAAAAATTGCGTTCAGACAACCAATATTTTGAGAATAAATATACTTATCGCGAAAGTATTAGGCAACAGTGTCGTAAATATGCTAGTGTAATCATGCATAGTGATATCACTCTTTATGAACCATTGGAGTTGAGATAATGGAGCGAAAATTTATAGTTTTAATGATTTATGATATTGTTGATAACAAACGCCGTAATAAGATGGTGAAATGTCTTGAGGCTTATGGTGTTCGTGTACAAAAATCTGCTTTTGAAGCATTACTTAATCGTCGGCAATATGAAAAAATGCTACGAGAAAGCAGTATTTTGATTGATGAAGCAGTCGATTCCTTGCGAGTATATGTATTGGATGATATTATAGATGTATATACTTGGGGAATTGGCGAGCGTAAGGAGACAGACTGCGTTATTTTGTAAATGGGAGATGAGCGTATGAGCATTTTATATACACCTGCCGGTGATACGGATCCTATCAGAGATTGCTATGATGGTGCTATGCTGCACATAATCAGAACATATAGGCCTGAATACGTGCGGATATTCTTAAGCGCGGAAATGTCTGCAAAAGAAAAAAACAGGCATATATACTCTAAAGCGATTGAGTATAATGTGCCTGAGTGCAAATTTGATTTTATTTATACTGATATAGTTAATGTACAGCTTATGGAAGAACTGGTGCCTTTGGCAGAAGGCTTTCTTGAACTGCGAAAGGAGTTTCCGGAAGAAGAGATTTTGCTGAATTTAAGCTCAGGTACACCGCAAATGAAAACGGTGATGAGCTTTTTAGCCACAGATTTTGAAAACGTTCGTGCCATTCAGGTAGATTCGCCGCAAAGGGCATCTAATAGAACAGCGCATGCGACGCAGGATAACGAAGATATCGATGTTGTAATAGAAAACAATTTTGATAATGTTCCTGATTATACATGTCGTTGCCATGAAGCACCGCTTTCTCTTTTGCGTCGCTACAGTATACGTCACCAATTGATTAGTTTGATTAATAATTATGAATATAGAGCAGCTTTGACCATGTATAACAAAAATAAAGCAATGTTTGTTGAAGAAACCGGTAAATTGCTAAGACATGCGGATTTGCGTTCTAAGCTGCTGATAAATGAGGCATTTAAGGGGATGGGTAAGGAAAATATTTATAATAATAATTCAGTGAAAAAATTAAATGAATTTTTGATGGTAATGGAGTTGCATCAGAGAAAAGGCGAATTGGCAGAATTTATACCTAAGCTGACGCCGTTTTTGTATGAATTACTACTTTATTATTTCGAAAATCATGTTGCGCTTAAATTGGATCGCTTTTGTTACAGCAAAAGAAATAATAATAGCAGTTGGAAAATAAGCGCGGAGAAGCTGAGAAAAGAAGCGCCGGATGTATTTACTTATTTGAATTATTATTTTCGTCAAGGCTTTAGGGATACGGAGCTTTCCTTTTCTAACATGCTGCTAATTTTGGAGTCTTTAAAATCTGTAAAAACAGAACTTATGGGAGAATTACAGATTCTTCGAGAGGTAGAGAAAAATCAGCGGAATAAAATAGCACATACTATTTTAACTGATGTTACGGAAGAAAATCTGCAGGCTATAGAGCCTAAGCTGAGTTCCTACCAGATTATTCAGCATTTGCGTAAAGCGTTTTTACTGATTATGGAAGGAGAATACGTTTGCAAACGCAATGTATATGATGATTTAAACAGGCGAATTGTTGACAGCTTAAATGAATTTAATAAATAGAATATAGTTCCTTCGCTTACAATACCGTCCGCATGTGAAAACTATGGACGGTATTTTTTCTCATTTCTGTAACCTTTTTAACACAGATTTAACCGCAAGCTTACTTTGGATTTTACATTCATCCGTTACAATAAAAGCACGTTGTAGAGATGACAACAATAATTTTTGTGGAATATCAGTAAACGGAGGAATGGAAATGAAACTGAAAAAAGTTTTGGCAGCAGCAATGATTTCCCTGCTGGCAACTACTGCACTTGTTGGCTGCGGTAGCGATAAGAAAAGTGCTGACACCGGCAAAAAGGTGCAGATTGAATATTGGCACGTTGCTGCTGAGAGCTTTGGCGGCGCAACCGTAAAAGAATTGGTTGCAGACTTCAACAAAACTCACCCGAATATTGAAGTAGTAGAAAAGTATAACCCGGATATGTACAAAGGCCTGACTCAAAACCTGCAGGCTGCTATGGCTTCCGGCAAGAATCCGGACGTAGTACAAATGGGTTATTCCTTCCTGAACTACGCTGCTGAAAACTTTAAATACACCGATTTGAACGAAGCGTTTAAAGCTGCCGGCGATGAAAACTTTATGAAAGACAATTATCTGCCGAACGTACTGCAACTGGCACAAACCGAAGACGGCAAGCAAATCGGTCTGCCGTATTCCGTAAGTGTTCCGGTACTCTTCTACAATCCGGAAATTTTTGAAAAAGCTGGCTTAGATCCGAAAAATCCGCCTAAAACCTGGGAAGAGGTTAGCAAGGCAGCTAAACAAATTAAAGATAAAACCGGCAACATGGGCTTCTTCATGCAGGAATATGCCGATAACTGGACTCAACAGGCTCTGATTGAATCCAACGGCGGCCAAATGCTGACTAAGGTTGACGGCAAGGTTAAAGCCGGTTTTGATACTCCGGAATCTGCTGCAGCTTATCAGGTTGTAGCTGATATGGTTAAAAACGGCAGCGGCTTGCATGCAACTAACGAAGAAGGCTTCCAGGCTTATCTGAGCGGCAAGCTGGGCATGGTTTGCACCACCATCGGTAAACGTGCTAACTTCGAAAAGGGCGCTAAGTTCAATGTTATGGCTTCTCCGTTCCCTGCTTTCGGCAACAAACCGACCAAGATTCCTGCAGGCGGCAACTTCCTGATGGTATTCTCCAAAGATGCTGAAAAGCAAAAAGCTGCTGTTGAGTTCATCAAATATCTGGAATCTCCGGAAGCACTTGCTAAATGGAGCACCGGTACCGGTTACCTGCCTCCTCGTAAGGGCGTAGCTGATGATCCGAAAGGCTTTAAAAAGCTTGCTGATGAGAACCCCAACATTAAAATGGCTCTGCAGGAAATGACCAAGGTTACCAAATGGGCAAGCTTCCCGGGTGCTAATGGTCTGCAGGCTGAACAACTGCTGATTGATGCCCGCGATATCATCCTGAGCGGCAAAATGAGTGCACAGGATGCATTACATCAAACTGCAGAAAAAATTAACAAGCTGCTGTAATTAGTCTGATAAATAAGCTGTCGCAGTTGCGGCAGCTTATTTTGCTAATAGCGCAAAGGAGGTTGCTATGAGTAAGAACAACAAGGAAGCACTGCTTTATCTGCTGCCTGCTGCCGTACTTTTTCTGGTATTTTATTATTGGCCGCTGCTGCAGAATATTTACCTGAGTGTTTTTTCCTGGAATATGATCAGCCCTAATCAAAAATTTGTGGGACTGGAAAACTTTATCACTATCTTCAGCTCTGCTGAGCTGATTAAAATTTTAATCAACACCGTATTGTTTGTGGCAATTATGCTGGTGCTGAATTTTGTTCTGCCTTATTTTTATTCGTTTATCCTGGGACATTTAGTGCATCGGTGGACGGCATTTTACCGTAGCGCGCTGTTTCTGCCGTCTACCTTATCTTTGGCGGTAGCAAGTATTTTGTTCCTGTGGATTTACAATCCGCTGGCCGGTCCTATTAACATTATCCTCAGCCAGTTTGATATTGCATCACCGCGTTGGTTCAAGGAAAACTATCTGGTTGTTTTTGCCATCTGCACGATTATCGGCTGGAAGGTTTTTGGCTATAATCTTATCGTAATGCTGGCTGCTATGGTTGCAGTTCCTAAAGAGATGATTGAAGCTGCCAAGCTGGAGAACGCTTCCAACTGGGTTATCTTCAAAAAAATTATTCTGCCGATGACCTCTTCTACCGCAATTTATGTTTTTACGATAACGGTGGTTTTTGGCCTGCAGTACGTTCTTGTACCTGTAAATATGTTGACTCAGGGCGGTCCTGATCAGGGCAGCAGTAACCTTGTATATATTATTTACCAATATGCTTTTACCTTCTTCAAGGCAGGAACCAGTGCAGCCTATGCGGTTATCACCATGGTCTGCTACCTTGCCTTCCTCTTCGTGAAGAATAAATATCTGGAAAAGAAGGTGTACTATGAAAACTAAGCTGCAAAATGAATGGTATTGGCATGCGTTTCTGCTTATCGCAGTTTTCCTGATGCTGTGGCCAATAGTATTTATGCTTTCGACATCGCTGAAGGATTTAAATCAGGTTTTTGAATCTACATTGAATCCTTTACCGTTCCCGCCGACCTTTGACAACTATACTACGGTTTTACATAACTTTCCGCTGCTGACCTATATCTGGAATACGTTTTACATTGCTATCGTGGTCACATCCAGCAAGGCTGCGACAAGTGTACTGGCAGCCTTTGCCTTTGTGTATTACAACTTCAAATATAAGGAAACAGTTTTCAACGGTATGCTGCTGACGTTCTTCATCCCCATCACGGTTTTGATTATGCCGAACTATCTGATGATGTCTAAGCTGGGCCTTTTGGATACACCCTATGGTGTTATGTTTCCCGGTCTTGTAGACGGTATGGGTGTTTTCCTGATGCGTCAGACCATGCGCGGTATTCCCAAGCCTTTGCTGGAAGCAGCAATTTTGGACGGCGCCAAACCGCATCAGGTGCTGTTCAAGGTTATTATGCCTTTAATTAAGCCTTCGGTACTGGCTATTTCAATTTTGTTCTTCATCAACAGTTGGAACGAATATTTCTGGCCGCTGCTGATTTTGCAGGATAAAACAAACCTGACACTGCCTCTGGCATTGCAGATGTTTATCAGTGCCGAGGGTGGCAGTGAATGGGGCATCGCTATGGCTGTAGCAACGCTGACAAGCTTGCCTCCGTTAGTGCTTTATGGCTTCTGCCAGAAATTTATTATCAACACATTTATGCAATCGGGCGTGAAAGGATAAGAAGATGGATAACTTACAAAACGATTACAGCATTATATTTTCGCATGTACAAAAGGCTTACGGCAGTAATGTCGTAATAAATGATTTGAATCTGGAGATAAAAAAGGGTGAGCGCCTGATTCTGCTTGGACCCTCCGGCTGCGGAAAGACAACTACTCTGCGTATGATTGCCGGCTTTGAGGAAATCACCAAGGGAGAGCTGTACATGGACGGCCGCGTGGTTAATGATATCGCTCCCGGTGAGCGCAATATTGCTATGGTCTTCCAAAGCTATGCCCTGTTCCCGCATCTGAGCGTTTGGGACAACATCACCTTTGGCCTGCAGCTGCAAAAGCTGCCGCAGGCTGAAATGGAAAAGCGTGCGCGTATGGCGATGGAAATTCTGCATCTTGAAGGATATGAAAATAAAAAGACGCATGAATTGAGCGGTGGCCAGAAGCAGCGTGTTGCCCTGTGCCGTGCTTTAGTAAAGCAGTCGCCATACTTCCTGCTGGATGAGCCTTTATCAAACCTGGACGCCAAGCTGCGCCAAAAGGCACGTACCGAGCTGGTAAAAATTCATGAAATGTTCAAGCCGACGATGGTTTATGTAACCCATGACCAGATTGAAGCAATGACTGTAGCGCATCGTATTGCTGTTATGAATCAGGGCAGGATTCAGCAGATTGATACTCCGGTAAATATTTACCATCATCCTGCCAATACCTTTGTGGCAACCTTTATCGGTTCTCCGGCAATGAATATTCTGCAGGCTGAGATTTTAGACGGTAAAATTATTGTCGGTGACTGCGCTTTAAAGCTGCCGCAGGAGCGCTTGCAGGAGCTTGGCGGCCGCAGCAAGGTTCTCTTCGGTTTACGCCCGGAGGCTTGCACACCGAGCTTTGAAAGTGCTATGATTAACGGTAAGGTAGACTTTGTTGAAAATACAGGTAATCTGAAAACTGCTACACTTAAATTGGCAACCGGTGAAAGCTTTTATCTGCAGGACAGTGATCAGGGCCTGCAAATGGAGGATATCCGCGGTTTTAATTTCGATTGGAAAAATGTTTGCTTGTTTGATGCCGCAAATGGTGAAAACTTAGCGAAGGTACGCTAACCTTGAAGGGAGGAAGTTATATGCAATTTGAAGTCAGTGATTTACTTTTTCTGGGATTTACGAAGGATGCAATGAAGAGGCTGGATAAGCAGTATGGTATTGAATTTTTCTATGAGTTCGGCAAGGATTATTATTGGAAGCAGCAGGTTGAGGAATGGGGGGAACGCGCACTTTCAATTCATGCTCCCTGCGTTGCGCTTAATCTTGCGGATTCCAAGCAAAAAAACTATACCCGTGTTATAGAAAAGACCTTTGCCTATGCGCAAAAATGCAAGGCAGATTTTGTTGTAGTGCATACAAATGAAGCTATTGAGGGTGACAAGGAGCTTTTGAGGGCGCGTGTTATCCGCCGTCTGCGTCAGGTTATGAACCTGGGAAAACGTTATGACGTAAAGGTGCTTATTGAAAACGTCGGCCTGCGTACTAAAAATAATGTGCTCTTTGATTTACCGGAATATGTTGCTCTGTTTGATATTTTCCCGCAGGCAGGAGCATTGCTTGATACAGGACATGCGCATGTCAACGGCTGGGATATTCCTGCGGTAGTAAAGGCATTGGGTGAGCGTTTAGCAGCCTGCCATGTTCACGATAACGATGGCAGCGGTGACGCACATTTGCCGGTAGGTCAGGGTGATATTGATTGGAAGGCTTATTTCGGCGCTGTCAAAAAATATGCACCGCAGGCTACGCAGGTATTTGAATATTGCTGCGGTTTTAATAACATCAAGGATTTGGAAGCACATATTGCAGAACTGAAAGCGAAATATAAGCTTTGATAAATACAGCCTGAGAACTGACAATAAATACTATTTACCTGGATTTTACCTTAAGGTTAATCTGCATTTAATATTCTAAGGCTATACTATGTATAACAAAGATGAATTAAGTCTGCGATATGCGTAGGAGGTAAGCGTTATGCAGGATTTATACCCGATGTTGATTTTATTTGCCGGTTGGATGGTTGTAGATTTACTGGTGTTTTAAACACTGTAAGAAATTTTGTCATTTGCTGAGAGAGCAGGGAAAAGCCTTGCTCTCTTTTCTTTTTTTATCAGAAAGGTATTATCAATTACTCTTTTCAGCGGGATGTTTTCTTGCTACAATATAGTTAATGAATATAGCGAGGAGGAAAGTTCTATGAAAAAACTGTTTCTTTGTATCCTTTGTCTGCTGATGTGTTCCGTTTGCGCTGCTGCCCCGGCGAAAAAGGTAGTGCTGTGGTATCAGGTTCCGGAGGTTGTTCTGGAAGCGCAGAATCTTGAAAATGATGTTGAGAAAGGTAAGACTGAATTTGAAGCCTTCCTCATGGCAAATTACGGCAAGCGTTTCCCTGTACAGATGATTAAGCAGGCTGCTCCGGATAAGGAGCTGACTGCTGCCGATGTATCACTGGTTACTCGTCCTAACTGGGTGCCGATTGTTGTGAAGCTTGACCTGGCCGGTGTTGGCAGTGGTGACAAGCTGGTTGGCAAATACAGCACTGTGAAGGTTGCGTTGAAGGAAAGCACCGTTGTAGAAGGTAAGCTTTTCAGCTATGATTATGGTATCAAGGAATATGACAGCAGCATACTGCGTGTAGCAGGTTATGTTATTGCCAGTGAAGATGACCCGCGCATCAACACCAAAAATGCTGTTAATGACTGCATAAAAGAGGCTTGTACTTTGAACAGCAATGTTAACCGCTATGCTGATCCTGCAGCTTATGATAAGGAAAATGCCCGTTACAACGGCGAGTTTGAAAAAATTCAATAAAACGTCTGAGTTTGTCTCAAATATAGAAAATCCCGAATCTCTTCAAGAGGTTCGGGATTTTCTTGCTCTTTGTCCGTTTGCGATATTTAAATTAAAGGTAGGAGTTTATGGATGACTTTTAGTGAGAGAAATATAAGTTGAGCTGTGCTTATCTGTTGTGACCGAAGAATGCTTTTGCTACTTCCGGGAAAGAAATATAGCTCAGCAGGTCTTCCATGCTGGCGTTAGGATAACCGTCTTCAGCCAGACGAGCTCGGAATTTTTCCAGCTGAGGTTCGATTAAATCTGCTGGACGGCAGGTAATAGGCTCGGCATTGCCGATGGCCAGACGTTTAACCTCAGGGTCGATAGGTGCGGGTGTGCGACCGTATTTACCCAAAACTAAATCCTTAACCTCGCGGGGAATCATCTTATAGCGGCCCAAGGCTACGTTCAGCACTGCCATAGTGCCTACAATCTGACTGGTAGGCGTTACCAGCGGCGGATAGCCAAGCTCTGCGCGTACACGGGGCATTTCTTCCAAAAGCTGCGGATATTTATCGGCAACGCCCATTTCCTTCATCTGGTTGAGCAGATTAGAAAGCATACCGCCGGGGATTTGGAAGGTGAGCACCTTAGGATCGATAGGAATATTGGTGTTCAGGTTGAAATCCTCTACGAGATCTTTTTTGACACCCTTGAAGTAATCTGCCAAATCATGCAGAAGTGGCAGGTTGATGCCGGTGTCATAAGCGCTGCCTTGCAAGGCAGCAACAAGGGATTCGGTGCAGGGCTGGCTTGTAGAGCAGGAGAAGGGAGACAGTGCGGTATCCACGATGTCTACGCCTGCTTCAATAGCTTTCATATAGGTCATATCACCCATGCCACTGGTGAAGTGCGTGTGAAGATTAATCGGCAAGTTGATTTCTGCTTTTAAAGCTTTTACGAGGTTGTATGCTTCGTAAGGGCGCAGCAGGCCTGCCATGTCCTTGATGCAGATGGAGTCTGCACCCATCTGTACCAGTTCTTTGCCAAGCTTTACAAAATCAGCGTCCTTATGATAAGGGCTGATGGTATAAACGATACAGCCTTGAGCATGTCCGCCAGCTTCTTTGGTGGCGCGCATAGCTGTTTCAAGGTTGCGGGTATCGTTGAGTGCGTCGAAAATGCGGATGATGGAAACGCCGTTATCTACAGAGCGTTTAACAAATTCAGAAACAACATCATCGGCTAAATTGGTGTAGCCAAGAACGTTCTGACCACGCAGCAGCATTTGAATCGGGGTGTGCGGCAGGTTCTTCTTCAGCAGACGCAGGCGTTGCCAAGGATCCTCATGCAGGAAGCGCAGGCAGGAATCAAAGGTTGCGCCGCCCCAGGCTTCAACGGCATGGTAGCCGGCGTTATCAATTTTCTCCAGCACGGGCAGCATATCAACGATGCGCATACGTGTTGCGGCGATGGATTGGTGTCCGTCACGCAGGACGGTTTCTACGATTTTTACAGGTTTGTTTGTCATACTCTTGCCTCCGGTTAGTTGAGATGCATTGCCGAAGCAAGCAGATTTACTTTCAGGGTACGTACGCTTGTCCAGGGTTCAATTCTGATGAAATCTTTTACATTTCTCATGATAGTTACCTCCGTAAGTTCAAATGTTTTTTGTTGATGTTAATTAGTCGCTCAGACCAAGCAGCTGGAGTTTTAAAGCGCGAACGCTTTTCCAAGGCTCAATTCTGAAGTATTGTTTTGCATTATTCATAGTAAAATCCCTCCGTAAAATGAAACATAATTTTTAAAAATTGTATGGATAACAGCTGTTGTATATATTTCTTTATGCTTGTTTGCAGCTGTTTTTTGAACTGACTAAAATATACCACGGATAATAAGATAAATCAATTTTATGGAATTAATAAGCATATAAATTTGATTTATGATTAAGCGCGTAGAAAAGCAGCTGAAGGGAAAACCCTCAGCTGCTGTATTTTCCTTCATATAATGTCATTGCTGGAAAAGCTTGATGAATTCGATGACTGCGTTAGGAACGTAAACATTATGGGGTAAAAGCAGAGAATATTTTCTTTCTGCCTGCTTGGACTGCAGCTTGAAAAAGCGCAGAGAGGTTTCATTGCCGGTTACCAGCTTGTCGCTGATAAAAGTGGCGCCGATGCCATGCTCCGCAAGCTGGAAGGCTGTGACGAGCTGCGGTACCTTGACCTTTATGCGTGGCAGAATTTCTGCTTCTTCAAACATTTTTAGCGTACGCATGCCAAGGTTGACATGGGCGTCGATACGGATGAAGCTGCAATCTGTGAATTCGTGCAGGTTGACGCTGGGGCAGCTTTCTGCCAGGTGGAGACCGTGCTTGACTTCAATCGCGCTGATGCTTTGCGCCAGCAGCTTGTCGCTGAGCGCGAAGGACTGCGGAACAGCGAGCAGGATGTGGTCAGAAAAGGTCGGATAGCTGTCAAACTCGCTCACTACGTCCTCGTCGCAGCTGAAGGTGAAATCAAGCTTGTTGTCCTTGAGCATTTCAATGAGCATATCCGAGCTTGTTTCGGCCATTGTGATGTTGATGTTGGGGTAGAGAGTGTTGAATTGGGCGATGTATGACGGCAGGAGATAAGCATTCATATAATGCGTGCCGCCGATTTTCAGGTCACCGCTTTTTAAACCATGAATATCATCAATTTGCTGCTTGAGCTGCTGCTCCAGCAGCATTTCTTTTTTGATATGCTGCAGATAAAGTTCGCCTATGCTCGTGAGAGTGAGCGGCCTTTGGCTGCGGTTGAAAATGGCAGCACCTATTTCCTGCTCTACTTTTTTGATGGCTATGCTCAGTGCAGGCTGAGTAATAAATAATGCTTCTGCAGCTTTAGAAAAACTGCCGCATTGGTAGACCTGGTAGATGTACTTTTTTTCTAACTCCATACTATAAATCTCCTTTATAGAAACATTAATTCTATAAAATTGATTATACACTAGATTGATGTTATAGTAAAGGCAGATCAAGAAAGACTGCTACTGAAGTGCAATATAACTACATACAGCCATTGTGATGTACGTGATTTAGAGCACGACTACAGGAAAGTCTTGAATAGATAAAAAGCATAAGGAGGTCAGAGGATGGCTTTTATGTATCAGGTATCAACCCTGCAGGCTTTGGCCAAGGGCGATTTTTATGGCAATGCAACAATTGAAGAGCTGCTTGCCAACGGCGATATAGGCTTAGGTACCTTTGAAGCGGTTGACGGTGAAATGATTGTGCTCGATGGTATTTGTTATCGGGCAAAAGCAGATGGTACAGTAGAGATTGCTGCTGCAGACGCTGCGACGCCTTTTGCTTCAGTGACGTATCTCAATAAGGAGCTTACGTTTGACTTAAAGAACATCGCTGATATGAGCGGCCTTTTGGCTAAGCTGGACGATGTTGTCAAGACTCATGGTGAGAACAACATCTACGCTTGCCGTATAGATGGAAGCTTTCACGAGGTTTACGCGCGTTCTGAAATGAAGCAGCACAGCGAACCTTATAAAACCTTTGCTAAGGTCTTGGAAACAGACCAGCGTGAGTTTGAATTTAAAAATGTCAGCGGCAGCCTCGTTTGCGTATATTTTCCGCAATATATGGATGGCTTGAATGTTGCAGGCTGGCATGTGCATTTTATTTCTGATGACAGAACTATGGGTGGTCATGTTTTTGACTGCTCCCTGCAGGAGGGTAAGGCTTATATGGGCAGAACCGAAGGCTTTAACTTCCTGATTCCGAAAACAAGGTTTTTTCAAAAGCTTACTCTTACTGATGTTTCCAAGGAGGAAATTGAGAGTGTGGAGAAAGCAGGCAATAAATAATAAATTTGCAGCTGATGCTGCGTATGGAGGGTAAAAATGGATAAGCAAGAACAAGTTGAACAATTAACAAACTATGTAGCACATTTTATAGCGCACACCGCTAAGGTTTTACCTGACGATGTTATCGCTAAGCTGGATGAGCTGGCAGAAAAGGAAGACAGCCCGCTGTCTAAAACTATCTACCAGACCATGAAGCTGAACCAGAAGCTGGCTAAGGATCTGAACCGTCCTAGCTGCCAGGATACCGGCGTTATGCAATTCGTAGTAAGATGCGGCACCAATTTCCCACTGATTAATGAGCTGGAGGTACTGCTGAAGGAAGCTGTTATCCGTGCAACTCAGCAAGCTCCGCTGCGTCATAACAGTGTAGAAACCTTTGATGAATATAACACCGGCAAAAATGTCGGTACCGGTACTCCTACTATTTTTTGGGAGATTGTGCCGAACAGCAATGAATTAGATCTGTACACTTATATGGCTGGCGGCGGCTGCAGCCTGCCCGGTAAAGCAATGGTGCTGATGCCCGGTGCCGGTTATGAAGGCGTAACCAGATTCGTGCTGGACGTTATGACCTCCTATGGCCTGAATGCCTGCCCGCCGCTTCTGGTAGGCGTTGGCGTCGGTACTTCTGTAGAAGTAGCTGCTCTGCATGCAAAGAAAGCGCTGATGCGTCCGATTGGCAGCCATAACCCGAACAAGAACGCTGCACTTTTGGAGCAGTTGCTGGAGGATGGCATCAATAAAATCGGCCTTGGTCCTCAAGGCCTGGGCGGCAAATATTCCGTTATGGGCGTGAACGTAGAAAATTCTGCACGTCATCCGTCTGTAATCGGTGTTGCTGTAAACGTTGGCTGCTGGTCTCATCGTCGCGGCCATATCGTATTCGACAAAAACTTAAACTACAAAATTCTTTCTCATAGCGGGGTGACTTTATAATGTACGAAGTAATTGATGGCAAAAAGATTTTGACTACTCCTGTAAGCGCAGAAGATTTAAAAAATATTCATATTGGCGATATTGTTTATCTGAACGGTGACATTACCACCTGTCGTGACGTTGCACATCGCCGTGTCGTAGAATATGGCCGTGAGCTGCCCGTTGATGTTAAGGATAAAGCAATTCTGCACGCCGGTCCGATTATTCGTCCCCTGGGCGATGACAAATTTGAAATGGTATCCGTTGGTCCTACCACCAGCATGCGTATGGAAAAATTTGAAAAGGAATTCGTAGAGCAGACCGGTGTCCGTGTTATTGTCGGCAAAGGGGGTATGGGCCCCAACACTGAATATGCGTGCAAAAATTTTGGCGCTATTCACTGCGTATTCCCCGCAGGCAACGCTGTTGTGGCAGCAACTGAGGTACAGGAAATCGTTGACGCAAACTGGCGTGAGCTTGGTATGCCGGAAACTCTGTGGAGCTGCCATGTGAAAATGTTTGGCCCGCTGATTGTTTCTATTGACAGCTATGGCAGAAACTTTTTTGAAGAGCAAAAAGTAATCTATAACCAACGCAAGGAAGAAGTATATAACGAGATTATTCCACACGTTAAATTTATTAAATAAAGATAAAATAGCTGTGGATTTATCAGATTCAGGAGAAAAGAAATGAAACAGATATTATCTATTGTCGCACACAATCGTCCTGGTGTGTTAATGAGGGTTACGGGACTGATTTCCCGCCGTGGCTATAATATTGACAGCTTAACCAGTGGCAGTACACAGGATCCGGAATATGCACGTATGACAATTGTATTGGATGCGGACGAGCTGACAATCGAGCAGGTCTGCAAGCAATTGGCAAAGCTCAGCGAGGTAGAGCGCATTAAGGTGCTGCATCGTGAAACGAGCGCACTGCGCAGCATGCTGCTGGTCAAGGTACACGCCGGCGAAAAGCAAATGGAGGTGCTGCAATTAGCAACAGCCTTCCGTTCCCATGCTATTGATGTTACCGGCAACAGCATGACCTTTGTCAACACCGGTGATGAAGGCAAGCTGTGCGCCTTTGCAAATGCTCTGCGCCGTTATGGTATTGTCGAAATGGTGCAGACGGGAATCGTTGCTTTAGAACGTGGCGATGAAGCATTGGAGGTCAAAGAATCACGCTATGAATGGCCTCATGCCGAAGAAGCGTAAGAAAGGAGTATAACACTATGCAGCTTACTGGTGCGGAAGTTATGGTGAAATGCCTTGAGGAAGAAGGCGTTTCTACAATTTTTGGTTATCCCGGTGGTGCTATACTGCCGTTTTACAACGCTCTGCGTGATGTAAAAAATATTAAGCATGTACTGACAGCGCATGAACAGGGAGCAGCACACGCTGCTGATGGCTATGCACGTGCCAGCGGCAAGGTTGGCGTGTGCTGTGCTACATCCGGTCCCGGTGCGACGAATCTCGTAACAGGTCTGGCGAATGCATTTCTTGATTCTATTCCTGTAGTGGCTATTACCGGACAGGTAAAAAGCAGCATAATCGGTCATGATGCCTTCCAGGAGGTAGATATTACCGGTATTACTATGCCGATTACTAAGCAAAATTTTCTGGTCAATAAGCCGGAAGAATTGGCACAGACCATGCGCCTGGCTTTTCAGATGGCGAAAAGCGGACGTCCGGGTCCTGTGCTTGTAGATGTAGCGCATGACGTGCAGACGAGCATGATGGAATATCATGCAAGCAAGCTGCGTGAGCTGCCTGTCGCTATGCCGCAAAAGGAACTTGTTGCTGCAGCTGTAGCTGCGCTGAACAAGGCTGAACGTCCTGTGATGCTTGTTGGCGGCGGTGTAGCTATCTCCGGTGCGGAATACGAAGCTGTGCATCTTTGTGAAAAAATGCATCTGCCTGTAGCCAGCACACTGATGGGCTTGGGCTGCATCAGCTCCTATCGTGAGCAATTTTTGGGCATGAGCGGCCTGCATGGACACGAACGTGCGAACCGGGCTATCGCTAACGCTGATGTGGTGCTGGCTGTTGGTACACGCTTTAATGACCGTGTAACCGGTGACCGTGATAAATACAGCGCGCATAAAACGATTATCCATATTGATATTGATCCTGCTGAATTGAACAAAAATATTGAGAGCAGCATTGATATTGCCGGTGATATGCGCACTATCCTGAAAATGCTCGATAAGGGCTGTAAATCTCATGATATAAAAGCATGGTGGGATACAATTATGACCTGGCCGAGCATGGATGAGGATTATGGAAATAATACTGCGCCGCTCTTTATTGAAGCGCTGAATCCGCTCTTAAAGGGCAAAGATTATTTTGTCGCTACCGACGTAGGTCAGCATCAGATGTTTACGGCACAGCATTTGAAGGTGGAATATGCACGTCAGCTGATTACCAGCGGCGGACTGGGAACAATGGGGTTTGGTCTGCCTGCCGCTATGGGCGCAAAATTTGCCTGCCCGGATAAAAAGGTTATTTGTATCAGCGGTGACGGCGGCTATAAAATGACCGGCAGTGAGCTGTTTACATTAGCAAGCAATAATGTTCCTGTAGTTTCCGTTGTTTTCAATAACAGCGGCTTGGGTATGATTCGTCAGCTGCAGACTGTACAGTTCAATAAACGTTTTATGGCTTGCGAATGTCCCGGTTACGTTGACTTTGTTAAATATGCGGAAGCCTTCGGTTTGGAAGGTGAGCATGTTACAACACCGGAAGATTTTGCAGCTGCTGTAAAGCGTGGTTTAGATAAGGACCATACCTATGTAATTGAGGTTGATATCAATCCTAAGGATATGGTAGTACCGATGGTTGCTCCCGGTAAAGGCGTGGATGAATTTGTCCAAGGCCTTGGAGAATAATTGTAAGGCAAGCATATAACAGTATATATAAAGCAAAAGTCCGAATCTCTTCAAGAGGTTCGGACTTTTGTGTTATAATAATAGCAATGGTATGTTACAAGGAGGTGCAGCATGCTTAAGCTTATGCGTTTACTTACAATTATATGTCTGTTTTTCGGCTTGGGTACGATGACGTATGCAGCGTCACCTAACCCGGTAAGCTCTGCCTACGTGCAGAGTTATTTTACAACAATCGCAGCAGCATCCTGTCTGGGTGTTTATCTGCCGCATACTTCCCAGGAATTTGATTATCTGCGCAGCTATGGCTGGCAGATTGAAAGCCAGCAGGGAAATGACGGCAAGGTAGAGCTGAATTATGCTGTAGCCAAAAATTATTTTCCGCAAATTAATAAGCAAATATATCTGGTAACCTTCCGCGGCAGTGCCAGCAAGAGTGACTGGAAGATAAATCTTGCAACCAAGAAGGTTAATTACGGCGGTTCTACCTTAGCGGAGATGCAGGAACTGGCGGCGCAGCCTGTGCCTAAGGATGGCGCGGCGGTGCATGCAGGCTTTAACAGCTATGTGGATGCCGTACTGCGCAGTGGCGTAGTTGATGAGAACAGCAAGTTGCGTGGATTGTTCAAGCGTGTAAGCGAAGACCCTGATGCTTATCTTGTGCTTACAGGTCACAGTCTTGGCGGAGCTACAGCGACGCTTTTGGGCGAGCGTTTGGTGAGTCTGGGAATGCCTAAGGAAAAGTTTGTTGTTATCACCTTTGGCGCTCCGGCAGTTGGCAACAGCGCCTTTGCAGAGCAGTACGGTAATAAGATTAAGCTTGTGCGTATCAGTAACACAGCTGATCCTGTTCCCGGCAGCCTGCAGACGTTTTTCGGCGGCTATAAGCAGTTCGGCGAGCCTGTGAAGTACAGCCTTTCCAATAAAATCAGCAATCTGCAGCATGCTATGGCTATGTATTTTGATTACAGCCTCAGCGAATACTATAAAGAGCGTGACAGACAGATAAGCATGGGAAGATTGGAGCCTGTTACGGATAGAAAAATTACGAAGCAGCCGGTGGTTGCGGTTTGGGTAAATACTTCCGACAGCTTGAAAAAACTGGCCTATGTAACGGATATCAAGCGTTTTGTGCTTGACGAATATCGCAAAATGCTGCCAAGCTATATTATTATGGAACGCAATCTGCCTAAGGATGCCTACACAACGCAGGATTTGCTGAAGCTCAGCAGGGATGCCGGTGCAGAATATATGCTCGTCTGCGGAATAGAAGGTAATCAGGCACCGAAGGAGGGATATTGGTATCTGACGCTGGAGCAAGGGTTGTTTGATAAAAATGGGCGCATGCTGACGCTTGGCGGGTTCGGCCGCAAGGTATCGCCGGCTGTCGGAAATATCCAGGCTGCGGGTGAGAACCTATGGCAGGCACGCGAAGCCTTGTGCGAGCAGCTGCCGTTTATTGTAACGCAGCATGTAGCTAACTTGGGATATTAGAATGTTAAAATAGTGGAGGATAAGGATATGGATTTAAGTGAATTAGAAGGGGAGCTGGCGCAATGTCACGCCTGCCATCTGCGCAATGATGCCATTGCGCCCGTAGGTTGGTACGGGAATCCCGAAAGCCCGATTGTTTTTGTTGGGGAGGGACCTGGCCAGGTCGAGGATGATTACGGTTGTCCGTTAATCGGTCCGTCCGGACAATTGCTGGACAAGGCTCTGTGGGCAGCTAAGATGACGCGTGACAGAGTATTGACTACGAACGTGATCAAATGCAGACCGAAGAATAACCGTACACCGGATATTGCCGAAGCAGATTTTTGCGCTAAGCAGTGGCTGCAGCGTGAGCTGGAGATTATTCAGCCGAAGGTAATCGTGGCCTTAGGCAGCGTGGCGCTGCATTGTCTGGGCCGTCCCGATATGCGCATTACGCGTGACCGCGGCATGTGGTTCCGCACGGAGCAGGGCTTTGACTGCATTGCTACCTACCATCCGGCGTATTTGCTGCGTCAGTACGGCAAGCAGCTGGTGGCTTCCAAATGGGATGTGTTCCATGATCTGGAAGCAGCACGCGAGCGTGCTGCACTTTTGGCACCGGGGTACGAATTTATGTCTGAGGAAAAGCCGGATTTGTTCAAGATTTTTAAGAAACGCATACGCTGAAAGTAAGCTGTTGCAGTAAAAAAGCGTTCTGCCGTAAAATTACGGCAGAACGCTTTTGGTGTCTTATGCTTATGATATTAAATAATCTTAGTGGTCCAGTCTTCGATGTTCCAAACCTTATCTACCCAGTCCTCGTAGAATTCCGGTTCGTGGGAAACAAGCAGAACGCTGCCCTTGAATTCCTTCAGCGCACGCTTCAGCTCGTCTTTTGCGTCAACATCAAGATGGTTGGTAGGTTCGTCCAGTACCAGCCAGTTGACATCCTTCAGCATAAGCTTGCACAGGCGCACCTTGGCAGCCTCACCGCCGCTGAGGACGAAAACCTTACTGGTAATATGCTCGTTGGTCAGGCCACAGCCTGCAAGTGCAGCACGCACCTCGTAGTTAGTCAGGCCGGGATATTCGTTCCAAACATCATCGAGAGCAGTATTCTCGTTCTTTTCGCGTTCCTCCTGCTCAAAATAGCCGGGCTCCAGAAATTCACCCAGCTCAACTTTGCCGCTGACAGGCGGAATGATGCCTAAAATAGTTTTCAGCAGGGTGGTTTTACCTAAGCCGTTGACACCGCGGATAGCGATTTTCTGACCGCGTTCCAGATTAAAGGTAACAGGTCTGGTGAGAGGGCTGTCGTAGCCAAGCACCAAATCCTTGGCTTCTACGATGAAGCGGCTGGGAGTGCGTGCTTCGGTGAATTTGAAGGTAGGCTTCAGCTTTTCACGCGGTTTTTCAATCATTTCCATCTTATCGAGCTTGCGTTGGCGGCTTTTTGCCATGTTGGTGGTAGCAACACGTGCCTTGTTGCGGGCGATGAAGTCCTCCAGCTTAGCAACCTCCTGCTGCTGGCGTTCGTAGGCTGCAGCCTTCTGGGATTGATAGATGGCGTACATTTCCTGGAATTTGTCGTAGTCACCGCTGTAACGGGTAAGCTCGCAGTTTTCCAGATGATAGATAACATTGACAACCTTGTTGAGGAAGGGAATGTCATGGGAAATCAAAATGAAGGCATGCTCGTAGTTCTGCAGGAACTTGGTGAGCCATTCGATATGTTCAACGTCCAGATAGTTGGTAGGCTCGTCCAACAGCAGAATTTGGGAGTTCTGCAGCAGCAGCTTAGTAAGCAGAACCTTGCTGCGCTGACCGCCGGAAAGCTCGCTGACGTCTTTATCAAGACCGATGCTGCCAAGACCGAGGCCATTGGCAAATTCTTCGATTTTGCTGTCTAAGGAATAGAAACCGCTGTGCTCCAGCTCAGATTGGATTTCACCGACGGTATTCATCATTTTATCAAGCTCTTCGGGAGAAGCATCGCCCATTTTATCGTACAGCTCCAGCATCTGCTGCTCCATAGCATACATGCCGTCAAAGGCTGTACGCAGAACCTCGCGGATAGTCATGCCCTTTTCCAGGGTGCTTTGCTGATCCAGATAACCGACGGTAACCTTACCGGGCCATTCAACCTTGCCTTCGTCAGGCAGTACGTGACCGGTTACGATATTCAAAAAGGTAGATTTGCCTTCGCCGTTAGCGCCAACAAGACCTACGTGCTCACCGCGCAGGAGTTTAAAGGAAACGTTTTCTAAAATCTGGCGGCCGCCAAAGGAATGGGAAACATTGGTGACATTTAAGTAGCTCATAAAAACCTCGCTTTATTAGTTTAGTTTTGGTATAATGATAATGGTCTGACGAACGTCGGCTGCCCCTCAAGGGAGGTGGGAGCTATGCGGGTGTACGAAGCCTTAAGTCTTATGATTGCTTTCGGCATTCTTGTTGCGACCATTATCTTGGCTTGTAAGTAACATTACAGAAAAGAAAAAGACCGACATATGACCGCCAGCCTTTTCTTCAATAAAACAATTTTTATGGGAAGAGCTGACGGAACCACTCGTCAGACCAACCTACATATATTATAACAATCAACAATGCTTTCGTCAACGATAGAGGAGGAAAATAATTATGCTGCAAGGAAATAAAAAAGATATTGAAAAGCTGCTGCCGTATGTAAGCGAGCGTTTGCAAAAAGCACTGGCTTACGTTGCTGCTACAGATTTCAGCAAGGTAGAAAACGGTGAATATGAAATTGACGGACGTAATGTTTTCGCCCGTGTAAATACATATGATACAGAGCCCAAGGTTGAACGTTGTCCGGAAAAGCACAATGATTATATTGATGTACAGTTTGTTGCTCGCGGTGAGGAAGTAATTTGGTATACACCGCTGACAGCTGATTGTGTAGAAACAGAAAATAAAGCAGAAAAAGAGGACGTAATTTTTTACGCCGACCCGCAGGAGAAAAACTGCGCAGTATTAAATTCCGGTGATTTTGCAATTTTTTTCCCGTGGGAATTACACAGACCTAATTGTTCTGTAGAAAAAAACGCCAGCAACGTACAAAAAATCGTAGTTAAGGTAAAAGCCTAAAACACGCATGGTTGAGCGGTTTTTGTTGCTTAAACAAATCGGCTTGACGACTTTGGAAAACTTTTTTTGAAAGAATCATAAAAAAAGTTCAAAAAAAGTGTTGACAAATGCGTGTGGACTTAGTATAATAACACTCGTGATGTTGAGCAACACAAAACATCACAAAATATTCCCCGATAGTTCAGCCGGTAGAACACCTGACTGTTAATCAGGGCGTCGTAGGTTCGAGTCCTACTCGGGGAGCCACCTGGCCGGTTGGTCAAGCGGTTAAGACACCGCCCTTTCACGGCGGTATCGGGGGTTCGATTCCCCCACCGGTCACCAAATACGGGCGCTTAGCTCAGCTGGGAGAGCGTCTGCCTTACAAGCAGAATGTCAGCGGTTCGATCCCGTTAGCGCCCACCACGTAAATTCAGCACTTCATACAAATGGAGTGCTTTTTTCGTTATGTGGCTAACTTGCTGTCTGTCAATCAGCAGACATTAGCTGCGTATATTTTTATTATAATCGATAACAGGATGCGAAGCTGAGGCATATGCTTGCGCATCCTGTTTTACTTTGGGAGAGTTTGCAAAAGCTTGCCGAAGGGCTTGAACTTATTAATCGATTTAAACCAATCCGGGTTACTGCGCTTCGATTTGTATTTTTCTCGGCGTTGTTTCCGGAAAAATTTTTCCTAGACAGTGAATTTTGCTGTTTTGACCATAAATTTTCTCGCTTCACTATAAATTTTCCTGAAAATATTATATAATAAGAAGAATGCTGTTAAAAGGCATTTTTAAGTGCGCTGTATTGCAAAATATTTGCAAATTGTAGGTGTATATTTGCGTTAAGCGCTTGCATAGTGCGAAAAATAATTTTATAATAGGGTATGGAATTCATACTAGAAATGTGGGAATTAAAATTTTTGAGAAGCAGTTCTTCCGGATTGCTTCGATTGGAGGATAAATATGGCAGAGAATTTATTAGAGGTAAGGAATCTCGTAGTCAATGTAGAGGACAAAGAGATTCTGCACAATATTAATCTTGATATTAAGCCGGGTGAAACTCATGTGCTTATGGGACCTAACGGTGCAGGCAAATCTACCTTGGGTTATGCGCTGATGGGTAATCCAAAATATACCGTAAAGGGCGGCAGTATTAATTTTGCCGGCGAAGACATTACCAAACTTGCCGTAGACAAACGTGCTAAGGCAGGTCTGTTTCTTTCCTTCCAGAATCCGTTGGAGGTTCCCGGCATCAGCCTGAGCAGCTTTTTGAAAACTGCTTTGGAGCAGCAGCGTGGTGTACGCATCAAGGCCTGGGATTTCCGTAAGGAGCTGCGTCAGGCTATGGCTTTGCTGCAGATGGACAGCAAATATGCCGAGCGTGACTTGAACACCGGCTTCAGCGGCGGCGAAAAGAAGAAGGCAGAAATTCTGCAGCTTTTGATGCTGAATCCTAAGCTGGCAATTCTTGACGAAACAGACAGCGGTCTGGACGTTGACGCAGTGAAGATTGTTTCTCAGGGCATTAAAACCTTCCAGGAGCATCGTCAGGGAGCATTGCTGATAATTACTCATAATACTAAAATCCTGGATGCACTGCATGTTGACCACACTCATATTCTGGCTCAGGGACAAATTATCAAAAATGCCGGTCCGGAGCTGGTTGATGAAGTCAGCAAAAATGGCTTTGAAAAGTTTTTGCAGAATAAGGAATAACTGGTGGGGAAAATATGGAAGAAAAAACCTATGTTGATGATATAGACAGAAGTCTTTACGACTTCCGTAACGAGGATAAGGACGCTTACCGCATTCAGGAAGGCCTGACACGTGAGATTGTTGAAAAAATTTCCCGTGAAAAGCATGATCCGGAATGGATGCTGGAATTCCGTCTGAAATCCCTGGATATTTATAATAAGCTGCAGGTGCCGAACTGGGGACCTTCGATTGATGGTCTGAATATGGATAACATCGTTACCTATGTACGTCCGAATACGAACATGCAGGGTAAATGGGAAGATGTTCCTGAAGATATTAAGGATACCTTTGATCGTCTGGGTATTCCCCAGGCAGAACAGAGCAGTCTGGCCGGTGTAGGCGCACAATATGATTCCGAGGTAGTATATCATAATGTGCGTAAAGAGGTAGAAGAGCAGGGCGTTATTTATACTGATATGGAAAGCGCCTTGAACGGACCTTATGCGGAGATGGTGCATGAGCATTTTATGAAGCTGGTGCCGCCTGCTGACCATAAATTTGCTGCACTGCATGGCGCAGTGTGGTCCGGTGGTTCCTTTGTTTATGTACCGAAGGGAGTAAGCGTGGCTATTCCGCTGCAATCCTACTTCCGCTTAAATGCGAAGGGCGCAGGCCAGTTTGAGCATACGCTGATTATTGTTGACGAGGGCGCAGACCTGCACTTTATCGAAGGCTGCAGTGCGCCGAAATATAATGTTGCCAACCTGCATGCAGGCTGCGTAGAGCTGTTTATCGGCAAAAATGCTAAGCTGCGTTATTCTACGATTGAAAACTGGTCGAAGAATATGTATAACCTTAATACCAAGCGTGCCTTGGTTGAAGAGGGCGGTACTATTGAATGGGTTTCCGGCTCCTTCGGTTCCCACGTTTCCTATCTTTATCCGATGAGTATTTTGAACGGCACCGGCGCGCACAGTGAATTTACGGGCGTAACCTTTGCCGGTCACAGCCAGAATCTGGATACAGGCTGCAAAGTTGTACACAATGCACCGAAAACTACCAGTATTGTCAACACGCGCTCTATTTCCAAGAGCGGTGGTATCAGCACCTTCCGCAGCAGTGTAGTTGTTACCAATAAGGCTAAGCAGGCCAAATCTTCTGTTTCCTGTCAAAGCCTGATGCTGGATAATATTTCCCGTTCTGATACCATTCCTGCTATTGATGTGCGCACTGCTGACGCAGATATCGGACATGAGGCAAAAATCGGCCGTATCAGTGACGATGCGGTGTTCTACCTGATGAGCCGCGGTATCAGCGAGGAAGAAGCAAGAGCGATGATTGTCAGCGGCTTTGCGGATAATGTTTCCAAGGAGCTGCCGTTGGAGTACGCTGTTGAGATGAACAACCTTATACGCCTGGAAATGCAAGGCAGTATAGGTTAAGGAGGAGCAGCATGATAGAAGAATTAGTGATTAATCAGTTGCCTGCTCCAACCTGGAACAGGTTAAAAATGAATGAAACAAAGCTGGCCGGCTTGGAACTGCCGCAGGATATCTGTGAACCGCGTGTAGCTTTGGAGGGCAGCGTTTGTCTGAATAAAAGCAAGGGCAGCAATTGCTGCGGCTGCAGCGAAAAGGCACAGTGCGCAGTACATGGCACTGATTTTGCCAAAATAGCAGGCGGCGTCGGTGAAGCAATGAGCAGTCTGGGCGAAGGCCAAAAGCTGCGTCTTGTTGCTGACGCAGGCAAGAGTGTAGCTGCTGTTACTCTGCGTTATGCCGATAATACAAGCTGCTATAATCAGATTGAAATCGAAGCTAAGCCCGGCAGTGATGTTACTGTGCTGATGACCTATATCTCTACAGCGCAGTCTAAAGGTCAGGCTAGTGTACAAACTAAGATAGATGTAGCTGCCGGCGCTAAGGTTAAGCTGGTGCAGGTGCAGCTTTTAGGCAGAGACTTCCTACATATCAACGACGTTGGCAGTGAGCTTGGCGACAATGCTGCATTTGAGCTGCTGCAAATCCAGTTGGGTGCAGATAAAATCTACAACGGCGCACGTACTGAGCTTCTTGGTGAAAGTAGTGATTTCAAGGCTGCGATTGGCTACTACGGCCGCCATGGTCAGACTGTGGACATGAACTTTATTGCCAACCATTACGGTAAAAAGACTACCTGCGAAATGACTGCAGACGGCGTGCTGCAGGGTGGTGCCAAGAAAATTTACCGTGGCACTATTGATTTCAAAAACGGCAGCGCCGGCGCTGTTGGTGATGAAAAGGAAACAGTATTGCTGTTGAGCGACGACGTGGTTAACCAGACGATTCCGCTGATTCTGTGCAGCGAGGAGGACGTACAGGGTAACCATGGTGCCAGCATCGGCAAACTTGATGACGAATTATTATTCTACCTGTGCAGCCGCGGCTTCAGCGAGCAGGAGGCTGTTGATATGATGGCCAAGGCGAAGATTGATGCCCTGTGCCGCAAGATTGACGATGAGGATACTGTGCAATTGGTACAGCGTTATCTGGAAGGAGTGATGGCAGATGGTGAATGATAAGGATTTACTGTCCTTTGATTATAAAAAAGATTTCCCTTTGCTGGCAGCTAACGATGTTGCTTATTTGGACAACTCTGCTACCACACAAAAGCCTGCCTGCGTTATTGAGGCAGAGCGTGATTTTTATCTCAAGCACAATGCTAATCCGCTGCGTGGCTTGTATGACCTGGCAATGCAGGCAACCGATATTTATGAAGATGCGCGCGTTGCTGTGCAAAAGTTCATCAATGCCAAAAGCGAGCAGGAAATTATTTTCACCCGCAATACTACGGAAAGCCTGAACCTGGTAGCTTACAGCTATGGTCTGGCTAACCTTAAGCCCGGTGATGAAATCGTTACTACGATTATGGAGCATCACAGCAACATGCTGCCATGGCGCATGGTTGCGCAGCAGACCGGTGCTGTAGTAAAGTACATTGAATGTGCTGTTGACGGCAGCATCAGCGATGAGGCTATCGATGCTGCTGTAACCGAAAAAACTAAAATCGTAGCAATGGCAGAGGTTTCCAACGTTTTGGGACGCTTGAACCCGATTGCTAAGGCTATTGCCGCAGCGCATAAGGTTGGCGCCGTTGCTGTGATTGACGCAGCGCAGAGCGCACCGCATATGGCGATTGATGTGCAGAAAATGGATGCTGATTTTCTTGCCTTCAGCGGTCACAAGATGCTCGGACCTATGGGCATCGGCGTACTGTACGGCAAGAAGGCATTGCTGGAAGCTATGCCCCCGTTCCTGAGCGGTGGCGAGATGATCAGCTTTGTAAGCCGCGACGGCCAGGAATATGCACCGCTGCCGCATAAGTTTGAAGCAGGTACGGTAAATGCTGCCGGTGCTGCCGGACTGCATGCCGCTATCGAATATATCAACAGCATCGGCTTTGAGGTAATCGAAGCGCGCGAAGCAGCGCTGACGAAATTAGCTTTTGATGCCATGCAGAAGATTCCCGGTGTGCATATTATCGGCGGTAAAACTGCAGAGGAGCACAAGGGTATTCTAACCTTTACGGTAGAAGGCGTGCATCCGCATGATATTGCTGCAATCCTTGATGCTGACAGCGTAAATGTACGTGCTGGCAATCATTGCGCTCAACCGCTGCTGGACCACCTTTGCACCGGTGCAACTGCCCGTGCAAGTCTGGCCTTTTATAATTCGGCTGCAGATGTAGAGCGCTTCATCAACAGCTTATCTACAATAAGGGAGAGAATGGGCTATGGCAGATAATAGAGCCTTTTATAACGAAATTTTAATCGACCACAATATGCATCCCGGTCATAAGCATGATTTGCCTGATGCAGACGTAGAGATGCGCGGCTACAATCCCAGCTGCGGTGATGATATCACCATGAAGCTGAAGCTTGCCGACGGCGTGGTTGTTGACGGTGCCTTTCAGGGCAGCGGCTGTGCAATCAGCCAGGCAAGTGCTGACATGATGCTGGACCTGGTTATCGGCAAGAGTGAGGAAGAGGCCTTGCGCCTTGCTGATATTTTCCTGCGCATGATTAAGGGCACTGCCAGCGAGGAAGAGATTGACGAGCTGGAGGAAGCAGGTGTGCTGCAGGATGTATCCCACATGCCGGCGCGCGTTAAATGCGCCGTGCTTGGCTGGCATACACTGGAGCAGATGCTGGATAAAAAGGCATAAGTTAATTAACTGGCAGTTTTCGCACAGGCGGAGGCTGCCTTTTAATATATGCAGGTACAAAATAAAGTTATCGGTGTTCTTGCCAAAAGCCTGCTTTTGCTGTTAAATAAGAGTAGACGTGTTTATGAGGGAGATGAAGCAATGCTGACCAAAAGCTTTATTGAATTTTTATATGATGCAGCGCATATCCAGCGCTGGAATGAGCATATCCGCCCCAGCGGCTTTACAGAGCTTGATAAGCAGGCTCATAAGATGATGATTATGTATGTGCTGGCCCGCCATGAGGAGGATGACCATGGTGCGCAGCTCAACTGGCGTCTGCTGATAGAAGGCGGCATTTTTGAGTTTTTGCAGCGTAACGTGCTGACTGATATCAAGCCGCAGATTTTCCATGAAATGATGCGTGTTTATGGCAAGGAGCTTAATGCCTGGGTTTATCAGGAGCTGCGGCGGCGGATTCCTGATATTCAGGAAGATTTTATGGAAAAAATGCAGCTCTATTTTGAGGACCCGCAATACTGCGCTATGGAAAAAAAGATTTTGCGCGCTGCACATTATCTGGCAACAAAATGGGAATTTGAGCTGATATATCACTTTAATGAGGGTATTTACGGCAGTGAGGATACAAAGGCTGTTATAGAAAACGAGCTGGAGGATCATTATGACTTGGCGGCAGTAAAGAAACTGGCGCTGAAGGGTAAGAGCAGCAAGTTTATCGATCTTGTCGGCCAACTTCGCTTCCAAAAGCGTTGGGCGCAGTCGCCGCGTGTTCCTGAAACCTCTGTTATGGGGCATGTACTGTTGGTAGCGATTATGGGTTATTTTTGCGCAGTTAAGCTGGGAGCCTGTGATGAGCGTATCGTGGGCGATTTCCTCTGCGGCCTTTTCCACGATTTGCCGGAGGTGTTGACACGCGATATTATTTCACCGGTCAAACGCAGTGTACCGGGCCTTGATGAGCTGATTAAGCGCATGGAAGAGCGTATGGTAGCTGAAAAGATCCTGCCGCTCTTGCCTTATACCTGGCATGAGGATATTCTGTATTATACGCAGGATGAATTTTCCAATCGTGTCAGAATTGACGGCAAGGTAGTACATACGAGTATTGAAGAGATTAGCAGCAAGTACAACAAGCCGGGCTTCCATGCAATTGACGGCAGCGTGCTCAAAGGCTGCGATAATCTTTCGGCCTTTGTAGAGGTGTGGCTGTCGCGTCGCTATGGTATAACCTCCAAGCATATGGAGGAGGGCGAGCGGGCGATTCGCGAGCAGTACAAGAATAAAATTATTGGTGGAATTGATTTTGGCAGAGTATATGATGAGTTCCCTATAATAGACTAAAGTAAAACGCCGGCGGCTTCGCTGGCGTTTTTACTGTAAACAAAATGGTTTTGTAAGTAAAAAAGCTCTTGAATATAATAAAAGTTACAAAAAATTCTGTAGACACTGAATAATGTACACGTTATAATAAAAGTACGGATATGGGGTTATATCCTTTTGGAAAGCAAGGAGGCTTGATTATGAATATTTTTGAAATGGCCCAAATTCCACTGAATAAAGCGATTGAGACAATGGAGCTTGATGCAGGCGCAGCAGCTATTATTGCGGTTCCCGAACGTACTTTGGAAGTTTCTATTCCTGTAAAAATGGATGACGGTACTACAAAAGTATTTACCGGCTATCGCAGCCAGCACAGCACAATCCTTGGCCCCGCAAAAGGCGGTGTCCGCTATCATCAGAATGTAAGCATGGATGAGGTAAAGACGCTTGCCTTTTGGATGACCTGTAAATGTGCCGTAGCTGGTTTGCCCTATGGTGGCGGCAAGGGCGGTATTATCGTAGATCCGGCAAAGCTTTCAAAAGCTGAGCTTGAGCGTCTGACACGCGGTTATATAGATAAAATTGCACCGATTATCGGTGAAAAACGTGATATCCCGGCACCTGATATGAATACTAATGCTCAGATTATGGGATGGATGATGGATGAATACAGCAAGCTGAACGGTCAATATGAGCCTGGCTTTATTACAGGCAAGGCAATCAGCGTAGGCGGCTCCTTGGGACGTACTGCTGCTACCGGACGCGGCGTTGTTGTTGCTGCATTGGAAGCGCTGAAGCTGCAGGGAATTCAACCCTATGAGGCAACCGCTGCCGTGCAGGGCTTCGGCAACGTAGGCAGCTGGACTGCCAAGCTGTTCTGTGATGCAGGTGTTAAGGTTATTGCCTTGAGTGATGTGTATGGTGCTATCTTTAAGGCGGATGGTTTTGACTGCTATGATGTCGATGCATACGTTAAGAAAACAGGCAGCGTAGTAGGCTATCCGGGCAGTAAAGCGATTACCAATGCTGATTTGCTGGCGATGGAGGTTACCGTGCTGGCGCCTTGCGCTATTGAGCTGCAGCTTACTGCAGAGAATGCGGCGGCTGTACAGGCAAGCATTATCTGCGAGGGTGCGAACGGACCTACTACACCGGAGGCTGACGATATTCTGGAGGCCAAAGGTGTTATGGTTATTCCTGATATTTTGGCCAACGGCGGCGGTGTAACCGTAAGCTATTTTGAATGGGTACAGAATTTGTACCGTTACTTCTGGCCGGAGGAAGAGGTTATTGAAAAGCAGAACGCATTGATGCGCAAGGCCTTTAAGGCGGTTTATGAAAAAGCTAAGCAGTATAATGTAACGCTGCGTGTTGCTGCTTACATAGTTGCTTTGGGCAGCCTGGAGGAAGCAATGAAAATCAGAGGCATGGTATAACTGCTGAATTTCGTTTAATAATATAAAATGATATAAACTCCTGCCCGGGTATTGTGCCTTGGCAGGAGTTTTAGCATTGTGGCTGTATTGTCGGCTAACTGTAAAGTTAACATAAAAAAACTGCACCACCGAAAAGTGATGCAGTTGATTTGGTTTTATATTGCTTTTACCAGTTGCGGGACGAACCGCCGCCGCCACCGCTGCCGCCGCCGAAGCCTCGGCCTCCTCCGCCGCGCCCACCGCCGCGGAAAATCAGCAGCAGCAGGATGCGCGTAAAAAAGCCGCCAAGTAAAAGATTATCAACAATAAGAAACCCGATTACTCCCAAAGCAAACAGCAAATCATCCAGGCCGGAGTCTGTATTTTTTTGCGGTTGGGAAGCGGGAGCCTGATATTTCACCCCGCTTAGCTCCGTATTATAGCCTTGGGCAATTTTGGCTGCGGCAGCCTTATAGCCCTGCAAAATACCCTTGCTGTAATTACCGTCCTTGAAGTAAGGAATCATATACTGGTCCTGGATGCGTCCGGTAAGACCGTCAGGCAACGAGCCTTCCAGACCATAGCCAACTTCAATGCGCGAGCGTCTGTCCTTAACGGCGACGACAATGAGCGCACCGTTATTCTGTTCTTTGCTGCCGATGCCCCATTGGCGCAGAACCTCCAGAGCGTAATCCTCAATAGGCTCACCGTCAAGAGTGTTGATTGTCAGTACTGCCAGCTGTGCTGTTGTTTTGTTGTCAAGCTCAGCGCCCAAGCTGAGCATTTGCTGTTTATCCTCTTCAGATATGACACCGGCGTTGTCCTGTACGTAAATGCCGCTGCCGGCCGCCGGTCGCGGCGGAATGGCAGGCGCGGCGCCGGCGTAAGCGGCAAAGAAAGTCTGCAGGATAAGCAGCAGGCAGATTATAAAACGTTTCATTATTATCCCTCCGTCAGCAGCTTGCAGCTAGCGGGATTATCTGCTTAAAATTTAACCTGCGGTACCTTTTGGGCAGCTGCATCTGCCTTGAAGTAATCCTTGGCGGTAAAGCCGAAGGCACCGGCGTATAAAGAGGTAGGCAGAGATTTGATTTTAGAATTGTAGGACTGTACCGCATCATTGTAGTCCTTACGTGCTACGGCGATACGGTTTTCGGTACCTGCCAGCTCATCCTGCAGTTGCTGGAAGTTGGTGTTGGCCTTTAAATCCGGGTAATTTTCGGCAACAACCAGCAGACGGCTCAGAGCACTGTTCATTTCATTGTTGGCTGCAGTTGTTTCTGCTACGGTTTTGGCACCGCCAAGCTTAGCGCGGGCATCGGACACAGCCTTGAATACCTCTGTTTCATGTGCTGCATAGCCCTTGACGGTATTTACCAGATTAGGGATTAAATCGTTACGGCGCTGCAGCTGGTTTTCCACCTGCGACCATTTGCCGGTAACGTTTTCGTTCATGCTTACAAGACCATTATAGCTGCTGAAGAACATAGCGGCCATAATGACAATAGCGACTATAACACCTAAAATACCTTTACTCATTTTTATAGCTCCTTTCGTATTAACGGACATCAGACAGGCATGTACAGCCTGCTTAATTTAATTGTAAAAGAAAGTTTTACTGCTGTCAATTTATGAAAAGTCAAAAAGGCAAAGAATTTGCAAAACTATTGTGAACTATCCTGTTTTTTACAATTAAAAAATCATAGAGAATTATTCATAAAACAGAGATGGTTTTTGTTTTCAAACAATGAGAATAAGAAGGAGAAAAGTTTGGATGCAACTTAATTGCCTTAAAATATTAATTATTATTATTGCATAATGCCTTAAAGAGGTGTATTATATAATTAGGTAAGCTGGTTTAAGCATTCGTTAAAAGGACAATTAAAGTGCGAATAGAGCGCCGGTTCCGGGAGAGGGGGTAGTTTTTCAGGAAATGGTTCTGAAAGAATGCTGTGTTATATTATATAGGGTGCGGTTATGTAGAAGGTCATTTCACAAGCAGTAGGATGTAGCTGGCATCACTATATCAGCAAATAGTTAGGGGATGAGCTAATATGGCAAAGCAAGTGGATTATAAGGCTGTTGGTCTACGTATCAAAACATTACGTTTGAAGAATAATATTTATCAGACTGAGCTGGCTAAAAGTATAGGTGTATCGCAAACCCATATGAGTAATATCGAAAGCGGGCGTGCCGGTCTGACCTTGGAAAATCTGGTTAAGATGACGAATATTTTTAATTGTGGTATTGATGAGATAGTATTTGGTGAAGAAAAAGCAAAGAAAGAAACTGCAGCGACTTCTCTGGAGAATTTCACTATGCAGGATATCGTGCAGGCTATGCAGATGCTGAAGACTATTAAGGGTTAAATGGCTAATAAATTTGATGTTTAAGAGATTGCTGTGATCTGGTATGGTTGCGGCAGTCTTTTTTTATATGCTTTTTTCGGGTCTGCCCCAAAAGTTGTGGTATGCGCTCTAACGTTTGTGTGGTTGGGCTACAACAGTTTTTGTGGTTTCGCTACGGCAAAAGCTGTGGTTCTGCTACAACACTTGTGTGGTTTCGCTACAACGAATTTTGTGGTATATGGTAAAAATGAGAGAATTTCCTTTTTTACCATATACCTTTTTTATTTACATTTTAAATGTGTCGCTTGGATTAAGGCAGTACAGAATTCTGTTCCGTGTCCGTTTGAAATTTTTGAATCCGTTGGCATTGAAAATCAATCTGCCGACAACACGGTTCTTAGACTCCATATAGCTGTTGTTAATTCGTCTGCCGTTAATCAAAGTAAATGAATTAACTATTTCCTCACGCCAATTTGTCAGCAGCTTATAGAACTCTTCATATTCATCAATACCACAGCCCTCAAAATATTCTATTGCCTTATCTATGGCATCTGGAGCTTCTTCAAGAGTTGTTTCTGCATTCAGCCTAATATAGTATTCTTTTAGCTCATATGCTACCTTAAGCTCTGCAAAGGCATCGAAAAGAATATCACGTATATCCCTGAGATTAACGTACTTGTTTAGCCGCTTATTGTATCTTGGCTCATTGTCAATTCTTTTGTTATGAGCAAAGACATTACGGAACTTCACTAACAGATATTTTAATACCGGATCTTCGGTATTGCGCAGCAAGCGTGTTCTTAATTTACGGAAATCATCTGTAAGATGTTTCAGCACATGAAAGCTATCGGCGCAAACCTTTGCATTCGGGAAGAAAATATGTGCAATATCTCTGTATGTATCATACATATCAATCGAAACATATTTTACATTATCAAGTTCAGATTTTAATGTCTTCATGTCCAGAGATTTATTTTTAATGTCGGAGAAATAATCTGCAAGGCAATTCTTCTTCCTGTCATGAATAACGTCTATCATTACACCTGTCTGAAAATCCATAAACAGGCAGCAGTATTTTGCGTCATAATCAGAGTTAGGGAAATAATGCTCATCAATTGATAACACCATAGGCAAGGTTTTTCTTTCGATATTGACGTGTTTGTCGAAAATCCTGGTTACTTTGGTAGCGGATAAATTATATTTTTTCGCTACAGAAGCATATGTGCTTTCCGTTTGCTTCAAGTCATTTAACACGTTAATTTTGGTTTCGTAAGTAATTCTTTCACTGCTGTCAATGAAAGGATTAGGCTCGCTGAAAGTAGAACTGCATTCAGGGCATTTGAACCTGCGCTGTTCGTATACAATGATGCATTTCCGATTCACAAGTGTAGAATGAATCAGTTCTCTTTTGTAATATCCATGCGTTTTACTGGCAATGCTACAGATAGGGCAACTAGAATTTTTGATTTTCAGGCGAACCTTAAGGATAATAGTGTCATCTTTTTTTGGGCTGGCAGCTACCGACAGCACCTCAGAAGGTTTAATATTGAGCAGTTTTGTGATAAAGTTTTCGTAAGACATTTTGTCTCAGCCTCCTCTTTAGAAGTTATTTTTGGATATATTAACATTCTAAAGAAGGAGGCTTTATTTGTCATTTAAATATACGCAAAGGAATCAGACCACAAAAACTGTTGCAGCGAAACCACAAAAGTCGTGGCAGCGGTGACCACAGAAAACGTTATAGCGAACCATAAAAAGTGTTGGAGCAAAATCGACCACAAAAAGTGGCGGAGGGGCGACCACACCACAAAAAATGGGGGATACTTCTTTTTTCTGCCATAGATTTTTCACTTGCCTAAAGTCGAAAAGTCAAATATAATATATTCAAATATATAATCAAGGTGAGTAACTATGAAAAATTTAGCGGATGCAATTGAAAGCTTTATTATAGGTGAATTGCTGCGTGAGCATGAGGATACGGTGCTTGTGCAGCGCAATGAGCTGGCTGAGCGCTTGTCTTGCGCTCCTTCGCAGATAAGCTATGTGCTCAGTACGCGCTTTACGCCGGAGCGAGGCTTTATGGTGGAGTCAAGGCGCGGCAGCGGCGGTTTTGTACGCATTGTACGTATGCAGCCTGCGGCAGAAACACCCAAGCCGCCTACAGCATTGCAGCTGGTGCAGCATTTGCTGCAGCAGAAGATGATTACAGCAAGGGAAGGCTCTTTACTGCAGTATATGCTGCAGATTATCGACGCCGATGAGGATAAGAAGAAGGAAATATTGCAGCAGGCTGTAGGTTTGCTGCACAGCACCGGACGGAGGTGAAGAAATGCTTTGTGAAAATTGTCATAAAAAACAGGCTATCATGCACATGGTATGCCTGGTAGGTGATAAGCAGATTGATAAGTGGCTTTGCGGTGACTGCGCTAAGGATTATCTTCCTATGGGTATGGGCGATATGCCGCTGACACCCGAGGGAGCCAAACGCTTTTTGGATGAAATGCTGAAGGGCGCAGGACGTAAGCCCAAGAAAAAGGTTACCCGCGAGGGCTTCAGTGAGGCTGCGGCTAAGGTGCTGGAGCTGGCTATCACGAAGGCTTTGGACTGCGGCAGCGAGCATATAGGTACGGAGCATATTTTGTGGGGTCTTTTGACGATACAGGATTGTACCGGCAAAAAGTTGCTGCATAAATTACATAATAATCTCGATGAGATGAAGACAGAGCTGGAGAGCTGGCTGGACAAGGGCAGTAAGCAGTCCAAGCTGCCGCAGTACAGCCAACGCGCGCAGTGTGTAATGGAGCGTGCGGCAGAGAACGCGCAGGAGCTGGAGCAGGAATATGTCGGCAGTGAGCAGCTGCTTGTAGGCTTGCTGGCAGCTGGCGATGGCATTGCCTATCAGGTACTTCAGAAGTTTAAGATTACGCTGGCCGCTGTCAAGGAGCTGGTGCAGGCACTGGATGATCAGCGCAAGGCTGTGCCGGGCAGAAATCAGCAGCGTCGTCAGGCAGAAGAAAAACAGGCTGATGTTCTGGAGGTTCTTTCAGGCTACGGACGTAATCTGAACCTGGAGGCCAGCCGCGGTAAAATTGATCCTGTTATCGGCCGTGATAAGGAGGTTGAACGCCTTATCCAGATTTTGTGCCGCAGAACAAAAAATAACCCGGTAATTATCGGCGAGGCCGGTGTGGGTAAAACCGCTATTGCCGAAGGCCTGGCGCAAAAGATTATCAAGGGTGACGTACCTGAGTTTCTGCAGCGGAAAATTATTTTTTCGCTGGAGCTGGGAATGCTGGTGGCAGGTGCCAAATATCGCGGTGAATTTGAAGACCGCATGAAGGAAATATTAAAGCTGGTGCGTGACGATAAGCGGATTATTCTCTTTATCGACGAGCTGCATACCATTATCGGTGCCGGCAGTGCTGAGGGCAGTATTGATGCCGCCAATATTATTAAGCCGGCGCTGGCGCGTGGCGAGCTGCAGGTTATCGGCGCAACAACGGTTGATGAATACCGCAAGCATATCGAAAAGGATGCGGCGCTGGAAAGACGCTTCCAGCCTGTGCTTGTTGATGCACCGAGTGCAGAAACCAGCGAAGCGATGCTGTTGGGCTTGCGCAAGCGTTATGAGGAATTCCACAAGCTGCAGATTCAGCCGGAGGCTGTTAAGGCTGCGGTGGAGCTGAGCGACCGCTATATTACGGACAGAAATCTGCCTGATAAGGCTATCGACCTGATGGACGAGGCCTGTGCCCGTCTGCGTATCAAGCTGTATAAGAAATCGGCTCCTGCAAGAGAGCTGCAGGAGCAGATGGAATATCTGCAGATGGAAAAGGAAGAGGCTGTAGAGCAGCAGGATTACGAAAAGGCAGCGGAGTTGCGTGACAAGGAGGCCGAGCTGCAGACACAGCTGGCGGCAGCCTTGGCCGAGGTGGCCATGAAGCAGCCGGTAACTGCGGAGGACGTGGCTGAGGTAGTTGCTTCCTGGACCGGTATTCCGCTGACACGCTTGACCGAAACCGAAAGCAGCCGTCTGTTGCAGCTGGAGCAACGTCTGCACAAGCGTGTTATCGGTCAGGATGAGGCTGTGAGCGCGGTAAGCAGAGCTGTTCGCCGTGCCCGCGCAGGCTTTAAGGACAAAAACAGACCTGTCGGTTCCTTCCTGTTCCTCGGTCCTACTGGTGTAGGTAAAACGGAGCTGGCGAAGGCGTTGGCTCAGGAGCTGTTTGGCGATGAACGCGCTATGCTGCGCTTTGATATGTCGGAATATATGGAAAAGCACACCACAGCACGCCTGATTGGCGCACCTCCGGGGTATGTAGGCTACGACGAGGGCGGACAGCTGACGGATGCTGTACGCCGTAAGCCTTACTGCGTAGTGCTGTTGGACGAAATCGAAAAGGCGCATCCGGATGTGTTTAATCTGCTGTTGCAGATTATGGAGGATGGCCGTCTGACCGACGGTCAGGGACGCACGGTAGACTTCCGCAATGCCGTGCTGATTATGACGAGCAACGCCGGCGCACAGCAGCTGGCCAACAGCAGACCGCTGGGCTTTGCCGGCAACGAGGCAGGCGAGCGCAAGAACCGCAAGGAGCAGGTGCTTGCTGAAATCAAGAACGTGTTCCGTCCGGAATTTTTGAACCGTGTGGACGAAATCCTTGTCTTTAATTCCTTGGGCAGACAGGAGCTGGAGCTGATTGCTGACAATATGCTGCGCGAGCTGAACCAGCGTCTGGCAGGCAATGGTCTCAGCATAGAGCTGACTGCTCCGGCACGCGAGCTGCTGCTGCAGGAAGGTAGCGACAGCAAGTATGGTGCGCGTCCGCTGCGCCGTGCTTTACGCAAGCTGGTGGAGGATCCGTTGAGCGATTTGTTCCTGGCAGGAAAATTCCACAGCGGTGACAAGATTATTGCCGAGGCTGCAGATAAAAAAATGGATTTTCATACGGCGATTGAGGGAGCACAGTTTTTGTTGGAGCTGCCGGTGACAGATGAACAGACTGCTGCCGTAAGCAGCGGAAAGGAGCCGCAGCATGGCTAGAACTAAGAGCAGATTTGTCTGTCAGGAATGCGGTTATGTTGCTTCCTCGTGGCTAGGACGCTGCCCGGAATGCGGCGGCTGGAATACGCTGGTGGAGGAGGCAGAAGTGACTGCCAAGGAAAGTAAAAGCTATTTGCCGGCTAATAACGAAAAGCTGCGGCCGCGTACTATCGCCAGTGTTGCCCAAACGAAGGTAGAACGTCTGGCAACAGGCATCCGTGAATTTGACCGTGTGTTGGGCGGCGGTGTCGTTCCGGGCAGCCTTGTATTGCTTGGAGGCACGCCGGGCATCGGCAAATCTACGATTTTGCTGGACGCAGGCCTGCGCTTCGGGCAACAGGGAATAAAGGTGCTGTATGTCAGTGGCGAGGAATCGGAGGAGCAGACTGCAATGCGTGCCGTCCGCTTGGGCGGAGCGCAGGCCAATGATAACCTGCTGATTCTTACGGCAACGGATTTGGATGCTGTTTTAGCACAGGCGAATGCCTTGAAGCCGCAGCTTCTGATTATCGACAGTATTCAGACTATGTATAACCTGGAACTGCAGACTGCTGCCGGCAGTGTGGGGCAGGTGCGTGAGTGTACAGCTAAGCTGCTGCAGTTTGCCAAAAGTACGGGCATTGCGGTGTTGCTGATTGGTCACGTTACCAAAGACGGCACTATCGCCGGACCGCGTCTATTGGAGCATATGGTGGACGTGGTGCTGCAGTTTGAGGGTGACCGTTCCTATTCCTTCCGCGTTCTGCGTGCATTAAAAAACCGCTTCGGCAGTACGAGCGAAAGCGGCATTTTCTCTATGGAGGCGGGCGGTCTGCAGGAGGTAGCAAATCCTGCCGGTCTGTTTTTGGAGGACAGAGATGGTGAAGCAGCAGGCAGTGTGATCGGTGCCTGCATGGAAGGCAACAGGCCGATTATGGCAGAATTTCAGGCACTGGTAGCTAAAACTCCCTACGGCATGCCAAGACGTACGGCAGTAGGCTTTGACTATAACAGAGTGAATATGCTGCTGGCTATTCTGGAAAAACGTTTTGGCTTAGACTTTGGCATTTATGATGCTTATGTTAACGTAGTAGGTGGCATGAAGGTTAATGAGCCGGCGGCAGATTTGGCGGTAGCGGCAGCGCTTGTTTCCAGCTATCGCAACAGGCCTCTGCCTAAGGGCATCCTCGTTTTTGGCGAAGTTGGTCTTACAGGCGAGGTGCGCCGCGTTAGCGCGCCCGAGCGCAGGATTATGGATGGCGTTAATCTGGGCTTCAGCAAATTCATTGTACCGGACAGCAAGCTGCAGCTGCCTTCTGTCAAGGCACAGATTGTGCGTGTCAAAACATTGGAGCAGGCGATTGCGGCTATGTTCGGTTAAAGACAACATTTATAGATTAGTCAGATATAAAAAAGAGGCTGGGACAAAACCCAACCTTAAACAGAAAAACCAGTGGAATTTTACCGTCA
>CAVCLW010000024.1:0-38722 GCA_963603005.1 Escherichia coli | reverse complement strand
ATACATCCATAAATTAGATGATGATCAGACAATTTATGCAAGCTATACAGAATCTTTCATTATGCCTACTTATGCTCAGATGAATGGTGCTAGTGAAACTGCAAAACCGAATCCGGATTTAAAACCGCAAACAGGCAAAAACTACGAATTAGGTTGGAAAAAAGTATCCGATGGCCATAGCTGGAAAGCTGCATTGTATCATATTGATATAAAAGATAATATTTCTGCTACATGGACTGCAAGCAAGGCTGAATACACTTATAAAAATGAAGACTTTAAAAATACTGGTATAGAACTTACATGTGATATTCAAGGTGATAATGGTTTCTCTTATAACTATGGCGTGAACTATAGCGATCCTAAGGTTAAAGCTAAAACAGGCAAAACTTACTGGGATAGAAAATTTGGTCGTTGGCAGCTTAATGGTGGCATTACCTATGCTAAAGATAAATTTAGAAGCAGCTTAACTGGTAGCTATTTGGCTGATCGTGTAAATACTCCGAGCAGTGCACATTCCACGAAGACAAAACCGTATTTCATTACTACTTTAAATACTACCTATAGTCCTGATAAGAACAGCGATATCACTTTAACTATTGATAACTTGCTTAACAGACAAGATAACTTGAACCATTCTGGCTCTGATTATTATGCTGTTCCGACAAGCTTCTTGCTTACTTACACCTATAAGTTCTAACACTTAACCCCTACGGCGGCGCGCTTGCGCCGCCTTTTTTCTAAAAAAACTTGCGTTCTTAGGGAAAAACGGCTAATATATTATTAAAAAATAAATTAGTCGAAAGGAGCACCTTATGTATATTCATCGTCACTTGGAAAGCATACTTGAGAAAGCTTCAAAAATGTTTGGCGCCGTTTTGGTGACAGGTCCGCGGCAGGTTGGCAAAACAACCTTGCTACGCAGGTTCGCCAACAGTGCTAATTACATAAGCTTAGATGATCCCATGCAGCTTCATGCTGCTGTTGAGCAGCCGGCTACTTTTTTTAAAGATAATACACCACCGGTTTTTGTGGATGAAATCCAGTATGCGCCGAATCTGTTTCCTTATATTAAAATGCAGGTAGATGAACAGAACGGCAAAGGGATGTTTTTCCTTTCCGGGTCACAACAGTTTAAACTTATGAAGAATGTGGGCGAATCGCTTGCCGGCCGCTTAGGCGTTCTTAATCTTTTGGGACTTTCGCTGCGTGAGTATCAGCAGATTAAATTCAATGATGCATTTTTGCCAGTTGAAGAGTATTTCACTGCACGCAAAAAGGAACTAAAGCCTATAACCTATGAAGATTTATGGAAAGTAATACATAGGGGCAGCATGCCGGATTTATTGCTTAATGAGGATTATGACTGGCAGATTTTCTACGCTTCTTATGTAAAAACTTATATTGAACGTGATGTGCGTGAATTGACACAGGTTGGTGATGAAGTGAAATTCATTACCTTCATGATTGCTGTAGCAAGTATTACCGGCCAGTTGCTTAATATTTCGTCACTTGCCAAGAATGTGGGGATTAGTGTATCAACCGCCGAACGCTGGCTATCTATTCTTGTTACTTGCAATATAGTGTATTTGTTGCGTCCATATGCGAATAATGTGTTAAAAAGGGTGGTCAAAACGCCGAAGCTTTATTTCATGGATACTGGCTTGGCAGCCTATCTGACGAAATGGACTACCGCTGATGTGCTGAAAAACGGTGCTATGGCAGGAGCGTTTTTTGAAACGTTTGTCATTGCTGAAATAATCAAGAGTTATTACAATAGGGGGATAGCAGAGCCGCCTTTATATTTTTATAGAGATAAGGAGCAAAAGGAAATAGATTTACTTATCGAATGTAATGGAGTGCTCCATCCTTTGGAAATGAAAAAACATGCTGATCCTAAAGTAGCAGACATCAAAGCCTTTTCTGTGTTGGATTCTATCCCTGGAGTTAAGCGTGGCAGTGGCGGTGTTATTTGCACGTATGACAGAATAGTTACGTTGAAAGATAATGATAAGGTTATTCCGATTTCGTATCTGTAATTTTTGCAGGCGTATGGTTTTATAGCGGCGCGCTTGCGCCGCCTTTTTACATACCATCCAAAAGATGATTTGCAGGAAAAACATTGCTCACCGCTATGATTGAAGACGAATCTGGCGGTGATTTTTATTTGCAAAAATTTTTGCAAAAATCTTGACTATAAAGTAGCTATATAGGTTAAAATAAGATATAATATTATCTAAATGAGTTGATATACAGATACCCGTTTGCCGATTGTAAAGCTTGCTGCATATGACCATGAAAGACTGGATGTGCAAGGGCTTTTCAATAAATATTTTTTTGATAGGAGTATGAAAAACATGAAGAGTAATTTTTCCAAGGGTTTATTGATGACGGCTCTCATTACCGGTAGTGTAATATGGGGGGGCACAAACGTATTTGCTGAAGAGTTGCAGGAGTATTCTCTGGATCCGATGGTTATTACTGCACAGAGAATGGAAACTAAAGATTTAAAAACTCCGGCTGCTGTAGAAGTAGTTACCAAAGAAAAAATTGAAAACAGTGGTGCTGGTTCCGCTTATGATGTATTGCAAAATGCTTTAGGCATTATGTCAAGTGCACAAGGTCCTAATGGTGCAGCAATGGGTTCTATGACCAGTAAAATTATTATTCGTGGCGTAGATAAAGGCACCCTTGTTATGGTAGACGGCGTTCCGATGAACCAAGACGGCAAATATAATCTGGAAGATATTCCGTCTGAGATGATTGAAAAAATCGAGATAGTTCGTGGCGGCGGTTCTGTACTGTACGGTTCTGAGGCTACAGGTGGTGTTGTTAATATTATTACCAAAAATACTGTGAAAAATAGTGTTAAGGTTTCTGCCGGCAATTACGGCCGTGAGCGTTATGCAGTATCTGTAGGTGCAGACAGATTTAATGCAACCGCTTCTTTGGAGAATCGCGGTAAAATATCCAATATGACAACTACTGTTAAAAATACGGCTATGGGCAAGACCTCTTATCGCCATTATGATTATGTGAAGGGCGAGAGCAAGGGCATTTTGTGGAATTACAATATTAATGACAATATTAAGTTTACACATAATTATGTAGAAAATAATAATGTGATGGATGTAATCGACAATACATATCTTAAGAGTCCTTATCAAAGAAAAGAATATGATGATCATAACAATACTTTTGCTTTGACTATCGATGATAAGCATGGCTTTACTTCTAATATCTCTTACGGTACTCAGGAAAGAAATTATGACCAGACTACTTGGAAGAGCACCGGTGCAATTAGCAGTGCTATAAAATATAGCTGGCGTAAGGGCCACAATACCAATATCAATGTGCAGAAGGTTTTTGATGTTAACGAAAAGGATAAATTCTTGGTAGGTGCATCCTTCAAACGCGAGGATTTGGATGTTTATAACTCTGCCAGCAAGAAAATGGGCAGCACTCCTGCAAAACCGGAACGTACCGGAGCATATAATCGCGATATCTATTCTCTCTATGCATCTTATGACTGGCAGATGACTGATGCAGATAAGCTGATAGTTAACTTGCGCGAAACCTTTGTAAGAAATGCTAAGGGTGATAATACTGACCTGAGCACGGGTGTTACCAACAAAACTGTACAGATGAACCAGAATAAATTTACTCCGGAAATTCAGTATATCCGTGATTTGACCGACAACAGCTCTTTCTATGCTAAAGCAGGCAAATCCTATAGATTACCTGAACTGACAAAAATCTTTGGCGGCAGTGTTATTTTGCCGTCTGTAGACTTGAAACCGGAGCATGGCGTGCATTATGAAATGGGTTATAAGCTCAACGAAGCTAACCGCTCCTGGAGATTGGCAGTATTTAATTATGATGTTAAAGATGCTATTGAAAGCATCAGTGGCAGTGCTGCTACCGGCGACTTGGTTTATAGCAATACAGATATTAAAAACACCGGTGTTGAACTGTCTTTAAATGTTAAGCATAACGATAACCTGGATTCTTTCTGGGGCGTTACTTACAGCAATCCGAAGCAAAAATCTTTCAAAACAAGCAGCAGTGCAGGTGGCGAATGGATTAAATACAACAATCAGTTCCAGTTCAATATGGGCGTAAATTATCATGCAGATAAGTTTACAAGTGCTTTGAGCGCTAACTATATTGGTATGAGAACAGACGGTACATCTGCTGACCATGACAGAATGAAACCTGCTCTGTACACTGATTTGCACTTCTCCTATGCTCCTGAGAAAAATCAGAAGGCATTCCTGCATATCAATAACCTGTTAGACAGAAAAGATTACACTACTTCTAAAGGCCCCGATGAAACTACCTATGGCTACTACACCACCGGTATTAACTTCATGGTTGGCTACGAATACAGCTTCTAACCCTTAACCCTTATGGCGGCGCGTTTGCGCCGCCTTTTTCTTTTGTAAAATTTTTTTGAGATGTCTTGAATATGAAGTAGCCAAAAAGCTTAATATGAGATATAATATTATTTAGATGATTGATTGTACAGATATTCTTTTGCTATTGTAAAGCTTGCGGTGCATGACCATGGAAGATTGGATGCGCTAAGACTTTTCGATAAATATTTTAATAGGAGCATGAGTAAAATGAAGATGAAAAAAGGCTTATTGATGACAGCTCTGATTACCGGTACGGTGATGAGCAGTGCAGTTGCTTTTGCCGAAGAGCTGCAGGAGTATTCGTTGGACCAGATGGTTGTAACAGCAACAAGAACAGAAAAAAAGGATTTGGATATTCCTGCTGTTGTTGAGGTTTATGATGGAGAGCAGATTGAAAAAAGCAATGCTGCTAATGCTTACGATGTATTACAAAATACATTAGGCGTTAATACACAATCTCAAGGTTTTAATGGTACCGGTATGAGTACAATGACCAGTAAGGTTATGATTCGTGCCGTTGAAAAGGGCACATTGGTTTTGGTGAATGGTGTTCCTATGAACCAAGATGGCAAGTATAACCTGGAGGATATTCCGACCGAATCTATTGAAAAAATCGAGGTAGTAAAGGGCGGCGGCTCTGTTTTATATGGCAGTGAAGCTACCGGTGGTGTCATTAATATTATTACCAAGAAAGCAATGACCAATACTGTTAAAGTAGCTGCAGGCAATTTTGGTAAACAACGCTATAATGTAAGTGTCGGTGCCGATAAATTTAATATTGTCGCTGGCTATGAGAAGCGTGGTAAAGCTGACAATATGAGTGGTTATATCGGCAAACCGACTGCTAAAACTACTGTATATGATTATGGTAAGGGTGATAGAAAAAGTGTTTTGTGGAACTGGAGAATGTTTGACGGCTTAACCTTTACGCATAGTTATTCAAATAACAAGCATGAATATTGGCAGAAAAAAGCTTTATCAGGCGAGCGTACGCAAAATAACTATTATGAAGATACCGATAATATGTTCTTGCTTCAATACGATAAAGATGGTTTAAAGGCTAATGTATCTTACGGTACTCAGGAAAAATCATATGATCAGTCCAAGTTTGCGAAGGGTGCCTGGGCCGCAAAGACTCCTTACAGCTGGCGCAAAGGACACAATACAAATATTGATTTACAAAAAACCTTTGATATGGGCGAAAACAAATTGTTAGTCGGTGCCGGTTATCAAAAAGAAGATATGGATTTGTTCTCTTCAAGCAAAAATAATAATAGCACTTATCAACGTGATAACTATTCTGTCTATGCCTCTTATGATTGGAAGGTATCCGATAAATCTAATTTAATTTTTAATGCGCGTGAAACTTGGGCAACAGGCTGTGATGGCTACCAAAAGGATAATAAAACCGGTACCAGCAAATATACACATAATGACAATTTAAGTAAATTTACTCCTGAGTTACAATATATCTATAAGGTGAATGATGATAGCAGTTTTTATGCAAAGATTGGTAAATCATTCCGTCTGCCTAATTTGACTCAGCTTTTTGGTAATGGTAATATGAATCCTGCTCTTGATTTGAAACCTGAACAGGGAACACATTATGAGATTGGTTATAAATCGAACATCGGTAAAGGCAATTTGCGTTTTGCAGTGTTTAATTATAAAATTAAGGATTCTATTGATGCTGACGTAAAATATGATAAAGACGGCTTTGTTGATGAAGTAGATTATTTCAATGAAGATGTTAAAAATACCGGTGTTGAATTATCTTATGCGATGAAGCATGATGATAATTGGACTACACGTTGGGGTGCTACTTACCAAAATCCTAAGGCGCAAAATATTCATAACTACGGTGATATGGATTGGCATTCAATTTATAATAAATATCAGCTGCAGGGTGCTGTTGATTATACGCAAAGCAAATTTGCTGCCAGCATGTCTGTAAATTTTGTAGGCGACAGAATGTCTACCAGAGCATCTATCAGTAAGCCGCAAAGAGAAATCAAGCCGCAATGCTTTACTGATTTGCATTTTACCTATGCTCCCGAGAAAAATCAAAAGGCATTTTTGCACATTAACAACATTTTTGACAGATTAGATATTACAAGCAACAGTACGTCGAATTTTTATTCCTTAGGCCGTAACTTCATGGTTGGCTACGAATACAGCTTCTAACCCTTAACCCCTACGGCGGCGCGCTTGCGCCGCCACTTTTTAACTTGCTAACTAACCTCGGAGGTGCAAAATGAAAAAGATAACGCTTTTAATCTGCCTGATGCTCTGCGGTCTTTTCGTGGTTGGCGGAGCCACTGCCAGTGCCGCAGGCAAGAAGCCTATGGATAAGGAAAAGGCAGTGAACGGCCTGCACGACAGCTTTCTTTTTGACAAGGAAGAGCTTGGCGAGCTTTTTGACAGCGGTATCAGCTATATGGAGCTGAAAAAGCTGTGCCTGCATGCCTACGCAGCGAAAAAACCGCTGCAGGAGGTTGCACAGCTGCGCGACAAATACGTGTGGACGCGCGTTGATTACCTGTTGGGACTGACGCCGGAAAAGCTGGCGCGTGCTGAGCATGAGTATAAGGTTGACCGTATCCACCGTTTGTTTGGCCTGGATAAAAAGCTGGTAGACAAATATATGCGCATGGGCTATGCTTCGCATCAGGTGAAGCGTGCGATGTTTTTGGCACGCCACTGCGACAAGAGCGTGGAAGAGCTGCTGGCGATGAAAACACGTCAGCAAAAATGGGGCGACATCTGCGAACAGCTGGGACTGCCGCGTGATGCGTGCATGAAATAAGAAGTTGTTAATTGAAGCCTTGGGGCGGTGCTAGTGCACCGCCTTTTTTGGCATGTAAAAGAAAAAATAGCAGTCAAAGTTTTTCGCCTGCAGAAGAAAAAGTACTCGAAATTCCAAAGTTTTTCGCCTGCAAAAGAAAAAGTACTTGAAATTACAAAGTTTTTCGCCTCTAGAAGAAAAACTTGCGTAGCATTATGCTTTCTGTTATGATATAAAGGACAAAGAAATATAATGGAAGTTTGGGAGAGGAGGCTTTGTATGATTGTACGTCAGGCATATTTGGAAAAACTAAAATTGATGCGGGATAAAAAGATTATCAAGGTTATTACAGGTGTGCGTCGTTCCGGTAAGTCGACACTACTGGAAATGTATAGAGATTTTTTAGTGAGCATTGGTGTGCATCCTTCATGCTGCCAATATATAAATTTTGAAGATTTGCGTTGGGAAAGTCTTAAGGATTATCATGCTTTATATAATCATATCCTGGAAAACTTATCCCCTAATGAAAAAAATTACATATTCTTAGATGAAATACAAATTGTTCCAGAGTTTCAAAAGGCTATCAACAGTTTGTTCTTACGTGATGATGTAGATATTTATATTACTGGTTCTAATGCATATTTGCTTTCTGGTGAATTATCTACATTGTTGTCTGGAAGGTATATTGAGCTGAGCATACTACCGTTGTCGTTTAAGGAGTATTGGGAATTAGTCGGTGGAGATAAAAAGACGGCGTTTAATAAATATTATCTTAATGGTGGCTTTCCTTATGCTGCAACTATTGATAACAAAGAAGTTCGCTTGGAATACTTTAGAGGTATATTCAACACTGTTTTACTTAAGGATATTGTTGAACGCAAGAGGATTTCAGACGTAAAGCTTTTGGAAGATGTAATACGATTTTTGTTTGATAATATAGGAAATATAGTTTCAACTAAAAAAATAGCTGATACCTTGAACAGTAATGGCAGAAGGACTACATCAGGTACTATTGATAACTATATTAGAGCACTAAAAGACGCTTTTATTTTGTATGAAGCAAATCGCTATGATATCAAAGGCAAAGAGTTTTTGAAATCACTGGAAAAATATTATATCGTTGATATAGGCTTGCGTAACCTTTTATTGGGTGAACGTACTCGCGATATCGGGCATATTCTTGAAAATATTGTTTATCTGGAGCTTTTGCGAAGAGGGTATCAGGTCAGTATAGGCAAATTAGATATGCTCGAAGTAGATTTCATTGCTCAAAAAGAGGATAAGCGCATTTATTATCAGGTATCTGCATCGGTTTTGGATGAAAAAACATATGAGCGTGAGTTTGCTCCGCTTAAAAAGATTAATGACAGCTACCCGAAGTATGTGCTTACTCTTGATGAATTACCGATGGGTGAGAATGGGATTGAGCAAAAGAATATTATAGATTTTCTTTTGGAAGAAAACTGAGTCAAGTAGTTATATCTCTCCCTACATCCAAAGTTTTTCACCTGCAGAAGAAAAAGTACTCGAAATTCCAAAGTTTTTCGTTTTGAAAAGAAAAACTTGTAATTTTAGGTAAGTTTTTCTTGTAGAGGAGAAAAACTTGCGTAATCTGTTTTGTTATATTGCTTGCCTGTTACGCAAAGCTGTAAAACTGTAACCTGCTTTACATTATTTTTCGTGAAATAAGCAAAAGCAAGTAATATGTAAAATTTTGTTGACTCTATTAATGTAGAGTGTTACACTAGGCGCAACTACAAAAAGACCACAAACCGTTGAGACGGAGATCAAGTCAGCAGATGCGCTTACAGAGAGTTCGGGCAGGTGGAAGCCGGATAGAGATGCAGGCTGATAAATGGACCGTTGAGGGTGCTGTCAAATCGCGTAGGCGAGAGTATTCGGCAACGTTACACCGGCGTTAAGGGTGAGGAATGTGTCAGCATTCTGCGAGAGAGCGCCGATGTACGGCGAAGCAAGGTGGTACCGCAGGTATAAGAATTTATAGCCTGTCCTTGATATTGCTCAAAGCGAGCAGTACGAGGACAGGCTTTTTTGTTGACACTGGTGAAAATAAGCAGATGAGGTGACAAAATGTTGAATTTATCTTTGGAGCAGGTCATGCAGTATGCAAAGGACTACAAGGCTGTGCCTGTAGCGAAGGAATGCCTGGCGGATATGCTGACGCCACTGGCATTTTTGGACAACGTAAGACGCAGCAGCCGCAACTACTTTCTTTTGGAAAGTATTGAGGGCGGTGAGCATTGGGCGCGTTATTCCTTTGTAGGCTATGATCCTGTGCTGCGTTTGAAAATAACCGACGGCAATGCGGAAATCATCAGCGGTGCTGCTGTGAAGTATCAGGAAAGCGATCCCCTGGGCTGCATCCGCCATATTCTGGAGGAATACAAGGCACCGCAGATTGATGGCCTGCCTAACTTTACCGGCGGTCTTGTAGGTACTTTCGGCTTTGATTTTATGCGCTACTGCGAGCCGGATATGCGTGTGAATAAAGAGCGTAAGGCGGAATTTGCCGATGTTGATTTGATGCTGTTCGATAAGCTGATTGCCTTTGACCGTCTCAAGCAGAAGATTTTCCTGATTGTGAATGTCAAAACTGATAATGCTGCCATCAACTATGCTAAAGCAGAGCGTGAAATTGCGGCGATGGAGGAAATGCTGCTGCAGCCTGTGCAGCCGAAGAAGCCTGTAAAGGCTAAGCTGGGCGAGTTCACCAGTAACCAGAGCCGTGAGCAGTATAATAAAAATGTGCTTCGCTGCAAGGAATATATCAAAAACGGTGATGCCTTTCAGATTGTTTACGCGCAAAAGTTCAGCGCAACCTATGACCAAAGCCTTTTCAGTGCTTACCGCTATTTGAGAACGACGAACCCTTCGCAGTACATGGTATTTATGCATAATGACGATGTGGAAATCGCCGGCAGCTCGCCGGAAACACTGGTGAAGGTAGTTGGCAAAAAGGTTATCAGCATGCCTATTGCGGGCACACGCCGCCGCGGCAGGACAAGCGAGGAGGACTTGGCGCTGGAGCATGAGCTTTTGGCAGATGCCAAGGAAATCGCCGAGCATAATATGCTGGTAGATTTGGGGCGCAACGATGTGGGCCGTGTCTGTGACTTTGGCAGCGTCAAGGTGAGCGATTATAAGGCAATTAAACGCTTTTCACATGTTATGCATATCACGAGCAAGGTTACAGGCCAACTGAGCGCCGATAAGGACGCATTGGACGCGCTGCGGGCAGTATTTCCGGCAGGCACGCTGAGCGGAGCGCCGAAGATTCGCGCCTGCGAGATTATCGACGAGCTGGAGCCGGAGCGCCGCGGTATTTACGGCGGTGGTATGGGTTATCTAGATTTCGGCGGTAACATGGATATCTGCATTACCATCCGCACTATGGTTAAGAAGAATGACAGAGTTTATATTCAGGCCGGCGGCGGTATCGTTGCGGATTCCGTGTTGGACAATGAATTTCAGGAGACCGTGAATAAGGCAGGTGCCTGCATGACAGCGCTGCGCATGACGGCAGAGGAGGAGTAAGCAATGATTTTAATTATAGATAACTACGACAGCTTTACTTTTAATCTGTACCAGCTGATTGGCGAAATCAATCCTGATATCAAGGTTGTGCGCAATGATAAACTGACGATTGAGGATATCAGAGCTATGCAGCCTGACCATATTATTATTTCGCCCGGTCCGGGTAATCCTAAGCAGGCAGGTATTTGTCTGGAGGTGATCCGTCAGCTTGCCGGTGAGTTCCCGATTTTAGGTGTCTGCCTTGGGCATCAGGCAATTGGCGAGGCCTTTGGCGGCAATGTGGTGCATGCGCCGGAGATTGTGCACGGTAAGGCAGATAAGGTGTATCTGGAGGCTGCAAGCCCCATCTTTAAGGATATGCCGGATGACTTTGAGGCAGCGCGTTATCATTCGCTGATTGTGGAGCCGGAAAGCTTGCCGGAATGCCTGGAGGTTACGGCGAAAACAGCGAAGAACGAGATTATGGCGCTGCAGCATAAAACGTTGCCGGTGTATGGTGTGCAGTTCCATCCGGAGTCGATTATGACGCCGCAGGGACGAACGATTTTGAAAAACTTTTTGAGCCTGTAAAGCAAAACGCAGAATGTACTGAGAAGATGAGTACATTCTGCGTTGTTTTATTATATGAAATGAAGAAATCAATTTGTTACATAATAAAAAGCATCGCCCTAGCATATATTGCCCTGAGTGTTACTGATTTGCAATCAAGAGCATGTTGAAAAAAAGAAGCAGTAACCACTAAACGTCATGCTGATGAAATCAGCCCTCAGTATACGTCCGAAACCGGTAGTGGTAATACTGCTTCTATAAATGATACTGTATCATCAAACAATCATGAAGTCAAGTATTTCGTTGCTTCTCCCAAGCACAAAATCACTGCCACCTTTGCCGGTACACCCGCATTGCTTATGCCGGTATGTGGAAGTCATTGAAGGCGAAGTTGATATGCAGCAGCAACGCGACCAGGTGCGGGAAGCAGGCGACAAATGGCTGAATAGCTTGCCAGAATCACGCAGGGCGCAGGTGCTGGGGTGTAAAGGCTTGAAGGCGTGGAAAGACGGTGAAGACTGGCGAAAGTATATGCGTGGTTATGCTGGACTGCGTGAAGCGGAGAGCAGAGTATTTGAACTTATGTTGCAGTTTTACGCTGATGAGAAATTGCAAGCTAATAAAGATAATTGTATAATAAAAGAAAAGCTAAGGCTCGGCGAAATTTCTAAAATCATTAATGCTGACAAGCAAAACAGGCATATTAAGGGTAGTAGAGGCTATATTGACGGAAGAAGCTATTTGGACGGTAATTTAGCAGAGCTCAACGGTTAGTTGATGAGTTGAGTACTACTGGCGAGGCTGTTTTTGACAGCAATGGTAATTGGAAAAATAAAGAAAGGGTTGTTAGTGATAAAATTATAGGTGCTCATGTAGATAATGAAAATGGTAAAGAAACGAGGACTAAAGCAGCGGTTATAGTTTATTCTAAAACTGGTAGTCATATTTATCCTAGAAAGGATGAATGATATGAAATTAAGAGAAACTTTTGGGAAAAAAATTAAAATTTTGTGCTTAGATGGTGGTGCGATTGAAGGTCGCGTTATTGACTATATTCCGACCATTGAAGAGGATGAAGAAGAAAGCATTATTATTAGAAATGAAAATAATGTACTTATTGAAATTGCTAAGCATGAAATTACCGAAATTGAAATGCTTTAAAAGCTCATAGCTATGCTGTGGGCTTTTTTATGCAGTAAATAATTTAATAATTAGCGTATTTTGTGAATTTCACAGGATACGCTTTTTATATGCCCAGGAGAGGGCACAATACAGGGCGGAGGCCCATTATATGGAGGTATCAGAACAATGGAAATGAAACAGGTTTACGAAGCACTGGAAAAAGTTGAGAACGGTGCTGACCTCATCGCTGCTATCAAGGGCGAAATCAACACTCTCAACAACGAGGCTAAGAAGCACCGCACGGCAGGAGAGCAGAGTGCGACAAAGCTGAAAAGCATATTGGAGGCTGTTGGTTTAGAGGTGTTGTAGTATATGCGACACTTAAATAATAGTTTATATTTGGGGCCAACGCGCCTAAAAAAATCGCCGAAAACAGGGCGAAAAACAGCAAAAAATCAACAATTTAAAAACGCTATTTTTACACACAAAAATACCCCGCAACCTGCATGGTTGCGGGGTTTCTTTCATGGTGATCCAGGAGGGATTCGAACCCCCGACCCACGGCTTAGAAGGCCTAACATCAATAGCCACGAAAAGCCTTATTTCATGCGGTTTGCAGGATTCAAAAACCCTTTTGGGGCCAACGCTGGGGCCAACGCGGTCAGAGTGCGTATGCCTTGCTGATGATATCCGGAATGCCTTCGTCATAATTCGGTACGGCGTGGCTGTAAAGGTTGAGCGTGTGGCTGATTTTGCTGTGTCCCAAGCGCTTGGCAACTTCGGCGATGGATACACCATTGGCAAGCAGCTGCGTGGCCATAGTGTGGCGCAGAACGTGGAAGTTCTTGTATTCGACGCCTGCTTCCTGCAGCAGTGCCTTCCAGATGCGTTCCATATTCCTCGGTGCTATCGGTGTGCCGTTGCGGGTGTGGAAAACGTACCTGTTAAACGAAAGCACCGGACCGGAAGAGGCGCTGGCGAGCTTGAGGGCTTTGCTGACCTCGGGCGCAATAGTTATCTTGCGTACACCGGCAGCAGTCTTGGGCGGCATATCTGTGAGCTTTCCGTGCACTGCCTGCAGGCTGTTGTCGATGTAGATATAATTTGGCTTTACGTTTGGCGCTTTAAGGCCTAACAGCTCTCCGAGGCGCGCGCCGGTAGTCGCTGCCAGAAGGAAGAAGGGATAGTATTTGCTGTAATAACGGCTGGTCTTGGCCGTTTGCAGAATCTTACAGATTTCTTCCGTAGTGAATACCTGGACTTCAACCTTAGGAACCGGCGGAGCTTCTACCGCCTGCATGAAGTTTTTTGCAACCAGGTCAATGGCGCAGGCTTTGGTGATAGCAGCCTTCAGGAGCTTATGCACTTTATTCTTGCTACTGGCGCTCATCGGCGGCAGCTCATTGTAGAATTGCTGCACTGTATGGGCAGTCAGCTTCTGCAGCTCCACTTCTGCGATGGGTGCAATATGTTTTGCGGTCTGGATGTAGCGATCCAGTGTTTTGGGGCGCACCTTGGGTGCTTTGTAGGTAATAAGGTATTCGGAGAGCCATTCGCCTAAGCGCAGGCTGTTGGGCGCTACATAGACGTTCTTACAGATATCTGCCTGGATAACAGCAATCCATTCCATTGCTTCTTTTTTTGTGGGGAAACGCTTGGAGATGCGCTTTCCGTCTGGGGCGATTAGTCTTGCTCGGTACATTTTGCGGTCGCTTTCGTAGCTGATGGTTCCTTCGCCGTTAGATTTTTTTGTTTTAGCCATAAAAAATCAGCTCCTTTCATTTTTCAAGCAGAGCTGATATAATAAAAAAGTAATCAGCTCTTGGTGGAACATGGGTTGATATTGAGCGTGTTGGCAGCACGTTCTTGCAGGTCCCTCGGTGTTGGTAGCACCGGGGGATTTTTTTGTTTATAAAAGTATTGATATTGGAAAAAATACGTATATAGGTGTAGGGAATTTAAAAATGGAATTGAGGCGATGAAGTGAAACGACGAGATTTAGTAAAACTGCTGTTAAAAGCTGGTTACAAGCTAGAGCGTGATGATGGTGACCACACAATCTATAAAAAAACCGGTAGCCGCTCCGTTCAAGTACCTAGGCACAGAGAGTTAAACGAATTAACAGCAAAGTCAATCCTTAAAGTTGCGGGCGTGAAATAAAATCAAATTTCTCGCTCGCCCGCTTTGCGGGCTCAATGTAGACATAAAGGAATATATTATCAGTCAATAATTTAGGAGGCTAAAAAATGAGACAACAATTATCACAAGAATACGTTTATCCTGCTGTTTTCCATACAAATGAGGATGGTACGTATACTATTATTTTCCCGGATTTACCTGGATGCATCAGTGAGGGCAAATCTTTGGGCAATGCCATGAAAATGGCCGAAGCTGCGCTTACACAGTGGATTGAATATTTGAAGGACAGCAAGGAAGAAATTCCCGCACCTAGCAATTTGCAAAGTATTGAATTAGATGATAACGAATTTGTAAATTTTATTCAGGCAGATATTAAAGACAACAGGGCGGTAAAACGCACCATCAGCCTTCCGCGTTGGATGGATGAACAGGCTGCTGAAGAAGGTCTGAGCTTATCCAAAATATTACAAGAAGCATTAGCTAAACGCTTTGTTTCAGTAAACTAATATTTTGGTTATCGCACCCCCGATATGGGGGCTCCTGCCTTGCGCTGGAGCTTAGTTAGCTAGCGAAAGTACCTATATCAATTATTATATACTTTTATTGGGAAAAATTAAGTAAACTGGTATAAATAATGGCGAAGTTGAGCGTGTTAGTAGCGCGGGGAGATTTTTTGTATTAGTTAAGATTGAACAAGAAAACAAGAATGGGTTAACTTATTTTTCTTGCTTGCAGACTACAGATAATGGTATAATAAGTAACAAGTACACTATTTTTATACGATGTATTTAACTATTAATAGAAGTGGAGGTGTTTATATGGCTAAAATACAGGCATTTATCGCTACGGTAATGTGCGGATTTTCCACATTTACGGTTGTCCCGGCAAGCAATTATTTTAGACACATACCTCTGGATTCAGGGAGTATAACGAATGAAGCTTGGCAGATGACCGGCTCCAATTTGAAAGATGCAATGGACAAGGTTGGTGTTCAAGTAAATGGCAAATCAAAAGGCTAAAAATTTGACAAATCAGCATACACAAGCTGCAATTAAACAAGATGATTGCAGTATTCAGGCTGGAATTTTTCAAGGCCCATTACCGCATCCTAGTATCATGGAAGGTTATAGGCGCTTAGACTCAAGTTATCCTGAAAGGATAATGAAGGATTTTGAAGCCAATTCTGAGCATCTTCGCTATATGCAGAGAACTGCCCAACAGGCAGAAATTGATAAGGATAGACGCGCACAATGGATGGCTTATTCCTTAACGATAATTCTGTTACTGGTCTTGGTATATGCTATCTATAAAGATAGCTATATTGTAGGTGGCATTGGCGGATTGGCCTTTTTAGGTCTAATAATTAAAAGCTTTGTTGCAAAAAAACAAGAAAATAAGTAATTAAATTTTACCGTTCTGCATTAAACAGGGCGGTATTTTTATTATCCTAAACTCTCCACGTCTTCTTCCGCCTTGCGCTGGAGCTTGGCCAGCTTAACATCTATAATATCGTCAATTTCTTCCTTGCCGTCAGCATCCAGCTGGCGGTCTTTGCATTAAAGGGAAGAATGGTTTATAATATACATGAAAATGAAATTATTTTTGCTTTGGCGGCAATGGCGCTGGTTTAGCAGGCGGCAGAGGCATGGAAAACTGATCGCTTCTGCTTTCACTGCTAGACGGCGCAGGGTTCGGTTTATTCATTGTTTCACCTTCTTTCGGGATGGAGGGATATTGTGGAATTAAATTTATTTCAAAATATTGCACAGGCAGCTCCGGGATTTGTAGGCGTGGCAGCCTGCAAGCTGATGAACGGCAATGTGCAAAAGGAAAAATTAAATAATGAGGTTCTTGCTTACTTTCTTTTTGCTGCAGCAGCTTGGTTACTGGCATTGGCGCTGAGCAATATTTGTCTGCTTTTCGGTATCCGGCTCGGCGAAATGATGCGAGTAGCTTGCACTATTATCTTTGCCGGAGCGTTAGGGATGCTGTGGCCTGTATGGCTGCGTGATAAGGCTGTAATACTGGCCAACATTATAAACCGGCACTTCGGAAAGAACCCGATATTCGTTGAAGAAACAATTCTGGAAAAAGTTGGCTGCGACAACAGCCCTCATTACTTTGAAGTCTATAAAGCAGGTAATCTTATTGCTTCCGGTTGGGGCGAGCACTTCCTGAATAACGAAAAATCATTTTCCTTGCGAAGAATTGAAGGTTATACCATGGAAGACCTGCAAGAATTCCGCGCTATTGTTTGGCGTGGGGAGGACATGGTATTGAAAGAGTATATTTTGAAAGAATCCTGATTTCAAGGCGCTCTCTTAGGAGGGCGTCTTTCTTATTATCCTACAGCATCCAGCTAGCGGTATTTTATTTATCTTTAAAGCAGCTATCCTTTGCCAACTTCTTTTCCTCAGACTTCACTCTTCGCTCAACCTTTTTTATATCTTCTGCAGGTGGAAGTTCTTCAGGCTTGATGCCTCGCTTTCCCAGCATAGCTCTAACAGCCTTATTGTTTTGGATATGCTCGTCAGTAATGGAATATTCTCCGAAAAGATCTTTTTCTTCTGTGTTATAGTTAGTCATTTCTGTAGCAAGGTTTTTGGCTGCAATAGTAAGTGCAGGCAAAAAGTCAGCTAAAGGCCTTTTCGGGTTAACATCAAGCTGAGCCTTCATGGCTGCCGTGGATTTACCGAATAAGGCCGCATCGCCAGCAGACCGGATGCGGGCAAAGCCTTTATCATCTACGCCGCGCTCGTAAATATTTTTAGATAGTCTGGTTTCTGACTGACGGAGACGGTCTCTGACTTCTAAACGGTGCAGCACTTCATGGCGCTCTTCAATTAGTTCCTGCTTGCGAGTTTGCAGTGCGAAATAGCTTTGAGCAAAGGCTATGGCTTCTTTGCGTGGATCACCGTTCTGAGCAATCAGATAGCAGGCGAAACGAGTTAATTTTACATCTTCAATCTCTCTTTGAGCACCTTTAGGCAGGTTTATCATTTTGTTGGCGTCAACGAAATGATGCTGCACAAGGTGTTCTGAATTAACACAAGCTGCTTTTGCTTTATCTATAACTTTGACGAAGTTGCGCCAGTCCGTATATTCAAATGCTTCTTGCAACTCTCTGGCATACCAGAATTCTATACCGTTTTCATCATCAAAATGAGAAATGTCGTCAAATTTGACCTTTAAAGCAATGATTAGTTCCTTGTTCATAATATCCATCCTTTCACGTATTTCTTATTATCCTAAACTCTCCACGTCTTCTTCCGCCTTGCGCTGGAGCTTGGCCAGCTTAACATCAATAATATCGTCAATTTCTTCCTTGCCGTCAGCATCCAGCTGGCGGTATTTTTTTATGTGTGTTTCTTCCTGCTGGGTGAGGGAGAGAGAGGGGGAAGCTGGAGCGTCAAAAAGCATAGCCGGTGAGATTTTGAGAGCTTTGGCTAATAGCATGATTTTAGTATGCTTCATTGTTGCAAGATTTCCAGATTCCCATCTGGAAACAGTTGCTTCACTTACTCCGACTCTTTCAGCTAATTCTTTCATTGTATAACCGCATTCTAAGCGTTTTTGTTTGATGATATCTTTTATATTCATTGGAACACCTCTTTCTGCTTATAGTATACAGTCAACCTTGCAAAAATGCAATAAAAACTTGCAAAAAGTGTTGACATTAGCTTCTGAAAATGTTATTATGAACTTGCAGAAATGCAAGAAAGAGGTGATAACAATGGCTACAAATATTCCCGAGTTAAAAGCAGAGTGTACTCGTCATGGAGTGACTTTGGAAGAACTCGCGTCGAGAATTGGCGTTAATAATGCAACTCTCTACAGAAAAATGACTGGTAAGAGCGAATTTTATCGCAACGAATTACAGGTTATTAGAGATGTGTTGTGTCTGAATGATGACAAATTTTTGCTTATTTTTTTTGACAACAAACTTGCAAAAATGCAAGAAAAACAATCGGCTTACTAAGTGGCGCCGGCGGTAGGGAGGTAATGAAATGAAACTTGAACTTAGTCATGAAGAAGTCGCAACCATTTGCGGCGTCTTGGAGCTCAAGGCTCGGGAAGCGCAGATAAATGCGCGTAAGTGCAGAGCTGCGCTGGAAAAAGGCTTCTGGCAAGAAAGAGCCGAAACCTATAAAAAGGTCTATAAGGCTGTAGAGGCGCAACGTGAACAATACCTGCAGGCAGTTGGCACGATGGAGAATAAATAACGTGGCAGCACCCATGTTTACGCCGGATACACCGGCAACACGCTGCGCGTTCAATCGCTTGGCGCGGGAAAAGATGAAGCTGCGCCTGCTGGCGGACATCCGTATGGACCTCATGGTCTGCGAGCTGGAAGGCTATAGTAAGCTGGAGTATCTGGATGAGCTGCTGGAGCAGCTGTGCAATGAGCATATGACTGAATATACACCGGTGATTAAGCCGGCGAAGGTCAGCATCCGCACTGCCAATGCTGCCAATAGCTACCTTGCACGTCTGGAGCAAATCCGTAAGGGCGTTGTGTAAAGGAGGGAAACGATGATGAAAAAAGTATTGTTCATTCTACTGGCGCTCTGCTGCGCTTGGGCTGCATGGGATTATAGCCGTCCGGTAGGAAAATACGTAGTAAAGACTGTTGCCGGCGAAGGCGATACGCTGTGGCACCTGGTAGGCGGTGTCATGGATAGCGAAGGCGACCATCGCGACGTCCGGGAAGTTATCTTCTGGACGCGCAAAATCAGCAATATCAAAGGCGACCTTCAGCCGGGGGATGTAGTCCTTATCCCAATCGAGGTGCGTAAATGAGCACTGCTGGTATGGACAAAAGAAAAAGAGCATTGACAGTTTGCGGCTGCCAATGCTCAAAGCAATAAGATCATAGATATTATAACAAAAGCAAGGAGCAAATACAATGAAAATTGATTTCAAATTGGAAAGAAGAATCGGCGCTCTTAGCGAAAATCCTTCTGGCTACACCAAGGAGCTGAACGTGGTTATCTGGGATGAGAAATACACAAAATACGACCTGCGCACCTGGAACCCCAACGGCAAGCCCGGCAAGGGCGTGACGCTGACCAAAGAGGAGCTGAAGAAGCTGCATAAGCTCATCGGCGATGAACTCAGCCAAATGGGAGGACGCAATGAGTAGTATCACCCGTAAAAATAAGCGTCGTGTAGCATTTAAGTGCGCCAAGCAGGGCATTGCCCCGGCGCAGGCGATTGCGGTATCCGCTGCACGCGAAATCAAAGTAACAAAGGAAGCAGCGGCTGAAACCATGGAAGTCTTGCTGCAGGCCATAGCGCTCGTGGCGGCACATGATTATGGCAAGCTCAACGCTAAGGATAGCCGCCTAGATGTGTTGGCCAAACAATTATACCAACGCAGCATTCAGGTTAAGAAGCGCCAGCTGAATGAAGAGGAAAATAAAACCTGCCAGCGCTTTGCTGGTGCAGTTATGGAAATTTGGGAAGAAGAGGAAGGGAAAAGTTATGCAAAAGCTTGATTATTATGCTGTATCACGCAGTATGTATGGCTTGCTGCGCAATAAACGCATCAGCTACAAAGGGCATCTGCTTGTTGAAGCTCGTAGAAAAGCACGCCATCAGGTATCTAATTTTGTTTTGCATCGCAAAGCACGCAAGCTGAAAGATATGGAGGGTTAAAATGGTATTGACCGATAACCAAAAACAGGCAATTAAAAAGCTGGATGCTGAAATGGAAAAGGCGCAGGATTCGTGCTCTAAGTATATCGCTGAGCAGCTGCTGCAGCTGGCAACATCCTGTCCAGAGGTTGCAGAGAAGATACTGGAGCAAAAGAAAACCTTGGCCGGTGCGCTGGATGCTATAAAGGCAGAGGCTAAGAAGCACGCTGTTGGCGGCTGTGGCTGCGTGGATGAGGCGCAGGCTGTTGAGATTGCTTGCAAATATTACAGCATAAAGCCCACGAAGCCTACAGCAGAGCCTGCGGCCGCGCACCAAGCGCTTGTCAAAACTCCCAAAACGTCGATGGATACTGGCGCTGCTGCCGTAAGTGTTAATCTTGATGATTTTTTCTAATATCAAGAAGGTGAAATCAATTGAAAAAGAAGGAAATAGAGCAGGCGGTTGTTAATTGTTGGCCCGAAAGCAGAGAAAGACTACTGGCCGATAAAGACTTCCTGCACTTTATGCGGTATTTCCCTGCTGGCATTGGCGATGAAGTGAAACGCTATTTTAATCAGGTAGCCACGGGGACTGGAAACTTTTTCATGGTGCCTGACCGTGAAGATAAGCAGAAGGCCGTATGCAGCAGGTGTGGCAAGCACATTGTTCTTGCTAAGTTAAGCCATAAAGACAGAACAACTTGCCCGAAATGCGGAGCAGATGGTGAGGTTGTACATGCTTGGCGAAGAGCACGTACCCAAGCGAAGTATTATTTTACATATTTTGAACGCGCTCTGTATGACAAAGAAGCTATAATCGCTCGCAGCTTTGCTGTCTATCGCTGTATATGTGCTGATACCGGAGAAACATTTGAAGATTATGTTCCGCGCGAATATTACCTGATGCGCAAGGGGGAAGCAATCCATTGGACGCATGAATGCGATTTTTGGGGTCATGAATGGTGGAGCAAAAGAAGAAGCCTGTATAGCAAGGATTATGTTATGGAGCTTAGCGGGTACCATGTATGGCTTGGCTTGGATCGGCTGAAGCCGCTTTTAAAGGATAGCTGGCTAAAATACAGTCAACTGGATGCTTTCATCAGGCTGACAGGCGCAGAAGATGCTTTCCGGTATATAGAGCTTTATCAAAAGCACCCGCAGCTGGAGTACATAATGAAAATGGGACTGTGGAACATAATAGCAGAAGGCTTACAATGCCACAGTTTCCGGAATATATTCAACTGGAAGGGCAAAACACCTAAGGACCTGTTTGGAATACCAATCGGCAAAGGAGATATGCTTGCACTATCAGCTTTGGCGGTGGATATGGATACATTTAAACTGGCGCTGTATCTAAAGAAAAATTCGCGCTTTAGTCTCGTGGCCCTTGCACAAAAGCGTAAGGAGCTGGAACAGCTGAGTCACTTCGATACATGCGAAATGTTTGACACATTGAAAGGCTATGGCGTTTGCTCAGAAGAGACTTTAAAGTATATACTTCGACAGCAGCAGAAAAAGAAAGGATACTACAGCATCCGAGGAATTCTTATTGACTGGATTGATTACCTGCAAGACTGCGGCAAGCTTGGCTTAAACCTGGAAGATACAGCGGTGCTGAAGCCGCATGACCTGCAGCAGGTACACCAGAACATTATTACACAGCTTAAGATTAAAGCAGATGAAGAGCTTGATAAGCAGATTGCCAAACTTAAAGAGGAACGCAAGCAGTACAACTTCGCTGCCGGCGGCTTCATAGCAAAGGTTGCCGAAAGCTCATCGGAGCTTATTGCTGAAGGCAAAGTCCTGCATCATTGTGTAGGAACATATGCGGATAGGCATGCCAAAGGGAAATGCACTATTATCCTGATACGCAGACTGGAAGAACCGGAAGTGCCATTTTATACAATGGAGCTTGTTGGTCCTGAAAAGCGAATCATTCAGGTGCGCGGTAACCATAACTGTGGCATGACGCAGGAGGTAGAAGCCTTTGTTGAGAGCTATAAAAAATATTTAGCGGAAGTAGGTAAGAAGAAGGGAGCGAAAGCAGCATGAATGACCTGCAGGTAACGCGCACACCGGAGATGGTGGCGGCGGAAATCAACTTAATCAAGGACCAGACACGCAAGCTGGTCCTGAGCAACAGCATCCTTATCGGCAAGAAGCTGAAAGAAGTCAAAGAGATACTAGAGCCGGGACAATTTGGCAAATGGCTTGCTGAGGCTGTGGATTTTAGCCAAAGTACAGCCAACAACCTTATGCGTGTATATGATGAGTATGGCGCTGATCAGGGCGTATTGTTTGGCAGCGCGGCGAAAAGCGATGTAGTAGAAAAGCTGACCTACACGCAGGCAGTATTGCTTTTAGGCGTGCCGGCAGAACAGCGTGAGGATTTTATTAAGGAAGCGCATGTTGAGGATATCAGCACACGCGAGCTGCAGGCGGAAATCAAAAAGCTGAAGATGGCCAAAGAAGCTGCTGAAGCCAAAGCGGAAGCTGACCATAAGCTGACCAGAAAGACCGAAGAGAAGCTGGCCAAGGTCAGCAGGCAGGCCGAAGAGCTCAGCATGCAGCTGGCTGGTGCCGCCGAAAGCAAGAAGATTGCCGAAGCAATGAGTACTCAGCGCGATGTTTTGGAGCATGAAGCCGAAGAGCTGCGTAAAAGCCTTTATAACAGAGAGCAGGAAACAGCTATCTTAGAAGAGCGCATCAAGGAGCTGGAAGAACAGCTCAAACAGCCGGTGACCATGGCCACAAAAACGGAGATTGTGGAAAAGGTGCCTGAGGCTGTTGCGCAGGAGCTGGAAGAGCTTCGCAGTAAGCTGGCAGAAAGTGAAAATGATGCAGGCGCTCAGAAAGAGGCGCTGGAACTTAAGGTGGAGATTTGGGCGGTGCTCAACGGCATCAATAAGCTGCTGGAGCATTTGGACAAAGTGCAGGATGGCAAGCGTGGAGCCGGTGTATGCAAAGCGCTGGCCAGTGCGTTGGCACAAAGCCAAAACCAGATTACCAAGCGCTTGGCAAAATTTGAGCAGGAGGCGTAGTTATGGAGATTATGCTTATTGATTTTGCAATATGCTTAATCAGTACGGTTGCTGTAATGTGCATTGCCATGTGCTATGTTCATGTTAAGCTCGGGAGGGATAAAGCATGAAGCGTCAATGTCACGTATGCGGACAGAGAAATGGCAGTTGCAATCGCTATATATTGAAGAATGGCCAAGACGTAACAATTTGCCCGAGCTGCCTTGCATTTAGCAATGATGAAACAGCCAAGATAGCGCGTCAGGCGCATAAAGAAGGCTTATTGGTGAAGGGAGAAGTCAAGAGATAAAAATGAATGAGAAAACGAATGATTTAACTGAAAGCTGCATCAATAAATTCCATGAGCTGGCTAACCTTTTCAGTGAAAAGAACAAGCAATATGGTGATAAAGACCAGCTGGCGAATTTTCGCAATGGAGCTATGCTGCAATACGGCGATGATAGCTGGGAACATATGTATGAAACAGCAAAAAGCTATTGCTTAAAGCACGTTGCCCATGTTTTCGGTTCTGGACAAAGAATTAATGATGAAAAAATTACTGAAAGCCTTGGCGATATTGCTGTATATTGCATCATCATGCAGCATATGGTGGAGAGCAATAAGCAGGCTGCAGCAAAAACAAAGGAGTATAACCATGAATAATAAGGGAAACTCAATCAATAAGGTTGACGAATTAGTCAATCGAGCGCAGCTGGCCATCAACGACTGGCAGTGCAGCGGCGAGACTTATTATCTCAGACAAGCACAAGCCAACCTTGGTTCGGCGCTGGAGCTGGCAAGAGCGGCTCGCACTGCCGTTCTGGCGGCCGAAAAAGCAGAGGTTTATAGCGTGGGCGATGATGACATGACGTTTACTCTGTACGATACACCGGCGGAGGCACTCAAATCTGCGCGCGACAACTTGACAGCTGGTGAAATCGTGGCTGTCATTCAATGGAGAGAGTCGAACTGGCACCCTGAAATCAGCGTAGGAATGCTTCTCGACGAATTTGAAGAAGAAGCGTGCGAAGATGGCGGCAGTGCATCGGAATATTGGAACGAACGCATCGAAAGCAAGGACATGGCCACGGCTCGCACAGAACTGGAACAGCGTCTTAACGCTGTCCTGAAAGACTGGATAGACGAGCATAAGCTCGAGGCTGATTGGTACAAGCCGACCGGCATGAAGCTGAGCTATCAATTCGACGGCAAAAATTTTAAACGCATCTAATTAATCAACCATCTGCCGCAGAGCGCAGGCCGTAGAGCTGCTGCCTCGCTCATATTTAACTAGCGGATTATATACAAGCATTGCAAATGGCGCAGACAAAAAGAAGAAGTATATCGCACGTATGCGGCCTGCGCTCTGCGGCGGAAAAAGAAGGAGCATGTTACATGGATGACTTCACGATCAATTTTGCTATAACGCTCGTTGTACTGTTGATTAGTCTGGCATTTATTGGAGGCAATGATGAGAAGTGAAAGAGCCTTCGGCGGAACGAAAGTATATGGGATTACAGTCGACTGTCCTTGCAAAGGCTGCGACCTGCGTGGCTGTGGCTGCGCCAGTATATGTGACGCATATAAAAAATATAAATTCATCCTAACGGTTTTAAAGAAGAACCGTCAGGCAAAGGCGCGGGCGGCATCCGAATGCCGGATGATGCGTGATGAACGCATTGCCGAATGGCGACGGAACAGATGTTGGCCAAAGGGCTAAACATATATAATGAAGAAAACTTCTGCGGGGCTTTTCTGTCTCGCAGGTTTCTTCATATATACAGGCATTTCATTTTAAGGGCAGTTTAGCCCTTTAGGCTTGTATGTAAGTAATAACAAAGCGACCACAAAAAATATCAGGGGGATAAATCAATGGCAATGAGAGCTAAAAGCGGCATCCGGGAAAAAACATATTATTGCCAAGGTGTCAGCGGAAATAAAAAAGCAGACTACATTGAGATTGATTTGTTTCCGTTTGTTGAGCTGCAATATAAGCCATCTAGAGGCGGCAGACAGAAGGCAACTACTCCTAAACAGAAGAACCTTAACGATAAAAAGGCACGCAGATATTTCAGACTGCTGGCCAAAAGCAATTTTGGCAGCAAAGATATACACCTGACTTTAAGCTATGACAATGATAACCTGCCTGGTACACCTGAAGAGGGAGAGAAAAGGCTGCGTAATTATATGCGCAGATTGAAAAGATTATATAAAGCTAATGGCAAAGAATTAAAATACATCTACGTTACCGAGGTTAGCAGCAAGGGCAGAGTGCATCATCATCTGCTGATTAATCGTGGCGTAGACCGTGATGTTATCGAAAAGGCATGGGGACATGGTTGGGCGAACAGCAAGCGCATCCAGGCAGAGCATGGAGGAATTGAAGCTTTGGTATGTTACCTTAGCAAAGATCCTAAAGGCCGCAAAAGATACACTTCGTCTCGCAATCTTGTCAAACCGTTGGAATCTGTAAGCGATACCAAAACAAGTCGTAAGCAATTCCAGCAGCTGACTCTTTGGCCGGAAGACTGTGAAGATATGCAAAAACACTTTGAACAAAAGCATCCTGACTATCGTATCATTAGCGTGGAGAAATATTATAATGCTGTAACCTGCGAATGGTATATCAGAGCGAAGATGGAGCTTAGGGATGACTATAAGCGCAAGAAGGGAGCAAAGCGACGGAATGAATAAATTGAATTTAATATTGACAATACCGCCATCGGTGAACCATTGCTATAAAAACTTCAATGTGATGGGACGCCGTAACCGTGTGCTTACGCCATTGGCGAGAGCCTGGAAGGCAGAGGCGTATTATATTGCTAATGCTTTGGCACATCGGGCAGGCTGGCGCGTGCCTGAACCGGAAGAAAAGATTGTGCTGGAAGTAGTTGCCTTCTGGCCAGACGGCAGGCGGCGCGATATGAACAATACGCATAAGTTGCTATGCGATGCCTTAGAGGGTGCATTATATCTTGATGACAAGATGGTGCTCGTGCGTGATATGGATTTTTCCGTTGACAGAAAGAGACCTAGGCTAGAGGTATGCGTATATGTGAAAGACGATTAAAACGCAAAAAATAATCTCTAAGAATATAAAACCCTAGGGAAATACCCATAATAAAATTTTAAGTTTGCATGTAGATTAAGAGGAACAGCGGGAGGGCAGCGTATGACCAAAGAAGAACTAAAAGAAAAACTGAAAGGAGCGATGTATGCTCAGCGCACGTTGGAGGGAGAATTGGATAAGCTGCAGGAGCTGCGTAGCCTTGCGCAGAAGGTAACGCCTGCTTATAGCCAATCGCCTGGCGGCGGCAGTGGTAATGCCCAAAAGCTGGAAAATTCCATAGCAAAAATAATTGAGCAGGAAAAGATTATTGCAGAGTGCTGCAATGAGCTGTGCGCCCAGCTTGCAGAAGTTCGGGCTTTAATTGCGCTGCTGCCGATGGGACCAATGCGCCTTGTGATGCAGCGCAGGTATTTGAATTACCAGAAGTGGGAACGTATTGCAGCAGAGCTTAACTATACATGGCAACATGTACATAAGCTTCATGCCAAAGGTTTAAACAGTATTCTTGAAAGATGCGATAGAATGCGAGGGTGAATCGGTGATATAATATATAATAGCGAAAGCGTGAGAGAAAAGAATAGCGAGAGCCGTTGGCCATTGGTCGACGGCTTTTCTATTGTCCGCGTTTTGTGGACAGGTGCCCTAGGTTCTTCCGGGAAAATAAAAAGCCTGCGGGTCGGCGAACTCCCGGAAATTGTCTAGCTGCGAATTTAAAAAATCACATTTCCTTCCGTCTGGCAAAATTCGGACATGCCCTAAAGGCGCAAAATTTTTTCTTGACTTCCACTAATACGCAAAAATTTTTCGTCGACAATTTCATAGTCTGTTAGGAAAGCAAAAAGCGGAAATTTAGCCTGGGCAGCATTTCCGCTTTTGCCATTCTCGATTTCCGCACCGCCTAGGCTGCAAAATAGCCTAAAGCGGTGCATTTTATTACCAGATTTGTATTGCCTACAGTGGACAAACAGCGAAGGAGGTGATGTTCATGGCGAAAAAAATAGTACCAAGAGGCTCCGGCGCTGAGCTTGCACGCCTGCTGGGCATCACTGACAGGCGCGTGCGTCAGCTGGCAGACGAAGAAATACTTACCAGAGAGCCTGAAGGAGATTACCTTCTTCCCGAGGTTATTGCTGAATACTATGCCTATAAATACAAAACTGATGAATCCGTTGACCTGATGAAAGAAAAAGCTCTGCATGAAAAGGCCAAAAGAGAGCTGGCGGAAATCCAGCTGGCTCAAAAACGGCGCGAGATGCACGATGCTGCAGATGTAGAGGCTGTTCTGACAGAAATACTGGTCAACTTCCGCAATCAGATACGTGGCATTCCGTCGAAGATGGCACCGCTGCTTTTTGGCAAGAGCAAGCCGGAGATTGAAGAGCTGCTTAGCGTGGAGGTTGAAGGACGTTTGGAAGAAATCAGGGATTATACACCGACCATGTTTGATGCTGTTGATGAGAAGGAGGGCGATTAGCATGTGTGCTCAGAAAACAGTATTGCTTTTACGCCGCATTTTCAATAATGGCCTTAAGCTGGCACCTAAAACTACTGTCAGCGAATGGGCGGATACCTACCGCATGCTGCCGCAGGAATCAGCAGAACCGGGCAGATGGCGTACAGACAGAGCGCCTTATCAGCGCAGTATCATGGACGCCTTCACGGATAAGGGCGTGCATCGTGTTGTTGTCAAGAGCTGCTCGCAGGTGGGAAAGTCAGATATCATGAATAATGTCATAGGCCGCTTTGCTCAGCTTGACCCCTGCACCATGATGATGATTCAGCCTACCTTGAGCGACGGCGAGGATTTTTCCAAGAGCCGTATCACACCAATGATTGAAGCTACCAAAAGCCTGAAAAGCATTTTCCGCGAAAACAAAAGCCGCAATACCAGCAACACTATCATGAGCAAGTATTTTACCGGCGGCAGGCTGATTATAGCAGGTGCGAACGCCCCGAGCGGCCTTGCTTCCAAACCTATACGCATTCTGCTTTGCGACGAAGTGGACCGCTTCCCGGATAGTGCCGGCGTAGAAGGCGACCCGGTTGATTTGGCGGCGAAGAGAACCACTACCTACTTTAACAGAGTGATTGGTCTTTTCAGCACTCCGACGATAAAAGGCACTAGCCGTATTGATGACGAGTATATGACCGGTACGCAGGAGGAATGGCAGCACCAGTGCCCGAACTGTGGCGAATTCCACCTTCTGACACACCGGCAGATGCTTGCCGACTTCGATAGCAGCGAGGAACACAATAAAAAGCATGTTGTCATCAGATCAGTGAAATGGATTTGCCCTGATTGTGGTTTTGAATTCAGCGAGAACGATATGCGCAACGCCGCGCAGAAGTATGTAGCGCAAAACCCTGCAGCTTTTGCCACCGATACGCGCAGCTTTTTCGTGAACTGTTGGACGAGCCCATGGATTAGCTGGAACGATGTCATGAAGGAATGGCTGGAGGCAGAAGGCGACCCGGAGCGTGAGAAGGTAATATACAATACCCGCTTCGGTGAATCTTACGAGCGTAAAGGCAATTTCGAGAGTGAGGATATCTTCATTAAGCGGCGCGAGGATTATGGCGCTGAGCTGCCGCAAGGCGTTCTGCTGCTGACGGCGGCGGTGGATACGCAGGATAATCGCCTGGAGTATGAGGTTGCCGGCTGGGGGCATGGTGAAGAACGCTGGGGCATACGTAAAGGCGTTATCCTGGGCGTTCCCGACACGCCCGAGGTATGGGAGCAATTAGACCGCGTCCTGGACAAAACCTATAAATTTGCTAATGGGCGAGGGTTGAAAATCGCCAGAACCTTTATTGACTGCGGCGGTCACTATACTGATTACGTATATGCCTACTGCTTTAAGAATCGTTTCCGTCAGCGCTTTGCTATCAAAGGCTCAAACATGGCCAACGAAGACCTTGTTGCCAAGATTGGCAAAAAGCAGATGCGTAACAGCTCCATTCCTTTGGTGTTCATCGGCACGGATACGGGCAAGCAGCAAATCATGGACCGTCTCAGCATTGAGGTTCAGGGAGCTAAGTATATGCATTTTCCGCTAGACGATAAGCGTCGGATGAAAAAATTCGTTGAAGCGCTGCAAGGTCTGCTAAAAAATGACGACAAGAGCCTGAGCAGTGATGCTGTCATAGAATCGTATGCCAATCGTGGCTATGATCGCATTTATTTTCGCGGTCTGATTTCCGAGGAGCTGGTGCCGCGTAAGAAAAACGGCGTAGTTGTTTTTCAGTGGACGAACATAGCCAAGGATAAGCGCAATGAGCCGCTGGACCTTGCTGTTTATAATCTTGCCTGCATGCGCAGCATTGCACCTAACTTTGAAAAGCTGGATGCTATGCTGGCGCAGGGCAGCAATGGCGAAGCAGGCGGGGCGACGGCTCCTGCACCTGCTGCCAAGCCACAGAAACGCTATGGCTGCATTAAACGAGGAAGGAGAACAGAATGAGCAATGCATTGAACGAACGCTATCGCCAGTACCTGAAGGCTGAGCAGGCTATTCTGGTCACCGGTCAGAGCTATCGCATTGGTAATAGGCTGCTGACACGCGCTGACCTTAGCGCCATTCAGGCTGAAATAAATCGCCTGCGAGCTATGGGCGCAACCGAAGACGATAATGCGCCTGCATCTGAGGGATATAGGCGTGCAAAAAGAGTGCTTTTCCGTGATTAGCGCTCAAATAAAACAGGAGGCTACGAAATGAGTAAGAAACGAACACCCTACAATCGTAAGGCCAGACATCCTACTGGCCAGACCTTAACACAAGAGCGGCCCACTGGCATCATCCTCAGGCCTGTATTAAACACAGGCTACAGCAACGGTGGTGCCAGTGCCGAAAAACAAGCTATGCGTGGCTACTGGCCGATAAGGTCCAGCCCTAAAAGTGATGTTGACGTAAATCTGAACATCCTGCGTAACCGCAGTGCTGACATGGCCATCAACAGCCCTGTTGGCGCTGCTGCAATCAATCGTTACCGGACGCATGTTGTTGGCGCTGGCCTGGTGCCTTCACCTTGTCCGGATTATCGCTTGTTGGGCATGAGCCCGGAGAAAGCTGCTGAATGGCGCAGACACACTAAGGCAGAGTTTAATCTGTGGGCGCAGAGCGTAGAGTGTGACCTGTATCGCAAGCACAACTTTTACGATATGCAGGATGTTGCTTTTATTTCGTCCATCGTGGACGGAGACGCATGGGCAGCGATTAAATACCGCAAGGCCTTGGGTGATAATCCTTATACCACCAAGATACAGCTTTTTGAAGCGAGCCGTGTCTGCAATCCTAATAGCTATAGTCTTGTTGGTGCGCTTAATGAGGTTGAGGTTCGCAATCCCAAGAATGGCAATAGAATTATTAATGGCGTTGAAATTAATACGGATGGTGCCGTTGTAGCCTATTGGGTTGCCGACCGGGTACCTTATGACCCGACGGAAAGCAGGAGCATAAAATGGGTGCGCGTAGAAGCCTTCGGACGCAAAACAGGCGCGCCTAATATCCTGCAAATCAGCCATGAGGAAAGACCGGAGCAGTACCGCGGCGTGCCGATTCTGGCACCGGCCATTGAAGAATTGAAGCAGATGCACCGTTATAGTACAGCGGAGCTTACTGCTGCAATCATCAAAAGTTATTTCACTTTGTTCTTCAAGACGCAGGATGCAGGCGAAGGCCTTCCCAATGCTTTGCCGGAAGCCTTTGGCGAGAATGAAAAGGTTGCCTTCGACCAATATACCTTTGAGCTGGGTGCCGGCACGATGAACGAGCTGCCGCCTGGCTATGAAGTACAGACCGTAGATGCAAATCGCAGCTTGTCCACCTTTGAGGCCTTCGTCAATGCGCTGATTGCTCAGGTGGGCGCGGCGCTGGAAATTCCTTCAGAGGTGCTGCTGTCGCGCTTCCAGAGCTCGTACAGTGCTGCGCGCGGTGCCTTGCTGCAGTTTCAGGCTGTTGCCAAGAAGCGGCGCATTTGGTTCGCAAGGGATTTTTGTCAGCCGGTGTATGAGCGTTGGCTGGCTGAGGCGGTGGCTATTGGACGCATTCAAGCGCCTGGCTATTTTAGTGACCCGCTGCTGCGTAAGGCGTGGAGCCGTGCGTCCTGGTATGGTCCGACTATGGGCATGCTTGACCCGGTGAAAGAGGTTCAGGCCGCCAAGCTGCGTGTTGATTACGGCTTCAGTACCGGTGAACAGGAATCTGCCGAAATCACCGGCACGGAGTACGAGGAAAACATTGCGCAGCTGCAAGCTGAACATAAGCATTGGCAAGGCAATGGCCTCAATTATCCGCTTCATCAGAATGTAAAGACTGAGGAAGGAGGTGAGAACGATGGTGAAAAGTAAACCATTTTGGGAGATTATCAATAAAGCATCTGAAAACACTGCTGAAATCCGCATTTATGGCGATATCGTCAGCGAAAAGCCTTGGTATGACAGCAGTGGCGATGTTTGCCCAATAGGCTTTGCTGATGCATTGGCTAAGCTGGAAGGTAAACCTGTCTGCATCCGTATCAACAGCAACGGCGGCAATGTTTTCGCTGCACACGCCATTGCCAACCAGATAAAGTCTTACTCCGGTGATACCACTGTAATGATTGACGGTTTGGCGGCCAGTGCTGCAACAATCATTGCTATGGCCGGCAAAAAAATCCTTATGCCGGTTAACTCTATGATGATGATTCATGATCCAATGGTCTGCCTTGCAGAGCCTGCCAACGCTGAACAGCTGGGTAAGCTTATTGAAATGCTTAAGCCTGTCAAGGCTAGTATTGTGGCAGCTTATAAGGAGCGCTGTAAGCTTAGTGAAAAAGAATTGTAGACCATGATGAAAAACAGCACATGGCTTACTGCTGAAGAATGCCTTGCCCATGGCTTCTGTGACCAGATTCAAGGTGAGGTTGAACCTGTTCTTGACGGCAATGTGCTTGTGGTCAACCATGTACGGCATCAGCTGAGCCAGGGAGATGCTGACTTAATTAAAAACAAAATCCACAAAAAGGAGGACAAAACGATGAATGAAAATCTTGTGAATGCCGTAAACACTATTTTGAGTGCTATCGGTATCAGAGCAGGGGAACAGACTAACAGTGCTGCTCCTGCTAACCAAACCACCGCTCCGGCTAATGAGGAGCAAATCCGCAATGAGGAAAGAAGCCGTTTGGCTGCGCTCAATGCTTTGGATGATGGCAGTGCTGGCGTGAAGGCTGTAATCAATATGGCCATCAAAGACGGCAAGACTGCCGATGAAATCAAAGAAACCGTTGATGCTATTAAGGGTGCTCAGCCTGTAGCTCAAACTTCTGCAGCTCAAAGCTTTATGAATGATTTGATTGACGACCAGATGAAATCTGGCTCCGGTAATGTAACCGGTCAGCCTGCTAATGGCCTGACTGAGGCAGAGGAAGATGCCCTGCGCACCGAAAACATGGCTAAAACTCTGCAGAATATGTATGGAGGTAATAAATAATGGCATATGTAACCAGTGAAAAAAGCAATGTGGACCAGCTTATTGGCGGCACCGCTGTGGCTGCTCTTACCAAAAACATTACCCTTAAAGGCCTGAGCGCTGAAAAGGCGCTTAAACGAGGCGCTGTGCTGGCTGTCAGTGAAGGCAAATATCAGATTGTTGATGCTGCATCCACAACTCCGGCGCTGAAGGTAGCAAACGCTGTGCTGGCCGAAGATGTTGTTGTCGGCACCGGCGATGTAGTTGCTACTGTTTATATTAGCGGCATTTTCAATGCAGAGGAAATGTCTGTTGGCGCTGCATCTGATTCTGTGCAGGCACACGAGGAAGAGCTGCGTGCTGTCGGCATCTATCTGACTCATCTTCAATAAGGAGGAATAAACTATGGCATTTGATATCAATTCTACCCGTTCTTTACTGGGTGTAATCAATCGTGCATATCCGCCCAACCCTTTGTTAGTAAACACCTTTTTCCCAAACGCTATTACCTATAGCTCTGAATATCTGGATGTGGATTTCAAAAAAGGCGGTCGCTCCATGGCACCCTTTGTTGTTCCTGGCTCTCAAGGTGTTAATATGCAGCGTGATGGCTTTGAAACCAAATCCTACAAGGCACCGCTGATGAAGCCTAAGCGCGTATTGACTGCTGAGCAGCTGCAAAAGCGCCTGGCAGGTGAAAGCGTGTATAGCGGTCGCACTCCCCAACAGCGCGCTGAGGAATATCGCGCTGAGGATATCAAGGAATTGACCGATATGTGCACCCGCACCGAGGAATATATGGCTGCAAAGCTGCTGATTGATGGCAGCTACACCATTAACGGTTATGCTGATGATGGCAAAACCCAAAAGATTGACACCATCTCTTTTAACTTTACTCAAAAGCAAACCTTGTCCGGTACCGATACCTGGGATAAGGATACCTCTGATGCTTACGGCAACCTGCAGGAGGCTTCTAAAACCATTCGCCGCAATGCTGGCCTGACTCCGACTATCATGATGTGCTCCGAGGCTACCAGCAACCTGCTGTTGAACAACAAGAGCATTTATGATAAGCTGCTGATTCCGTCCCGCGACAATGCGGCGCTGATGTCCTTCGCACCTAAAATTCAAAGCCCTGAGGTTATGCGCTTTGGCCTGCTGGGTGCCTTAGGCCTGGAAATGTACACCTACGAGGGCGGCTACATCAATAACGAAGGGGTCTTCACTCCGTACCTGCCTGATGATTACGTTATTATCGGCGTTGCTGGTCGTGGCAAGCGCTTGTATGGAGCCGTTACCCAGATGGAGGACGATAAGCAGTTCCACACCTACGAAGGCCGTTATGTGCCTAAGGTTACCATGAACATTGAGAATGACTACTGCTCTATTGCTATGCAGAGCCGTTGCCTTGTTGTTCCTGAATCCGTGGATGACTGGTATGTTATCAAGGTTAAATAAGGAGGAAGCTTATGTATATCCTCGTTAAGAAATTCTCTCTGCGTCATAATAACGTGGTTTATGCAGCAGGCAGTGTTGTTGAGCTGCCTGATGACGTTGCTCAAAAGCTGTATGATGATGCTCCGGAAGAGTTTGAAATCATTGGCGAGCCTGAGGCAGAAACCACTGCTCCAGAAGATGTTGAAATCATTAGCAAAACTGAGGCCGAAAAGCCTGCTTCTGGCAAAAAGAGTAAAAAGCAGCCTGCTTCCAAATCTATCTCTAAAGAGCCTGCGTGTGATGATGAAGACGTGCTGCCGGCGGTAGATGAAGCCGCAACTGTACAATGAAAGCGCTGAGCTTTAAAGAGCAGATAGCCGCAGATAATGCGGCTGTCTTTCTCAATGAGATGGAGTTTGCGGAGCTGCATGATTTGAACGGTACGGAGTGCATGGCGATCGTGCAGGATATCTCCGTGGCGCAGTCGCTTTCTGTCCAAGCCGGCAAGGATGACTATTATCCCGGTCTTTATGGCAGTCAGCTGCAGGTGAATTGCCTGAAGGCAGATTTGCCGGAGGTGCCGGTGTATGGCATGCGGTTTTATCTTGACGATAAAATGTATGAGGTTGAAAGCGTGGGCGATGATATGGGTATATTGACAATCCAACTGGTGGCGAATGACCGATGATTAGCATTGATGCTAAAAATATTGAGTATGCACAGCAAATGTTGGGCAAAGCACCTAAAGAGATTAACCTTGCAGCTGCAAACGCTATCAATCGTACAATTACAAAGATAAAAACGCAAACTTCCAAATCTATCCGTAAAAACTATTTGGTAAGTGCCAAGAATATTAAAGGGGCGCTGGATATTAAGCGTGCGTCACGTTCTAACTTGCGTGGCGTTCTTGCTTCTCGTGGCAGCCCATTGCTTTTGACAGCATTTAAGGTAAGTGTTAATAAGCGCGGGCCAATAAAGGCGAAAGTACGCAAGCAAACCCGCGTTAAGGCTGTGCCTGGCTTATTTCTTGGTGTATCGCGCAAAGGTTACACTGGTGCAATGCAGCGCGCTCAACGCAAAGCACGCTATCCTTTGCGCATTCCTTATGGTCCTAGCATACCGCAGATGTTTGGCTCAGAAAATGTTATCGGTGAGCTTACTCCGTTGGCAGAAGATACGCTGAACAAACGCTTTTTACATGAAGTAGAATATCGTTTCGGTAAAATATTGACGAAAACACTCGGTTAGCGAAAACTACGCTTAATGAGCGTTTTTGCATTAAGTAAGGAGCTTTTATGACTACAGTTGAATTGATGGATAATCTGGCTGATTATTTACGGTCTGTTATCGTTGATTACAGTACACAGCAGCCATCCGGCAAGCGCAGTATTAAGGTATATGCCGGCTTCCCGCCGGCACGCATGAATGCTGATGAACAGGCATCGTTTATCTATGCTCTTGTCACCGCTGCGCAGGACACTGCAGATGGCGATATGAGTACAGCAACGGTAGAAATCGGCTTCAGTATTTACGATGACAGTGAATATGATGATTGGCGCAGCCTCTATAACATCATGGAGCATGTGCGCCAACAGCTTTTAAAACATCGTTTTATAGCTGATAGACATCGTCTGCTGTTTCCTGTGAAAATTGAAGTGCCGGAAGCACAGCCTGCTCCGCAGTGGCAGGGTAAAATTACTGCAATTTATACTATTGGTCAACCTTATGAGGAGGACATATATTATGGCGAAGAATAAGAAAACAGATAAGCTGATTTATATCGGCCCCAACCTGAGCCGCGGAAGATTACTGCAGTATCAGGTGTTCATTGGCGGTCTGCCTGAGCATTTAGATGCAGAATTCGATGAATTCCCTCAATTGGAGAAGTTGTTTGTTTCAGTAGAACAGCTTAACAGAGCGCTTGAGGAAGTTCAAGAAACAGGTACTCCGCTGAATAAGTATTATAAACAAGCTATGGAGGTGTAAAACATGGCATATAAACATGGTGTGTATACCAGTGAGGTTCCGACTAGCGTTGTGCCTGCTGTAAACACTACTGCCGGTCTGCCGGTTGTATTCGGTACCGCTCCGGTACATTTGGCGAGTGAGCGCGCTCAGACCAACAAACCCATTTTGTGCTACAGTTACGCTGAGGCAGTACAACAGTTGGGCTACAGTAAAGATTGGGCTAAATACACTCTCTGCGAGGTAATGTACAGCCAATTCGCGTTGTATAATCGTGGTCCGGTGGTTTTTGTAAACGTATTAGATCCCAAAACCCACAAGAAGAGTACTAGCTCCAAAAATGTTACGGTGACAAACAAAGTTGCAAAAGTAGATGCTCCGGTTCTGCTTGACACTTTGCAGATTAAAGCATCTACGGCCGGTTCTGCATTGATTGCCGGCAGCGACTATGAAGCTGCTTATGATGACGATGGCGTATTGGTTATTACGTTGCTCGATGATGGCACTGCAGCTGCTGCAAGTAATTTAACACTTACTTATGATGAGATTGATGCTGCAGCAGTAGATGCAGATGATATCATTGGCGGCATCAATGTAAGCGATGGTTCTGTCAAAGGTTTGGAATGTCTTAACAAAGTATTCCCGATTACCGGTCTTGTACCCGGCATTGTATTGGCTCCCGGCTGGAGTGACACTCCGACTGTAGCTGCAGTGATGAAAGCTAAAGCTGGCAATATCAACAGCCATTTCAAGGCGATTACGCTTAATGACGTACCGACAGACAGCGTCAAAAAGTATACCGACGTCAAAAACTGGATGAACCAGAACAGTTACAATGACGCTTCTCAAGTGGTATGCTGGCCGATGGTTAAGATGGGCGATGATGTTTATCATATGTCTACCCATGTTCTTGGCGTTATCTCAACTGTTGACAGTAATAACGATGATATTCCTTACGAAAGCCCGTCTAATAAAAGTATGCAGATTAACGGCTGCTGCTTAAAAGATGGTACTGAGGTAGTATTGGGCCCTGATGAAGCTGGTTATCTAAATGGCCAGGGCGTTGTTACCGCGCTTAATTTTATCGGAGGTTGGAAATGTTGGGGCAATCGCACCGCCTGCTATCCGTCAAATACTGATCCTAAAGATGCCTTTATCTGTATTCGCAGAATGTTTAACTGGCATGCGCAGACTTTCATTCAAACTTATTGGGCGAAGGTAGATAAGCCGATTAACAAACGCTTGATTCAAACAGTTCTGGATAGTGAAAATATGCGTTTAAACGGCCTTACCGGACAAGGTGTCATTTTGGGCGGCCGTGTTGAATTTCGTGATGATGAAAATCCCGTTACCAATCTTATGGACGGCATCATTAAATTCCACACCTATCTTACACCGCCTGCCCCGGCGCGTGAAATTGAAAACGTGCTCGAATATGATCCTGCGTATTTTGAAACGCTGTTCAGTTAATTGGGAGGTGAGATAGATGGCAAATGTACCTGAGAAACTGATTAACTTCAAAGTTTACCAAGATGGTAACGATTTGGTGGGTATTGCTGACGTGCAACTTCCGTCTTTAGATGCTATGTCCGAAACCGTTAAAGGTGCAGGTATTGCAGGCGAGTTTGACAGCCCGGTGCTGGGGCACTTCGGCAGCATGGAAACAGTGTTGAACTGGCGTACGTTGGAGAAGCGTAACATCATGCTGGCAATGCAGACCGGCGTAAATCTTGACCTGCGTGGGGCGCAGCAGATTTATGACAGTGCCAGCGGTAAATACAAGGTTGGCAATGTAAAATGCGTTGTGCGCGGTGTACCGAAGAAAACGGAACTGGGCAAGCTGGATGTTGGCGCGACTACCGGCACTGCGAACACCATTGAAACAGCTTACCTGAAAGTTACCATTGATGGCGAAACAGTTCTGGAACTTGATAAGTTCAACTACATCTGTAATATTGGTGGAGTTGATTATATGGCTGACGTTCGCGAAGCTTTGGGCATGGTGTAAAACAAAAAAGCCTCCAGCTGCATGCTGGGGGCTGAATTATAAAAGTTTGGAGGAATAAAAAATGCAAGTAGTTCAGTTAAATAATCCTATTATGGTTAATGGCGAAGAAGTTAAGGAAGTTAAATTAGATTTTGAAGCTATCCGCGGTAAAGATTTAATTGCAGCAGAAAAGGAAGTGCGCAAAATGGGCGACACAACTCCGGCTGTGTTTCTGTCCATGGATTTTCAGGCTTTGGTAGCGGCTAAACTGATTGGCGTACCTGTAGAGGATATTTTGGAGATGCCTTCTACTGATTTTAAAAATCTGGTGCTGCCGGTGGCAAATTTTTTGCTGGGCTAGGAGTTGAAAACTCTAAGCCCATAAAAGAGTTAGCCGTAAGCTTAGCAATGGCAACATTTACGTCTGTCGAATTTTATTTAAACCTAGGCTTATTTGAAGCGTTGGAGATTGCGAAAATAGTAAATAAAAAGTCCGCTCAGGCGTGAGCGGACAAAAGTGAAATATATAAATCATTAGTTATCTTTAAAAAAATCCTCGTATGTTTCATACAGAAATTGTATAGTTACAAAA
>CAVCLW010000023.1:0-38880 GCA_963603005.1 Escherichia coli | reverse complement strand
TGGGAGATAACATTACCAAAGAAAAAAATGCTCGCGAAGAAGCTGACAACAAACTGAGCGAAGCAATTAAAACTGAAGAAAAAGCTCGTAAATATGACAGCTTAATCTTAGATGATAAGATTACCCAAGAGAAAAATGCACGCGTAGAAGCTGACAACAAACTGAGCGAAGCAATTAAAACTGAAGAAAAAGCTCGTAAATATGACAGCTTAATCTTAGATGATAAGATTACCCAAGAGAAAAATGCACGCATTGATGCTGATAAAGCAGAAGCAGCAGCTCGTGAAGATGCTGATAAGAAGCTGAACGCTAAAATCGACAGCAACGCTGCAAAAGTTCAAGAGCAACTGGACGCTCAAGACGGCAAAAACAAAGCACAAGATGCTTCCATCAAAGCAAACGGCCAAGCTATCGCTGCTAACAAAGATGCAATCAAAGCTAACGCTGATGCAATCAAAGCAAACAAAGCAGAAGCAGATGAGCAACATAAATATCTGAACAGCCGTACTGAAAACAACACTGCTAACATCGATAAAAACAAAGTTGCTATCGAGAACGAAGCAGCAGCTCGCAAAGATGCTGATAAGAAGCTGAACGCTAAAATCGACAGCAACGCTGCAAAAGTTCAAGAGCAACTGGACGCTCAAGACGGCAAAAACAAAGCACAAGATGCTTCCATCAAAGCAAACGGCCAAGCTATCGCTGCTAACAAAGATGCAATCAAAGCTAACGCTGATGCAATCAAAGCAAACAAAGCAGAAGCAGATGAGCAACATAAATATCTGAACAGCCGTACTGAAAACAACACTGCTAACATCGATAAAAACAAAGTTGCTATCGAGAACGAAGCAGCAGCTCGCAAAGATGCTGATAAGAAGCTGAACGCTAAAATCGACAGCAACGCTGCAAAAGTTCAAGAGCAACTGGACGCTCAAGACGGCAAAAACAAAGCACAAGATGCTTCCATCAAAGCAAACGGCCAAGCTATCGCTGCTAACAAAGATGCAATCAAAGCTAACGCTGATGCAATCAAAGCAAACAAAGCAGAAGCAGATGAGCAACATAAATATCTGAACAGCCGTGTTGAAAACAACACCGCTAACATCGATAAAAACAAAGTTGCTATCGAGAACGAAACCCAAGCTCGCAAAGATGCTGACAATGCACTGAGAACAGACCTTAATCAAGAAACTATTGACAGAGTAGATGCAGATAATCGTTTGCAAACCGCAATCAATCAAAAAGCTGACAAGACCACTGTAGCAGAAAACACTGCAGCAATTGAGTCTAACAAAGCTGCAATCGCTCAAGAGAAAAAAGATCGTGACCATGCAGACCAAAAACTGCAAGATCAAATCACTATCAACAAAGGTCAAATCGAAAACGAAGCAACCAACCGTGCTAATGAAGACAAACGCATCGAAGCTAAATTTGATGGCGAAGTATCCCGTCTGGATGGCAGAATCGACAAACTGGATGCTAACGTAGAAAAAGTTGGCGCTATGGCTGCTGCTATCGCTAACCTGCACACCATGGGTTATGATCCGGAAGCTCCGACCGAAATCGCTGTAGGCGTTGGCCAATACCGCGACAAGACCGGTCTGGCTCTGGGTGCATTCCACTATCCTAACCGCGACTTCATGCTGAGCTTCAGCGTATCCACCGCTGGCGACGAATTCATGGGCGGCATTGGTGCAACCTGGAGATTCGGCCGTAAATCTCCGGAAGAACTGCGTCAAGCTGAAGCTGAAAAAGCTGCAAAAGCAAAACTGGCTAAAGCAGAAGCTGCTAAAAAAGCTGCAAAAGACGCTCGCGTAGCTGCTCAACAAAAGAGACATGCAGAAATGCTGGCTGCTCGCACCGGTAAATAATTAATTTTAAAGAATTAATTTAAAATCCACTAATCATCAAGAGGGCAAGGGTGACTTTGCCCTCTTTTTGTTATATAATGGATATAATAAAACTGTTGATTATGCGAGGTGCAAAAAATGCGTTACATTAAGCTTTTGATAATGCTGATATTATTGAGTATTGCTGCCGTAGGCAACTGCCAGAACCTGCAGAAGGCAGGCGAAACCGATGTCGGTACACTTTATGTGAATGTTGATTCGGTGCAGAGCCTGAGCAAAAGCGGACAACTGTATCTGGCTGTGTTTGCGGAGGAGCAGTTCACAGACGCTGAATTTTTAAAGTCACTGCGCGAGGATGAATCGCTGCAGAATGCTGTAAGTGCCATGTATTTATACCTTTTTAATAACAATGGTACGGAATATACTGTAGCGGCACATTATATAATTGATAAAGACGGCAAAGTGTGCCTTGATATGGGCGGTGAAACAGCAGTGCAGCAAACAAAGGGCAAAAAGGAAATGCTTAATGTATATACCAAGGCCTTGGATGCATTAAACAAAAAGGCACAGCAAAGTAAATGGCTGCGCAAATAAAAGCCTGCCGCAGAACCAGGACTGCGTGGCACCCGCAGGAGCATTGCTTGTTGCGGTTGAGCGTTCGTGCCGGAGGTTAAAGAAAAAAATTTATACACTTTAAACTGACAGATTAAGAAAGAAGCGTGCATACGACTTGCAAGTATGTACGCTTTTTTATTGGCGTGATATAATAAATATATCAGCAAACGAAGTTGCCGATTTGTAAAAGAAAAGGGAAGTAAGATACACATGCGTAAATTAAAGTTTGTTTTTCAGATTATCATAGCCTTTATCGTGGCGCTGGCTGCGTACAGCGGTCTTTATCAGCCAAACGCCGAAAGTGTGCGTGCGGCGGTAAAAAATAACCTGCCGCAGAGCATGCAGCAAAAGCAGGATGGTGGCATAGCACAAGGAAAGCTGCGCATCAGCGTGCTGGATGTGGGGCAGGCGGATGCGATTTTGCTGCAGGACGGCAAGCGTAATATCATGATTGACGTGGGCAACGACGTTAAGGACAAGGTAGGCAACAGCGGCGGCAGGCAGGCACTGATTAAGGCGCTTGACAAGGCTGGAGTCAACAGAATTAAGACTGTTTTCGTGACGCACCATCACCGTGATCACATGGGTAATATCATGTATGTGCGCGGTAAATATGGTGTCAGCAATATTTATGACAGCGGTTATGTGAACAACGGCTATAAGGCGTCCGTGGCGCTGAACAGTGATTTGCGCGCCGGCAGGTATAACGGACAGGCGCTGAAGGCCGGGGATACGATTAAAATTGATAAAAATTATTATATAGAGGTGCTGGCGCCGGGAGACTTTCTCAGCAAAAAGGACCTGAAGAATATGAATAACACCAGCCTGGTGCTGATGCTGCATTACGGCAGCTTTAAGATGCTGCTGACGGGTGATGCGGAGGCGCCGGTAGAGGATGCGCTGCAGCAAAAATACGGTACTGCGCTGCAGGCGGACGTGCTGAAGGTGGGCCATCACGGCAGCAAGACATCGTCCTATTGGCCGTTTGTCAGCAAGGTTAAGCCTAAGTATGCGCTTATCAGCTGCGGTGATTTTTCGATTTATAAACATCCGAACAAGAACGTGGTGGGCAGCTTAACGCATCTTGGCGCGAAGGTGCTGACAACGCATGATCACGGTACGCTGACGGTGACAACGGACGGCAAGAGCTTTGATGTGCTGACGGAGTGGTAGAAGGTTGCCTAAGGAGAAGATGTGGGGTAGAATAGGGAATAGAAATTCTTTACAAATAACAAGATAATAGATAAATGAGTTTGAAAGGTGTGTTTGTGATGAAGAAAATATTGTGTTTGTTGGTTTTACTACTGTCGCTGACTGCAACGTGTGCAGCCTTTAATCCGCCGCAGCCGCCGAGATGGTATTGGATAGGTTCTGATGCACATTACGGGGCGTGGATTGATACGGCAACGGCTAGATTTTATATAGGTAGTAAAGAGTATGGGCATAGTAATCATCAATGTGCGCTTGTATGGGTGGAATGGTATGACGCAGATAAAGATGAATATCTTATTTCGCATGATGAATATGATCTTGACTGCAGAATGAGTAGAACACTGCATGCTACGTTTTATAATAGTCAAAATGAAGTTATTAATTCGTATAACAGAAGCTATGCTGATTTTGAGGATATTATTCCCGGTACTAATGGAGAAGCGGTATATGATGCAGTAGTGCTGCTGAAAGAAACAAGAGAGAATGCACGGAGGTTGTAATGATGAAGCATTATGAGGTAGTGGCAGCGGTAATTGAGCATGACGGCAAGATTTTGTGCATGCAGCGTAATAAAGGCAAATTTGATTATGTAAGCTATAAATTTGAGTTTCCCGGCGGTAAGGTAGAGGCCGGAGAAGAGCGTCATACTGCGCTGGAACGTGAGCTGCGTGAGGAAATGGATATGGATATCAGCATTCCAGAGGATGCGTATCTGATGACGGTGGAGCACACCTATCCTGATTTTGCGATTACCATGCATGCGTATGTGTGCAAGCTGGCACAGCCCAAGTTCGTTATGAAGGAGCATGTGGCAGCAAAATGGTTGGTACCGGCGGATTTAAACATCTTAGATTGGGCAGCAGCGGATATGCCGATTGTGGAGCGTCTGCAGCAAGAGGAGATTGAATAATCGTGAACAGCAGTGAACTTGCCTTGTATTTGGAGGCGGGCTTTATTGATTTTAATATTGAAACTGACGAGCGCTTTTTGCCGAAGATATTAACCAATAATCAGCAGGAGCAGGTAAAGGTATTGGAAAACCTGCTCTTTGAGCTGGAGCATTGTGATGAATTTTTCTTTTCTGTGGCGTTTGTAACTAACAGCGGCATTGCCTGTTTAATTGATACGTTGAAGGAATTGGAAAATAAGCATATCAAGGGAAAAATTTTGGCTTCGCAATACCAAAACTTTACGGAACCGCGAGCATTGCGCAGATTACTGCAGTTTCCTAATCTGGAATTGAAGATAATCACCTCTGATTATAATTTTCATGCTAAGGGTTACTTATTCCATACACACGCAACCTCGGCTAAGGATGAAAACTATACGATGATTGTCGGTAGCAGTAATTTGACGCAAAGTGCGCTGACTGTTAACCGTGAGTGGAATGTGCAGCTTTCTTCTATGAAGGATGGCGCTTTAATCAGGCAGATGCAGGAAGAGCTTAATCAGGCATGGGATGATGCTACGCCTGTTACTGAGGAATGGATTGCTGCCTATGAGCGCATTTATGGTGAAGCGCGCAGCCAACGACAGCGTGCCTATACAAAAATACATAAGCTGTACAAAATCAATCCTAATAAAATGCAGGCAGCGGCATTGCAGAATATTGCTGCGCTCAGGGCCGAGGGCAAAAATCGCGCTCTGCTGATTTCTGCTACTGGTACCGGTAAAACGTATCTTTCTGCCTTTGATGTGCGGGCAGCGCAGCCAAAACGCTGTCTGTTTATAGTGCATCGTGGCCTGATTGCGCGTAAATCCAAGGAGAGCTTTGAGCAGATTATTGATGAGCATATCACGACCGGCTTGTTTACCAACGGTCACAGAGAAATCGACAGGGACTATGTTTTTGCTACCGTACAGACCTTGGTGAAGGATGAAAACCTGCATGCCTTTGCGCCTGATGCGTTTGATTATATTATTATTGACGAAGCGCACCATGCAGGAGCCAAGAGCTATCAGAAGGTGCTGAGCTATTTCAAGCCTAAGTTTTTACTGGGTATGACAGCGACGCCGGAGCGTTCCGATGACTGCGATATTTTTAAAACCTTTGACCATAATATTGCTTATGAAATCCGTTTGAATCAGGCCTTGGCTGAAAATATGCTGGTGCCGTTTCATTATCATGGCGTAAGCGAAATTGTTGTAGATGGCGAGCTTTTGGATGATAATGCCGATTTTGTGCGCCTGACAAGTGAAGAGCGTGTCAAAAATATCCTGTATTATGCAGATTTTTATGGCTGTGACCAGGGGCGCGTTAAGGGAATTGTCTTTTGCAGCAGGATAGAAGAAGCGAAAGCCTTGGCAGAGGCGTTTAATAAGCATGGCAAAAAAGCAGCTTTTTTGGCTGGTGCTACCAGTGAGGAAGAGCGTGCAAGGCTTATCAAACGTCTTGAAAGCGACGAGGATGGCGTAGATAAGCTGGATTATCTTTTCTCTGTTGATGTTTTGAATGAAGGCGTAGATATTCCTTCTGTAAATCAGATTATCATGCTGCGTCCAACACAGTCTGCCATTGTCTTTGTGCAGCAGCTTGGCCGTGGTCTGCGTAAAAGTAAGGCGAAGCGCTATCTGGAGGTTATTGATTTTATCGGTAACTATGAAAATAATTACATGCTGCCAATAGCGTTATACGGTGACCGCAGCTGCAGCAAGGAAAAGCTGCGTCGCATTGTGCATAATAACTTTTTGCCGGGTGCCTTAACGGTTTATTTTACCGATGTAGTTCGGGAGCGTATTTTCGACTCTTTGAATAAAAATAATTTTTTGGAGCTGCGCAAGCTCAAGGAATCCTACCAATTAGTAAAGTCTAAGCTTGGTCATGCACCGATGATGTTAGATTTTCTGGATTTGGGTGATAAGGATCCGTATCTGTTTATCCAAAAGAAGAAATCATATTATAACTTCAGGCAGTATGCAGATCCTTATGAAAGCACGTTGAGTGCAACGCATGGCAGGCTTTTGGAGTTCATCAGCTTGGAGCTTGCTAACGGCAGACGCATGGAGGAGGTTGCGCTGCTGCGCTATTTGATGCAGCATACGCAAATTGATGTGCCTGCATTTATTCAATATATGCAGGATAAATATCAGCTTGCAACTTCGGCAGAAACGCTTGCCAGCGTAGTGAATGTATTAACTATGCAGTTTTTTAAAACTGCTGATGCACAAAAATATGGCAATATTCCTTTGGTGAATGCGGAGGCAGGCAGTATCTGTTTAAGTGAAAAATTCAGCAAAATGCTTGCCAATAAAGAATTTTATGGCTACGTTAATGACGCTTTGGCCTATGCGGAAAAACGCTTTTTGTCCGATTATAAGCCTGCGAAATTTTATCATGGCTTTAAGCTGTATGGCTCGTATACGCGTAAGGATGTCTGCCGTATATTGAACTGGGCGAAGGATGAAAGCGCTGTTGTTTATGGCTACAGAGTTAAATACAATACCTGCCCAATCTTTGTAACCTACAAAAAGGATGAAAACATTAGCGAAAGCACTAAATATGATGACAGATTTGCCAGTCCGACGATTTTTAACTGGCAGACGCGCAGCAGAGTTAGTATTGATTCGCCGGAGGTTGTGGCGATTGAACAGCCAGAAACGCTGAAGCTTTTGTTTATCAAAAAGAGTGATGCTGAGGGCTCAGAGTTTTATTTTATGGGTGAAATGCTGCATAAGCAAAGCATTGGTACAACGATTACCGGCAATAAGGGCGAAAAGCTTTCGATTGTGCAAATGTTTTACGAAATGAAAACGCCGGTAGAAGCAAAAATTTATGATTATTTTGAAGGATGATAGTAATGTTATTCTTGGGCGTTGCGTCAGAGAAAGCTGGCGCTAAGCAAAAAACCTACGGAGGTACACCATGGAAAAACCAATAGTTAAAGACGAAGCCTTTTTGGCACAAAAATCCCAGACTGCAACCTTTATGGATATTGCAGTAGCGCAGGATTTATTAGATACGCTTGCAGCTCATGCGGACCGTTGCGTGGGCCTGGCAGCAAATATGATTGGCGTGCAGAAATGCGTTATCGCCGTAAATATCGGCCCCACGAATATTGCCATGCTGAACCCGGAGATTATCAAGCGCTCCGGCAAGTACATGACGGAGGAGGGCTGCCTGTCGTTGGAGGGCGAGCGTGCTGCAGTGCGCTACGAAAAAATTACGGTTGCCTATCAGGATATGCAGTTTAAAAAGTGCAAGCAGAGCTTCAGCGGCTTTACGGCGCAGATTATCCAGCACGAGATTGACCATTGCAATGGTATTATAATTTAAGCTCAGGGATGGGCGTAGAGCCTGCAAAGTGCTTGTTTATACAAAAAGAATGTTAGAGCTTATCTTAGAAAATATCGTCACTGCTCCCGAACGGCTTGTCCTGCCAACAGCGTATGCGGAGTCCGACGTGCTTATTTACAGGCAGTACGGGCGCTATGATACGGTTGCCGTGCAGCGCGAGGGCAGGCAATTACTCCGGCGTGCGGAAGCATTGCAGGCGGCGTATGATATCGCTGCGTTGCCAAGGCTTGGCAAGCAATATGCCGAGTGGAGCAAAAAGCTGCAGCAGCTAAAGTTTAAACGCTTGCTGCACGGTGAATTTGCTGCGGGCAAGGGCATTACGCTTTATGTGAATGCCATCAGGCAGGAGTGTGCTGAGCATGGCTGGGATTATGCAGCCTATTATAATTCCGTGCTGGTGCATGAGCGTGTGCATCTGCTGCATTATCAGGCAGTGCTGGCGCACTTTGGCGCTGCCGGTGCTGCGGTGCAGAGTGCGGAGTGCAAGCAGGCGCAGCGCTATTGGTACGGCAGGCAGACGGAGGCGGCACAGGCTGCCGTGGTCAAGGAAACGTTGGCGGAGTTTGCCCGCTGGTTGTGGTGCTTGCAGCAGGGGCATTTGGCGCTGGCGCAGGCGGTTTTGCAGACGCCAGAGGAGGTGCAGGCGTGCATTCCGTATTATCCTTATGCGGGAGTGCGGGGATTGTGCGCGTTGCCTGCAAGTTCGCTACAGGCGGCAGTGCGGGCGTACAGCGAGCTGTGGCAGCTGTCGCTGACGAGCTGGCAGCAGGCGTATGCGCGGATAAAAGAGCTGGATACAGCAAAATAATCTTTGCAAAATCAGGACCACTCGTCAAACGGGCGGTTTGACGACGGGCTATAAGCCCTTAATAATAGCCAGCACCTCAAGACGTTGGCTTTCACTTTTTTCAAGCCAAATTGTACTTATCACCTTCGCCGCTCCTGTTAGGGGCGTTTTGACTACTAGTTACCATTGAAAGGGGTTTCGTACTCTTTTACACTTAATTTATCCAAAGCTATACCTAAATTGCAATAAGAAGCAGCACACTTTTTACTGGCTTCACAAATTGGCAAGCAGTATAAGGTGTACCACTTCACATATTTTCTCAAATTCCTCTGAGAGTCAATTTCCGAAATTTGTTTGTTGGGATGACATTATAATCCCCTTTAGTCGTATCAGAAGATGCTGTCTGCTCGTTCCACCTGAACATTTACATGAAAAATCTCCGTCATTCTACAACAGAACAACGGAGATTTCAAAATAACATATTTTCTTTTACTCTTTTACAATCCAACTGCCAGTTTTCTTTGAACCAATTCTCTCTAATCGTCCTAATTCAGACAACTCTTTAATCATTCTCTGAACAGTGCTTCTTGACAAAGAGACTCGTTCAATAATTTCTTTTTGCGTAATTGTTGGATCATTGCGCAACATATCAAGGAGCATTTTCTGATTATCAGTTAAAGCTTCATTTATTGCCTCATTTAAAGCTTCATTACTTGATGCTTTAAAATTCAGATTTGGAAGCTTTACAGTAAATTCCACTCGATTGGATCGGAAGGTCGGTTCCAAACCCGGTTGATAATTTGCTGCATTTTCGTATGCGGTACGGATTTTACTTAATCCACTGCCTTGACGTTCCATATATCCAAGGCGGGCAAAAATATCTGCAAGGACAGGATTTCTTCTGGTTGAAGGAATATCATCAATATCACGTCCCTGAATCTGTGTTCCATCAGGCATTCCACCCGGAGAATAAATTAAAAGGCGGTCATCAAACATATCCACATGAACTTCACTGCCATTAATCAGATAATCCCTATGAATCAACGCATTGACCAAAGCTTCGAAAACACTTCGCTCGCAATAATCCGGCATTTCAATTCTGGAATCAGGTGTTTTCTTCCAAATGGTTTTCATGTTACGCTTTACAAAACTCATGCCCTCATTCAGAAGAATGATAAGACTGCCACTATACTCGGCACTATCCAAAGCATCAACCTGTCCGCCACTTTTATCTAACCCATTCCATCTTGTGCAGAAAAGACGAGACCAGCGAATGGGTGCATCATCAGCAAGCAAAGCACCTGCATTGGTAAGGTGTCCATTTGCATCTCGGATACCGAAAGACTCAAAACTTTTCTCCGTCATACTGTTGCCAGTCCAGGATTTATAGCGTTCTCTCAGCTTACTGAAAGAAAAGTCCTCATAATTGTATGGTGACATCACCGAATCATAAGAAGAGTTTCTACCACGCATAACCAAGCGTTTCAGTTCAGTCGCATCAGCAACAACGCTTTCATTACCAATACGAATGTAAGCTTCTGTCACACCATCGCCAGTATAATAGTAAGGTGTTTCTGCACCTGCCGGTACATAAAGCAACAAAAGGTCTTTTTCATCTTCGGTTTTACGAAGCTTCATTATAACTTCTGGAAATGGTGAAATTCTTTCTTTGATTTTCTGGCTAATAAATTCAGAATCTGATTTAATATCTTCCAATCCAACAATTTCTTCACCATCTGTAATACCAAAAATTAAAGTTCCGCCCGCTGTATTCGCAAAGGCACTGACACTTTTAAGCCAACTTTTCACTTTCTTATGTTCAACTGCCTGCTTTTTATCATATTCTGTTGCTTCTCCAAAAAGATCTGTTATCTTCATGCGCAGTCCTCCCTTCGTGTTATATTGGACATTTCCGCAATGTTTGTATTATACCATATGAAATCATGTTTTAATAGAGGTATGCATAATTCATTTCCCATCAAATCCATTCTTTGGCTACATCATAAGGGATAGGGTATTTATTCTGTTCATACATCAGGATAGTAGCAGGAACAACATCCATTTTCTCGGCAAGCTGTCTGGTAGTTAATGATTTTCTCTGACGATAATATTTCAAATTATCGCCCGGAAGTTTATTCTTAGGCTTTTCCTCGAATGACAAAGCTACATGGAGCAAAAGTCTGCCTCGATAGAATTGACACAAAGATGTATGATTGAAAATATCATTGCAAAGACAATATGATATTTACATACCAATTTTGAATGTGATAATTCGTTAGTTTGATTTGCTATTAATACGTCATTCCTTTCTTTGCAATAGTGACTTGAACACTTACTATTGTATATCGGAATGACGTATTTTTGTATAACAATCTATGCGCACCCGCATAGCGGATGGTTCTGTGTGAAGCACCATCTCGTTTTTTCGAAAAGAAACTTGATAGTGCTCCACGGGCTAAAGCCACAAAAAAATAACAGCCCAATTCTCAAAGCATGAGTTTTGGGCTGTTTTCTTATGCAATTTTTTAGGCGAAGCCAAGCATTAAGCCGATTTGTCTTACGATAAACGCTACGCACCAGGCCACAACAAGCTCATAGCCCATAAGGCAGAGCGTGCTGGTATCCGAGTTCAGCTCGCGACGGATGGTAGCCAGCGCTGCTACGCAGGGCGGATAGAGCAGGCAGAACACCAGGAAGGTGTAGGCTGTGAGCGGCGAGAAGAGGCTTGCCAGATCAGGCGCACCGCCGCTGCCGACTGCCAGTACAGAAAGCGTACTGATGACAACCTCCTTGGCGGTAATACCGCAGATGAGCGAGGTCGTTGCCTGCCAACTGCCGAAGCCGAGCGGTGCAAACATCGGCGCTGCCAGCTTGCCGATGGAGGCGATAACGCTGTCGGAGGCATCTACCATGTAAAAGCGGATGTCAAAGTTTTGCAGGAACCAGACGATGATGCTGACGAGGAAAATAACCGTGAAGGCTTTATGCAGAAAATCCTTGGCCTTTTCCCACATGTGCATGATGATGTTGCGCGCCGTCGGCAGACGGTAGGCAGGCAGCTCCATGACGAAGGGAACAGGCTTGCCGCGGAACACCAGGCTGTTGAGCAAAAAGCCGGAGAGAATAGCTACGCAGATACCGGTGAGGTAGAGCGAAAGCATGACCAGGCCGCCGTTATGCGGGAAGAAGGCGGCGATGAACATACCGTAGATAGGCAGCTTGGCGCTGCAGCTCATGAACGGTGTGAGCATGATGGTCATTTTGCGGTCGCGCTCACTGGCGAGGGTGCGTGATGCCATAATTGCCGGCACGCTGCAGCCGAAGCCGATGATCATCGGAACGAAGGAGGAACCGGAGAGGCCGATTTTACGTAGCATCTTATCCATAACGAAGGCGACACGCGCCATGTAACCGCTGTCCTCGAGCATCGAAAGGAAGAAGAACAGCGTAACGATGGTCGGCAGGAAGGAAAGCACGGCACCGACACCGGAGAAGATGCCGTCGATAATCAGCGAATGCATCGGCGGTGCGATATCCAGCACGGTGAGCGTGTTGTCAACCGAAGCTGTTACAACATCTATAACATCGCTGAGAATGTCGCTGAGAAAGGCGCCGATAACGTCAAACGTGAGCCAGAAAACAATGCCCATGATAAGCACGAAAATAGGAATAGCATAGAATTTATGCGTCAGATAATGGTCGATTTTGACGGAGCGCAGCTGTGCTTCCGTATGCTTGGGCTTCTGTACGGTCTGCGCGCAGAGGTCCTCGATATAGGCGTAGCGCATATCTGCCAGCGCCGCTTCCTTATCTGTTTTGAGGTTTTGCTCCATTTCGGTAACGAAGTGGCCGATGATATCGCATTCGTTTTCCGAAAGCTGCAAAGCCTTGGCGAAATCGCTGTCACCTTCAATGAGCTTGGTGGCGGTAAAGCGCAGCGGCAGGTTCTGGCGGCGAGCTTTGGTTTCGATTAAGTGGGCGATACTGTGAATAGCGGTATGCACAGGACCGCTGCAGAAATCAAGACGCTGTGGCAGCTGCTGGTTTTGCGCTACCTCTACGGCGCGGCGCAAAAGCTCGCCTACGCCTTCGCCGGAGTTGGCGGTGATGGGGACAACCGGTACGGTCAGCGAATCCTCCATTGCTTTGATGTCGATGCTGCCGCCGCTGCCGGTGAGCTCGTCCATCATGTTGAGGGCGATGACCATCGGGATATTCAGTTCAATGAGCTGCAGCGAAAGATAGAGGCTGCGTTCGATATTAGTTGCGTCAATGACGTTGATAATAGCGTCCGGCTTATTGTATAACAGCAGGTCACGCGTAACAATTTCCTCCGAGGTGTAGGGAGAAAGCGAGTAAATGCCGGGCAGGTCGATAACGCCTGCGTCGGGCACGGCGAGAATCGTACCTTCCTTTTTCTGGACGGTTACGCCGGGAAAGTTGCCTACGTGCTGGTTACTGCCGGTGAGATAGTTGAACAGCGTGCTTTTGCCGCAGTTCTGGTTGCCGACGAGGGCGAAATGCAGCTTCATGCTTCGCTCACCTCCGGCGTAACGGTGATTTTTTCGGCTTCCTCCGCACGCAGTGTCAGCTCGTAGCCACGCAGGGAGATTTCCAACGGGTCACCGAGCGGTGCGCGCTTGCGTACCATAACGCGGGTGCGGGGCGTGAGCCCCATATCAAGCAGACGGCGACGCAGAATGCTGCCTTCGCCGCCGACATTTTTTATGATAGCCTCCTGACCTAAGGGAAGCTTATCTAATGTTGTAGTTTCCATGATTTGACCTTCTTTGAGTGATTTTGCTTAAGCTTTAATTATATATATGAAGCATGAAGCGGTCAAGCAAAACAGGGTTTTTACCGATAAACTTTAATTAAAAAATATGCAATGTCGATTTTGTTACAGCTTTACATGACGGTGCCGTTGGTGAGGCGGATTTTTTCAGCCTTGGCTTCAGCCAGCTGTCCCTGATTAATCATACCGTATTTATGCATAGCGGCCAGCACCAGCAGCTGACGTTTTTTGCAGCCCTCGGGGTTTTCCAGAGGATTGAGGCCGGTGGGCGCATAGGGGAGGGAGGCGATGACGGCGGCCTCGGCCAGAGTCAGCGCCGAAGGTGCCTTGCCGAAGTATGTTCTGCTGGCCTGTTTAATGCCGGTGCTGCCTGCGCCGAAGTAGGTGGTGTTCAGATACAGCTCCAGGATTTCGTCCTTGCTGTAATTATCCTCCAGCATGAGCGAGAGCACTGCTTCTTCGATTTTGCGCTCCATGCTTTGCTCGTGCGACAGAAAAACGTTTTTGACAAACTGCTGCGTCAGCGTACTGCCGCCCTGCACTACCTCGCCGGCATTGATGTTGGCCAGTGCGGCACGCAGAATGCCTTCCACGGCAATAGCGCCGTGATTATAAAAAGCGTGGTCCTCGATAGCAATCAGCGCCTGCGGTATATCGCGCGACATGGCATCAAGGCCGGTCCAGTTCGGATTTTGGCGGATGGGATCGATAACCTCATCCATATTAAAGGCCAGATAGAATTTATGTACGGGCGAGGGCCATTCCTCCTTGGGAGGCAGCAGGCTGGTGAAAAGAGCCATAGCGGCGGACTTTTCGTGCTTGCTGGTCTTTTGCTGTTCCTGCTGTACGGGGGTGGTAGGCTGAGCCTTATCTGTAATGTTATCATACCCCACCATGCCTATAAAAATGAGCAAAGCCATGATAATAATTTTAAACATAAGATACACCTCGTTAGTAATTTTGATATATTTTAAACAGTGGCGTGTTTAGCTTTCACATCTATTGTAACAATAAAGTGTGAATTTGGCAAAAAATACTGGTATATTTACCTTTTAGGTAGTAAAATAAGATTGTAAAATGGATTATTGTCCCTTAATTTTTACAAAAAAATTCACAAAGTGCTTGCAAAATTATACAATTTGGTTGTATAATTATCGAGTACAAAGGAGGATGGATATGAAAGCAAGTGTTATCGGTGCAACAGGCTATGCAGGAGTTGAGCTTCTGCGACTTCTGGACGGACATCCGGAAGCGGAAATTGCCGTAATTACCTCTGAAAGCAGTACAGGAGAGGCGATTGCTTCTATGTATCCGCATTTGTCGGGACGTATTGAAAAGAATCTGCAGTCTATGCAGGAGCTGGATGCTATTGCTGCAGCAAGTGATGTGATTTTTATTGCCCTGCCTCATGGCCATGCTATGAAGATAGGCAAGCAGCTGCGAGGCAGTAAGACAAAAATTATTGACCTCGGCGGCGATTATAGATTTAAGGATTACCATGTGTTTGAACAGTGGTACAAGGTAAAGCATGAGGACCCGGAGGCACAGGCTGTCTACGGACTGACCGAGCTTTTCCGTGATAAGGTGCGCGGGGCGCATCTGGTGGCAAATCCCGGCTGTTACACAACCTGCAGCATTCTGGCGCTGGTGCCGCTTTTAAAATATAAGCTGATTGAAACTAAGGGCATTGTGATTGATGCCAAAAGCGGTACGACCGGTGCGGGCCGCAGTTTGAAGGCAGGCAGTCTTTACTGCAGCGTCAACGAAAGCTTTAAGGCCTACGGTGTTGCTTCACACCGCCACACGCCGGAAATCGAGCAGATTTACAGTGAGTTTGCCGGTGAAGATGTAGTGATTCAGTTCACACCGCATCTGCTGCCTGTGGACCGCGGTATTTATGCAACCTGCTATGCACAGCTGAAGCAGGGCGTAACGGATGCACAGATTGAGGAGGCCTATCAGGCAATGTACGGTGATGAATTTTTCATCCGCCTGCGCGGTAAGGGAGTTTGCCCGGAATTGAAGAATATCCGCGGCTCCAACTATGTGGACCTTGGCTGGCAGACCGATAAGCGTACAGGACGCATTATTGTTATGAATTGTATTGATAATCTTGTTAAGGGTGCTGCGGGACAGGCAGTGCAGAACATGAATGTGATGTTTGGCATTGATGAAGCTGCCGGCCTGCGTCAGCTGCCGCTTGTTCCTTAAGCTTGTTATAACTATTATACTATAAAAAGGTGCTTAGCGGTGATGCCGCCGTAGAAGAAAAGATGTAAGCATCAAGGAAAGAGGGGAATCTCATGAAGAAAATCGAAGGCTGGGTGACTGCACCGCAGGGCTTCCTTGCTGCCGGCGTCAAGGCCGGTATCAAAGCCAGCGGCAATCATGATGTAGCAGTTATTTTCAGTACCGTGCCTGCTGCCTGCGGTGCGGTATTTACGCAAAATAAAATGTGCGCTGCTCCTGTACTCGTGAGCCGTGAGGTCAACAAGCACGGTTATGCGCAGGCTATTGCCGTAAACAGCGGCTGTGCCAACGCCTGCACGGGCGAGCAGGGCCTGGCGGATGCCAAGAAAATGCAGGCGCATACGGCAGAGCTTTTAGGCATTGCGCCGGAAGCAGTCTTTGTCTGCTCCACCGGTGTTATCGGCCAGTTCCTGCCGATGGACAAGCTGCTGACCGGTATTGCCGATGCTGTCGACAGCCTGGACGAATGCGAGGGCGAAAGCTGTGCTATGGCGATTCAGACTACGGATACCTTTATCAAGCACGCTGCCTATGAAACGGAAATCGGCGGCAAGAAGGTAACCTTTGCCGGTATTGCCAAGGGTGCGGGCATGATTCATCCGAATATGGCAACTATGCTGACCTTCATTACTACCGATGTTGCCGTTGCTCCCGATGTGCTGAAGCGCGCGGTAAAAAAGGCTGCCGACAAATCCTTCAACATGGTTGTTGTCGACGGCGATACCAGTACCAATGACAGCATGATTGTGCTGGCCAACGGTCTTGCCGAAAATGAAATCATTCTTTCCGAGGAACATCCGGATTATCCGGCCTTCTTTGAAGCGCTGGTTGCCTGTGCTACCGACCTTGCCAAAATGATTGCGCATGACGGTGAGGGCGCTACCAAATTCCTGGAGGTAAATGTTACCGGTGCCGCAACCTGGAAGGATGCCAAAACCGCAGCGATGGCGATTGCCAAATCGCCGCTGGTAAAAACAGCCTTCTTCGGTGAGGACCCGAACTGGGGACGCATTGTCTGCGCTGCAGGCTACAGCGGCGCTGCCATGGAGGCAGATAAGGTAAATCTTTCTATCGGCGGTATCCGTCTGGTAGAAAACGGCATGAACTGCAACGTGCCTGCCGAAAAGCTGGTGCCGACCATGGCCGAGCATGATATTTCCATGAGCATTGACCTGGGTGCCGGTGAGGAAAGCGCAACTGTGTGGACTTGCGATTTCAGTTATGAGTATGTGAAGATTAACGGTGAGTACCATACGTAAACGACGCGATATAAGGCATCATCTGCTTCACAATGGTTCCTCGACGTACCTCTAGTACGCCGTCGTCACCATTGCTCGCATCTAATACCTTCTCTTGCGTCTTTGGAGAGAATGGGAAGCAATAATAAATATTAATGCAAAACAACTATATAAAGTACGATTGAGGTCATCTGATACTTTCTTTCGCATCTTTGGAGGGAAGCAGAAGTAATAAATATAAACGTAAGACAAATATAAAAAATGAGGGAGGACATCACCTATGTTAATGAATGAACAACAAGTACATACCTTAATGGAAGCACTGCCGTATCTCAGCAATTTTAAAGACAAAACCATTGTGGTAAAATATGGCGGCAACGCTATGCTTAACGATGATTTGAAAAACAAGGTGCTGCAGGATATCCTGTTCCTGCAATACGCCGGCATGCGTCCGGTAGTTGTTCACGGCGGCGGTCCGGAAATCAGCCGTCAGCTGGAGCAGGCCGGTAAAAAGAGCGAATTTGTCGGCGGTCTGCGTGTAACAGATGCAGAATCCGCAGCTATTGCCGAAATGGCGCTTGTAGGCAAAATGAACACTGACATTGTCGGCCGTCTGAACGCTTTGGGCGGCAAGGCTGTCGGCCTCAACGGCAAGGATGCTAATCTGCTGAAGGCTAAAAAATATCTGGCTGATGTTTATGAAAACGGTGAGGTTAACCTGGTAGATATCGGTTTTGTCGGCAGCGTTAAGGAGGTCAACACCGATTTGATTAACTGCCTGCTGGACGGCGGTTATATTCCTGTAATCGCTCCGACCGGCGTTGGTGATGAGGGTGAAACCTATAACATTAATGCAGATGTTGCTGCCGGTGAAATTGCCGGTGCGCTGAAGGCAGAAAAGCTGCTGGTGCTGACCGATGTCCGCGGTATTTATTCCGCATATCCGGATGAAAGCAGCTTCATTTCTACTCTGAGCTTTGAAAAGGCTCATGAGCTTATTCTTAAGGGCAGCATTGACGGCGGTATGATTCCTAAGGTTCGCTCCTGCATTAAGGCTCTTAGCGGCGGTGCCAAGAAAACACATATCATTGACGGCCGTGCCGAGCATTCTATTCTGATGGAGCTTTTCAGCGACAAGGGCGTTGGTACCGAGGTAGTTAAGGAAATCTGACAGCAGGGGCTTGTATGAGGGGGAGATATTCTTGACGATGGATAAAAAAGCAATTATAGAAGGAACAGAAAAATATTATCTGCCTGTATTCGGCAGATATCCGATGGTTATGGAGCTTGGCCAGGGCTGCCGTGTGTGGGACAACGAGGGCAATGAGTATGTAGATGCTTTTGCCGGTATCGCTGTCAACAGTCTTGGTTACAATCATCCTGTGCTGGTGAAGGCTATCAGCGAGCAGGCTGCCAAGCTGATGCACTGCTCCAACCTGTATTATACCGAGATTCAGGCTAAGGCCTTGCGTGTTGTTGCCGAGGCTACCGGCATGGACCGCATTTTCTTTGCCAACTGCGGTGCAGAGGGCAATGAGGGCGCTATGAAGCTGGCGCGTAAATACGGCGTGAGCAAAGCACCTACGAAATACAAAATTATTTCTGCGGACGAATCCTTCCACGGACGTACCTTTGATACACTGGCTGCTACCGGTCATGATTATTATCATGTCGGCTACGGTCCGCTGAGCCCGGGACACGTGCTTGTGCCCTACGGTGATATTAAGGCGCTGGAGGCACAGATGGATGATGATGTCTGCGCTGTACTGCTGGAGCCTATCCAAGGTGAGGGCGGCGTGCATGTACCGTCTGACGAATATCTGCAGCAGGTGCGTGCGCTGTGCGATAAGCATGATGCGCTGCTGATTTTTGACGAGGTGCAGACCGGTGTTGCGCGTACCGGCAAATGGTTCGCTTATATGCACAGCGGCGTGAAGCCTGATATCCTGACCTTTGCCAAGGGCATCGGCGGCGGCTTCCCGGTTGCAGGCTTTGCTGTGCCGGAGCGTCTGGCGCATGTGTTTAAACCCGGCGACCACGGCGGCACCTTCGGCGGTAACCCGCTGGCCTGCGCCGCTGTGTACGCAACGTTGACGACTATCAAGTCCGAAGGACTGGTAGACAAGGTTGCGGAGAAGGGCGAATACTTTAAGAATGAGCTGCGTAAGCTGCAGAAAAAATATCCTGACAAGGTTACCGATGTCCGCGGCTGCGGCCTGATGCTTGGCATGGAGGTTGCCGGTGAGGGCAAGCCGATTGTGGAAAGCTGTTTGGCGAACAATGTTATTGTGAACTGCACTGCGGGCAATGTTATCCGCATTGTACCGCCGCTGATTATCAGCAGGGAAGAAATTGATATTGTGGTTGCTGCGCTGGATAAAGCACTGGCGGCCTGTTAAAAAACGAGAGGGGATAAAAAATGAGTTTAAAAGACAAAGACCTGATTTCTATTCATGACCTTAGCGTAGGCGAGGTCGCAACAATTCTTGATGTGGCAAAAAAATTGAAACGTAAGCAAAAGGCCGGTGAGCCTCACCAATATTTAAAGGGCAAAACTTTGGCTATGCTGTTCTCTAAGGCTTCTACACGTACCAGAACCTCTTTTGAGGTAGGCTTCTGGCAGCTGGGCGGCCATCCGATTTATCTGAGCGATTCCGCTTCCCAGATCGGCCGTGGCGAACCGATTCGCGATACCGCGCGTGTACTTTCCCGTTTTGTTGACGGTATTATGATCCGTACCTTCTCCCATGATTCCGTTATTGAGCTGGCTAAATATGCAAGCGTTCCTGTTATCAACGGTCTGACCGATTTGCTGCATCCCTGCCAGGCTCTGACCGATATCTTCACTATTCAGGAGAAGATGAAGGTGCTCAAAGGCCGTAAGCTGGTTTATGTAGGCGATGGCAATAACATGGCACACTCTCTGATGTTTGCCTGCGCCAAGGTTGGCATGAACATGATTTGCGCCAGCCCGAAGGGCTATCAGCCGAATCCGGAAATCCTGCGTCTGGCGCAGGAGGACGCTGCCCAGACCGGCTGCAGTATTACCGTAGAGGAGGATCTCTTCAAGGCTGCTAAGGGCGCCGATGTGCTCTATACCGATGTATGGACCAGCATGGGCGAGGAAGCGGAGCGTGAGGTTCGTTTCAAAGCACTGCATAATTATCAGATTAACCAGGCGCTGCTGAACGAAGCACGTCCGGAAGCAATCGTTCTGCACTGCCTGCCCGCACACCGCGGTGAAGAAATTACCGAGGAAGTGCTGGAAGGACCGCAATCTGTTGTATTTGATCAGGCAGAGAACAGACTGCACGTACAAAAGGCTATTATGGCGCTGCTGATGAGCGACGAAGTACTCTAAATCAGGTCTTGAATGTATAAATATAACGGCTGAGCGTATAGTTTATATGCTTAGCCGTTCTTGCATACAGACAAAATTTTCTGAAATAAGCTATATTTTAGGCTTTTTGTTACATCTAGTACACAAAAAGTATTGTATACATGCGCTTGAATACTTGATTTATGCATAAAAAGGGTATATAATACAAGAAGTTTGTAAGTTTATTCACTAATGCATAGCATTATACAGAAATGGGAGGCTATTATAATGAAAAAAGAAGATATTAAGAAAGTAGTTCTGGCTTACTCCGGTGGCCTTGATACATCCGTAATCATCCCCTGGCTGAAAGAGCATTACAACAACTGCGAAGTTATCGCTGCCTGCGCTGACCTTGGCCAAGGCGACGAACTGGAACCCGTTCATGACAAAGCACTGAAAACCGGTGCAAGCAAATGCTACATCATGGACCTGAAAGAAGAATTCATCAGCGACTATGTATGGCCCACCGTTAAGGCCGGTGCTGTATACGAAAAGAAATACCTGCTGGGTACTTCCTTCGCTCGTCCGCTGATTGCTAAAAAATTAGTTGAAATCGCTGAAAAAGAAGGCGCTGATGCTATTGCTCATGGTGCTACCGGCAAAGGCAACGACCAGGTTCGTTTCGAACTGTCCGTAAAGGCTCTGGCTCCGCAACTGGCAATCATCGCTCCGTGGCGTGAGTGGGAGCTGCGCAGCCGTGACCAGGAAATCGACTATGCTGCAGCACACAACATTCCTATCCCTGTATCTCATGACCATGACTATTCCATGGACCGCAACATGTGGCATCTGTCCCATGAAGGCAGCGACCTGGAAGATCCGTGGAATGCACCGAAAGATGAATTGTTCATCGTTACCAACATTCCTGAAAAAGCTCCTGATAAACCGGAATATGTTGAACTGGAATACGTTGAAGGCGTGCCTGTAAGCGTTAACGGCGAAAAACTCAGCCCGGCTAAGCTCGTTGAAAAACTGAACGAAATCGGTATCCGCAACGCTGTTGGTATCACCGATATGGTTGAAGACCGTCTGGTTGGTATGAAATCCCGTGGCGTTTATGAAAACCCTGCTGGCGCTATCATCTACTACGGCCACAACGATCTGGAAAACCTTTGCCTGGACCGTGCAACCCAATCCTTCAAACAACAGGTTTCCATCCGTTATTCCGAGCTGGTTTACGATGGCATGTGGTTCAGCCCGCTGCGTGAGGCTCTGGATGCTTTCGTTAACGAAACTCAAAAAACCGTTACCGGTACTGTTCGCATGAAACTTTATAAAGGCAACATCTACAGTGCAGGCGTTAAATCCCCGTACTCCCTGTACAGCCAGGAATATGTAACCTTCGGCGAGGACGAAGTTTACAACCAGGCAGATGCTACCGGCTTCATCAACCTCTTCGGCCTGCCGCTGAAAGTTAGAGCACTGATGAAGAAAGGCAACCTGAAATAATGGCCAAGCTTTGGGGCGGTCGTTTCAGTAAGAATACGAACGAATTGGTGGACGCATTTAATGCGTCCATTGATTTTGATAAGCGTTTATATCACGAGGATATCCGCGGCAGCATTGCTCATGCCGGTATGCTGGCTAAATGCGGTATCATTCCGGCAGAGGACGGGGAGAAGATCATTGCCGGTCTGAAAGACATCCTGGCTGATATTGAAGCAGGCAACTTCCATTTTGACGTTGCGCTGGAGGACATTCATATGAATGTGGAGGCGCGTCTGACCGAACGTATCGGCAGCGCCGGCGCCCGTCTGCATACCGCACGTAGCCGTAACGACCAGGTTGCACTCGATATGCATATGTATATGAAGCGTGAGGTTGCCGAAATTGCCGAGCTTTTGCTTAAATTTGAGGAAGCTCTCTTAACAGTTGCCAAAAAGCACGAAAAAACTCTGATGCCGGGTTATACCCATCTGCAGCGTGCGCAGCCGATTACCTTTGCTCATCATATGCTGGCATATTTCAATATGCTGCAGCGTGACTTCCGCCGCCTGCTGGGCGTTTGGGAAGGCGCGGACATGATGCCGCTGGGTGCCGGTGCGATTGCAGGCACTACGTTCCCCATCGACCGTTTTATGGTTGCGGAGGAGCTGAACTTCGGCACAGTTTATCCGAACAGCATGGACGCAGTAAGCGACCGTGACTATATCATTGAATTCCTTTCCTTTGCTTCCACCCTCATGATGCACATGAGCCGTCTGAGTGAGGAAATCTGCCTCTGGAGCAGCACCGAATTCGGCTTTGTGGAGCTGGACGATGCTTTTGCCACCGGCTCTTCCATGATGCCGCAGAAGAAGAACCCTGATATTTCCGAGCTGGTACGCGGTAAAACCGGCCGTGTGTATGGTCATCTGATGGCTATGCTGACAACGGCTAAGGGCCTGCCGCTGACCTATAACAAGGACCTGCAGGAGGATAAGGAAGGCTTCTTCGACGCTATCGACACCGTAAAATTTACGCTGGCTGTTTATCGTGATATGATTCTGACGATGACGGTTAATGTGGACAAGATGGCACAGGCAGTGAGCAAGGATTTCTCCAATGCCACCGACCTGGCAGACTATCTGGTACGCAAGGGACTGCCCTTCCGGCAGGCACATGAGGTTGTCGGCAAATGCGTTGCTTATGCAATTCATCAGGGCAAATTCCTGCCGGAGATTTCTCTGGAGGAATACAAGCAGTTCTCCGACCTCTTCGAGAGCGATTTGCTGGTAGCTCTGAAGCCCGAGCATTGCGTAGAAGCACGTAAATCCTACGGCGGCCCTGCTTTCTCCGAAAACGAGAAGCAGTTCGCTATCGGTGACAAGGTGCTGGCTGTGCAGCAGGCTAAGCTGGAGGAGCTGCAAAGCAAGCTGTAATAAAAAATAAGGCGCGCAGCGCATAAAAAATGAGCAAGACAGTAGCGAAAACTACTATCTTGCTCGTTTTGTTTTTGCTTATGTTATTTGAAGAACATTGCGTAATAGCCGTTGAAGAAGATATACAGGACAATCAGCGGCAGAATGTAGGTTGCATAGAAGCGCATCCATTTCGGGAAGCCTATGCCCTTGCCGGTATCAACCTCTTCAATGAATTTGTTCCAGCCCCAGCCGTAGCGGGTAGTGCAGAAGGCCAGGAAGATGAGGCTGCCTAAAGGCAGGATATTGTTGCTGACGAGGAAGTCTTCCAAATCCAGCACGCAGGTGCCTTTGCCCAGAGGCTCAAAGCCGCTCCAGATATTGAAGCCGAAAACGCAGGGCAGGGACAGCAGAATCATGCCGATAACAGCAAAGGGGATGAGGCGACGGCGGTCACCGCCGGTCAGCTCGCAGATGCTGGAGATAATCATTTCGAATACGGCAATAACAGTGGACATTGCCGCAAAGAGCATGAAGAGGAAGAAGAGAGTGCCCCAGATACGTCCGCCGTTCATAGCGTTGAATACGTTGGGCAGGGTGATGAAGAGCAGGTTAGGGCCTGCATCCGGCTGGATACCGAAGCTGAAGCATGCCGGGAAGATAATCAGACCGGCAACGATTGCTACGAAGGTATCGAGGAACATAATCCACAGTGCTTCGTTGGTGAGCTTCTGCTCCTTGCCGATGTAGCTGCCGAAGATGGACAGAGAGCCCATACCGATGCTCAGTGTGAAGAAGGCCTGGCCCATAGCGGCGAAGATTACCTCGCGTACACCGTGCTCGGCAATTTTGTCGAAGTCGGGGTAGAGGTAGTATTTGAGGCCGGCTTCACTGCCCGGAAGCAGCATGGAGTTGGCTGCAAGAACAACCATCAGCACGATGAGGAAGGCCATCATAACCTTGGTGATGCGTTCAACGCCGTTGCGAACGCCCATGTAGCAAACGCCGAAGCAGAGCATGATGATGATTGCCATGTTGCCGGCCATAGTTGCCGGGTCCTGCAGTAGAGCACCGAAAACGCCTTTGATGCCCTGAGCGTCAAGACCGGAAAGATCACCGACAGCCATTTTATAGAGGAAATAAAGCATCCAGCCGCTGACGGTGGTGTAGAACATCATCAGGATGATGTTGCCGGCAATAGTTACATATTTGAACAGATGCCATTTAGTTCCCTTCGGCTCCAAAGTGTCGAAGGATTTTGCCGGGCTGCGTCTGCTGGCGCGGCCGACAGCGAATTCCGCTACCATGATGGGCAGGCCCAACAGCAGCAGGAAGCACAGGTAAATGAGCACAAAGGATGCGCCGCCATACTGGCCTGTGACGAAAGGAAAGCGCCAGACGTTGCCTAAACCAATGGCACAGCCGGCAGAAATCAGGATAAATCCCAGGCGTGAAGAGAAGCTCTCACGTTCCATAATACATATCGTCTCCCTTACTAATACAATAATAGTATATAGTATAAGCTATTATGCTGTTTTTAGCAAGCTAAAGAGAAAAAAAGCTGTTGCTGGTCATCTTTGCAGACGAAAGGAATAGATATAAACTTAATGGGAATAATAGATATAACAAACCGTTATAACATTTAACTTGACTATATATAGAGCCTATTTTATAATAGCTTCACACACAGAGATGGGTTTTGTGTGTAGAGGAGAATTAAAATGGAGAAAAAGTATCTAATTATTTTGAGTACTGTAGTTTTATCTTTATGCGGTGCGGCCAGCCTGGTTTACTACGATGCTCTTTTGAGAGCCTAGTTAAATTAAAGCGGCGGCAGCTCAAATCCGGCAATCTCAGCTAAAGGACTTATTCGATATATAAAATGTCTGCAGGATTACCCCACCGGATGAAAAATAATTACAAGGCGTAAGCAACGGAGCTTACGTCTTTTTTTTGCGCACCAACGCTTGCGGGCGTGTTGGCATATAATTATAGAGAGGAATTTTCTGCGCACGGCGTTTGGCAACATGATATAATATAATTAAATATAAATGTCTGTGATAGCTTGCTGAAAGTATAATAGAAGAGCTTTAAAATATACGCATTGAAACTCTGGTTTAAACGAAGGAGGGATGAAGCAATGCTGTTAGGTATTGATGTAGGCGGAACCTTTACGGATGCCGTGGTGCTGCGGCAGGGCGAGGTGGTGGCACAGGCCAAACGCGCGACGACGCATGACGATGTGCTGCAGTGCGTGCTGGCGACTCTGGATGCGGTGCTGCAGCCGGGGATGGCGCAGGAGCTGGAGCGTGTGGTAATATCCAGCACTATCGTGACCAACGCATTGACCGAGGGCAGCCTGCCGCCGGCGTTTTTGGCGATTATCGCTGGACCGGGCATGAACGTCAAGGGACATCTGCCGGTGACGCCGTACTATTTGTCGGGCTATGTTGACCATCGCGGCAAGATTACGGCTAATATCGAATGGAGCAGACATCAGGAGCTGCTGCGGCGCAAGGGCAGCGGTGTGTGCGCGGTGAGCGGCAAGTTTTCGGTGCGTAACCCGCAGCTGGAATATCAGGCGGAGCATGAGCTGAAAAAATGCGGCTACAGCAAGGTGTTTTTGGGCAGCGAGCTGAGCGGTGAGCTGAACTTTGTGCGCCGCAGCAATTCGGCGTATTTTTCTGCGCAGGTATATGAGCTTTTCACCCGCTTCTGCAAACGCATCGAACGTGCTCTGGCAGAGCGCAGCATCAGCGCTCCGGTGCATATCTTGAAGGCGGACGGCGGTACGCTGCCGCTAGAGGCAGCCTTGCAGCAGCCGGTGGAGGCTGTGTTTACCGGTCCCGCTGCTTCCGTACTGGGTATAGAGGCGCTTTGTGCTCCCCAAGTGAACAGCATCTCGCTGGATGTGGGCGGCACTACTACCGACATTGCCTTCTGGGAGAACGGTTTGCCGCTGATGGCGCGCAAGGGTGCGACGGTTGCCGGTTATCCTACGGCGGTGCGTGCCTTTCATATGCGCAGCATCGGCATCGGCGGCGACAGCAGGCTGCATAAGACGGAAAACGGTTATGTTGTCGGCCCCGAGCGTGAAGGTCCCGCTGCCGCAGTCGGCGGCAGTATAGCGACACTGAGCGATGCGCTGATTACCGCTGGCTATGTGCATTTCGGTGATGAAGAGCGGGCGCAGGCGGCGATTGCCGCTCTGGGCGGCGAGCCGCAGGCGGAAGCACGCAAGATTGTGGCTGCCGCAGTTGAGCAGATAAAGACGACGATTCGGGAAATGCTGGACGAATGGGCCAAGCAGCCCGTGTATACGGTTAACGATGTTATCAAAGGCACGGAATTTATCCCGCAGCAGCTGATTGGCGTGGGCGGCGGCGCACCGGGCTTAATCAGGGCGCTGGGCGAGGCCATGGCGCTGCCGGTGGATATTCCTGCCGGAGCAATGGTGGCGAACGCTATTGGCGCAGCGGTTGCAAGGCCGACGCTGAGCGCAGGACTGCGCGCGGACACTACCGACGGCTATTATATTATTCCTGAGGGCGGAAAACGCGAAAGCCTGCCGCGACGCTTCAGCAAGCAGGCGGCAGAGGAGCTGCTCGCAAGCTGGCTGCGGGAGCAGACGGCGCAGTGGCAGCTGCCCGACCAGGAAACGGAGCTTATCAGCTACGAGCATTTTCATACAGTACACGGCTATTACGAAACCGGCGATATTTACAGCCTGCGCATGCAGCTGAAGCCGGGAATTCTCTATAAGGTTAGCGGCAGGGAGGTGAGCTTCTGATGGCAAAGAATACCTTGGGATTAGTATTTTTCCCTGCATTTGACTGGATGATCAGCCCCGGTCACCCCGAACGGCAGGAGCGCTTATTATATACGCGTGACCAGCTGGAGGAGGAGGGCCTCTTTGACTGCGAGGAGATTAAGGAATATCGCCCGCGTCTTGCTGAAATTGAGGATTTACAGCGTGCGCATGTAGGCGTGCCGGCGATTGCACGCCTGATTACGCCGGCGCACCTGACCTCTGCGGGAGGCTGCCTGGCGGCGGCCGACGCCGTAATGCAGCGGGAGGTGCAGCGTGCCTTTGCTCTCGTGCGTCCGCCGGGACACCACGCTATGCGTGTAGTACACGGAATCCGTGGTTTTTGTACTATTAATATTGAAGCAATAATGGTAGAATATTTACGTAGCAGGTATAATATCCGTAGGATTGCTGTTGTGGATACCGACGTGCATCACGGCGATGGCTCGCAGGATGTGTTCTACCACGATCCCGATACGCTGTATATCTCCTTCCATCAGGACGGGCGTACATTGTATCCGGGCACAGGCTTTCCTAATGAAGCAGGCAGTCCTGCGGCCTGGGGCACGAACATCAATCTGCCCTTGCTGCCGGGAACCGGTGACGAAGGACTGCACCGTCTGTATGACGGCTTAATCACGCATATTCTGGAGGACTTTCAGCCGGAGCTGATTATCAACAGCGCTGGGCAGGATAACCATTTCAGTGACCCGCTGGCTTCTATGCAGGTGACGGCACAGGGCTATGCGCGTCTGGCGGATAAGCTGCAGGCAGATATTGCGGTGCTGGAGGGCGGTTATTCGATTGAAAGCGCCCTGCCTTATGTCAACACCGGTATTATTCTGGCGATGGCAGGCATGGATTACAGCAAGGTGGTGGAGCCTGATCTGCGCGGACTGCGACCGCAGGATGAGCGCTGCAACAAGCGCGTAGACCAGCTTATTGCCGAGGTAGGCGATTTGTACTTCAACCGTGAACGCACGAGCAAGGAATTGCTGGCGAAATGCGGCAATACCTGGCAACGCAGCAAGCATATCTACTACGATGAGGAGGGTATCCGCGAGGAGCAGGTGGAAAGCGTGCATTATTGCGAATGCAAGGCCTGCCGCGGTTATTTTACCCTGCAGACGGCGGCCGAAGGGACGCGCTTTGGCGACCAGAGCGCTTTCATTACCTGCCTGACGCGTGAAATCTGTCCGCATTGCCGGCAAAAGGCCTACGATGCAGCGCTGGCAGAAAAGAAGCACGGCCGCTGGCAGTATGTGCTGGTGCAGGATATTGCCACAGGCACAGTAGAAAATCTGTAAATAATAAGCATTGGGACGTAAAAAAGTAAAATGAAATATACGTCCCGAGCTGAGAATCGAGGTTTAATAATGATTAATGAATTGGTTGTAGCTACCCATAATCAGGGCAAGGTGGAAGAGTTTAAATCTTTAATGAAGGATTTGCCGATTGAAATAAAATATCTGGCAGATTTTGACGCAGTAGAAGCACCTGCTGAAACAGGCCGCACTTTTGCTGCCAATGCCCGTCAAAAGGCTACCTATTATGCAAAGAAGCTGGGCAAGCCCTGTATTGCCGATGATTCCGGCTTGGAGGTTCAGGCGCTGGACGGTGCTCCCGGTGTGCGCAGTGCGCGTTATGCCGGCGAAAAGGCCAGCGACGAGGACAACAACAACCTGCTGCTGCACAACATGAAGTTTCAGGTTAAGCGTACCTGCCGCTTCCGCTGTGCGCTGTGCGTAGCACAACCCGACGGCAAGGTGCTCAACGAGGTAGACGGCATCTGCGACGGCATGCTGCTGCATGAGCCTCTGGGCGAAAACGGCTTCGGCTACGACCCGCTGTTCTGGTCTACGGAGCTGCACAAGGGTATGGCTGAGGCATCCATGCAGGAGAAAAACAAAATCAGCCATCGCGGTAAGGCAATCCGTAAGCTGGTTGCTATCTGGAGCAAGAAAAAATGAGAATAGGCATTACAGGTGATACGCATGGCAGTGCGCAGGCAATCCGTAAGCTGGTTGCTATCTGGAGCAAGAAAAAATGAGAATAGGCATTACAGGTGATACGCATGGCAGTGCGCAGGCAATCCGTAAGCTGGTTGCTATCTGGAGCAAGAAAAAATGAGAATAGGCATTACAGGTGATACGCATGGCAGTGCGCAGGCAATCCGTAAGCTGGTTGCTATCTGGAGCAAGAAAAAATGAGAATAGGCATTACAGGTGATACGCATGGCAGTGCGCAGGCAATTCGCCGCATTCTGCAGCAGACACCGCCTATCGAGCTGTGGCTGCATACGGGTGATTATGCGGCTGACGCCAACCGTCTGCATGATGCGACAGGCATAAAAACCGTGCGTGTGCGCGGCAACTGCGATTTGCTGGATGATGGCAGCAAATTCGATGAGTATTTGGAAATAGAAGGCTACAAAATCTGGCTGACGCACGGACACAGATATATAGAAAGAAATGTGCAGGCTGATTTGGGCTATTGGGCCAAGCAGCTGGGGCAGGATATCGTGGTGTTCGGGCATACGCATGTGCCGATGGCCGAGTATTATGCGGAAACGCTGCTGGTGAACCCCGGCAGTCCGTCCCGCCCCCGCGGTGGCTCGGAGCCTTGCTTTGCGGTGCTTACACTGCAGGCGGGGCAGACGCCGCAGGTAGAATTCTTCAAGGTCTGAGTCTTTGGCTAAGAAAATTTTGCGCAGTAAGCAAAAATCTTTTGACAATTCCTCGAAATGATGTAGTTTACACAGAAAATATCTTGCAAAACAGGGTAGTTTAATATACAATAAGTGTATACTATTTATCGGACGGAGCTAATGATTTTTTAGACAGCTTACGTCGGGAAATCTTGGGAGGAAAAAAAGATGACAATGACTCTGCGTGAAGAAGCTCTTAAATTACATATGGACAATAACGGCAAAATTGCTGTAGTAAGCAAGGTGCCTATTGCAACCCGTCATGATCTGGCTATTGCCTATACCCCGGGTGTAGCTGAACCCTGTAAGGATATCAAAGAGGACAAAAACCTCTCCTTCGAATATACCTGCCGCGGCAACATGGTTGCTATTATTACCGACGGTACCCGCGTACTCGGCTTGGGCGACATCGGCCCCGAGGCTGCTATGCCGGTAATGGAAGGCAAGGCTGCACTGTTCAAAACCTTCGGTGATGTTGACGCTGTGCCTGTTTGCCTCGATACCAAGGATCCGGACGAATTCATCCGCACAGTTAAGCTGCTGCAGCCTAACTATGCAGGCGTAAACCTGGAGGATATTTCCTCTCCCAAATGCTATGAAATCGAAGATAAGCTAAAAGAAATCTGCGACATTCCTGTATTCCATGATGACCAGCATGGTACCGCTATTGCCTGCCTGTCTGCTGTACTGGGCGCACTGCGCTTTGTTAAAAAAGACATTGCTACCGCTAAATTCGTTGTCAACGGCTGCGGTGCTGCCGGCAGTGCTATCGGCCGTCTGCTGGTAAACATGGGCGCACAAAATGTAATCATGGTTGACCGCTTCGGCGCTCTGTATGAAGGCATCGACGCTAAGCTGGACCGCATCCAGAGCTATCTGGCTACCGTGACCAATAAAGAACATAAGCAGGGTACTCTTGCTGATGTTGCCAAGGGTGCGGACGTTATGATCGGTGCTTCCGCTCCGAACGTATTCACTAAAGAAATTATGCAGAGCATGGCTGATAAGGCTATTGTTTTTGCTCTGGCTAACCCTGTTCCGGAAACCAGCTATGATGCTGCTAAGGAAGCAGGCGTTGCAGTTGCCGGCACCGGCCGCAGCGACAGACCGAACCAGGTTAACAACGTAACCGTATTCCCGGGCGTATTCCGCGGTGCTATTGATGTACGCGCACGCGCTATTACCGAGGATATGAAGGTTGCCGCTGTTTATGCTATTGCCGATTTGATTGACGAAAAAGACCTGCGTGAGGATTATGTAGTACCTGACGCTTTTGACCCGCGTGTTGCTCCTGCGGTTGCTGCCGCTGTAGCTAAGGTTGCTATCGAAAAAGGCCTGGCACGCAAAATTGTAGATCCTGAGGTTGTAAGAGCCAATACTGCTAAACGCATCGGCCGTTAAGCCGCAGTATACAAATATTATTCTCACAATGACAATGTGAGCTTAGGAGGATGAAAACATGAGAGAAATAAAGGTTAGTGAAGTCACTGATGTTATTGCCAAGCTGTGCATGGATTCCTGCTACTATCTCCCGCAGGAGATGATGGACAAGATCAGAAATGCCGCTGTTGAAGAAGAATCTCCTTTGGGCAGGGAAATCCTTGCTACCTTGATTGAGAACTTCGAGCTGGCTAAGAAAAAAGCTGTTCCGCTGTGTCAGGATACCGGTCTGACCGTTGTATTTCTTGAAATCGGCCAGGAAGTGCATTTTGTTGACGGCGATTTGTATACTGCCATTCATGCAGGCGTAGCAAAGGGCTACACTGAAGGCTATCTGCGTAAATCCTCTGTAGGCGACCCGGTGTTTGATCGTAAAAATTCCGGTGATAATACTCCGGCAATCATCCACACCAAGATTGTTCCCGGTGAAAAGGTTAAAATTATTGTTTGCCCCAAAGGCTGCGGCAGCGAAAACATGGGCGCTTTGAAAATGTTGAAGCCGGCAGACGGCGTTGAAGGCATCAAAAAATTTGTTGTTGATACCGTGCGTGCTGCAGGCCCGAACCCCTGCCCGCCGATTACCGTCGGCGTAGGCATCGGCGGCAACATGGAGCGCGCCGCTATTTTAGCGAAATATGCGCTGACCCGTACCGTAGGCGAGCACAATAAGGATGAGCGCTATGCGGCACTGGAGGACGAGCTGCTGGAGCTGGTAAACAAGACCGGCGTCGGTCCTTCCGGCTTGGGCGGCAGCACTACCGCTTTGGCTGTAAATGTTGAATTTACCCATACCCATATCGGCGGTATGCCCTGCGCTGTAAACCTGAACTGCCACCAGGCACGCAAGGCTGAAGCAGAAATTTAAAGGAGGCGCCTGAAGATGAGTGAAGAAGCTGTAATCAAATATATTAATGCTCCGCTGACCGAAGAAACTGTCAAAGACCTGCATGCAGGCGACGTTGTACGCATCAGCGGTTATATCTACACTGCACGCGACGCTGCTCACAAGCGTTTGTATGAAGCGTTGGAGCGCGGCGAAAAGCTGCCTTTGGACCTGACCAATAATGTTATTTATTACGTTGGTCCTACTCCTGCCAAACCGGGCGAGGTTGTCGGCAGTGCCGGCCCCACCACCAGCGGCCGTATGGACAAATACACTCCGACCATGATTGAGCAGGGCATGCGCGGCATGATTGGCAAAGGTCTGCGCAGCCAGGAGGTTATTGATGCCTGCGCGAAGCATGGCGCTGTTTATTTCGTTGCTGTAGGCGGTGCTGCTGCTGTTATCACCCAATCCATCAAGAGCGAAACCATGATTGCTTACGAGGACCTGGGACCGGAGGCTATCCGCAGATACGAGGTTAAGGATTTCCCGGCTATCGTCTGCATCGACAGCGAGGGTAATGACTTTTATAAGGTTGGTATTGCCAAGTATAAAAAAGAGTAACATTGTTAACAGATTAAGGGCAGGATTTTCTGCCCTTAATTTTTTTTGCGATTAATGTTGACAAAGACACTAGGATAATATATTATAACTCTCAACTCAATAACACGCTCTTATCAAGAGTGGCGGAGGGAACAGGCCCGATGATGCCCGGCAACCAGACGAAGGTTATGGTGCTACATCCTGCAAGTGTAATCTTGAAAGATGAGAGGAAGACCGGCTCCTTCCTCAGAAGGAGTTTTTTTCTTAGGCGGATGTTTTGCAAGACGTGTTGGATAAAGAAAGGGAGTAAGAAAAGATGAAAAAATTATTAGTTGCATTACTGGCATTAGTGAGCCTGGCAGTTGTTGCTGCAGGCTGCGGCGGCGGAGACAAAAAGGCAGACAACGGTGCTGACAAAAAGGTAACCTTGAAGGTTGGCGCTACCGCTGTACCGCACGCAGAAATCCTGAACCAGATCAAAGGCACTCTGGCTAAAGAGGGCGTAGACCTGCAGATTATCGAATTCAGCGATTATGTTAAACCGAACCTTGCTTTGAACGATAAGGAGCTGGATGCCAACTTCTTCCAGCATGAGCCTTATCTGGATACCTTCGTTTTCGAGCGCAAGATGAATCTTGTATCCGCAGGCAAGGTACATATCGAGCCGATGGGCATTTATTCCAAGAAAATCAAATCTCTGAATGATATTCCCGAAGGTGCTAAAATCGCTATTCCGAACGACCCGTCCAACGGCGGCCGTGCGCTGGCTCTGCTGCAAAGCGCTAAGCTGCTGAAGCTAAAGGATGGCGTTGGCGTTAAGGCTACCGTAGGCGATATTGTTGGCAACGACAAGAAGCTGAAGATTGTGGAAATCGAAGCTGCTCTGCTGCCGCGTTCCATGGATGATACCGATTTGTCCGTTATCAACTCCAACTTCGCTATGGAAGCTAAGCTGAACCCGGTTAAGGATTCTCTGTTCACCGAGCCGAAGGAATCTCCGTATGCTAACATCGTTGCTGTATGCAAGGGTGATGAAAAACGTCCGGAAATCCAGAAGCTGATGAATGCTCTGCGTTCTCCCGAGGTTAAGAAGTTCATCGAGGATAAATACAAAGGCGCTGTTGTTGCAGCGTTCTAAGCAAAGCAATACTGCTGTCGCATGTCAAAGTGCGACAGCTTTTTTATATAGCAAAATTTTGTTGCCGATGCAGGTGTGATAATGATACAATTATAAAAAAGACGGGATGCGTGTAGAACGGTTTACTGCTGCGGAAAGGGGGAGCTTAGCATATGACGGAAGCTTTAAAACTGCCTGTGGGAATAGAAGATTTTGCGGAAATTCGTCAGGCGGGCTTTTATTATGTTGATAAAACAAAATTCATTGAACATCTGCTGGACGGCTGGGGCAAGGTTAATTTGTTTACAAGACCGCGGCGCTTCGGCAAGACGCTGAATATGAGTATGCTGCGTTATTTCTTTGAGATAGGAGCAGATGCTTCGTTGTTTGACGGCCTGCAGATTGCAAAAAACAAGAAGCTGTGCGAGGAGTATCAGGGAAAATATCCGGTAATTTTTCTTTCCTTTAAGAATGTAGAGGGACTTAACTTTGCCGATGCGCAGTATCGTTTGGCAGAGCTGATTGCCGGAGAAGCGGAGCGCTTTGCTTTTTTGGCGCAGAGCGATAAGCTGACGGAAAATGAGCAAAGCTTATATTGCGGACTGACGGCGGTGCGCGAGGGACGTTATGCGCTGGCAGATGAAGTCCTTGTTTCTGCCTTGCAGCTTTTATCGAAGCTTTTATCTAAGCATTACGGACAAAAAACGATTATTCTGCTTGATGAGTACGATGTGCCTTTGGATAAGGCCTTTCAGAATGGCTATTATAAGGAAATGGTGTCACTTATCCGCGGTATGCTCGGCCAGGCCTTAAAGACTAACGAGTTTCTGCAGTTTGCTGTGTTAACGGGCTGCCTGCGTGTTTCTAAAGAAAGCATTTTTACCGGCCTGAATAATTTTAAGGTGCTTTCGATTACCGATAATCGTTTTGATGAACAGTTTGGCTTTACGGATGCTGAGGTGGAGCAGCTTTTGGCGGCTTATAATCTTACAGACCATCTTGAGGAAACCAAGGAGTGGTATGACGGCTACCGCTTTGGTGATGCTGATGTTTATTGTCCGTGGGATGTTATCAACCATGTTGATGTGCTCCGCAGCAATCCGTCGGCAAAACCACAGGCTTATTGGATAAATACCAGTGGCAATGCTTTGGTGAAGCTCTTCATAGAGATGGCCGATAAATCGACGCGTGATGAGCTGGAGCGTCTGGTTGCAGGCGAGGCTATAGAAAAGCATATCCGTCTGGAGCTGACCTATGATGAAATAGACAGCAGCATAGATAATCTTTGGAGCGTGCTTTTTACCACCGGTTATCTTACGCAGAAGGGCGTGGCAGAGGATGGCGCGTTTAAGCTGGTGATTCCCAATCAGGAGATTCGCGAGGTGTACAAGCTGCAGATTCAGGAATGGTTTAAAAAGAAGGTTTTTGCCGACACTGAGCAGCTGCAGAGCTTTTGGCAGGCTTTCGCCATGGGTGACAGCGAGGCGGTAGAGCTGTTTTTGAACAGGACTCTCAGCAATTCCATCAGCGTTTTTGATGCTAAGGGCAGAGATGAGGAAAGAGAAAATTCCTATCACATGCTTTTGGTAGGCTTGCTGGCAGGAAAGGCAGACTGGCTGGTGCGCTCTAATGTGGAAGCGGGCGAGGGCTTTGCGGATATTATTGTTGAAACAGATGATTTGGATGATGGCGTAATCGTAGAGCTGAAGTATGCGCAGACGATGACGGCTATGGAGAAGAGCTGTGCGAAGGCGTTGGCGCAGATTCGCGCAAAACGCTACGCAGAGTATCTGCATAATAATGGCAGAGAAAAAGTTTTGCTTTATGGTATAGCCTTCTGCAAGAAAAGATGCAGGGTTGTGGCAGAAAAGCTGTAGATAGCTTGCAGGCTTGTGGCTTTACTGATGGTAAGGCTATGGGCCTGCTTTTTATTTTTTTGACGCATCCGCCTGCAAAATATGCTATACTTAAAGAAAAACTAATCTAAAAATCGTGAGGTAGAATATGCGTAAATATGCAAAATTTTTCGTAACCCCGAAGGGAGAGCGCGCTGCACGCGGCGGTCATCCCTGGGTGTTTGGTGAAGAGGTAACTAAAATCGAAGGCGAGTATGCCAACGGTGATCTGGTGGATGTAGTAACGTCCAAGGGCAAGTATTTGGGCACCGGTTTTGTGAACGACCATTCCAAAATCCGTGTGCGCATTATTTCCACCAATACCAATGACAAGTTTGACGAAGCCTTTTGGGAGCGCCGCCTGCGCTATGCGCTGGATTACCGCCTGACGGTTATGGGCGAGCGTGATTTTAACTGCTGCCGTCTGATTTTCGGCGAAGCGGATATGTTTCCCGGCCTGACCGTAGATCGCTACAATGATCTGCTGGTAACGCAAACCCTGTCCTTGGGCATTGAAATGCGCAAGCAGATGCTGTTTGAGCTGCTGATTAAAATTCTGCGCGAGATGGGACAGGAAATCCGTGGCCTGTACGAGCGCAACGACGTAAGAATACGCCTGCTGGAGGGCATGGAGGAGGGCAAGCACTGGTTTGCTACCGATTTGTGCCCCGAGCCTGGCGCTGTGACTACCGAGATTGTCGAAAACGGCATCGAATATACGGTTGATGTAGAAAACGGCCAGAAGACAGGCTTTTTCCTCGACCAGAAGTATAACCGTCAGGCGATTGCCAAGATTGCCAAGGGCAAGCATGTGCTGGACTGCTTTACCCACACTGGTTCCTTTGCGCTGAATGCCGCCAAGGGCGGCGCTGCCAGCGTTACCGCGGTTGATATCAGTGCGGAGGCAGTGCAGATGGCGGAGCATAACGCTGCGATTAACGATTGTTCTGATGTTATGCACGGATTGCAGGCCAATGTTTTTGATTTGCTGAGCGATTTGTTCAACAAGCATTCGCGTGAATATGACTTTATTATTCTGGACCCGCCGGCGTTCACCAAATCCGGTAGCACGGTGAAGAATGCGATTCGCGGCTACAAGGAAATCAACCTGAAGGCGATGAAGCTGCTGCCGCGCGGCGGTTATCTGGCAACCTGCTCCTGCTCGCACTTTATGAAGGAGGAGCTGTTTGTGAAGATGCTGCAGGACGCTGCGCATGACGCCAACGTTTCCCTGCGTCAGATTGAAGCGCGCCAGCAATCTCCGGACCATCCGATTCTGTGGCAGGTGCCGGAAACAAATTATCTCAAATTCTATATCTTCCAGGTAGTATAAGCATTCAGTCTTAAAATATGCTGCTGTTAAGGGGGCGTTATTGTGCAGGCTTTAGAGGGTATTCGTGTGCTTGATTTGTCACGGCTGCTGCCGGGACCGTATTGTACAATGCTGCTGGCCGATTTCGGCGCGGAGGTTATCAAAATCGAAGAGCCGGAACGGGGCGATTATGCCCGCAGCTTTCCGCCGTTTTTAAAGGATTTCGGTTACTGGCATCTGCAGCTGAACCGCAATAAAAAGAGCGTAGTGCTTAACTTGAAATCAGATGCGGGATGCCGGGCGTTCCTAGAGCTAGTGAAAACTGCCGACGTGGTGGTGGAAAGCTATCGTCCGGGCGTACTGGAAAAGCTGGGCATTGACTATGCGGCGGCGAAGGCGGTGAATCCGCGTATTATCTACTGCTCGCTGACAGGCTACGGCAAAAAGGGACCGCTTGCCAAGCAGGCCGACCATGATATCGGTTATGTGAGCCTGGCAGGTATTACCGCTATGAGCGGTGAGGCTCAGGGCAAGCCGGCGATTCCGGGCGTGCTGATGGCGGATATGAATGCGTCGATGGCGGCGGGCATGAGCATTATGATTGCACTGCGCCATGCACAGATGACGGGCGAGGGACAGGAAATAGATATTTCGCTGTATAACGTGGCGATGACGCTGATGCCCGGTGCTGCCAGCCTGTACTTCGGCAGCGGTTTTGTGGCGGAGCGCGGTAACAACTGGCTGACGGGTGCCAACGCCAACTATAATATTTATGCGACGAAGGAAGGACGCTACCTTGCTGTAGGGTGCTTGGAGAAGAAGTTCTGGAGCAACCTGTGCGCTGTGCTGCAGCGCCCCGATATGACGGACCTGATAGATGATGATGCTAACCACGACTACTTAAAGCAGCAGCTGACGCTGGAGTTTGCCAAGCACACGCTGCCCGAATGGGAGCAGCTGCTGGCGGGCAAGGATACCTGCGTAACGCCGGTGCTGGATTTTGCCGAGGCGGTGGCTGCGGAGCAGACCAAGGCCAACGAGATGGTGCTGAACGTAGAGGACGCGGAGCTTGGCAGCTACCGGCAGCTGGGCTTTGCCATGAAGCTGAGCGCAACGCCGGCAGCGTTGAAAAAGCGTGCGCCTCGCTTGGGCGAGGATACGCAGCAGGTGCTGTCGCAGGCTATTGCCGATGAAAAGCTGCTGGCGGAAGCATTGCAGACGAAATAACAAAAGACCTCCTGAATTCTATGGGTGCTCATAAGAAAGTAATTTGAGAAAATTACGATTATGGCATCTGTCAGACAGGATTGGCTAACAAAAGAATAAGCGGTACTTGGCTTTTGAGTCTAGGTACCGCTTATTTTTTTGCTTTTGGAAAACGCAATAGACTTATTTACATTTATCGAGTACACCTATCATAGGTGGAGCAGATTGAGAAAAATCTGCGCAATTTAATATTTTTTCAAAAAATTTTGAGAAGTTGGAAAAAATCACAGCTTCTCATGCCCGTATATTATAGAGGGGTAAAAACACAAGCAGAATTGAGGTGATTCACATGGCAAAATACAGCCCTTCCGGTTTTATTGTGGTTCTGCCGCAGACCATTATTGAAATTCCACAGGACAGCAATCTGTCTTGGCTGACGCTATTCTATGCCTTGCCGAAAGAATTGGTGGAGAAACGGGCGGATTATTTGAACTATCTGACCAAAGCATATGCAACAGCTTTTGGTTCGCCGTCTGAGAAAATTGTTTTACTGAAAAATCATGTGCAAGTGTCCCAAGCTAACATTCTTGAAATAAAGCCTTTGACTTGTTGGTGAGACACAATTTTATCTATTCAATTTTTTATGATATTTGAAGAGGCTGGGACAAAACCACCCACTCAAACTAAAGAAGGACTGGAATTTGAGTTT
>CAVCLW010000022.1:0-39930 GCA_963603005.1 Escherichia coli | reverse complement strand
AAAGTACTTGGCTGGAAGCGGCCTGGGAGGATAGATAGCTGCCGGTTAGAAAAAAGACATGTCATGTGACATGTCTTTTTTCTTTTACCGTCAGCTATCTATCCTCTATTTATATTTACTTCCGTACTGTTTCTGTTCGCGAGAGGTATATCGTTCCAGTCAGTAGCAATTTCTTAACGCAAATTTCGCATGGAACCAGGACGAAGTGCCGCAAAACTCGCGCTATGCTGAGAGAGTTTTCTACAGTAGCTTGCTTAGCGCTCAGACAGTTGCGACACTTCTATGGTACCAGATGCTCATTTGCTAAAATTGCTATTCCTTGCACGATATATCCTTCGCTCAGTTTACTTGAGTTCGATGTACGCATCATTTAAATAGGATTACCATGCGGAATAGCTATGACCAGAATAATATATTCGCTTGCTTTTTAAACAACAAAATTTGTCAACTGTGAATAGACATTAAAGCAATATGAACCAGTGTTAAAGTGCCCTGTTTTGCACTTATTTACACAACAATGTATAATTTTTAACAATTTGTCAGCGATTTTTTATAATACACTTGCTTTTAGTTACGTAATCATGATATAATTTTTTCGGACTTTTTAGAAAAAAATTATGGAGTGATTAATTAGATGAGAAAAAACAATTACTTATTTTTGGCGATACTGCTTGTTATCATGGCTGGCCTATTTTATATAAGCGGACAGCATCCTAACACTGTTGATCCTGAAACCTATAAGCCTGCCGTATATTCGACTATCGGTGCTTTGCTGCCTCCGGTTATCGCAATTGCTTTGGCCTTGATTACTAAGGAAGTATATTCTTCTTTGTTCGTAGGTATCGCAATCGGTGCACTGTTATATTCCAACGGTAATCTTGAGCTTGGTTTAAATACTATGCTTTACAATGAAAACGGCGGCATGATTACCAAGCTGTCGGATAGCGGTAACGTTGGTATTATGGTATTTTTGGTTATTCTTGGTATCATGGTAGCTCTTATGAACAAGGTTGGCGGCAGTGCTGCCTTCGGCCAGTGGGCTTCTAAAAATATCAAGACCCGCGTTGGTGCGCAGCTCGCTACCATTGCACTGGGTGTACTTATTTTTGTCGATGACTATTTCAACTGTCTGACGGTTGGTTCTGTAATGCGTCCTGTTACCGACAGACATCAGGTTAGCCGTGCAAAGCTGGCATATCTTATTGACGCAACTGCTGCGCCGATTTGTATTATTGCGCCGGTTTCCAGCTGGGCTGCAGCTGTAACCTCATCAGTACCTAAAGGCTCTGATATTAACGGCTTTAACATGTTCCTGCAGACTATTCCGTATAACTTCTACGCAATTACTACCTTATCTATGATGCTTCTTTTGACCATCATGAAATTTGATTTCGGCAGCATGAAGGTTCATGAGGATAACGCAAATAAGGGTGACCTGTTTACTACTGCTGCTCGTCCGTATGGTGATGATGATGACAATACCGATAAGCCTAACGGTGCGGTTATTGACCTTGTACTGCCTGTAATTGTACTTATTATCTGCTGTATTATCGGTATGATTTATAGCGGTGGCTTCTTCACAGGCGAAAGCTTTGTTGATGCTTTTGCAGGTGCTGACGCTCCTAAAGGCCTGGTACTCGGCAGCATGGCAACCTTCTTCTTTACCTTCTGCTTCTACATGGTGCGCAACGTAATGACCTTTAGGGAATTTACTGAGTGTATTCCTGCAGGCTTCAGAGCAATGGTTGCGCCGATTATGATTCTGACCATGGCTTGGACTCTGTCCGGTATGACCGGTCTTTTGGGTGCAAAGTTCTATGTGCATGATCTTGTTGCAAACTCTGCTGGTATCCTGAAAATGTTCCTGCCGACAATTATCTTTGTTGTTGCTATGTTCCTTGCGTTCTCTACCGGTACAAGCTGGGGTACTTTCTCTATTCTGATTCCTGTTGTTTGCAACGTTTTCGGTTCCGGAGATACCTATGAAATGCTGATTATCTCTATTGCTGCCTGCCTGAGCGGCGCGGTATGCGGTGACCACTGCTCGCCTATCAGCGATACAACGATTATGGCATCCGCTGGTGCGCATTCCGACCACGTTAACCACGTTTCCACACAGCTGCCATATGCTTTGACTGCAGCTTCCGTGTCTGTTGCCGGCTATCTGATTGCCGGCGGTATTGCGTACTTTACGGAAAGCTCCTTAGCGCTGATTGCTTTGCCTATTACGCTGTGCTTATTATTTGTAACATTGCTGGTTATGCGTACTTATATGCGTAAACAGGCTGCTTAAACGAAATATTTTATTATCGAAAAGCTGATACAGAAATGTATCGGCTTTTTGTATGTTAAGCATTGCTTATCATAAGCGTTATATTATGCCTTATAACTATAACCGGGCATAGAAAATATCAATTTGCTATTGCCTAAATTTAGTATTATAATATCTATCACTAGCTAAAAGAAAGAGAAGGTATTGAAGATATGCGGACAAGCATGGACATGCTTAATGGTTCCTTATGGGATAAAATATTTAAATTTTCTATGCCGGTAGCTGCAACAGCTATCCTGGAGCAGTTTTTTACCGCTACAGACGTAGTAATTGCCGGAAACTTTGCTAATGGTGACAGAACAGCAGCAATGGCTGCCGTAGGAACAGATTTGCCGATTATCGGTATGATTATTTTTCTGTTCTTGGGCCTAGCTTTGGGCTCTAATGTTGTTATTGCGCAGTCTATAGGCAGACGTGATACGGAAGGTGTAAAGAAGGCGGTGCATACTGCTGTACTGCTTTCGCTGATTATCGGTATTGCGGTTGCTGTTTTTGCACAGTTTGCTGTTGTGCCGATTTTAGGTTTGCTGGAAATTCCGGCAGAAGTTTTACCTTCAGCTGTGATGTACCTCAGAATATATTTTTTAGGTATGCCGATTATTTTGCTGTACAATTTTGAAGCGGCTATTTTCCGCAGTATCGGTGAAACGCAAAAACCGTTGATGGCGCTTATTGCAGCCAGCCTGGTCAATATTGTGCTGGATTTATTCTTTGTCTGCGTATGCAATCTGGATGTTACCGGTGTAGCGATTGCTACAGTGTTGGCTAACGCGGTTTCTGCTTTGATTCTGCTTCGCTTATTGCTGAAAACAGATTCTATAATTAAATTAGAATGGAATAAGCTGCACCTTGATATGCCTACGCTGAAAGAAATTGTAAGCATCGGCTTGCCTGCAGGCATCCAAGGCGCAGTTTTCAGCTTGGCGAATGTTGTTATTCAGGGGGCTATCAACAGCCTGGGAACAGAGGTCATTGCTGCCTCCAGTGCTTCACTGATTCTGGAGATGGTAGCGTTCAGTATCTTCAGCTCTTTTACACAGGCGTGCACAACCTTTGTCGGGCAGAATTATGGCGCCAGACAGATGGCCCGCTGCCGTGAGATTTTACGCTTGTGTTTGCTGGAGGATGCTATCTGTACAGGCTTTTGTATGCTTATCGTATTTATCTTCGGAGACAGGCTTATTGCGCTCATCAATGATGACAGCGAGGTTATCAGGCTTGGTTATATCAGGGCTTCTATTGTATTCTGTGCCTACATTTTCAGCCTTTCGTATGATGTTATGTCAGGTTATCTGCGTGGCTTCGGCATATCGTTTTTACCGTCACTGCTTACGATTTTAGGTGTCTGCGGTGTACGCTTCTTGTGGGTTGCCTTTGTTTTCCCGATGTATCATGATTTCCGTACCTTAATGTATGTTTATCCTGTAAGCATGGGTGTGACCGCTGTGCTGATTTTTGCTGCGCTTATGTGGTGCAGACCGTCTAAAAGATTTGCATAAATAATTTAAGGCGCAATTTTTGCTGTAAAATGCTGTTGTAAGTGAATATATTGCTGATAAAAAAAGAAATACTGCTCATTGTAATATGCCGGTACGCAAATGTGCCGGCTTTTTTGTGCGCTAAAGCTAACTTTATTGTTTATCTGGTTGGAATTTCAGTATATTTTTGTTATAATGAGTAAAGAGGATTCAAAGGAGGAAGGGCCATGAAGATAGAATTTACAAAAATGCATGGTGCTGGTAATGATTATGTTTATGTAGACTGCACCAAGGAGATGCTGCCGAACCCGGGCGCTATTTCCGAATATGTAAGTCATAGACGCTTTGGTATTGGCAGTGACGGTCTTATCTGCGTTTGCAAATCTGACGTTGCTGATTTCAAAATGCGTATGTTCAACGCTGACCGCAGCGAAGGCAAGATGTGCGGTAACGGCGTGCGCTGCGTAGCTAAATTTGTGCATGACAAAGGTCTGACCGATAAAACTACTATTACGCTGGAAACTCTTTCCGGTGTTAAGGAAATTGAAATGGTTGTCGAAAACGGCGAGGTTGTAGGTGCGAAGGTGGATATGGGCAAGCCTGTTTTCCGTGCTACCGAGATTCCGATGAATTGCGACCATTATATTTTTGTCGACCAGGCAATTGTTCTGAATGATAATCATGATGATGTAACCAAAGAAAAGGTTTTCTATAACGGTACGGCAATTTCTATGGGCAATCCGCATTTTGTTACCTTTGTGGATGATGTGGACAGCCTTAACCTGGAGGAGCTGGGACCGCAATTTGAACATCATAAGCTGTTCCCGGAAGGCGTGAACACTGAGTTTGTACAGGTTCTGGACAAGAACACTGTCAAGTTCCGCGTTTGGGAGCGTGGCAGCGGCGAAACCTGGGCCTGCGGCACCGGTGCGAGCGCTGTTACCGTAGCCTGCATTATGCTGAATAAAGCAGGCAAGAAGGGCGAACCGCTCAATGTACATTGCAAAGGCGGTCTGCTCAAGGTTACGCATGAGCTGAACGACCATGTTACCCTGGAGGGTAACGCAGTCGCAGTATTTGACGGCGTAATTGATATTCCTGAGAGTGTTATTAACGAGTAAACAAATTGCTTGAACTACTGGCTGCAGGTATCGCAATGCTTGCAGCTAGTAATTTTTCAGGCGTTTGCTATAAATTTAAAATGATTTAATAATGGGGGTTTTTCAATGGCATTTGTAAACGAAAACTATTGTAACTTAAAAGAAAGCTTTCTTTTTGCTGATATCGCGCATAAGGTAAGCGCTTATGCTGAGGCACATCCAGACAAAAAGATTATCCGCCTGGGTATTGGCGACGTTACCCTGCCGCTGGCAAAATGTGTTGTTGATGCAATGGCGAAAGCCGTAGCAGAAATGGGCGTACAGGAAACTTTCCGTGGCTATGGTCCTGAGCAGGGCTATGATTTTCTGCATGCAGCACTGGTAAAATATTATGCTTCCTTCGGCGTTACCCTGGAAAGCGATGAAATTTTCATCAGCGACGGTGCAAAGAGCGATTGCGCTAATATCACCGATATTTTCAGCAATGCAAACACTATCCTGATTCCTGATCCGGTATACCCTGTATATCTGGATACCAACATTATGTGCGGCCGTAACATTATTTATATGGAAGGCAAGCCGGAAAATGATTTCCTGCCGATGCCGGACGAAAATGTAAAGGCTGACGTAATTTATCTGTGCTCTCCGAACAACCCGACCGGTTCTGCTTATACCAAAGAGCAGTTGGAAGAATGGGTTGCTTATGCACTGAAAAATGATGCTGTTATTCTGTACGATGCTGCTTATGAAGCATATGTAACCGATCCGGCAATTCCGCGCAGCATTTTTGTTATCGAAGATGCTAAAAAATGCGCTATCGAGCTGTGCTCTTTGTCCAAGACTGCCGGCTTTACCGGTACCCGTTGCGGTTATACCGTTGTTCCTCATGCACTGGTTCGTAAAACCGAAAGCGGCAAGGAAATGGAACTGAACAAAATGTGGCTGCGTCGCCAGACCACTAAGTTCAATGGTGTTCCTTACATTATCCAACGCGGTGCAGAGGCTGTGTTTAGCGAAGAAGGCATTAAACAATGCAGCGAAAGCATTGCTTACTATCAGGAAAATGCACGTATTATCATGGAAGGCTTTGATAAGGTTGGCATTAAATATTATGGCGGTGTACATTCTCCGTACATCTGGCTGCAATGCCCGAACGGCATGAGCTCCTGGGAATTCTTTGACTTCCTGCTAGAAAAACTGCAGGTTGTAGGTACTCCGGGCGCAGGCTTCGGTAAAATGGGCGAAGGCTTCTTCCGCCTGACTGCTTTCGGCAGCCGTGAAAATACCATCGAAGCTATGGAACGTATTATTAACGGACTGAAAAAATAAGCTTAAGCATTTCAAGCCGTACTGTTTCTTGCGGGAGATAGTACGGCTTTTATGCAGCAGCGCTCATGTATACATTATATCTGTGCCGGAACGCTTGCTTTTTTGACAGTAATATAGTAAAGTATAACGTAACTTAGTAGATAATTTCACAATGAAAGGTGTGTTTTTGATGAACTTGAAGAAATTTTTGAAAGCTGCTCTGTGCGGCGCTATGGTTGTTGCAATGGCTGTTACCGCAGGCTGTGGCGGTGGCGATAAAAAAGCTGACAGCGGCAAAAAGGTATTGAAGGTTGGTATGGAATGCGCATACGCTCCGTACAACTGGTCCCAACCGTCTGCTGACGGCGGCGCTGTAAAAATCGCCGGCTCTAACGAATATGCTTATGGTTATGACGTTATGATTGCTAAAAAATTAGCTGATTCCATGGGCGCTGACCTGGAAATCCATAAAATCGAATGGGATGGCTTGGCTCCTGCAGTAGTAAGCGGCAAGATTGATGCTGCTATCGCCGGCATGTCCATTACCTCCAAACGTAAAGAGTCCGTTGACTTCACCAAACCTTACTACTATGCAACTGTAGTAGCACTGGTTAAAAAGGATTCTCCGCAAGCTCAGGCTAAGAGCGTTGCCGACCTCAAAGGCTCTATTGCTACCTCTCAGCTGAATACCATCTGGTATGACCAGATTGACCAGGTTCCGGACGTTAAAAAGCTGCCTGCTATCGACAACGTTCCTGGCATGATTGTTGCGCTGAAATCCGGCAAATGCAACCTGATCGTAACCGATATCCCGACTGCTAAGGCTGCTGCTTTTGCTAACCCCGAACTGACCATGGTAACCTTCCCTGAAGGTCAAGGCTTCAAAACTTCTAAAGAAGATGTTGAAATCGGCATTGCTATTAAAAAAGGCAACAAGGAACTGGCAGACGCTATGAACAAGGTTCTGGGCGGTATGACCGAGGCTGACTTCAATAAAATTATGGATGAAGCTATTAAGAAACAGCCTTTGGCAAAATAAGCTGTATAAGAATGGAATAGCTGCGTTGTAATAACGAGTTACGCCATTTGCAAGGGGCGGCGCTTGTCGCCTCTTTTTGTATTAAATTAAGGTGGTGTATGTAATGCCGGAAACATTTTTTTGCTGGGTAGTTTACCTGCTGCAGCAATATGGCTCTGTCCTGCTGAAGGGCGCGGTCGTTACTCTGCTGCTGGCAGTAGTAGGCACATTTATCGGCTGTATTATCGGCCTTATTGTTGGTGTTATCCAAACAATTCCTTTGGAGGATAATGACAGCAAGGTTAAGAGAACTTTGGTGCGCTGTTTGCAGCGCTTATTAGACGCTTACGTAGAGGTATTTCGCGGTACACCTATGATTGTACAGGCTATGGTTGTTTATTACGGTGCAATGAGCCTGTTTGATATCGATATGTCACCGCTGTTTGCCGGCTTTTTGGTTGTTTCTATCAATACCGGTGCATACATGGCAGAAACTGTGCGTGGCGGTATTGAATCTGTTGATCCGGGACAAAAGGAAGCAGCAATTGCTATCGGTATGGACCATATCCAGACTATGCGTTGCGTTATTCTGCCGCAGGCTCTGCGCAATGTAATGCCGCAGCTGGGCAACAACCTGATTATTAATATCAAGGATACCTCTGTATTGAACGTTATCTCCGTAACAGAGCTGTATTTTGCTTCCAAGTCTGCTGCAGGCGTGTACTACAAATACTTTGAAATTTTCTTCATTACCTGCGTAATTTACTTTATTATGACCTTTACCGCTTCCCGCCTGCTGCGCTGGTTGGAAAGCAAGATGGATGGCCCTAAGGATTATCAGCTGGTTACCTATGACCCGATGATGGATCCTTGCGGTGATATTCCTCTGCCTACTAAGAAGCCGAAAGGACGGTACTAAGCTATGGAAAAGGAACTTTTGTTATCAGTCCATGATTTAAAGAAAAGCTTTGGCGAGCGTGAAATTTTAAAGGGCATCAGCTTTGATGTCCGTCGCGGTGATGTTGTCTGCATCATCGGTCCTTCCGGCAGCGGCAAGTCTACGCTTATCCGCTGCGTGAACTATTTGGAGCATCCGACTGCCGGCACTATTGATTACCGTGGTACGGATGTCAACGAAGCTTTCAAAAAGCTCACTATGTATCGTACTAAGGTAGGCATGGTGTTCCAATCCTTTAACCTGTTTAACAATATGACCGTCCTGGAAAACTGCATGGTCGGTCAGGTTAAGGTTCTTGGCAAAAGCAAGGAAGAAGCTCGCACAACTGCGCTGAAATATCTGAAGCATGTTGGTATGGACACTTATGTAAATGCGAAACCGCATCAGCTGAGCGGCGGTCAGAAGCAGCGTGTGGCAATCGCACGTGCGTTGGCACTAGAGCCGGAGGTTCTTTTGATGGACGAGCCGACAAGCGCATTGGACCCGGAAATGGTTGGCGAGGTTCTGCGCGTTATCCGCGACCTGGCTAAGGAAGGTCTGACGATGGTTATCGTAACGCATGAGATGGCTTTTGCCCGTGACGTTTCTAACCGTGTTATCTTTATCGACCAAGGCGTAATTGCTGAGGAAGGCGAGCCGCAGGAGCTGTTTACGCATCCGAAGAATAAACGTACTCAGGATTTCTTAAGCAGATTTGCTAACGCTTAAGCTAATTTTATAACGTAGCTTTGCTCTCTGTTTCAAGGTATACCTTGAAGCAGGGAGCTTTTGTTTTGCGATGAGCTTTTATCATAACCGAGAAATGCGAGAAGAAATTATAAGTCAACGCAGGAATTTTGTTTATTGCTGTAGAAATTCTATTAAGGCGAGGAATATCTCTGCTTAGAAAGAGTTAAAGGTAGTGATAAAAATGATGAAGGTTTTGCGAAGTGTTTTGCTTTGCGCTTTACTGTTGACTACTCATACAGCATTTGCCGCTAAGGGCACTCTGTTATATATACCCATGGACAACAGACCGGTGTGCCTTGATTACACAGTGCAGACGATGCAGGCTGCAGGCTGGGATGTACAGCTGCCGCCGGCTGAATATATTGCCGGTGCTCAGTCAGCAGGGCAGCCGGAAAAGCTTTTTAACTGGCTGGAGGCTAAGGCCGGTGAATCGGTAGCCATTGTTGCTTCCTCCGATACTTTGCTTTATGGCGGCCTGGTAGCATCGCGCACACATGAAATTTCGCCGGAGCTTCTGCAGCAGCGTATCGAACGCTTGGTAGAGCTGAAAAAGCAGCATGGTGGGCAGAAGGTTTATGTTTTTACCACTATTATGCGTTCGCCTAAGGCCAGCAGTGCGCCGACAGAGCCTGCATATTATAAGGAATGGGGCTCTAAGATTTTCCGTTTGGGAGAGCTGGAGGACAAGCTGGAGCTTAAGCAGATTAAGCGTAAAGAGGTCAAGGAGCTGGCGGAACTGCGCAGCAGCATTCCCCGGGAAATACTGACTGATATGTTTACACGCCGCAACAACAATATCCGCGCCACAGAGCTTTTGCTGCATGGTGTGGAAAGCGGCGATTTTGATTATATGCTTATCGGGCGTGATGATACTGCAGCCTATTCTCAGGCACATAGGGAAGCACGCGAGATGGATATTCTGGTAAATGAGCTGCCGAAGGAAAAAATCCGTTTCTTCGCCGGCGCAGATCAGCTTGGCCTGCTGCTGTTGAGCCGTGCTGCCAACCGTCTGCAGTATGAGCTGCCTTTGGTAAATGTAACCTATGCTGCCGGCATGGGCGGTAAAACAGTGCCTACCTACGAGGATGATACTGTGGCCGTTAGTGCCAAGCAGCATATCTATGCGGCAGGTGCCTTCCCGGTATATTCGCGCAAAAATGCGGATTTGGTTTTGGCTGTCAACACTCCTGCCGATGGTGTGACGCATGAGGCGTCTGATGCAAGCAACAGCTACAAGGCATTGCCTGCTACCGTAAATTTCGTTAATAAGGTTGAATGCATTCTTAAGCATAATCATCCTGTGACTGTGGCAGACATCCGTTTTGGCAATGGTGCGGACAATGCTTTGGTCAAGACCTTGTTTGACAAACAGTTGGCATATCGTCTGGCATCCTACGGCGGTTGGAATACCGCAGGCAACAGCCTGGGTTTTGCTCTGGCGCAGGGCCTGCTGCATAAGCAGCTGCCGCCGGAAGCAAAAAAAAATTTGCTTAATGTGCGTTATCTTGATGATTGGGCTTATCAGGCGAATGTGCGCATGCAAACCTACCAGCAGCTTATCTGGCCTAACTATTGGCCTAACAGCGGACTGAATGAGGAGCAGCGTACTGCGGCGGAAGCATATATTACCCGGGAAATCAACAAGGTAAGCAAGCCGTATATGGGCAATACTGCCGAAGAATATAAATTTACGCTGCCGTGGAGCAGAATGTTTGAAGTAAAGGTGGAGCGATAAAATGTCGATGAAGTATACGCTTCGCCTTGCGAAGCCTGACGATGCCGAAAAGCTGCTGGAAATTTACGCGCCCTTTGTCATCAGCAGCGACAGAACGCTCAGTGATGTATCATTTGAATATGAGGTACCGTCGGTAGAAGAATTTACAGAGCGAATCAAAAATATTTCTGCGCACTATCCTTATATAGTTTGTGAGCATGATGGCAGACTGTTGGGTTATGTTTATGCCCATCCTTATATGCAGCGTGCTGCCTATCAGTGGGGTGCCGCGGTAACGATTTATCTGGCACCTGAGGGTCAGGGACACGGATTGGGCAAGGTGATATACACGGCGCTGGAAGCTTTACTGCGCCTGCAGGGAATAGTTGTGACCTATGCCTGCATTACTGCCAGCAATGAGCACAGCGTCAAAATGCATGAGGCGTGTGGCTATAAAATTATTGGTACCTTCAATAATACAGGCTTCAAGCACGGCCATTGGCTGGACATGGTGTTGATGGAGAAGGTTATTGCCGAACATCCCAAGCAGCCTGAGCTGATCAAGAAGATAGGCGAGCTGTCGCCGGAAACCGTGACAGCAGTTTTAAAAGAGGCTTCGGCAAGGCTGCAGTAATAGCTTAGCAGAAAGCAGTTTTTGTGTATCAGCGTAACAGTATTTTAAGAAGCTGTTGTAAGATTTTAGCAGAAAAAGAAAAAGCACTGTCAGCTCTATCTGATATAAGAATATCAGTGAGCAGACAGTGCTTTTGTGCTTTTATCAGTTCTTCCAGGGGATAGCCTTTCGCTCCAACCATTGCAGGAACAGGTTAAAGAGCAGGCCGAGCAAGGATAATACAATAACTCCGGCCATCAAGCGGTCGGTAATCATCAAATCGCCGTAATGCAGGATAAGAGCACCGATGCCGACCTGGGCGGCAATCATCTCTGCTGCTACTAGCAGCAGCAGAGATGTGCCGGCGGCAAGGCGCAGACCTGCGAAAATCATAGGTAAGGCGTTAGGCAGAACAACACTTTTCATCGTTTTCCACCAGCTGGCGTTAAAGCTGACTGCGACCTTGATAAGCAGTGTATCAACATTTTTGACACCGCTGTAGGTGTTCATTGCTACCGGAAAGAAGACGCCGAGCGCAATAATCGTTACCTTCGACAGCTCGCCGATTCCCAGCCAAAGAATGAACAACGGCAGCAAAGCGATTTTAGGGATAGGATAAAGAGCGTTGACAACAGGATTACCGATTTTATCTGCCAGTGCCGAGGTACCGGTAACAAGACCGACTGCAAGGCCGATAAGGCTGCCGACAGCAAAACCGATTAGGATACGGTACATGCTGGCTGCCAGGCTAACGCCGATTTCGCCGTCAGCAAGCATGGTAAGCAGGGCGCTGATAATCTGGCTAGGTGCCGGCAAAAACAGAGAAGAAACCAGGCCGCAGCGGCAGATAGCCTCCCAAAAGAGCAGCAGGACGATGATGGAAGCAACGCTTACCCAATGCGGATAGGTCTTTTGCCAATGCGTCATACGGTTGCGTACGATATATTCGTTAGCTGCGCTCGCAGCAGTTGTCTTTTCAGACATTGTCTTCCACCTCCATTAAGGCAGCACGCGCATCCTTGCTGATATGCTCCCAGATGATACGGACAAATTCCGCAATTTCGTCTGTGTGCTCCGTCTTAGCACGGTCGGCACGCGGAATGGTAATCTGCAGTATTTTGCTGACCTTTCCGGGGCGTCGCGAAAGCAGTACAACTCTGTCAGCAAGCATTACTGCCTCCTGAATATTATGTGTAACATATAGCGTGGTCAGACGCGTCTTTTCCCACAGCGTTACCAGCTCCTCCTGCATGATGGTGCGTGTTTGCGCATCCAAGGCAGAAAACGGCTCATCCATCAGCAGCAGGTCAGGCTCGATAGCTAAAGCACGGGCAATGCCTACGCGCTGACGCATACCGCCGCTTAATTGGTGCGGGAAGGATTTTTCAAAGCCCTTTAAGCCTACAAGCTCAATGTAATGCTTAATACGTGCTTCCTTTTCGTCTGCTTTCATGCCTGCTGTTTCCAACCCGAAGGCGATATTATCATGTACATTACGCCAGGGGAAGAGGCCTGTTTCCTGAAAGACGATACTCATGCGAGGCTCATAGCCCGCGGCGACATCAGTAAATTTTACGTTACCGCTTGTGGGTTCCAAAAGCCCGGCGGTTATATTGAGCAAGGTTGATTTACCACAGCCTGACGGTCCTACCAATGATACAAATTCTTCCTTATTAATGCTGAGGTTAATATCCTGCAAAACAGGAAGCAGCTTACCGCTGGTGTTGGTGAAATCCTTGCAGATATTTGCGATTTCTAATTTCATTTTCTACCATCCTCCAAAAAGACTGGCGCTAATATATCAGTCGCAGCGTTTTGGTGCTAAAGCATCGTCAACGCATTTTGCAGCTGTTACATTTACGCCAGTCTTGCTTTAATACAATAGTTTATTTCTTCATTGCTTCATCCAGAAAGCTGGTGTTGGCAACATCCTTCGCATCCAGTGTGCCGGAAATCATCTTGTTGTCGGTGTACCATTTAATCTGGGTTGCAATGTCGCTGACAAGCAGCTTGCCGTCCTTGTCAATATAGGGCAGGCCTGCTTTAATGTCTTCAGCCGGAGCCTTAACGTATTTGGCTACAATATTAACAACCTCTTCCAGCTTCTTGGCATCCTTCTTTTCTACTGCAGCTTCGTAGTAATAGTTGCAGGCTTTGTTGTAAGCACGCATGAAGCGTACAGCCGCATCCTTATTCTTCATAAAGTCAGGTGAGTAGAAGATAGCAGAGGTCTGGTAAGGAATAACGTCGCCAACCTGTACGACCAGTTTGCCGTAGCCTGCTTTTTGCACCTTGGTTATGTTGGGCTCGTTTAAGATACAGCCGTCAATCTGCTTACTTTCCAGAGCAGCCATAACAGCACTGAGCTTGCTCAGGGGAACAATTTCCACATCATTGAGGCTCATGCCCTGGGTTTCCAGCATTCTGCCAAGCATATAATGGAAGGTAGAGCCCTTTTGCGTAATACCGATACGCTTGCCCTTCAAATCCTTCAGGCTTTTTACACCGGCGTTATAGTTGTCGGTGGTCACAAGCAGTGCAGAAGAGGAATAGCCTTTTTGTTCACGTCCTTTATCCGCAACAATGCCCAGCTTTTGTCCGTTGGCCGCCATGTTATAAAGGCTGGCCGTAATGCCGGTAGCACCAACGTCAACCTTAGAGGAAGCGGTGGATACGGCAATCGGATGAGCGGCATCAAACCATTGTGGTTCAATTTCAATACCTTCTTCAGCAAAGAAGCCTTTATCCATAGCGATAAATAAAGGAGCGCTGCTGGTCAGGCGCAGCATGCCAAGGCTTACCTTAGTCTTTTCTTTGGGTGTGTCTTTTTTTGAATCGTTACCGCCACAGCCTGCAGCTAATACTAATAGGCAAAGGCTGAGCAGAAGAGCAACAATTTTCTTCATTAATAAATCCTTCCCTTCTCCCCAAAAATCATAAAATACCGCTTTTATTCTACACTATTTAACAATAAAAAGCAGTAATATTAATGAAAAAATCGTTTTGAGAAACAAGAAAAAGCCTTTTTGTACGAAATGCAACAGAATTTGCCGATGTTTTGGGTACCTTTATGTAAAAAATCTGTGTTTTAACAGCTACTTATAACAAAAAAATGCTATAATATAATAGTACGTTTGAAGAAAGGACGTGAAGACGTGAAGATAAAATGGTTGGTGCAAGGCCTGGCCTGCAGCAGCGTACTTTTCTGCAGCACTATGGCCGCTGCTGCAGACACACTGTTGGCGCAGGTGCCGCTGCAGCTGACAGCAGAGCAGACTGTTACTGCCGAGCTTTGGGGTGACAGGCTGTCTAACGGCTACGCCAATGATCTGCTTGTTATGATTAAGGATAAGGACAAGAAGCTTTTGACGGCTCATGCACCTTCTATTAAGGGAGGATATAATTGCCAGCTGCAGCCTATTAAGCTGTGGGCGGGCAAAAGCGCCAGACAGCAGCTGCTGGTGAGTGCTGCTCAAGGAGATTGGCATGCGCCAAGTGAATACCGTGTACTTTCCTTTGCCAATAAGAAAAATGTGCGTGAGGTCTTTGGTGCTGCCGAAAGCATGGGGCTGGTTACGCAAGCCTTTGCCAAGGATGGTAAAATGCATGTAACTTTAATCGACGGCAATAAATCGGTTTTAACACCGGCAGCAGGCAGTGAGGTTGAAGACGGCAAGCTGGAGTATGGCGGCTTACATTCGCTGGTGGCACATGATGTAGATAATGACGGTGCAGATGAATTATTGGGCTGTCAGCAGCTGGTGCAGAAAAAGCAGCCTCTGGCAGATGTGGGCGCTATCTGGAAGCAGGACAAGAAAACTAAGGAGTGGAAACAGTTTGCCCTGACCATTATGACGCTTGCGCCTACGCCTAAGGATAATACCGTAAATGATGGCAAGGATTTTGCTGCCGGTACTATATTAGCGCGTAAGATGGTCGTGCCCGGCGGTGAAGCTACCTTCCCGGTTTTTGCCGGTAAGGATGTAGAGCTGCAAAATAAAATGAATAAGCTGCTGCAGGATGAGTGCAAAGATTATCTGGAGCATTTTTACAAGGGTGAGGCAGATATGGCTTTTAAGGTGATGCGTGCCGATGAACAGATTCTGAGCCTGCAGCTGATCAGCGGTAAAAACAGCTTTATCCATCATCAGCTGAACGTAAATCCAAAGACTGCCGAAAAAATCAGACTGGATGAAGTGCTTAATGTCAAGGATAAGGATTTGCTGCCGCTGCTTAATCTGCTGAATACCAATAAAAAGGTTGTATATAAGGACAGACTGCCGGATGAATGGTATATTGAAGGAGATAATCTGTTTTTGATGCAGCGTATTGATGGCGTAGACCAGGTATCGGGTTTTGCTATGGGCAATCTGCATAAATTTTTGCTGAAAAAAGAGCTGTTGAACAGCAAAAGCTGACTGGCCAGTCAGTAAAATTTGTGAGACGAAGCTAAGTGAAGAAAATGCAAGAAAAAGCGGCGAAATTTGTTTAAATGAAGTTTGCATTTCTGAAAAATGTCCATTATAATAGTAGTATTCTGAAACTGGAGCAGGAATATTTTCAGGTAAAGGTGCTATCGACAATATAGCAGTATCATTTGTCATTATATATATTGAGTAGTTTCAGAGTGAAGGTGAAGGAGGTTTTTTTATGTTAAGTTTTATTCGCTCCGGCCGTGCGAGAAAAGCAATGGCTGCGGCGCTGGCGGCAACCTTTGTACTGAGCGTTGCAGGCTGTGGTCAAAAACAGCAACAGGGCGGCAATAAGGCAGCTTTGGTTAAAACCATGAAGGTTATTAAGCGTGACACCCCTCTGGTATATGATTATACAGGCTTTGTACAGGCTCAGCAGGAAATGGAGCTGAAGGCTCAGGTAAGCGGTCAGATTACAGCCAAGTATTTCAAGGGCGGTGACAATGTAAGTGCAGGCCAGACCTTGTATGCTATTGACCAGCGTACTTATCAGGCCAACGTGCTTAACGCGCAGGCAGGCCTGGCTAATGCCCGTGCGGCTTTGGCTAACGCAGCTCTGAATGCAGAGCGTTACAGCACTCTGTATGCACAGAATGCAATTTCCAAGCAGGTTCTGGATAACGCTATTATGCAGCGTGACCAGGCACAGGCTTCTGTAAATGCGCAGGAAGCAATTCTGGAAAATGCTCAGATTAACATGACCGATACCAGCGTTTCCGCTCCGTTCAGCGGTCGTATTGATACTACCGCACTGGAGGTTGGCAACTATGTAACCGCAGGTCAGACTACTCTGGCCAAAATAAGCAATACTGACCCGGTATTTGTACAGTTCAGCATTGCTGAGCCGGAATATCTGAAGCTTTCCGGTGCTCATGATAACAGTGGCGCTGCTTCTCTTGACAACCTGACTGTTGTTTTGAGCGATGGCAGTACCTACGATTTAAAAGGCACTGTAGCAGAGGTTAACCGTGGTATCAATGATAACACCGGTACTATGACTGTTAAGGCTTTGTTCAGAAACCCTGCACATCGTCTGCTGCCGGGCATGTTTGCTCACGTACAGGCAACCGCAGGCACCAAAAAGGATGCTCTCTTGATTCCTATGCGAGCAGTTGTTGAATTGATGTACAAGAAATTTGTTTATGTTGTTGGCAGCGATAACAAGGTTACCATGAAGGAAGTAACTCTTGGTCCTTCTGTTGGCCGTTTCTACATGGTTGAAAGCGGTCTGACCGGCGATGAGACAATCGTAGTTGAAGGCACCGGTAAGATCAGACAGGGTGCTCAGGTTAACCCGCAGCCGATGACTGAGGCTGATCTGGATACTACTGTTGACAACAGTGCTACCGCCGGCAAGAAGCAATAAGGAGGTTGGCTAGATGGCTCGTTTCTTTATTGATCGCCCGGTATTTGCGATAGTACTGGCGATTATTATTACCTTATTGGGTACGATTGCCGGCTTTAGCCTGCCTATTGCCCAATATCCTAACATTACCAAACCGCGTATCAGCGTAAACACCAACTATGTCGGTGCGAGTGCGGATATCGTTGAAAAGGCTGTAGCACAGACCATTGAGCAGAAGGTCAGCGGTGTAGAAAATATGCTGAATATGTCCTCTGTAAGTACCTCCAGTGGTGAGTACAAGCTCAATGTTGAGTTCAACCTGGAGAAAAACGCAGATATCGCTTCTGTAGAGGTGCAGAACCGTGTATCTCAGGCAACCAGCTCTCTGCCGAGCGAGGTTTCCGGCTACGGTGTAACCACTGCTAAGGAATCTGCCGAGACCATTATGTATTTTGGTCTTTATTCTCCGAAAAATACCTATGATGCTATGTTCTTAAGAACATATGCGGATGCAAACTTCCTTGATGCAGTAAAGCGTGTTAAGGGCGTATCTACCGTTGGCGAATATGGTCCGGAATATGCAGTCCGCATCTGGCTGAATCCTGAAAAAATGGCACAGCTGGGCGTAACCGTAACCGATGTTTCCAACGCTATCAAAACGCAAAACATTCAGGCAGCGGTTGGTTCTATCGGTAACCGTCCTACCGTTGACAAGCAGGAGCGTACCTATTCTGCAAGTGCTCAAGGTCGTCTGAATACACCTGAGGAATTCGGTAACGTAATTATCCGTTCCAATAATGGCGATAACCTGAAGCTGAAGGATATCGCAACTATTAAAGAAGGTCCGCGTAATGACCTTATCGTCAGCAAGCTAAACGGCGGTGATTCCGTTGTATTCCCGGTATCCTTGACCTCCGATGCGAATGCTATCGAAACTGTTAAGAATATCCGCGAGGTATTAAAGGACGCAGAAAGCCGTTTCCCTGATGATATGAAGCTGGTCGTTATTCAGGATAACACCCAGTTTATTACCGAATCTCTGGAGAAGGTTGCTCATACATTTGTTGAAGCCTTGATTCTGGTTATTCTGGTAGTATTTATGTTCCTTGGCAGCTGGCGTGCAACCTTGATTCCTATTCTGGCTGTACCGGTATCCTTGGTTGGTACCTTCGCTTCCTTCGTAATTTTGGGCTTTACTATCAACACTTTGACTGCCTTTGCGATGATTCTGGCTATCGGCCTTGTTGTCGACGACGCTATCGTTGTAGTAGAAGCGGTTGAACATCATATTCAGGAAAACGGTATGTCTCCTAAGGAGGCAACCTACCGTGCTATGAACGAGGTTTCCGGACCTGTTGTGGCTATCGCCTTCGTACTGTCTGCGGTATTTATTCCTGTAGCTTTCACCGGCGGTACTGTCGGTGAATTGTACAAGCAGTTTGCGATTACGATTTCTGTATCCATGATGCTTTCTGCTATCGTAGCTTTGTCCCTGACTCCTGCACTCTGCTCCTTGATTCTGGTCAAGAAGGAGGAGGCGCCGAAGGGCTTTATCGGCAAGGCTGTAAAAGCATTTGACGATTGGTTTGCAAGAACGCTGGCCAAATACGTTAAAAACGTTGAAGGCTGCATCCGTAAATCTAAACTGATTTTGACCTGTCTTATTGTTGTTGTTATCTGCATCGGTTTCCTGGCCAAGGCAACGCCGACAGGCTTTGTACCGAACGAGGACCAGGGCATGACTGCTGTATCCATCGCTTTGCCTGAGGGTGCTTCCAGTAACCGTACGCAGCAGATTATGGCAGGCCTTGCACAAAATATGAGAAAGCTCCCCGGCGTTAAAAACGTTATGGAGGTTAGCGGTATTGATATCCTGTCCATGGGCCAGAAGGCTAACGCCGGCCTGGCAGTAGTTACTATGGAGGACTACAGCAAGCGCAGCAACAGCGTACAGGATGTTATTCCGATGATTTTCGGCATGGGCGCACAGATTCCTGATGCAACCGTTATGGCCTTCCAGCCGCCTTCTCTGCCCGGTGCTTCCAGTACCGGTACTCTGAGCCTTTATCTCATGAACCTTGGCGGTGAGGATGTTAACACTATGGGTGAGCGTGCTAACGAATTTTTGGCTGCTTGCCGCAAGCGTCCGGAAATCGGCATGCTGTACACTACTCTGAATACCAATACTCCTATGTATCAGTTTGAGGTTGACCGTGAAAAGGCACAATCCCTGAACGTGCCTGTATCTACTGTTTATTCCGCCTTGCAGGCGTTCTTAGGCGGTAACGAAATCAACGATATCAACAACTTCGGCCGTACCTGGAAGGTTGTTATGCAGGCTGATGAAAAATATCGTACCGGTGTAGAGGATATGCGTTACTTCTTTGTACGCAGCAATGACGGCAAGTCTATTCCGCTGAATACACTTGTAAAGCCTACTCCTAAGAACAGCTCTGTTGTTATGACACGCTTTAACGGTGCCAGTGCGATTAAGATTTCCGGCGACCCTGCCAGCGGTTATTCCTCCGGTCAGGCTATGGCTGCTATTGAAGAGGTTGCTAAGCAGGTTCTGCCTAATACCTATACTTACGAATGGACCGGTCAGAGCCTTGATGAGATTGAAGCCGGCAGCCGTTCCACTCAGATTTTCATTATCTCGCTGATTTTCGTATTCCTTTGTCTGGCAGCTCTGTATGAAAGCTGGACAATTCCTCTGGCAGTACTGCTGTCTGTACCTTCCGCAGTTTTCGGCTGCTTCCTGGTACAGTATGCACGTGGCCTGCAGAATGACGTTTATATGCAGATCGGTCTGATTACGCTGATTGGTCTGGCAGCAAAGAACGCTATTCTGATTGTCGAATATGCGAAGATGAACATGGAGCAGGGCATGGATGTTGTACATGCGGCTGTTGAAGCTGCTCATGTCCGTCTGCGTCCTATCCTGATGACATCCTTCGCCTTCATCTTAGGCTGTCTGCCTCTGGCTATTGCTACCGGCCCGGGCGCCGGTGCGCGTGTATCCATGGGTAACGCCGTAGTAGGTGGTATGACCATCGCTACTCTCTTTGGTATCTTCCTGATTCCTGTACTCTTTGTAGTTGTTGAACGCTTCTTCAGCCGCAAAAAGAAGGGGACTGCCGAAGACAATGTAACCGAACAGCTGTAATGCTGCTAAAAAACGCCGCTCGTTTGAGCGGCGTTTTTAATTTTCGATAGCTGGTGTTAGGCAGTAAAATGCATAGTTTTAATTTTATACATAAATAATAGCATAGAAGTTAATGGTTATTATGATTTGAAAAGCAAGCTCAAAGAGCTTGCTTTTTTAAGTTACATAAGTAAACTAATCCTTTTCAATAACAAAAGTGCTTTTTAAATTTTAATAATAATAACAAATTTAAAACGAATACAATCTGTAAGTAAACTAAGACCGTCCGTTTATTATGTGTGACATAAGCAACGGAATAACGGCAGAATTATTTTTATACTTAATTCAGCAAGGCAAAAAGGGGTGTTTGAAGTCAAATATCCGGAAGCATATTGCGGTAAATATTATATTTAAATTTATTTGGAAGGGGTGATTTATATGGGTTCCGTAACAACTAATCCGTGGCTGATTTCTATTATCAACATGACAATCGTTTTTGGTGTGCTCATTGCTTTAGGTGTACTCATGAGTATGATTCAGTTGGTTGACCCTACTAGAAATAAGCATTGAAGCAAATGATGCACTTTTTCCCTGTCTGATCTATTAAAAAATGCACTTATTTTCCCGATATGGGCCAAGAGGAGGATTATTCTATGTTTGAGGCATTTATCGTCGCTTTGGCTTCTGTTTGGGCAGACTCAGGTTTTTCTGCTCTGACAAGTGGCAACGTAATTATGATTGGCGTTGGTCTGGTTCTGCTTTATATGGCTATAGGCAAAGGTTTCGAGCCTTTGCTGTTGTCACCAATTGCCTTTGGCTGTATCCTGGCTAACATTCCTAAAAACGGTTTCGAACAGCCGGGTGTTATGTCCGTTATTATGTATGGTATTCACCATGAAGTATTCCCGCCGTTGATTTTTCTGGGCGTTGGCGCAATGACCGACTTCGGTCCGCTGATTGCTAATCCTAAAACCTTGCTTTTAGGTGCTGCTGCTCAGATTGGCGTATTTGTATCTTTGATGGGCGCTATGGCTTTGGGATTTACTGTACAGGAAGCATCCGCTATCGGTATTATCGGCGGTGCTGACGGCCCGACAGCTATTTATCTGGCAGCTAAAATGGCTCCGCATCTTTTGGGTGCTATTGCCGTTGCAGCTTATTCCTACATGTCCCTGGTACCGCTGATTCAGCCGCCAGTAATGAAGCTGTTTACTACCGAAAGAGAACGTAAGATTGTTATGGAGCAGCTGCGTCCGGTAAGTAAATTTGAAAAGGTCGTTTTCCCGATTATGTGCACCATCGTTATTTCTCTGCTGCTGCCGCCGGTAACAGCTTTGATCGGTATGCTGATGCTTGGTAACCTGTTCAAAGAAGCAGGCTGCCTGGACCGTCTGAGCGATACCGCACAGAATGCATTGATGAACACTGTAACCATCATGCTGGCAACCGGTACCGGTCTTACCATGAGTGCCGAAGCCTTCCTGAACTATCAGACTATCCTGATTATCTGCTTAGGTCTGGTTGCTTTTGCTGCAGGCACCTGGGGCGGTGTAGTATTCGGCAAGATTATGTGCATGGTTGATGGCGGCAAAACTAATCCGCTTATCGGCAGTGCCGGTGTATCCGCAGTTCCTATGGCTGCCCGTGTATCTCAGATTGTCGGTCAAAAGGCTAACCCGGCAAACTTCTTATTAATGCATGCTATGGGTCCTAACGTAGCAGGCGTTATCGGTACTGCAGTTGCTGCAGGTACTATGCTGGCTATGATTGGCCCTGTTGCTAAATAAGCAGTTATTGTGATAACTCTCCCTAAAAAAGTAAAGCCCGTCCGGTTTTTACCGGATGGGTTTTGCTTTTGTTTAGCTTTAAATAGACGTACAGTCATTAGGCTGTGCCTGTTTGAAAGCAAAAAAATAACCAGTTCGCAGCTGGTTATTTTTTATTGCCAAAACTAAATTCGCAGTCGTTTCAGCATTCTCCCAATCTCTCTAAAGACAAATTGAAAACTGAGAGGATATTAAATTGTTGCTTTGCAGTATTTATTTTAGCAAACTCAAAACGACAATCTGTTGCACAGGCAACAAAAACGATTAATGAACTTTTGAAATAGTATAGAAGTTAAAGTGAAACGATTATGTAAATAAAGTAACTGTTTGACGGAAAACAGTGTGGCCTGTGCAACAGAAGATAAAAAAATATAACTTTATACTTATTAAAGTAAGATAAGCATCTTGCTTATAGAACTTAGTTCCCCTTTAATTATCTTAGGAAGAGGTGATAAACAGTGGGTCCTGTAACAACAAATCCGTGGCTGATTGCCATTATCAACATGACCATTGTCTTTGGAGTTCTAATCGGATTAGGCATGTTGATGAGTTTAATTCAGGTAGTCGATCCTACCAAGGCTAAATAAGATTTAGCTGTAAAAAAGGTTTCAAAGCAGTGCTGCTGCTTTAAGCAGCTTCATAAGAAGAAATGACATTTTCTGATGTTCTGCTTGCTTCGCCAAGCAGACCACAGGTAGACTAGGGGAGGCTGTGGTGATACAGTTAAAATGAAAGTGTTGTAGCATTATTGTGGAGCTTATTTGCACTTATAACATCCCAATTAAGGGAAACAAGGAGGAAAAATTCACATGTTTGAGGCATTTTTTGTTGCTTTGTCTTCTGTATGGGCAGACTCCGGCTTCTCTGCACTGACAGGCGGTCATGTAATCATGATCTGCGTTGGTCTGCTTCTGCTTTATATGGCTATTGCTAAAGGTTTCGAGCCTTTGCTGTTGTCCCCGATCGCATTCGGTTGTATTCTGGCTAACATTCCTAAAAACGGTTTCGAAGAACCTGGTGTTATGTCCGTTATCATGTATGGTATTCACCACGAAGTATTCCCGCCGTTGATCTTCTTGGGCGTAGGCGCTATGACCGACTTCGGTCCTCTGCTGGCTAACCCGAAAACCCTGCTCCTGGGCGCTGCTGCACAGGGCGGTGTATTCGTAGCTCTGCTGGGCGCTATGCTCCTCGGCTTCACCGTACAAGAAGCTGCTGCTATCGGCATCATCGGTGGTGCTGACGGCCCGACTTCCATCTACCTGGCTGCTAAAATGGCTCCTCAGCTGTTAGGTGCAATCGCAGTTGCTGCTTACTCCTACATGTCTTTGGTTCCGCTGATTCAGCCTCCTATCATGAAACTGTTCACCACTGAAGCTGACCGTAAAATCGTTATGGAACAGCTCCGTCCGGTTTCTCACTTTGAAAAGGTTGCTTTCCCGATCATGTGCACCATCGTTATTTCTCTGCTGTTACCTTCCGTAACCGCTCTGATTGGTATGCTGATGCTTGGTAACCTGTTCAAAGAAGCTGGCTGCCTGGATCGTCTGTCCGACACCGCACAAAATGCTCTGATGAACACCGTAACCATTATGCTGGCTACCGGTACTGGTCTGACCATGAGTGCTGATGCATTCCTGAACTATCAGACCATCCTGATCATCATCCTTGGTCTGGTTGCTTTCATCGGTGGTACTGCTGCCGGCGTTATCTTCGGTAAGCTGATGTGCATTGTAGACGGTGGCAAGACCAACCCGTTGATCGGTTCCGCCGGTGTATCCGCAGTTCCTATGGCTGCTCGTGTATCTCAAGTTGTTGGCCAAAAAGCAAATCCGTCCAACTTCCTGCTGATGCATGCTATGGGTCCTAACGTAGCAGGCGTTATCGGTACTGCAGTTGCTGCAGGTACCATGCTGGCTATGATCGGTCCTGTTGGTAAATAATTTATACTGAAACTCCCCTGAGGACGCGCTGTAAGGCGCGTCCTCTTAATTTTTGCCTAGAAAGTGTTCTGTAATAATAAACTGACACATTATGAAGAAAAAAGATGGCGATTTTATGTCCTCAATCAGTGGACATGCGCTGTGGGATTACATTTAATACGAAAAGTAAAATTAGTACCAGCTGTTAAAAATAACTTATAGGAGGTACTAAAAAAATTGCATGAATCGCAAACCCTTGATATAATGGGCTTTAGAGCAGAAAGCTGTAAATTATCAGAGCTGATTTTATAAAGAGAATTAAGATAATTTTCAGACAAAATGGTCATATGCATTTCAAAAATCATTTACTTAAAGTTTAACTTAATTCCGGAAAAGCATATAAAAGTATAAAAATAAAACACCATGATAGCAGTGTACGTAAAACACAATATAGAAGTACGCAACAGAAAAACGCTATTTACGTTAATAATGTAAATTTTTCAATAAAATAACTTTTTATTTTACGCTTATAGTGCTATAATAGGTACATGGAAATGCAAGAAAATACATAAGCAAATTCCATAAGCTCTTTGAAAACTACATATTAATAGCTGATATAGAATGCCTCCCTCGGCATTGTATATAAATTAATTTTAAAAGGAGGAACATAAAATGTCCCCAGCAATCAAATGTCTTATTTTGTTGGCAGTAGTTGCATTATTATTTGTAACCGAACTTATCCCTCTCGCAGTTACTGCTACCGGCGCAGCTATCGCATGCGGCCTCTTAGGCTTGATTCCTGCAAAACAAGTATTCAGCGGTCTGTCTAACTCTACCGTTGTTCTGTTCGCAGGCATGTTCGTAGTTGGTGCTTCCATGTTCTACACCGGCCTTGCACAAGAAATCGGTAATACCGTAGTTAAAATGTGCGGCACAGGCGAAAACAGCCTGATGTTCGGCCTGATGCTCGTTGGTACCGTACTGTCCGCAGTATTGTCCAACACCGGTACCGCAGCTTGCTTACTTCCTGTAGCACTCGGTATCTGCTCCGCAGCTAAGATTCCTGCTTCCCGTCAGTTAATGCCGTTGGCATTCGCTTGCGGTTGGGGCGGTATCATCACCATGGTAGGTACTCCTCCTAACATCATCGCTACCGGTGCTATGACCGCTGCTGGTCTTGAGCCTTTCGGTTTCTTCGAATTCGCTTGGATTGGTATCCCGGTTTCCGTAGCTGGTATGCTGTACATGATGTTTGTAGGCAAATATTTGCTCCCGAACAAACAACTTGATGCTGACCAAGAAATCGAGCAAGAAATCGAAGCAAATGAAACCTCCAAATCCAAACAAATCGTTTCCGGCGTTATCCTGCTGGCAGTTGTTCTGGTAATGGCTCTTGGCATTAAAGGTATCACTTTGGAAATGGCAGCAATCATCGGTGCTCTGGTTTGCGTACTGACCGGTTGCTTAACTGAAAAACAAGCATATGCTTCTATCGACTGGGTAACCATCTTCCTGTTCGCTGGCATGATGCCTGTATCTAAAGCAATGGATGTAACCGGCGCTGGTAAACTCATCGCTGAATGGACTGTTGGCCTGATGGGCGGCTCTCCTTCTCCGTTGGTTGTAACTGGTGTACTGTTCATCCTGTCCTGCGGTCTGACTCAGTTCATGTCCAACACCGCATCCGCAGCTCTGCTGTGCCCGATCGGTATTGCAATTTCCCAAAACCTGGGCGCTGACCCGAAAGCAGTTCTGATGGCTATCGCTGTTGCAGCATCCTGCGCATTCGCAACTCCGGTAGGTACTCCTCCGAACACCCTGGTACTTGGCCCTGGCGGATACAAATTCATGGACTATGTAAAAGCTGGTACCGGTCTGGTTCTGGTAGCTTTCGTAGTATCCCTGGTTGTTATCCCGATGGTATGGCCGTTCTTCCCTGGCAAATAATTTGTTAGGTTAGACGCTTACAAGCAAATCAATCCCCGTCACTTAGGTGGCGGGGATTTTTGTTGTTCAAAATATGGCTGAGAGCAGCAGAAATACGTGATTTCAAGGGTGAGCATACAGACATATTTTTAATAAAAAAGAGTTGCAAACCGATGAAATCATAAACAAGCAATACTATGTATAAATATACAATAAGCTGAGTAGAAAAACATGTAAAGTACAGGAATAAAATAAATGAAAAAGGCTTGCAAATTTGTCAGAAGTGTGTTAAACTTAACACTGTTAACAATTAAGTAATTAAAGTAAGTTATGTAAGTGAGGGAAACTAAAAGCCTTCAACTACCGAAAACTTGGTTGAAATGTAAGCTCTATAACTTGTTAATGATAGAACTTACTGATAACTTGTAGAATTATTTAATTGATGACCTTCAGTGTGTATAGTGACACACAGACAACAAAACATTTTTATTATTTTAAGGAGGAAAACAATGTCCCCAGCTATCAAATGTCTCATTCTTTTGGCAGTAGTTGCATTATTCTTCGTAACTGAACTTATTCCTCTCGCAGTTACTGCTATTGGTGCCTCTGTGGCATGCGGCCTGTTAGGTCTGATTCCTGCTAAGCAAGTATTCAGCGGTCTGTCCAACTCTACTGTAGTACTTTTTGCAGGTATGTTCGTTGTAGGCGCTTCCATGTTCTACACCGGCCTGGCTCAAGAAATTGGTAACACCGTAGTTAAAATGTGCGGCACCAGCGAAAACAGCCTGATGTTCGGTCTGATGATCGTTGGTACTGTAATGTCCGCAGTTCTGTCCAACACCGGTACCGCAGCTTGCATGCTGCCGGTTGCACTGGGCATCTGCTCTGCAGCTAAGATTCCTGCTTCCCGTCAGTTAATGCCGTTGGCATTCGCTTGCGGTTGGGGCGGTATCATCACCATGGTAGGTACCCCGCCGAACATCATTGCAGTAGGTGCAATGAATGCTGCCGGTATCGAGCCGTTCGGTTTCTTCGAATTCGCTTGGATCGGTGTTCCTATCTCTATCGCTGGTATGCTCTACATGATGTTCCTGGGCAAATATCTGCTCCCGAACAAACAACTCGATGCTGACCAAGAAATCGAGCAAGAGGTAGAGGCTAACGAAATTTCCAGATCTAAACAAATGGTTTCCGGCGTTATCCTGCTGGGCGTAATCCTGGTAATGGCTGTTGGTATCCCGGGCGTATCCCTGGAAATGGCTGCTATCATCGGCGCTCTGCTGTGCGTACTGACCGGCTGCCTGACTGAAAGACAAGCTTATGCTTCCATCGACTGGGTAACCATCTTCCTGTTCGCTGGCATGATGCCTGTATCCTCCGCTATGGATAAAACCGGCGCTGGTAAACTCATCGCTGAATGGACTGTTGGCCTGATGGGCGGCGCTCCTTCTCCGCTGGTTGTAACCGGTGTACTGTTCATCCTGTCCTGCGGTCTGACTCAGTTCATGTCCAACACCGCATCCGCAGCTCTGCTGTGCCCGATCGGTATTGCAATTTCCCAAAACCTGGGCGCTGACCCGAAAGCAGTTCTGATGGCTATCGCTGTTGCAGCATCCTGCGCATTCGCAACTCCGGTAGGTACTCCTCCGAACACTCTGGTACTCGGCCCTGGCGGATACAGATTCATGGACTACCTGAAAGCTGGTTGCGGTCTCGTAATCGTATGCTTCATCGTATCCCTGATCGTTATTCCGATGGTATGGCCGTTCTTCCCCGGCAAATAATACCAGTCTGACGAATAAAGCACCATATGCTTCGTCACAAATGCAAATCAACCCCTGTCACAAAAGTGACGGGGGTTTTTGTCATATGTGTTGAATTTTGTTAATGGTGCCATAAAAAAAACACATCTTTTTGTTATACTTGCTTTGACCTCAAAAAGAGTAGAGGGTATAATAGTAAAGTAATATAATTAAGAACGAGGGATGTCAAATGATGAATTTCGTGAAAAAGAATAAATATATCCTCGTAGCGGCTGCAATTTTGTTTGCCGGCAGCTATGGTGGCTATAAATATTATCAAAGCACGCAGGTTTCTACTGCTGCTGTTAAGATGGGCGAAGTAAAAAAAGGCAATATTGTAGAAACTGTTTCGGCAACTGGCGCCTTGAGCGCACAGGATAATGTTGATATCAGCTCCAAGATTACCGGACGAATTGTTGAAGTGCTGGTTAAAGAAAACCAACATGTCAACGCCGGTGATGTACTGGTGCGTCTTGATGCAACCTCTTTGAATGCAACGCTGGCTCAGATGCAGGCCAAGCTGCATAACGCCCAGGCTAACTATGAGCGTAATCTGAACCTGCTGAATCGCGGTGCTATCAGCCAATCAACCTTTGACAGCGTGGAAGCAGATTATCTTGTAGCCAAGAGCAACTATGAAAAGGCTGCTTCTGATGTTAACGATACTGTTATTACCACACCGATTTCCGGTTACATTATCGGTAAGCCTACACCTGTTGGCCAGACTATCAGTTCCGGTATCAGCACACCACAGGTTATTATGTCTGTGGCAACGCTTGATAATATGGAGATTGAAGCGCTTGTCGACGAGTCCGATATCGGTCAGGTAAAGGACGGACAGAAGGTAAAGTTTACTGTTGATGCTTATCCCAACGAAACCTTTACCGGTAAGGTACGCTTGATTTCCCGCAGTGCAACTACGGAAAACAACGTTATCTATTATAAGGTTTATGTTACTGTTGACGATGCTAAGGGCAAGCTGCTGCCGACTATGACAGCAAGAACCGAGATTATTATCGATGAAGCAAACGATGTAACCATTGTGCCTTTAAACTGCATATACAGTGAGGGAAATCGCCGCTACGTAAAGGTATATAACGAAAAGACTAAGGAAACACGTGATGTAGATGTAAAGCTTGGCCTGACGAGTGACAGTGAGGTAGCTGTTACAGCAACCGGTCTCAGCATTGGTGACAAGCTGCTGGTAAAGAAGGCTGTCAGCAAGCAGAGCAGTAACAGAATGGGCCCACCGCCGATGCACTAAGGAGGCGTTAGCTTTATGTCTGTTATCGAATTAAAAGATATTATGAAAACCTATCAGATGGGTGACAGCGTGGTACACGCGCTTTATCACGTAAATCTGAAGATAGAACCAGGTGAATTTACTTCTATTATGGGGCCTTCCGGCAGCGGTAAATCTACGATGATGAATATTCTCGGCTGTCTGGACAGACCGACCTCCGGCGAGTATTTTCTTGATGGCAAGGAGATTGCCGGTTATGATGACGATGAGCTGGCGCATACGCGTAATGCGAAGATAGGCTTTGTCTTCCAAAACTTCAATCTGCTGGCTAAGCTGACTGCGCAGGAGAATGTAGCCTTGCCGTTAGTATATGCCGGTGTAGACGAGGAAGAGCGCATGGAGCGCGCTAAGAAGGCATTGGAGGCTGTTGGCCTGGGTGACAGGCTGGAGCATAAGCCTATGGAGATGAGCGGTGGTCAGCGTCAGCGTGTGGCCATTGCCAGAGCCTTAATCAATAACCCGGCGATTATTATGGCCGATGAGCCTACAGGCAATCTTGATACCAAATCCAGTTACGAGATTATGGATATCTTTAAGAAAATGAATGAAAGCGGCAAGACGGTGGTTATGGTTACCCATGAACCGGATATTGCCGAGCAGACGAAGCGTATTCTGGTAATGCGCGACGGACAGCTGGTAAGTGATGAACGCAGCGGCGGCAGGACTGATTATGCGGCCAAGGAGCTGCAGCAGATGCGTGACGGTACGCAGAGCTGATAAAGGAAGGTAGATATTTATGTTGAATGAAAGCATTAAAATGGCTTTGCAGGGCATGGTCTCCAATAAGCTGCGCACCTTCCTGACGCTTTTGGGTATTATTATCGGCGTTGGCGCCGTTATTGCGATGGTCAGCCTTGGCTTTGGCCTTAAGGAGAATGTCAAGAACAATATCTCCAAGCTGGGCAGTAACCTGCTGATTATTACTTCTGGAGGCCGTACCTCTACCGGTGCGCGTCTGGCGGCCGGTGAAGGCGTTAAGCTGACGTATGATGATATGCAGGCTATCGAGAAGCAGGTTGATGGTATTGCCAACATTTCGGCCAGTGTCAACAGAAGCTATCAGATGGTTGCAGGTAACCAGAACTGGACCAGCCGTGTTGAGGGTACAACTCCGAGCAACTTTACCATTTCCAGTCTGGAGGTTGAGGACGGACGCGTTTTGAACGAGCGTGACCTCGTAAGCCGCGGCAGGGTGGCAGTTATCGGTAAGACTGTTGCTGACAGTCTGTTCCCGGAGGGCAACCCGGTCGGCAAGATTATGCGTATCAATAAGGCACCGTTTCAGGTTATCGGGGTTTTGAAAAGCAAGGGACAGGGCAGCATGGGCATGGATCAGGATGACGTGGTTTATGTTCCTCTGACAACGGCACAGAACCGTATGATGGGTATTACAAATGTACAACGCATCGCGGTACAGGCTGAGAATGAAAACGTTATTAATGATGTGCAGGCCGATGTAGAACAGGTGCTGCGTACACGTCACAAGATTAAAGAGGGCGCTAACGATGATTTTACCGTAGGCAACATGGCGCAGATTATGGAAACTATGATGTCGACGGCTAACAATATTACGATACTTCTCGGCTGCATTGCTGCTATCAGTCTTTTGGTCGGAGGTATCGGTATTATGAATATTATGCTGGTGTCTGTGACAGAGCGTACACGTGAGATTGGTATTCGTAAGGCCTTGGGCGCTACCTATAATAATATCTTGCTGCAATTTCTTGTAGAATCCATGGTAATTGGTATTATCGGCGGCACCTTAGGTGTAATACTGGGTATCGGTGCTTCCTGCATCATCAGCAGTATGGCAGGCTGGAATACAGTTATTTCCGTTTGGGCGATTGTTATCGCAGTAATCTTTTCGGTCGGCATCGGCTTGTTCTTCGGAATTTATCCGGCACGTAAGGCAGCACTGCTTGACCCGATTGATGCTTTGAGATGCGAGTAAAATAATATGATAAAGTGAAGAGTGGTTCTCTTCACTTTATCTCTAAAATTGGAGTAAAAATGACAAAACGAGAACCTAAACCCCCTACATTTAAAGATTATTTGCAGGCCTTTTCAGATTATCTGAGAAGGCCTAAAACTGTTTTTGATTTTAAAGACCGTACAAAGGGACTTTTATTGCTTATTGCGATAATAATTCTGCTGCAGAAGGTTGTACAAATGCTGAGTGATTGATATAATAAAATAATAGAAAAGTGTTGAGCAAGGAGGATGACTGTGACGGGAAAGGGACTTGGTATTTTAGGCGGGACCTTTGATCCTATTCATATAGGGCATCTGCGTATTGCTGAAGCTGTTTACGAACGTATTGCACTGGAAAAAATTATTTTTATCCCGGCTTTTGTACCACCGCATAAGGTAGGACAGGATTATGCGCCGGCAGAGCATCGTTATGCGATGACCGAACTGGCGGTAAAGCCGTATCCGCATTTTACCGTGTCGGATATGGAGCTGCGGCGTAGCGGCGTATCGTATACGATAGATACCCTGCGTGAGCTGCGGCAGATATATCCGGATAAGGAGCTTTATTTTATTATCGGAGCTGATTCGGTGGCTCAGCTGCATACATGGAATTCTATCAACGAAATGCTGCAGCTGGCAACCTTTGTAGCTGCCGGCAGACCGGGGTACGAAGGTGTGATGGAAGAGGTAGTGCATCATTTGGGCGCTGCTGCCGCAGAAAGAATTATGTTGCTGCATACACCCGAATATGATATTTCATCTACCGAAATAAGGACAAGGCTGCATGAAGGAGCGAGCCTGGCGGGTTTGGTGCCGCGGGCTGTGGAGCAATATATCAATGCTCACAATTTATATCAAAGGCAGGGATGAAGCAGAAATGATGACAATAGACGAAATGAAACAGCTTTTGCAGGCTTCCTTGCCGCCGAAGCGTTATAAACATTCCGTACACGTTTACGAAACCGCTTTGGAACTGGCAAAGTCACATAAGCTGCCGGAAGAAAAAATAGCGATTTGTGCATTGCTGCATGATTGCGGCCGTGAGGTTGCCAGCAAAGAAAGTGCGGCGAAGGCAGATGCATTGGGAATTGCTATTGATGATGTAGAACGCAACCAGCCGATTTTGCTGCATGCTAAATTAGGTGTATACTATGCGCAGACCAAGTATGGTGTAACTGATAAGGAAATTCTGGAAGGTATTGCGCAGCATACAACCGGTGCTGCCCACATGACGGATTTGGCAAAGGTTGTATTTTTGGCAGATATGATTGAACCGGGAAGAGATTTCCCGGGGATAGAGGATTTGCGCAAGCTGGCACATAAAAGCCTTGATAAAGCTATGCTTAAGGCCTACAGCAATACTATTGAATATCTGCTTGCCGGCGGACAATTAATTCATCCGCATTGCATTGACGGCTATAATGAGCTGATGCTGGCGCAGAAATCAGATAACAAATAGGCAGGGCAAATATGGAAGAAAATAATAATCAACAGCAGCCGGCAAAACGTCGCACCAGGCGTAAGTTTCGCTGGGGAAGATTGCTTTGCTTACTGCTTTTCGCAGGTCTTTTAGGAACAGCACTTTTTTTCGGAACCTGCTGGATTTATAACAATTTTATCAATCCGCCGCATGTAAGCGTAACTGCGGCAGATGATAAAATACGTGATGACCAGAAGCTCAATGAACGCATCAACGTTCTGCTGCTGGGAATTGATGATGGTGACAGCGAAGCAGCGGAAAGCGAGCCTAAGCGTACAGATGCGATTATTCTGCTGAGCTTTGATCCGCAGAATAATAAGGTAGCGGTTTTATCTATTCCGCGTGATACGAAGGTAATACTTCCGGGACACAAGGATCCGGAGAAGATTAATGCAGCCTATGCCTATGGCGGAGCTGTGATGGCAAAGCAGACTGTTGCTAATCTGCTGCGTGTACCTATCCATTATTATGCGTTGGCAAACTGGCGCGGCTTTATTGATGTCGTAAATTTAATCGGCGGCGTAGATATTTACGTAGACAAGGATATGTATTACGAGGATCCATATGCTGATTTGGTTATTGATATCAAGCATGGCTATCAGCATATGGATGGTGAAACTGCCGGTAAATATGTGCGTTTCCGCAAGGATGAGCTTGGTGATATAGGACGCGTGCAAAGACAGCAGAAATTCCTGAAGGCAGCGGCTGAGCAGATGTTTTCCGTGCAAAATGTAGCTAAAATAAGCAATTTGCTGGCAACGCTGGACAAATATGTAGAAACAGATCTTAATACCTTGACGATGCTTAAGGCTGCCAACAGCTTTAAACTGTTTGGCGATGATAAGCTGCGCAGCTGTATGCTTTATGGCAAATTTGATGATAGCTCCGGTGTAAGCTATTGGAATGCCGAGCAGGCTGACGTAAACAAATCCTTGGATGAGCTGGGGATACCTTATCTTAAAGATGAGGAAGATACCGCAACAGAAGCAGAAGAAGAGCCGAAGGAGCATCTGCAGCCTAAGGATAGAGATGAATTGGAAAAAGAAGCAAAGCTTGCTGAAAAGGCAAGTAATAATTAAGGAGGATGTTTAATGGAAACTAAAGACATTGCACAAAAAATTGCGGCTGCGGCCAATGACAAAAAAGCAAAGGATATACTTTTATTAAATATGGAGGGCTTATCTCCCGTTACCGATTTTTATGTTATCTGCAGTGCCGGCAACAGCACTCTGGTTAAGGCAATTGCTGATAATATCGAAGATAAGCTGGCAGAAGCAGGCGTGCATCCTACTCATAAGGAAGGCTATGCCGACGCACGTTGGGTACTGTTGGATTACGGTGATGTTGTTGCTCACGTTTTCCTGGAGGAAGAACGCGATTTTTATAATTTAGAGCAGCTGTGGGCAGATGCTCCGTCGGAAAGCTTTGTGGAGAATACGGATGATTGATAATAAAAAATTCAGCAGAGCAAAAAAGGCTCCTGTTATTACGAATAATACGAAATACCGTCCTGGTGATGTAGTCAGCCTGAAGGTTGTGCGTATGAATGAAAATGCCGCCTTCCTTGATGCAGGCACTGGTAATACCTCTGACGATATCATGCTGCATAAGCTGCAGCAGACCTCTGAGGTTAATGTTGGCGATGAGGTAAAGGTTTACCTTTATCTTGACCCCAGCAAGCGTCTTACGGCCAGCATGAAGCTGCCGAAGATGCGTGAAGGCCAATTAGGCTATGTACGTGTGCTGAGCGTTACCCGTGACGGCGGCTTCGTTGATATCGGTGCAGAGCGTGGCGTTTTCCTGCCCTATAGCCAGATGCGCGGCCATGTAAACCCCGGTCAGCTCGTGTGGGTAAGACTGTATCGCGACAAGAGCGGTCGTCAGGCTGTGACGATGCGTGTAGAAGAGGATATGGTGAAAGCCTCTAAGCCTGCAGAAGGATTGAAAATCGGTGATAAGGTTACCGGTACGATTTACAACATTCTGCCGGAAGGCTTCTTTCTTTTCACTAACCAGCGCTTTATTGCCTTCCTGCATCGCAGTGAAGTGCCCGGTGGCAGACTTGACTTCGGTCAGGAGGTTACCTGCCGTGTAACCTATCTGCGCGAGGATGGACGTATTAACGTTTCTATGCGTCTGCAAAAGGAGAATGCACTTGTTGCGGATGCTCAGGATATCTATGATTTCCTGGTGAAGCGCAATGGCAGCATGCCTTACTGCGATTCTACGCCGCTGGAGATTATCAAGCAGAAGTTTGGTATCAGCAAGGCTGCCTTCAAGCGTGCGTTGGGCCATCTGATGAAAGAGGGCAAGGTGCGTCAGGAGAACGGCTGGACCTATCTGACGGAAGGTCAACAAGAAAAGTAAATTTAATATTTGAAGCACAAAAAAACCTGTTAGCTGAGTTTTTCAGCTAACAGGTTTTAATTATCTCAGTCTGAAGGTAAAGGGTAAGCGCAAATAGCAGCGAACCTTTTGACCGTTAGTACCGACAGCGCTGGTGAAGCGCCATTTATAAGCGGCATTGATACCTGCCTGGTCGAGGTTAGCGTTACCGCTGGAGCTTACGAGGGTAACCTCATCAACAGTACCGTTGGTATTGACCAGAAGGCGTACAACGCCTGAACCGGTGATGCCTGCATTGCGTTCTGCAGCAGGGTATACAGGATCAATCTTGCGGATAATACGCGGCATAACTGCAACAGAAGCGTTACCGCTGCCACCGCCGCTGCCACTGCCTGTACCGCTGCCGTTGCCTGTGCCGTGGCCGCTGCCGTTACCGCCGCCACTGCCGGAGCCAGTGCCGGGGCCGACACCGCTGCCGTGGCCGCTTCCCTGACCGGTACCGCTGCCCTTACGGGCAACCTTTTTCACAGCAGATTTTTTATGTACAGGTTGAGGCTTATTCTCATCGTTTTTCCAGATAGCCTCCGGATCCGGTGTAGGCTCTTCCTGCACATCTTCTTCAGTAGAGTTTTCTTCGTCGTTTGCATTACTGTCTTCAATGTCGGCATCATTGCCGCCACCGCCGCCGCCGCCGCCAAACAGTGATACCTCTACGATATCGTTAGCAGGCGGATGCGATAAATTAAACAGTCCGACGAAGCTTACGAAAAGTAAGATAAAAATATGTGTTACGATAGAACCGATAAAGCCGATTCTACTGCGTTGACCAGAATTCATTATTTACCAGCTCCATCCGTTGCCAAACCAAAGCGGGTAATACCTGCGCCTTTAAGTTTATCAATAAGTTCAATAACACGACCGTAATCAACATCCTTGTCTGCTCTGATAACAATAGCAAAACGAGGATTATTTTTTTGTTCGATTGAGGATTGGGTTATTAAAGACTGGATATCTGTCGGCGCATCGCCAAGATAAAGAGAGCCGTCATTTTTCAGGGATACAGCGAAGGTTGTCGTTGTATCCGTAGCAGCATGTGCTGCCTGTGGCAGTTTAACGGGAATGGTTTTCAGGTCGATCATGTACATGGTGCTGAGCATGAAGAATACCAGCAGGAAGAACATGATATCGATCATAGGGATAATAATAAGCTCCGGAGTTTTTCTGTCACGTACATTGCGCAGCTGCATTATTTACCACTCCTTGTTTCTGCTTCGAGAAGAGCACTGAAGCATTGCTCCATGTCGGTAATCATATTATCCATACGATGGGCAAAATAAGAGTGTGCGCACAAGGAAAGAATAGCTACGCAAAGACCGGTAGCAGTAGCGATAAGTGCTTCACCGATACCGCCGGTGATAGCGATAGGAGCGCCGGATTCCAGATTGAAGATACTGAAGGCGCCGATCATACCTACGATGGTACCGAGCAGGCCCAGCAGCGGGGACATAGTAACGATAATAGCAAGGTAGTCCAGTTTATTTTTCAGTTTAGCAATGAAAATACCTGCCTGGCTTTCCAAAAATGCTTTTTGTTGTTCTCTGCCATCGGTAATTTTAGCTGCATCAGCAACGATTTTAGCGCATTCGCCGTTGGTTGCTTCTGCTAATTGAAAAGCTTCTTCTCTTTCGTCAGCTCGCAAAAGTTCGCAATACTTAGCGGCAAATGGCTGACCGCTGTCTTCTGTCTTGTAGAACAGAAAACGCTCAATTGCAATTGCAATTACTGCGATTGAACAGAAAAGCAGCGGCCACATAACGAGACCGCCTTTGTGAAAATACATGATTGTTTGTTGAATTGCTTCCATGAATTGCCTCCTAAAAATACTCATCAAAAAATTTTTGGCAGCAGCAACTGCCTCAGCTTGTTTTGAAAAGTGTTACAAGCTGAATAAGATTAATTTATAGTATATATTATCAATATGCAAAAAGCAAGAGGTTAGAAAAGATAATTAGCTAAAAGTGTTTAGAATGTAACAGTGAGTGACTTAAGGTAGCAGAGAAATAAAAGCGAGGTATTTCTTTATGTAGAAATTAATGGAAAAGACATAAAATAATTTGGAATTTCAAAGCATATCTTTAGTTTTTCCGGAGTTTTTCTCATTCATCTGCCTATATCTTGCAGACTTCCTTATAATGGTATATAATTTATCTAATCCAGATTATACAAATCACGATTAGATAAATGAGGTGAGTAAGATGTTCATCGGTCGCAAGGAAGAACTGAATTTTTTAGAGGACAGATATAATAGTGCAGACGGTCAGCTTATAGTGCTTTACGGCAGAAGGCGTGTAGGCAAAACAGAGCTGTTGCGTCAATTTTGTCAAGATAAAGAGCACATTTTTTATACTTGTACAGAAATTATTGATGAAAAACAGCTTGAAGCGTTTAGTCAGCGATTATTGGAAAAAAATCACCAGGCGGCAAAATATATTATTCACTTCAGTGATTGGGAGCAGGCCTTGCTCAGTATATCGGAGCTGACAAAAGATAAAAAAATAGTTGTAGTTATCGATGAATTCCCCTATATGGTTAAGGGGAATAACGCTATCCCCTCTATTTTGCAAAAGCTGTGGGATGAGGTTTTAAAGCAGTCTAATGTAATGTTGATTTTATGTGGCAGCGCAATGTCATTTATAGAAAAAGAAGTTTTAGCAGAGAAAAATCCGCTTTATGGACGTGCTACAGGAATTTTAAAAATGCAGGCAATGGATTTTTATTCTGCACAACAGTTTTTTCCTAATTACAGCATAGAAGACAAAATTACTGCTTATGCAATTTTGGGCGGCATTCCGCATTACTTAAAGCAGTTCTCCGATAAGTACTCTTTGGGTGAAAATATTGTACGCAGTATTTTAAGCAGAGGCAGTGTGCTATATAGTGAAGTGGAGTTTCTTATGCGTCAGGAGCTGCGTGAGACAAGCGTTTATAATGCAGTAATTGAAGCAGTTGCTTTAGGCAATACCCAATTAAATGATATTTATCAAAAAACTCAGATTGATAAAAGCAAGCTGAGTGTATATTTGAAAAATCTTTTGGAATTGGGAATTTTGTGCAGAGAGTTTTCTGTGGATGCCAATATTAAGGAGCAAGCTAATACACAGAGAGGCTTATATAAGGTTACCGACAATTTCTTCGGTTTTTGGTATGCCTTTGTGTTCCCAAATTTATCTGAATTGGAATCAGGCGATGCAGGAGGGATTTATCAATATGTTGTCAAGCCTGAGCTGGAGCGTTTTACATCGTATGTATTTGAAGATGTTTGCCAGCAATATTTACGTAAGCAGAACAGAAAACATGACTTGCCGTTTTATTTTACCAAGATTGGCCGCTGGTGGAACAAGACTGATGAAATAGATATTATGGCAGTTGATTACAGGCAAACGCAAATACTTTTGGGCGAGTGTAAATATAAGCATAGGCCGGTAGACGTAAAAGACTTGAAGCACTTTTTAGGCAAAAAAGTAGCGCAGGATAAGAGTTTATATTATTATTTCTTTTCCAAAGCCGGTTATACAGAGCAGGCGGTTGCTTATGCGGCAGAAAAGGGAATAAAGTTAGTTTGCTTGGATGAGCTGGTGTAGGTGTGTAGGATAGAAAAATCATAAAAACTCTGAGAAACCGAAGTTTTACTTTGACTTCTCAGAGTTATTTATTTTTAGAGTAGTAAAATATTCTATATACTTACTTTGGCAAACTAATTAAACTAATATTATAGGTAATGATAATATGTAAACTGTTCTAACATAACAGCGATATATATCAGTTGTTGTTGATTGCTAATGCAATTTCATGTTACTTGACGTAGTATGTGCGTTATGCTATAATTCTGCGTGAAAAAGTAGATTGCAATAATGAACAAATGAATATTATAGACCTATCGGGTGTCGAAAGACTTAATAAGTAAGCAGGTGCGAAGCCTGCGCTGTCACGCAGCTGTAAAGTGGAGCAAGCCTTAATTATGCCACTGGGAAACCGGGAAGGCGAGGCTTGCGAGGAAACTGAGCCAGAAGAATTGCCTGAGAAAGTAAAGACCAAAGTATGCTGCGAGTGACAGGAGAATGGTAAAGGACAAGTGCGTCCTTCTGTCATGGTGCAGAAGGGCGTTTTTTCTTGCCGGAATATGCAACGCCCTTGATAAAATATGCTTTTAGCCGGAGTCGCACGCGAAACTCGGACAGCTCGGTGGCAATGGTTAAAAAATAAATTTTTTATGAGGTATATGAGTATGATGAAAAACAAAAAAGCGCTGGTTATGTCAGTGCTGTGCGCTGTTGCCAGCGTAGGCTTTGTAATGAGCGCAAGTGCAGAAGATGTTGCTCATGGCAATCTGGATGAAATTGTCGTTGAAGGTTCTCGCGACAAAATGCCGGGTGAAATGGTCAACGCTAAAGGTTCTGTAGGCTTATTGGGTGACAAGGATGTTATGAAAACTCCTTTTAGCGTAACCAATGTAGCGCAAAAGACTATGGATTTATTCCTCGGACCTAATGAGCCTTTGGATAAGGCTTTGGTTGGCATTCCGTCTGTGAGAGCGTCAGGCAGTGTTCTGCATGGTGACTTTTCTGTGCGCGGTTTCCGTACCAATGGTACTGCAATGTATGTAAATGGTGTGCACGGTGTTATGACTCAGTTCAATCTTCCGATGTTTGCTATGGAGGGCATTGATGTTGTTTCCGGTCCTAACTCTATGTTAGGTGCCAGTGGTGTTCAATATGAATCCAATACTGCAGGCGGTATTATCAATGCCAGAACAAAACGTGCCGGTGATACTGACTTTGTTAAGTATAAACAAACCTTCTCCGGCAAAGGCTCCTTTGGTGAATACCTGGATATCAGCCAACGTCTCGGCCAAAAACGTGAATGGGGCGTGCGCCTGAATACAGAGTTGCTGAATGGTGAAACTGCTGTTAATGATGCAGATATGAAGGCAAAGGGCATTGCTGTAAATGTTGATCATAAAGATAAGCACAGCAGCACTAATTTCTTTGCAAACTATAGAGATCTGGACATTTACAATGGTATTCGTTGGTAGATTGTATAATGAAGTTGCACACCTAAGAAAATAAAAAATCCATAGCTTGT
>CAVCLW010000021.1:0-41645 GCA_963603005.1 Escherichia coli | reverse complement strand
CACGACCTCCGCCGTGACAGGGCGGCATTCTAACCAACTGAACCACCGGGCCAATCAACTATGAATTATATTATACAGGCTTGAGCCTATTTTGTCAACATCTTTTTATACTTTTTTTAAATCGTCCAATGCAGCCATCAATTTTTCCTCTATATGCACCTGCAAAGCCTGCAGCTTATCCTCCGCCGGCACGTTGCCAAGCACGTCAAAAGCGTCTGTGGTCAAGGGCAGATGATTCTTGCGCATTTCCGCAAACAGCTCATCACGGAAAATATTATAGGAAAAGTATATCTGATTGCCATGCTTAAAATCAGTATAATCCAAAAAGATAAAGGAACCATTGATATAAGGCAAGGGATTATAAGGCGTAATATACAGCTCATAATCGCCTACCTGAGCAGGCAGCGTGCGCCAATAGTCCCAATGCTCAAAATGTAGCGCTTTCGCTTCATACGGCAGCGTATGTACAGTTTTCTTGTCCATGCTGGCCAGAATATCCGGCAGACTCTTGCGCATCATGTCGGCAAAGTGCTCGCGGTCACGGCAGAAGAAGCGCACGTCGCGAAACATATGCAGACCTACGGTTTTTACCGGCACATAGTCAAAGGTTTCTTTTGTATAAGTCAAATCAAGACGGCAGTGTGATGCTTCGTGCACATAGGCTGCAATATTCAAAATCTGTCCGTCGATGCCGGAGCCCGGCACAAGGGTATAATCACCAATTGCAGCAGGCAGATTGCGCACAAAGTCCCAATCCTTAAGTCCTGCCTCTATTTCTTTGATATCAGGCTGTCCCATCTCAACCTCCGCACTTTTCCAGCAGCTTGCCGATTTTACTGTAAATCCTTACTGCATTGTTATAAAATACATCCTCGTGATAGCATTCGGGAACAACATGGCTGATCATCCAGATATACAGGGGAATATTTACAAGCGGCCAGTCACTGCCATACATGATTTTTTCATAATTGCCAAGATAATTCAGCCAGGTATGCAGCTGACGCAAAAATCCACGCTGTCTTTCGAGCAGCATCAGCGGTTTAGGATTGCCCTCCACCAAACCAGAAAGGTCAATACATACGTTGGCGTTCTTGCAGGCCACCTCTGCCGCATCGGCGAACCATGGGCAACCACAGTGCGCTATGACAAAGGTAACGTCGGGAAACGCCACTGCCGCTTCATCAACAGTCAGCGGATGCGAGTATTTCAATAAACCGCTGGGCCAGGCAGTATCGCCTGTGTGAATTGCTACGGGCACATTATAGGCACGCGCCAGTTCAAACAGCGGCCAATGCCTTTTATCGTTGACATAGACAGCGTTATAACCGGGATAGAGCTTAATGCCCAGACAATGCGGGTCCTTAATAAAGCGTTCAAATTCCTGCGCCGTTTTTTCCGCATTTGCTTCGATTATAGCCTCGCTGTTTACACCCATGCAGTAACCCATGTTCTGTGGCTGATTGTAATGCTCCTCGTCAAAAGGCGCTGCAAGGTCAATCATACGCGGTGTAACACCACCGTATTTCGAAGACGTATAATTAGTGTTGCCCATAGCTACAGAAAAGACGATATTGTTTTCTTCGCATATCTTCTGCCAGCAGGCTGCTGTATTTTCATAGCCTGCATTGGCTGCAACCTGCACAAAACCATCAACATTGTAATAATGCATATGGGCATCAATAATCTTCATTTGTAACCCCTCTTTATTTTAAAACACGTATCGCTATTCTTCTTCCTCTTTAGGCAGAATGATATTTAACACCATAGCCACGATAAAAACTACGGCTACACAGTTTTCTGCAAAAACATTCTTAATCAGATCCGGGAAAATCTTAAAAATTGCCGGTGTCTGGGTAAAGCCGATACCGATGCTGAGTGCCAGAGAAGCAATCGTTACATTACGGGAATTGTAGCCGCAGTTGGCAATCATCTGCACGCCACTGACTACGATAGAACCGAACATCATCAAGGTGCAACCGCATATTGTTTTTCGCTCATTACGCTTCCTCATGTCTGAACACTACTGTGTTGGTTTTTGCATCCATCTTATCAATAATAGCTAAGGAATGCAGGTTGTAGCCGGCTTTGCGCAGCTTGTCGCCACCGCCCTGGAAGCCTTTTTCTACAGCAACGCCAACGCCTTCAACAGTAGCGCCGGACTGACGTACAATATCGATAAGTCCTTCCAGCGCGCAGCCGTTAGCCAGGAAGTCATCAATAATCAGCACATGGTCTGTTTTGGACAGGAATCTTTTGGAAACAACAACGTCGTTCGTTTTGCTATGGGTATAGGAATAAATTTGAGTGAAGTAAACATCCTTATCCATATTGCTACCGCTGGATTTCTTGGCAAACACTACCGGAACGCCAAAATACATTGCCGCAACGCAGGCAATACCGATACCGGAGGCTTCAATAGTCAGGATTTTAGTAATATTCCTGTCTGCAAACAAACGCTTTAATTCTTTACCAAGCTCCGCAACAAACGGCACATCAATCTGATGATTTAAAAAGCTGTCAACCTTCAGGACATTACCGCTTTTGATAACACCGTCATTAACAATTTTTTCTTCCAATAATTTCATCGTCAAGCCCTCCATAAATTGTTTTTTAACTGTTGCTACGAACATGTCAGCAATAAATTTGTCTTTTAAGTATAAAGATTATTTTATCACACTGACAATCTATGGTAAAGTGATTTTCTGCTTCAGCAGAGATATTTTTAGCTTAATCTACCACCAGTGCGACTTCGCTGCCTGTCCCCTGTTGGCCGCGTTTTTTCCTGACGAGAATTTTTTTGTCAATCATTTCCTGCAAATCGTGTACGTGTGAAATAATGCCTACAAGGCGATGGCCTTCACTGAGTCCCTGAAGTGTAGCAATAGCCTGCTGCAGACTACTGTCATCCAGCGAACCAAAGCCTTCGTCGACAAACATCGTATCCAGCTGAATGCCGCCTGCGCAGGACTGCACCTCATCCGCCAGCCCCAGCGCCAACGCTAGCGATGCCATGAAGGATTCGCCGCCGCTTAAGGTTTTGACGCTGCGCAAATTACCGCTGTAGTAATCCTTGACCTCCAAATCGAGGCCTGTTTTGCTGTTGCCCGTCTTGCTGTCCGCATCCTGCATTTTGTCACGGCACAGCTCGTACTGACCGCGGCTCATGTGCAGCAGCCTTACATTGGCGCGCTGCAGAATTTTATCGAAGTAGTGCATCTGCACATAGGTTTCCAAATTAACACGTTTTTTGCCTGTCAAGGTTCCGTTCAGCGTTGCGGAAAGGCTGTTGATCAAACTATATTCCGCTTCGCAGGCTGCCCTGCGCGCTTCATAGCCGCTGACCTCCTGCTTAATCCGCTGATTGTTTTTGATGGCGGCATAGAGCCGTTTATCCTGCAGCTCCAGCTCACGCTGCTGCGACAGCAGCTTTTCATGCTCCTGCTGCAGCTTCTGTTCATCCACATCCGTCAGCAGCTCATTCTGCTCGGCAAGCTGCTTTTTCAGCTCCTGCAGCTGTCCTTCGGCACCTGCCAGCTGCTGCCTTATGCTCTGCGCCGCAGCCTCCGCTTGCTTGTCGGCAGCCTTCTGCTGCTCCAAAGTTTTCGCCAGCTTACGGTATTGCTCCACCTTTTCCTGCAAGAAGCCCATCTTCAGACGCAGGGACGTAATCTTATTATTAACATCCTTTAGTTCTGCCTGCGCTCTTTCGGCAATCAGCTTCAAATCATCACAGCCAAGCAGCTCCACGCCCTTGCCTAGCAGCAAGGTTTTATCCAGCTCCAGATGTTCCTTTAAAGCCTTGCCTTCACCTATAAGACCATCCCTTATCTTCTGAGCAGCCTCAGCTTTAGCGCGCGCCTGCTCAACATCATTTTCGGTAGGTGCATCCTGCGCCAGCTGCACGGGCTGCGGATGCTCGCAGGAACCGCAAACCGGGCAGGGCTTGCCGGGCTTCAGCTTATCGTGTGCCAACAGTCCCGCCTGCGCACCCAAAAATCTGTCAAAGCAAGCGTCGCTCAGCTCATTAAGATGATTGAAATTATCGCAGGCCTGCTTATACTCCTGACGCTTCTGCAGAAGTGCAACCTCCTGACTTTGGTAACGCTGCTGCATTTCCTGTAATTGCCGCAGCTCTCTTTGGCGTGCAGACAGCTGCTGCCTTTCTGTTTGCAGCTGTGCCAGCTCCACCTCGCCCTTTTGCGCTTCATTGACCTCTGCCTCAAGCTTTTGCAGAGCCTCCTGTCTTTGCACTGCTGCAGCTGCTTCCTGCTCCAGTTGCTTTTGCATGCCTGCTATTCTCACTTCTGTCGTCTGCATATATTTTTCAAGCTGCTGCTTTTTATCAATAGCGCTCAGGCTGTCCTGCAGCGCAGTCAGATTTTTCGTCACAATAGCCGCCGCTGCCGCCACCTGCTGCTGTTCCTTTTCGTCAAGAGCAATAATTGTGTCAACCAAGGCCAATACTTCTTCAACACAGCCTTCATAGTGACGCAAAGCAAAGCTCTGCAGCTGCTCCGTATATACGGGATAAATGCAGCTGATGCCGTTCAGCGCCTGCTCGCTTCGGCGCTGCTGCTCGATAAATTCATTACGCTTAGCCGCAGCATCCTGCTTCAGCTTATCCTGCAGCTGCTGGAAGAAGTATGTATGAAATAAATCACGGAAGATTTTACTGCGCTCATCCGTATTGGTATCCAAAAATTTGCGGAACTGTCCCTGAGCAATCATCGTAATCTGCGTAAACTGCTTGTGATTAAGCCCCAAAAGCTCCACAATACTCTTGTCTACATCAGACATTCTCGTCACCGGTACGCGTCCATCAGGATAGTACAGCTCTGCGCCAGCTTTTTCCTTCGTCATACCGCCGCCGCGCTTTGCCGGACGGCGGTACTCCGGGTTACGTTTTACCCTGTAGCACTTGCCGCGGAAGGAAAACTCCAGCTCCACAAAGGTCGGCGTATCGGCATCCGCATATTGGCTGCGCAGCATGTTGGCATCACGCACACCGCCGCTCGTCTGCCCATATAAGGCATAGGAAACGGCATCAAAAATTACGGTTTTGCCGGCACCTGTATCACCGGTAATCAGATACAGTCCCTGCTCTCCGAGCTTGGAAAAATCTATTACAGTTTGCCCCGCATACGGACCAAACGCACTCATAACCAGCTTCAGCGGTCTCATAATACGTCACCTCCCATTTCCGAAAGCAAATTAGTAAGATACTGCTTCTGCTCCTCACTCAGCTCCTGATTGTTCTGCAGGCGATAAAAATCATCGATAAGCTCCAACGGAGTTTTCTCCACTAAATCTTCCGTAACCTCCAGCTCCGCATTCGCCTGCGTGCGCTTATTATCGTAATCAAGCTGCAGCAAATTCTTATATACAGTCTGCAGGCGCTGCATAGCATTAGGAACATCGTTTTCATCCGTCAGCGTCAGATAATAAAAATCCTGCAGACAACCATTTTCATCCATCGGGAACATGGCGTAGTTCGGCCTTGCCATTAAATTCTCAAAGGTATCCTTTAAATAGCGTACCTCACGCAGCGGTGTCAGCGACAGCTGCGTAACCTTCATATTGCCTTTTTCGGCAAGCTCCACCATTGTCACGGACTTTTGCTGCTGCCATTCGCTGAAGGAATATTTCAGCGGTGTACCGCAATAGCGGATGCGCTCATTACCGCCGACGTTTTGCGGATTATGAATGTGTCCCAAAGCCACATAATCAAAAGCAGCAAAAACCTCCGCGCCGATATTATCCAGACCGCCCACATTAACTGCCTCGCTGCCTGCGGTGACAGCGCCGGTGACAAACTGATGCGCAACAAGCACATTGCGCTCATCCTGTGCCAACGGCAGCTGCGACACAGCATATTTCACCGCATCATGGCAGCTGCTAATCTCCGCCGCAGCCTCCTCCGGTGCCCAATGCTTCACAACAGCAGGCTTCAAAAACGGCAGCAGGAAAATATTCACCCTGCCGAATTCATCCTCCAGCACGAGCTTCTGCTCCTCACCGTTGTAGCTGCCCGCAAAATGAATGCCGCTGCCGCTCATCAGCTGCGCGCCGAACGCCAAGCGCTCTGCCGAATCATGGTTGCCGCTGATGATGCACACAGGCACCTTGAGCTCCGCCAGCTGATTGAGAAAATCATCAAATAAAACGACAGCTTCTGCCGGCGGCACCGGTTTATCATAAATATCTCCGGCAAGCAGTACGCAATCAGGCTGCTTGGCGCAAATCATCTGTACAATCCGTTGTAAAATATATTTTTGATCCTCATAAAGAGAAAACTCGTTAAGTTTTTTTCCTAAATGCAGATCCGACAAATGTAAAAGCTTCATGCTATCACTCCCTGTCACGAATATTTATTCACTGTTATTTAATCGTTGTATTATCTTGATTTTATCATGCTAAAGCATATGCGTCAATCTATACTTCAAACAAACGTTGCCGGTCCTCCTAAACTTTTTCTAAAAAAATTCTACTTTTTTCAAAAAAAATACTTGACCAACTGCTATCTATCTGCTATAATCGTTATTGTTCTGATGAGCGTGCTCAAAAAGAACTGCTACTCCGGGATGGTGTAATGGTAGCACAAGTGACTCTGGATCATTCGGTCTGGGTTCGAGTCCTAGTCCCGGAGCCAAATGGCGCTATGGTCAAGCGGCTAAGACGTCGCCCTCTCAAGGCGAAATCAAGGGTTCGATTCCCTTTAGCGCTACCAGAAGTTAACGCTGATGCTTATGCATCAGCGTTTTTTATTGTGTAAATCCAGAAAAATAAAGCCTAATGAGTTCACATCATTTGCGTAACTCATTAGGCCTTTACTATTCTTTCGCGATATTTTATCTTTTAAAAATAAATTCTCCTAAATCATCTTCGACACAAACCCGAACCTGTTGCGCTATATCCTCAGCCAGCTTAAGATTCATACCGAGCTTCTTCGCAACTTCCATAATATCCTTCATGCCAGGATTTTTGCCATTACCATCAACCGTTGTAGCATGCTCTCCGCCTATAGAATAACTATACGTCAAATCATAGGCAGGTGATAAAATCCATTTTTTCTCATCATCTGAATATATAAACGAAAAGTTTTTGGAATGATCATCACGGTTATGCGCAAAAACATTAAAGCACATTAACCTAAACAGCTTTTCCAGCTCCTGATAGTCCTTCGTCAACGTCAAAGTTAACTTTCCCAGTATAACATAATCAAGATTAGGAATCCTGTGTGACGTTTCCAAAAGAGCACTTACCGAAACCATATGAATTCTTTTTTCACCTTCAGAAGTTTTCACACGATCAAATCTTTTGGTGCCAAAGTAACCCTCACAACGCGCTGAAGGAAATAAACGCGTTTCCGACATATTTATCTCACATTTTCCAGCACAAAGAGAATACTTGTACTCCTGTAAACCTATATCAGGTTTATCCATAGAAGCAGGAAACTTGATAATCCAATCTTCTCCATCTACCTCTGTAAGTATTTTAGGTCTTGCACCACCGGAAGATCCGCCTAAAGAAAACAGTTCATCAATATTATCATTATACTCAGAAGACAGTATCAAACTACACTCTTCAGCCAGCTTATCCAAATCAGCAAAACCGCTTCTCTCAGAAATATTATACTCAGGCTCATAAACCAAAGCGCCCATACCTGATGCGCCGACAATCGCCAAACGCTCAAGATTACCTACACTATGGGGATTTATTTTATTTTTCAGTAACAAACGATCTAGCAGCAGTCTGCCCCATCCATCAGGCAAGCTATCTTCAAAAACGCCAAATAAACCATCAAAAGGCTCTTGCTTAGCAATAAAAGGCTCTTCTCTTAAAGGCAACGAAAAAGGACTTATAGAAAACCCATTCCTCAACCATTCCGGATCATAAGCAAAGGCGGTCAGATAACGCTGATACCTAATTATTGAACCTACCACCTTACCATTATAAGATACCTTAATCTTGTTGATTTCTTTCATTTTCTATCTCCTCAAGTGACATATAAGGCACGTTGCTGAAAAGCTGCTTCAGCTCTTGTTCAACATTCAATGCGATAGCAATTTTAGTCAGAGATAATAAGGAAATTTCACCTGTACTCTCAAAGCGCTTCACAGATCCTAAGCTTACTCCTGATTTCTCACTTAATCTAACCTGCGAAATTTTGCGCCGTTTACGTACAGTACGAACGCGAGCTGCAATTCCTTTGTTAATCTCATCTGGGGTAGCTTCCAAAAAATCAAACATATCCATAGCTAATATTTTATCCTAAAAGTGTTGTTTTTGCAAGCTTCAGCTAATATATTATCTATTATTACTGACAGTAAAATACAAATTGCTTGTCACGAATTATATATATTTTTCGTGACATTATAAAAATCATATACTCTGCAAACTGATTGACTCGTTCATCAGTCACACACTGAGCTTGAAGATGCTGAGCAACCGCCAACAAGCAATTATTGCCGACGCAACTGCTTATTACAATCTACGCATAACAAACCCTGGCGCAGCATCATCCCACAAAAGCTCCAGCTGCAAATCCGTGAAATATCTTCTCTGCATGCCGAAGGTAGCTTCCGGAGGCATATATTCATATTGGCTGAGCAGAATAAAACGTCCGCTGCCATCCGTATTAATCTTGGTCACAATTTGCCGCCACTGGTCAATGGCATAGCCGTTTTTAGCCAGATCTTCCAAGGTTACATATGTCACCCATTGTCCGTTTTCCTTACCGATAAGCCAATAACCGCAGTTCTGCTCATGAGCACCGATAGTGGCATTTATTTCAAAAAATATATTTTCGGGATTAGCGGTAAAAACATCCCGCACCCTATAGCCAACCATTCCCTGCTCCGCAGGAACGAAGGTCTTATAAACATCTTTGGTATTTTTGTTCATCAGCTGCAGAGTACCGTCATCAGCAAGGAAAAATTGCACGCCGTCCTCATCATCACTGATTTCCAGCTCTCTGCTGTTCATATAAAGAAATGTTCCGTCATCAGCAGTCAGGAATTCCGCTGCCCGAACCTTGGGAGCATCCGCAAGCAAGCACACGAGGCAAAGTAAAAATAAGGCTAAGCAGGAAAACAATTTCTTAGCAATACGCATATTCATCAACCTCCTAAAAAATTATTACCTATGTTGTTATTATAATTATAGCAACAAGAAGCTCTTTTTCCCCCACCCCAAAGCATGATTTCGGGTGGGACGGAAGAAATTTTCTTGTGCTAACAAGCAAATTTCCCAAAGCTCAAATTAAAAAGCTGCAGCCTGCTCCCGTACTCAGGAGCATAGCTGCAGCTTTTGCTTTTATTCTATTGTTATAACAGAACTGCTCTCTTGTGCTTTACACCAGTTCTTCTCTGGACTCATGAATCTTCTTCAAAAGCTCCTTACCGGCAATACCCGGTCTGGTCATTTCCGCAGGAGCAAGGATAACATCCAAATCCTCTTTACTCAGCACCTTGCGTTCAATGAGCAGGTCCTTAATGTTTCTGTTGGTTGCCAGCGCCTCCTTCGCCAAAACGGAGCAGGTTTCGTAACCGATATGCGGCAGCAACGCCGTAACAATGCCCACGCTCTTATCCAGCCATTCCGCGCATTGGGCACGATTAGCCTTAATGCCGTCTACGCAGCGGGTACGCAGCGTATTGACAGCATTGGTCAGGAAACGTAAGGAATTGAAAATATTGTAAGCCATAACGGGTTCCATAACATTAAGCTGGAACTGGCCGTTTTCTACGCCGAAGGCCACAGCCAAATCGTTGGCAATTACCTGATAGCAGGTCTGGTCCACTACCTCGGGGATAACGGGGTTAACCTTACCCGGCATGATAGAGGAACCTGGCTGACGCGGCGGCAACGTAATTTCGCAGAAGCCTGCCCTCGGACCGGAGGCCATCAGACGCAGGTCATTGGAAATTTTAATCAGCGAAAGTGCCGATGTTTTCAAACTGGAGGATAAATCGGTGAAGATATCCGTGTTACTGGTAGCATCAACAAGATTGTCCGCGGTAGTGAAGCTCTCGCCGGTAACCAGCGTAAGCTGTTCGCAAACCTCTTTGATATATTCGGGATCGGCATTCAGTCCGGTGCCGACTGCTGTTGCGCCCATATTCATGGTGTGCAGCAGCTCACAGCTGCGGCGAATGCAGCTACTGCGTCTGCGCATGGAGGAAGCAAAGGCTTTGAACTCCAGGCCTAAGGTAATAGGCACAGCGTCCTGCAGATGCGTACGGCCAATTTTCAGCACATCCTTGAATTCCTCGCCTTTCTTATCAAAGGAATCCGCCAGGTTTTCCAAGGCAATAATAAGCTGTTCGGCGCGCATCAGAGCGCAGACACGGATGGATGTAGGAATAACATCGTTAGTGGACTGCGACATATTGGCATGGTTATTAGGGCTGATATAGTCATAATCTCCGCGCGGACGACCTAGAATTTCCAAAGCGCGGTTACAGATTACTTCGTTCGTATTCATATTGAAGGATGTTCCGGCACCGCCCTGAATCGGATCGGTCGGGAACTGGTCGTTCAGCTTGCCGCTGATAATATCATCGCAGGCCTGAACCATAGCATTGCCGATTTTTTCATCCAAAAGACCGATTTTCATATTGGCCAAGGCCGCAGCCTTTTTGACCATACCCAAGGCTTTGATAAAAAGCGGATCGGCAGTATAGCCTGTAATCTGGAAGTTTTCCATGGCACGCATGGTCTGTACACCATAATATGCATTATCAGGAATTTCTAATTCACCTAAAAAGTCGTGTTCTTTACGCATAATACATTTGCCTCCTTCTCCAAAAGCGTGTAAAAGCTGCTTTTAATCGAAATCTGTATTATGTATACATAATACATTCAAGCCACAATTCTGTCAAGCGCATTATTATGAATTTTGAGAAATTAACTTACAAAAAAGAAGTGCCTCAAGACGCTAAGCTCAAGGCAGCTCAAAATAATCTGCTTTAGATAAAATCTACCACACCATTCTCCAGATGATACATAGCACCGATGACGCGCAGTCCTTCCTGATGTTCAATCTTCTGAATCTCCAGACTCGCTTCGATTTCCGCTTCACAGCTTTTGACATTCATGCAGGCTGCTTTATACGGGTCACACTCGTCACCAATCGCTGCTTTGATTTTATCCGTAATAAATTTGATATAGCCCTCCGGATCATGGTTGATTGCAGCATGCACCGCACCGCAATGCGTATGCCCCATAACGACAATCAGCGGCGCACCCAGATGACTGGCTGCGTATTCGATACTGCCCAGTTGATGCTCATCAATCACATTACCGGCAATACGGATGACAAACAGCTCGCCGATGCCTGTCATAAAAATATTCTCCGGAATTACGCGGGAATCAGAGCAGGTAATAATAATCGCATAAGGCTTCTGCCCGTTAACCAAGGTATCCGTTCTTCTGGCCTGCGAAATATCCTCGCTGTTGATTTTGGCATCAATATATCTGGCGTTGCCTGCTTTTAATTTTTCTAAGGCCTTTGCCGGTGTTGTTGTTATATGCTTAATCATAAAATCGCCCCTCTTATAGCATGCTTTACAAAAATTATCACTCGCTAATCGCTATCTTGATAACTCCGTCTAATCTGTTTTCGAAAATGCGGTAAGCTTCCTCGATGTCCGCCAGCTTGAAGCGATGCGTAATCAGCGGCGTAGTATCAATTTTGCCTTCTTCAATCAGGTGCAGAATCTCCGCACAGTCGCAGCCATCCACGCCACCGGTTTTGAAAATAAGGTTCTTGCCGTACATATCAGGCAACGGCAGGCTCTGTGCTTCATCATAAAGCGCCACAACCGTCACAATAGCATTCGGACGCGCACACTTCCACGCGAGCTGGAAGGTATCGCGACCGCCGGCGACCTCCAGAACAACGTCCGCACCGCCATGGTCGGAATGCTCCTTAACAAAGGCTTCGCATTCCTCAGGCTCGCAAAGCAGTACATCGGGATAATGATTTCTGACAAACTCCGCTCTGGCTGCATCTTTTTCACATATGATGATGCGCTTCGGCTGCTTCAGCATAACGCACAGCAGAGTGCAGATGCCTGTCGGACCGGCACCGATAATCAACACTGTATCCTCCTCGGTGATTTCCGAAATACGTGTTGCCCAAAAACCGGTAGCAAGAATATCGCCCACAAAAAGCGCCTGCTCATCGGTAACGCTGTCGGGAATTTTGTTCAACCCCTGGTCAGCATAGGGCACGCGCACAAATTCCGCCTGTCCGCCGTCAATGCGGCAGCCAAGCGCCCAGCCGCCATGAGGATCGATGCAGTTGTTGACAAAGCCCTTCTTGCAGAAGAAGCATTCACCGCAGAACGTTTCTACGTTTACCGTCACGCGGTCACCGGGCTTCACGGTTTTTACGTCTGCGCCAACCGCTTCCACCACACCAACCATTTCATGGCCCACGGTAATTCCCGGCACAGCACGCGGTACCGAGCCATGCTTAATATGCAAATCACTGGTGCAGATGCTTCCCAAGGTTACGCGCACGAGAGCATCGCGCGTAGAAATAAGCTGCGGCTTGGCCTTTTCCTGCATAGCAAACTTTCCGTGTTCAATATAAGTCAACGCCTTCATAAAATTACAGACCTTCTTTCTCTATTTTTTGCTTCCATAAAGCTCATATCGCTTCCATCATTATATCATAATATTGACGCTGTGGATAATGACATAAGCAACATGTCACGCAACACTATCTTCGCTGTTAAATTAAATAAGCTTTCTGAATAAAGAAATCACAACTTTTTCGCTGATAAAAATACCGGAATGTGTTAAAATATTAGTTAGATTTTTTAGGAGGCTTTATCCATAATGCATCAATATCTCTTTTTTATCGGCGATTTTCCCATACGCATGTATGGTCTGATGCTCTGCACAGCAATTTTTCTGGCTACCGGCACTGCCTACTTTTTGGCTAAGCAGGACGGACGCTGGCACGAGCATATTTTAGACATCGGCATCTACGGCGGCTTTGCAGGCCTCATCGGCGGCAGGCTGTGGGACGTTTTCTTCTTCGACTGGGATTACTACAGCCATCATCTGCTGGAAATCCCCTTCGTCTGGCAGGGCGGCATGGCCGTGCAGGGCGGTATGCTGGCAGGCATTGCTGCCGGCATTGTTTACTGCAAGCTGCATGACATCGACTGGGTAGCTCTGGCGGATATCATTTCGCCTTCGCTGCTTATCGGTCAGTCCATCGGACGCATGGCCAACCTGCTCAACGGTGACGCCTTCGGCACACCGACCGGCGGCAGCTTCGGCCTGCTGTACCCGGAAGGCACGCTCGCTTACAAAACCTACGGCCCTGTACCCCTGTGGCCGGCGGAAGTTTGGGAAGGTCAGCTGGATATCGTCATTTTTGCCCTGCTGCTTTTGTTCCGCACCACCAAGCATGCACGCGGTCAGGCTTTATGCATGTACGCCATGCTTTATTCCGTAGTCCGCTTCTTTTTGGAAATGCTGCGCGGTGACTACGCCGAGCCCTGGATGTTCGGACTGAAGTCGGCGCAGGCTACCAGCTTAGGCTTCTTCCTCGTTGCCTTAGGCTTCTTCATTTACTGCGGCTGGCTGGAAAAACATCAGCCTGTTGCCAAAGAAAAAGCTGTCGGGAAAAAATCTAAAAAATAATTTCAAAAAAGTGTTGACAAGAAGCGCACTTTTCGCTATAATATCATTGTTGCTTGAAACAACAGCAACGCTGATGTGACTCTGTAGCTCAGTTGGATAGAGCGTTTGACTACGAATCAAAAGGTCGCAGGTTCGAATCCTGCCAGGGCCACCACTTGAAACTAAACTCTGTAACTTCGGTTACAGAGTTTTTTGTTTTTGCGGATAAAATATATTCTTCCGCTAACCTGTACTCCCCGCTTGTTAGCACCACCATTCAGTCTTATAATAATGATATACACAATCAAAACCGTGAGGTAACTTTATGAACGAAAAATATTCTACAATAGCCTGCATCATCCTGGCGTCCGGCGTAGGCCGCCGTTTCGGTGCCAACAAGCTGCTGACAGCCATCGACGGAGCGCCCATGCTGCAGCACATCCTTGATATCAGTCAAGGACTCTTTGCCAAGCGAATCGTTGTCACACGCCATAAAGAGGTTGCGGAAATCTGCGCGCAGCAGCAAATCCCCTGCCTGCTGCACGACAAGCCCTATCTGAGCGACACAGTGCGTTTGGGCACTGCTTATATAGAGCAGCATCTGCCTCAGGCCGAGGGGCTGCTTTTTGCCGTTGGCGACCAGCCGCTTTTACAGCAAGCTTCGCTTATCCGCCTCGCCGAAAGCTTTTTAGCGCAACCGCAAAAAATTCATCGCCTGTATTACGAAGAAACTCCCGGCAATCCCATTATCTTCCCTGCAAAATTTGCCGACGAGCTGCAACAGCTGCCGCAGGACAAGGGTGGTTCCGTACTGACAAAAAAATATCCTGAACTGGTAGTAAAAGTACCGGTTCAGGATATCAACGAGCTGCTGGATATCGATACCCAGCAGGATAAAATTACGCTTGAGCGTCTTCGCCCCTATTCAGAATAATATTCAGCAGAATTGCTACAAAGGCTGCCGGAACGATACCGGATTCACCGAACATCATGCGCATTGCCTCCGGGCAGTGTGCCAGGATGCCGGGTGTAGCGCCCATGCCGTAGCCAACGCCTAAAGCAACGGAAATAATCGTCAGGCTGCGCGGGTTAAGCTTCTCTTTAGTAACCAGCTGAATACCGCTGACAACAATCGAGGAGAACATCATTACAGCAGCGCCGCCCAGAACGGATTGCGGCATAATGGAAACCAAAGCGCCCAGCTTCGGAATCAGGCCGCAGAGAATCAAAAATACCGCACCGGTTGCCAAAGCAAAACGGTTAACAATCTTCGTCATAGCAACCAGACCAACATTCTGAGAGAACGAGGTGTTAGGCAGTACGCCGAAGACAGCAGCGATGGAAGAGCCAATGCCGTCACAAATAACGCCGCCGGACAATTCCTTGTCCGTAGCTTCACGGTTCAGACCGCTTTCAACAACGGCGGAAATATCACCGACAGTTTCAACTGCGGTAACAACAAACATAATCAGCACCGGCATAATAGCACGCATATCAAATACGATATCAACCGGCATTAACTGAGGCACAGCAAACCAGGAAGCATTCGCTACCTTGTCCCAATGCAGTACCCAGGATTTGGTGTATTCCACTCCGTCAGGCGTAACTGCGGTTGTAGGCAGCACAAAGCCCATGAAAATCGCAGCGATATAGCCGGCGATAATACCAAGCAGAATGGAAGAAGAGCTCAAAAAGCCTTTAGTGCCATGCTTAAAGAAAAGAATAACGCAAAGTACAAACAAGCCAAGCAGCAGGTTTTCGATAGAACCGAAGTCCTTCGTCTTGAAGCCACCGCCAAAGGAATTGATACCTACGGAAATCAACGACAGACCGATAGACAGTACAACGGTACCGCAGACAACAGGCGGGAAGAAGCGGCGGATACGCTTGAGCACAAGACCAAGCACTGCTTCAAAAACACCGCCGATAATCGAAGCACCCATAATCGCGCCATAGGCGACAACACCGCTGCCCAAGGTTGCAACGATACCGGCAAACACGCCGATAAAGCCGGAGCTTGTACCCATAATAATAGGCACCTTGCCACCGCAGGGACCAACGGAATATAATTGCAGCAAAGTTACCAGACCTGCAACAATCATCGCATTCTGAATCAAAACAACCTGCAGCTGTTCAAAACCGGCACCGCCGACAATACCGCAGGCACCGCCAATAATCAGAACCGGTGTAAGATTGCCGACAAACATAGCCAAAACATGCTGCAGACCTAAAGGAATAGCCGAGCTCAAAGACAGCTTGCCTTCAAACTTATAAGCTTCCTCAGACAGTTTAACAAACTTAGACATATAAGCACCCCTTCATTTTTTCATGCATATATTTTATCGCATATCACGTCTTATTGTAAAGAAAATTACAGAGAAAATCCGTATAAATTTTATCAGATAGCCTTTTTCGTTCGCACTTTAAGATAATAATATAAAAACGAGCACCTACGACTTACTTTTGCTACGTCGAGGTGCTCATTATTATATAGATGAAGTATGTTGTACATTACCTTTCAACAGAATGCGGATAAAGTACCGGAGACGAAGCGAGAGGGGCGACGGCGTACTACTCAGAATGCGGAGAAGGTATCAGAGACGAAGAAGGAGCACCGACGGCGTACTCCCAGTACGTCGAGGTGCTCCTGATGAAGTATATGATGCCTTATACGCGTTCTGAAGCTACGTCGAGGTGCTCTTGATGAAAGTATATGATGCCTTATACGCGTTCTGAAGCTACGTCGAGGCCCTCTCGATGAAGTATATGATGCCTTATATGCGTTCTGAACGAGTTTGGATCAATTGTGCTGCTATACTCACCGCAATCTCCGCCGGCGTCTCACTTCCTATGTCAATGCCGATGGGCGTAATAACACGAGCGAGCTGCTGCTCGCTGTAGCCATCCGCCAGCAAAGCGGCTCTGGCCATGGCTGCTTTATTTTTACTGCCCATAATGCCGATATAACCCACAGGCGTAGTCAACAGATAGCGCTCTACATTGGCGTCATGCACGTGACCGCGCGTCATAACTACCGCATAATCCTTTGCCGTCAGGCTGCAAACCCCCTGCAGCTTAGTAAAATCAACCTGCTGTACATGCTCAGCCTGCGGAAAGGCTGCATTATCCGCAAACTCCGCTCTGTCGTCCAGCACGATGCATTTAAAGCCGAGATGACTTAAAAGAGGCACCAACTCGCGTGCAACATGACCGGCGCCGAAAACATAAACCGAACCGTCATAATCATACTGCTCCGCATAATAAGCGCAGCCGTCTATATTGATTACACCTCTGCGACCTGCAAGCGGCAGGTCTTTTTTTATTTGCGGCAAAGCATTGCCCTCACCCAAAGGCAGTAAAAACCACCAGGGAGCACGCTGCTTCATTGCACTAAGAGCTTCCTCCGCCAAATCCCCCGTTTCTTCCCCCGCTGGCAGGTAGCAGAACTGTACCTGACAGCTACCGCCGCAGGCCATGCCTGCTGCCGGAGAGAGGTCAAACGTTTTGACAAAGCTGCCGCCACCATTCTGCAGACGCTGCTGCGCCAGCTGCTGCGCCGCGTATTCCATACCGCCGCCGCCGATTGTACCGTAAAGCAACCCTTTTGCTCCGACCAGCATATAGGCACCGCTGGTACGCGGAGTAGAGCCTTCACTTTCAATAAGTGCAACAAGATAACAAGGCCGTGAGCCCAAAGCCTGCGAACGTATTCTTTTCATTAGATACTTCATTTTTCTTTCTCCTGTGCATAACGGCAGACTAATTCCAGGACGCTGCCGGCAATACAGCGCGCCTTATCGGAAATCGTAAAGCAGTTGGCCAGCTCTTCCTTACGCGGGTCAATATCAGCAATTTTAAAGCCTTCGGTAACAGCAAAGCCATCGCGAATCATGCCGCGAATCAAACCGGAGAGAGTTGCCGTTACCTCTACCTGATTAGCGCCATCGGTAATAGTTGCAATAGTTTCGCCCTTTTCCACAATGCTGCCTATATCATGAACAACGTGCAGAACGCCTGCGCAGGGTGCGTGCAGCACACGTTCCTTACTATAGCCTGCGATATTACCGGGTACACCGCTGTTAGGTGCAGCACTGCCGCTGCGGATAATACGTCCCAGGTTATGACCGCGCTTCGTTTCTACAATTAAGTCGGCATCTGCGCCCACGCTGAAGCCGGGGCCTAAAGCAATAACAAGCGGTGCCATTGTACTGCTTGTACCAAGATTGCGCTTGGCAATAATCGCATCAATCACAATATCAGGCGCAAAAGCATGCACACTATCCGCTGCTTCATCAACCAGCACCGGCACTTCATCATGCTCCCAGACAGCATCTGCCTCCGCCAGAGAGTTTATCAATCTTGCAGTGAGGCCTTCTACCTGAGCACTGCCCTGGTACACCGCTTCACACAGCGCTACCTGTCGACGAATTGCCGCAGGCTTAGCACATTCCAGCACTAAAACCTTAAAGCCTGCACCCCACAAGCGATGGATAACGCCTGTTGCCAGGTCACCGCCACCGCGTACAATAATCTTCAGCATTTGTTATTCTCCCCTTTCACGAAGCCATATTCTATGCTCGTCCATGCCTGCACTCAGCAGCAGCCGACGCATTTCTTCCTGCTGCGCTGCCTTTAGCAGATCACATTTATTCAATACAATATAATAAGCGCGTGCGCCGACATTTTTGCGTGCTCCCTGCTCCGAAAGCAACAGCGAAGCAAGCATTTGCGCATCGATGATTCTTTCTGCGCTGCAGCCCAAAAGCTCTGCCGCCGGCTGCGGACGCTGGCAGGCCTGCGCCAGCGAACGGCCTAAAGCATCCATCCCTGCAACAGCCAGCACAATATCACTGTCAGGCAAAAGCACAGGCTCATGCTCCGCAGGAGCCTTGCAGGGATGATGTCTGGAGCCGTCAGCCTCACACAAAATCACGTCTGCCTGCATCTGCAGTGCTTCATATAAATCTTGCGGCGGTGCTGTCAGCTTACCGGTTGAAGGTTCCGGCGTGCCGATAACAGCATAGCGCCCCTGCTGCCACAAATTATGTACCGCTGCAGCGTCAGCAGCAAAGCTGCCATCCGCAGGACGCAGGATATGCGTACTTGTCAGCGTCAGCACCTTGCGCCCGCAGGCTGCCCAGGCCGCTGCCAGCTCGTACATCACCGTCGTTTTACCACCGCCGCCGACAAGACAGATAGTATGTTTTTTCCCGTCATCTACAAAATCAAAGGGACAGTGCGCCATCTGCTTCACCTCACACAAAATACACTTATATTATAACACACTCATCAAAAAAGGCTGTCGCTTGTCTGCAACAGCCTTCAATAAACTTAGTTTTTATTTGCCTTGAGCAACAGCAGCGATAACTTCTTCAGTCAGATCCTTGCCGCCGAATACAACAGCACTTGCATCAACTACATTAGCAATGCCATGAGATTTTGCTACCTGGCCGATAGTTTTGCGGATTTTTTCGCGGATAGGATTCAGCAGAGAAGCTTCCTTCTTATCTACCTGAGCGGATAATTTTTCGCCCAGCTCACGTCTGCCCTTATCATCAAGTTTCGGAGCCTTTTCGTTGAATTCATTTTCAGCCTTTTGGCGTTCCAGATTGATAACGCTCATGGTAGTCTGAATATCAGGATAGCTGCGGAAAACTCTTTCTACATTTACATATCCCAGTTCTTCGGCAGCAAACGCGCTGGTTGTGCAGGCCAAAGCCATAATCATAGCCATAATCAAAGTCAATAAGCTCTTTTTCATTAAAACAGTAACCTCTCTTCTTAAGATTTTAATACTAATATTATCTTACACTATTTCCTACAGAAAAGCAAGCTGTTTATAATTGCCCGCTCTGCCACGTACGTTTACGCATCGGCGGTGCAGGATAAGCCTTACGACTTGTTTTAAGTCCCTGGCGCACAAGGCATTCTGCCAACGCCACCGGTGCCACCGCCGGGTCAACCACAGGAACGCCCAGACGCTCACTTAGCGGGTGCGCCAAGCCTAAGAAGGACAAGCACCCCAAAAGCAGTACCTGCACTCTGCCTGCCGCCAGCAAATCCCTGCCGGCTTCCGTAAGCAGGTCTAAGACACGTTCACGCTCCGCCCACAAATCGACACCGCGAGCCTCAATGCCACCAATCGCAGCAATACGCGCAGCGTCAACACCGCACTGAGCGACAAAAAGCTGTTTTTCCGCATAGCGTGTCGTATCTGCCAGCAAAAGTCCGGCCTGCCTGCCTACCAGCGGTGCCAAAAGACAGCTCGCCTGACCGCCGCCCACTACAGGTATACTCACCACCTCACGGCAGGCATCCACAGCGGGGTCACTAAAGCAGTACAGTACGACTGCATCATAGCCTTCGCTTTCCGCACGCACGGCCATTTTGATAATCTCAGGCGCAGCGAGTGCGGCATCCAGAGCAGAATCAATTTCGATATGATTTTCAACAAGGCACTCCATGTGCAGCTCCACATCAGGACCTACATACGCACTGAGCAGATGACAGCGTGCTGCCATCTGCTCAGGAGTAACCCCAAAGTCAGGATTAATTATAAATATTTTCATCTGTATATCCTTATACCAAAACAGAAGCAAGAAACTTCTTCGCACGTTCCGTTTTCGGATGGTTGAATACTTCATCCGGCGTACCGCTTTCAATCAGGTAACCGCCGTCCATGAAATAAACTGTATCCGATACGTCCTTGGCAAAACCCATTTCGTGGGTAACCAGAACCATGGTAATGCCGGTATTTGCCAGCTGCTTGATAACGTCCAATACCTCCTTGACCATTTCCGGATCAAGTGCGGAGGTAGGCTCGTCCAAAAGCAGTACCTTCGGCTCCATCGCCAAAGCACGCGCAATCGCTACACGCTGCTTCTGGCCGCCGCTCAGACGGCTGGGATATTCATTGGCTTTGTCGGAAAGATTAACCTTTGCCAACAGCTTCATAGCCTTTTCCTTGGCCTCCTGCTTGGAAAGACCGTTGACTACACGGGGAGCGTAGGTCATATTCTCCAGAACAGTCATATTGGCAAAAAGATTAAAATGCTGAAACACCATGCAGGCATTCTTGCGGATATCTTCAATTTTTATTTTGGAATTTACGATGTCCTTACCTTCGAATAAAATCGCTCCGCCGGTAGGCTGCTCGAGCAGATTGATACAACGCAGCAGCGTAGATTTTCCTGAACCGGAAGAACCGATAATGGTCACAACCTCACCTTTTTTTATTGTCAGGGAAACATCCTTAAGGACCTCTAAATTACCAAAGCTTTTAGATAGGTGTTGAATCTCAATCACTGACGCGCACCTTCTTTTCTAACAAACCGCCCAAAAAGTTCAGGGCCATAACCAAAACATAATAAACAGCAGCTGCTACGATAAAGGCTTCAAATGCACGGAAGGTTTTTGCCTGAATCAGATCCGCCCAACGCAGCGTATCGGCAACGCCGATAACGGAAACAAGGCTGGAATCTTTCAGCAGCATAATGCTTTCGTTGACCAGGGAAGGCAAAGCATTCTTAATAGCCTGCGGCAGAATAATATCCAGCAGGAAGCGATGCTTAGACACACCTAAGGACATTGCACCCTCCCACTGACCTTTGTCGACAGCAAGAATACCGCCGCGCAGTGCTTCGGAAATATAGGCAGCACTGTTCAGTCCAAAGGAAAGCACGCCTGCCTCCAAGGCAGAAATAGTATAGCTCGTCAGCTGCGGTGTCGCAAAGTAAATCAGCATCAGCTGTACTAAAAGCGGTGTACCGCGGAAAACAGAAATATAAACCTTCGCCAGGAAGGAAAGCACTCTGTTCTTGGACAGGGTTATCAGCGCCAGGATAAAGCCGCCGAAAAAGCCCATAATTGTGGAAAAGAAAGTAAATTTAAGCGTAATCCAGACAGCGGTTGCCAAAAGCGGTATATAAGGTTCCAGAACGGAAAAATCTAACATCTGCTCAATTCACCTCTTACAGCTTTGCAATATCCAGATTTTCAATTGCAGCTTCATATTCTTTAGTGCCTTCTTCACCCAGATGAGCTACGAGAATTTTGTGCAACTCGCCATTGGTGCGCATTTCTTTCAGGATTTCGTTGATTTTTTCAACATCCTTGGAATCCTTCGGCAGTGCAATAGCAAAGGTATCGTCTTTTACTACAGTTCCCTGCAGAACATGCAGCTCCAGATCAGGATTTTGTTTTACGAAAACAGCAGCTTGGGAAGAATCAAACAAGCCTGCAGCCAGACGACCGTTTTTAATATCCTGAACAACCAGCGGAGTAGTATCCATTTCAACAACCTCGATACCGCCGACAGCCTTCAACTCTTTAGCATAGGTAGTGCCCATAGAAGCACCGGCTTTTTTACCCTTCAGTTTATCCATAGCGTCATATCCTGCACCCTTTTTGCAGAGAATAGCCTTCATTGGGAAATAATAAGGCTTGGAGAAGGATACAACCTTCTCACGCTCAGAAGTCGGAGAAATTGCGGAGATAATAACATCAGCACGGCCGCTTTGCAGAGTAGGCACCAAAGAAGCGAATTTCATATCGGTGAATTCGATTTTCTTGTTCATCTTCTTGGCAATGTAGTGAGCGATGTCAATATCAACACCTTGATAATCCTTGGTGCCTTCCTTTACGGATTCAAACGGCGGGAAGGTGGAATTGATAGCAACAATCCATTTATCACCCTTGCCTGCATCAGCTGCAGCATCTTTTTTCTCGCCACCGCAGCCTACCAGCATCATTGCCAGCATTGCTGTTGCCAAAAAAGCAAAAATACTTTTCATTGTAAATTTTTTCATTAGAAAAACCCCTCTCAGTTTTTTATACCTGTTTACTCCGTACATGCAATGAGTAAACTTGCTCATATAATGAATTATTATACCATAGAATTAACGACACTGCCAACAGATTTTTTCAAATCAGTACTTAACCTCAATGTCATAACCCTTCTGCTTTAAAACATGTTTAGCGCAGGCTTCGTCAGTAGTAATCCAGGCTCCATTTTCTTTTGCATAATGAATAAATGAACGCAATGCGCGAACATATCCCGGACGACCGATAAACTGCGGATGCATAACAAAGTTAATGATGCGTCCTTCATCTGCCAGGCCGTCAAACTCATCCTGCCAAATCTGCACCATTTCACGCCCACTGCGCAGGTAATAATGCTCCGGATGCTGCAGCGTATACATATCATAAGAAGTATCGTCGACAATGCCATCCTTCGGCAGCTCCACGATAGGAATTCCCTTGCCGTCTATTTGCAGCAGGAAAGGACCATCATTGTTGCGCCAGTTGGAGGAATAGATGCAGCCTCTGTCCAGCCACAGTTGCTTATGAAAATCATGTATGATACCGTCAGGCATACGCACACCTACAGGACGTTTGCCGGTAAGCTTGCGGAAGATGGCGTCTACCTTATCCATCAATGCATTTTCTTCTTCATAGGTATCCTTTACTTCATGCAGATAACCGTGATAGCCGATTTCGTGTCCTTGCGCTGCAATGTATTGGATAATTTCCGGATGAATCTCCGCCGTATAGGCAGTAGTGAAAAATGTTGCTTTAAGACCTTCCTCCTCCAGCATCTTCAGGATGCGCGGCAAGCCCTGCTTCGTAGCATAAAGACCGCGGGACATGTGCACCAGATGACGTTCATTGATATCGTTGCGTGTAAGCCACAGCGTTTCCGCATCAATATCAAAGGAAAGCAGTAAAGCAATGCGCTTATTATCAGGCCAGTTCCAGTTCATCATGCTTCGCCTCCTTCCGCACGTTTAGCGTAAAAGTCCTTTACGTAACGCGCTACCTCTTCGCAGCTGGCAAGCCATGCGCCGTTTGCCTTCATATAGGCAATAAAGCGCTCCAGCATGCGCACGCGGCTACTGCGGCCGATAAGCTGCGGATGCAGCTTGAGGACAAAAATTTTATCACCCTCATTAGCAAGCTCGTCAAAATTATCCTTCCAGATATCGTAAACATAGTCCACCGGATAACTACAGGTGATAGTAGCTTCATCAGCATAGGAAAAATAAAACCAGGAGAAATCATCCAGCGTCGGCTCAGTAGGAAGCTCTACAAGCGGATAGTCCTCATGCAGGTACGCCCAGTCACAATCCTTCAGCGTAGAACCGTATAAATATCCACGTTCGCTCATCAGCTGCATGGCGCAGTTAGGCAGCAAATCCAGCGGACCACGATAGCCTACAACCTTGCGGCCGCTTATTTTTTCCAATAGCTCCTCGCTCTTAGCCATATTTTCTCTTTCCTCGGCAGCAGGCATATCTACAGAGGCTTCATGCAGATAGCCGTGATAGGCAAGCTCATGACCGGCATCCGCTATTTGCTGCACCTTATCGGCGTAAAGCTCTGCAATGCGACCGGGAACAAAAAAAGTAGTTTTAAGATTTTGGCGTTCAAGCATATCCAGACAACGCTTTAAGCCCTCATCAGGACCGTATTGGCCCCTGCTTGTGTCCGAAAAACCAATAGTACGCTTACCGATTACAGATTTACGCAGCAGCTCCGCATCAAAATCAAAGGTAACCATAACGGCGATACGCTTGCCGTCAGGCCAAACCATACCGTCACCATTTTTTAAAGTAAACATTCTTGCCTCCTTGGTAATTATTCAACCTTATTCAGTGAAATGAATCGCATTCTTGACAACTATTTAATTATGTCACTATCAGTATATAAATGTCAAATCACAGAAAATTAAAAACGCAGGTCTTATGACCTGCGTTCACTTCATTTTGCTTATGTAAGGTATTGGTGGGCCCAGTAGGGTTCGAACCTACGACCAGCCGGTTATGAGCCGGCGGCTCTACCACTGAGCTATAGGCCCATACAAGCTACCAAACAGTATTATTTTATAATAGTTACAGTTATTTGTCAACTATTATTCTAAGAAGTCCTTCAGCTTTTTGCTGCGGCTGGGGTGACGCAGCTTGCGCAGCGCCTTAGCCTCAATCTGACGGATACGCTCACGGGTAACGCCAAAGTGCTGGCCAACCTCTTCCAAAGTACGGCTGCGGCCGTCCTCCAGGCCAAAGCGCAGCTCCAACACCCGTTTTTCACGGATAGTAAGCGTTTCCAGAACCTCCTCCAGCTGCTCACGCAGCAGAGTAAAGGAAGCGGCATCGGCAGGTGCCGGTGCATCGTGGTCCTCAATGAAATCGCCCAAATGCGAATCCTCTTCTTCACCGATAGGAGTTTCCAGAGAAACAGGCTCCTGCGCAATTTTCATAATCTCGCGCACTCTGTCAACGGAGGTATCCATTTCTTTGGCAATTTCTTCCGGCAAAGGCTCGCGCCCAAGCTCCTGCAGCAACTGACGGGAAACACGGATAAGCTTGTTAATGGTTTCCACCATATGTACGGGAATACGGATAGTACGTGCCTGGTCGGCAATCGCACGGGTAATAGCCTGACGAATCCACCAGGTAGCATAGGTACTGAATTTAAAGCCCTTGTTGTAGTCAAATTTATCTACAGCCTTAATCAGGCCCAGATTGCCCTCCTGAATCAAATCCAGGAACAGCATACCGCGTCCGACATAACGCTTGGCAATACTTACTACCAGACGCAGGTTGGCTTCGGACAAGCATTGCTTAGCTTCGTCGCCCTGGCGAGCAACTGCTTTCAGCAGCTTTTCGAAATCCTCATCCAGATTGCAGTAGTCTTCAACAACAGCGGCATCCTTTTCTCTGCCGTCACTCATACGCTCTCTGAGCTCGTTGAGAATCGCCTTAATCTGGTACAGCTTGTGATCATCCTTATCGCTGGTTTCACGTGTTACCACGTACTGCTCACAGCCCGGAATAAGACATTTCTGTTCTGCCATCAGGCGCTGCAGATGCAGACGCTCATCCTTGGTAAATTCAAAAATCAGGTCCTCATAATCATCAACAGTGTAAGGCTGACCTACGCTCTGACGTTTTTTAATCATCTGAGCTACACGGAAAACGGAACGCATATTGGTAATCTGCCATTCCTCTTTCAGGCTCTCGCGCAGCTTTTCAATCAACGCACTGCCGCTGTCCTCAGCAGTAAAAGCAGGCTCCTCCAGCTCAATCATTCTGCCGCGCTGAATACGCTCTGCCTGACGGCCTTTATCCATACGCTTAGCAAGCTTGACCTCATCCTCACCGATAAGCAGCGGTACTCTGCCAATTTCCTTAAGGTACATGCGTACAGGATCGTCAATGCTGATGCCTTCGGGAACGCTCATGTTTTCCAGCTCACTGCTGCTGGGCTCATCATTGTCCTCGTCGTTTCCTACCAAAGGCAGTATATCTTCGTCGGATGCGTTGTCATCATCAACAAGCTCCAGACCTTTACGTGTAATAACCTCATAGATATGCTCTACATCCTCGGTAGTAATATCTTCCAAAGTATTGGTGAGGCTCATTACATCGCCATAGGTGAGAACACCCTTATTAGCCTTACCCTTACGGATAAGCTCATCAATTTGCTCCTGCGTTATTTTAGTAGCTGTAGCCATGGTGTCCCCTCCTTCCTTATTTATTTTGGTTTCCATAGAGTTTTTTGATTTCATTCTTTATCCTTTGACTTTCCATTAATTCACTGAGAAAACGCTCATCTGCCGATCTTTCGTATTCATCTGCCAACAGACGATGCTTTTCATATTCTTTTTCCAGACGTAGCCGCCGCATCTGCCTGAGGCAGTCCTGCATAAGCTTATCCATATCTCCTTCCGGAAGCTGATGTGCCAAAATACGCGCCAGCGCCGTCTGCGCCGCATCGTCCAAAACATTATTCAGCTTATCCGTTGTATAAGCGATGCCAAGCTCGCACAACCTGTCAAACAGCTGTGCCAGCACAGCATCTTCAAAGCCTGTTTCCTTTACCTCCGCACGGCATTCATCACACAGCTGCGGCTGCTCCAAAAGTAATCTCAGAAGCAGTTCCTCCGCCTGCTGACCGATACCGGCGCTTTTTTCCTCCGGAATCACCGTCTGCTGCACAGTCTGCTGTCTGCCGCCTTTGCGTGCTGCCTTGCGGTATTCTTCCGCAATCAGGCCTTCATCAATAGTCAGCCGCTGTGCCAGCCTCCGGATATGCTCCGATGCTTCAATTTCATTTTGACATTCTAATAGGAATGGTAGTATATTCGACACAGCCTCTACTTTTCCTGCTAAATTAGCAATATTATTTTGCAGGATAGTTTCATCTATTTGAAAATCAATACCATTCTGCGCCGCCGCCAGCACCTCTGCGAAAGCATCATGGCCATGCTGACGGACATATTCGTCAGGATCCTTGCCGTCCGGTACACCGGCTATGCGTACCTTTAAGCCTGCTTCCCTGGCAATGCTCACGGCACGCACCGAAGCCTTACGGCCTGCGCTGTCGCTGTCATAGCAGAAGATTACTTCATCCGCCAGACGCTGCAGCAGCTTAGCCTGCTCCTGGGAAAAGGCCGTTCCCATAGATGCTACAACATTATCAAAGCCTGCCGCATGCAAGCTGATAGCATCCATATAACCCTCGACAACTACAGCCCGACCGCTTTTGCGGATAGCCTTCAAGGCTATATCCAGACCAAAAAGCAGCCTTCGCTTATTAAACCACTGCGTTTCCGCTGTATTCAGATATTTAGGTGTGCTGTTGTCCAGCACTCTGCCGCCAAAGCCGACTATACGTCCGCGCGCATCGCGGATAGGAATAATCACACGGTTGCGGAACTTGTCATAATAGCCGTCGCGCCCACGGGCCGCCAGTCCGGCAGCCTCCAGCACCTGCGGCTGACAACCGCGCTTAGCAAGAGAGCTGACAAGCGCAGTAAAATTATTCAGCGCATAGCCTATGCCAAAGCCGGCAATAATTTCTTTGCCGATTCCGCGCCCGGCAAGATAAGCCATGGCAGGTTCACCGTAAGCAGTTTTTGTCAGACAGGCCTGAAAAAATTTTGACGCCAGCTCATTAGCACCATAAATGCTGTCCCTTTGTTTCTCGCGTGCAATTTCGGCGGCTGTCTTCTGCTTTTCCGGTATCGGAATACCGTATCTGCCGGCCAGCAGCTTTAATGCATCCATAAAGCTGCAGTTTTCGATTTTCATAATAAACTTAAAAATATCTCCGCCCTCATGGCAGCCAAAGCAATAAAACATGCTCTTGCCGGGGTTCACCGAAAAGGACGGTGTTTTCTCTCCGTGAAACGGGCAACAGCCCCAGTAGTTCTGGCCTTTCTTTTTCAACGGCACGTAACCGGAGATTATTTCTACCATATCAGCTGTGCTGCGCACCTGCTCTTTAAAGTTTTCAAAATCTCCGTTCATTGCCCTCTCCGCCTCCAACTACTATATCACACATAATTTATATTCAATGTATAAAGGAAAAATCCTCTTTTTTTCTAAAAAAATCTTTTTTAGCGCTTGCGCCGACTCTCTAAAAATACTATAATAAAGAGTAAACTAAAAATTTCTCCTGTTTTTTCATGCTGCAAGAGGTGATTTATTCATGAAGAAATTGCTTTTAATATTAACTATGCTTGTTATGATGCTGCCTTCTATGTGCTTTGCCGATCCGGTAATCAAGAGTGACAGCCGTACCTTTAATCCGCTTACAGGTGTCTATGACCTGCAGGGAAATGTTTTCGTACAGTTCCCCGCCCATGACACTACCTTAACCATTACCGGCGATGCCACTAAGGTATATCTTTATGCTATGGAGGTTCACGGCCAGGGAAATATTCATCTGAGCTTCGGCGATATGAGCTTTGCCTGCGATAAGGTAGATGTATATCATTCCGACAGAACCGCTTATGTAAACGGCAATCTGCAGTTTGATGACAACACCAATAAAATTACCGCAGACAGCGGCAGCTACTGCTGGAAAACGAAAATTGCTGCCTTCCACGGCAATGTAACCGTCAACGGTCAGCCGCATGACGGTGATGTAGCTTATAACGTTATGGAAAAGCAAATTACAGCGCAGTAAATTCTATACCGAAAAAATAAGCCCATGCTTTACGCTATGTAAGGCATGGGTTTTTCTGTTGTCAAAAGCAGGCTGCCGGAACATCCGATAGCCTGCATAGCTTTAAAAGTATTCGTTATTGTACGTGCGGCATTTGCTGAACAGCTCATCGAGCAGCTGCAGCTTTCGCACATTGCTGCATTTGATGCGCCCTGCCTCCCACAGCTCCGTAGCGCTGAACGCACCGAAGTAAAGCTGGGTAAAGGTGCCCATGTCCATGGTAACCTCCTCCTGCTCCAGCGTGCTGACTGCCTCCAGCTTACCCGGTGACATGCGCAGCTGCAGCAGATGATTATTGCGCTCAATCATCTTATCCGTAAGCAGTACGACAACACTGCCGCTGCTCATGCTTTCTGCTACCGGCAGCTTGGCGAGCGCCAAACGCGCATCAAGGCAGCGTGCCATCATAAACGGCTGCAGTCTGCCCGTAAGCGCCTGATCCGCAAAGCCAAGATATGTTTTATCCCACGGCTCCGCCAGCCAGCAAAGCTCCTGCGCTTCACTCCTGTGTCCTGCGGCATATTGCAGCAGACGGTTCTTTACCGCAGCATCCTGCGCCAGCAGCTCCTGCACGTTGAACGTGCCGTCAGTCAGCGAGTAAAGCATATAGCCCACTGCTTCCTCCGCACGGTAAACAACAGCGCACGTTTGAGGACAGCAATGGCTCTGCAGCAACTGAGGATGAACTGCTTCCTCCGCACGGTAAACAACAGCGCACAGCACATTTTCCTGCGTAACTACAGACAACAGCTTGCGCCATTGGAACGCAGTGCGCTGCGGTACGCCGTTCCATGCTGCGGTAACACTTGCGTAAATATCTGCCAAAGGATTGCAAGGCTGAGCTTTTTCCTCAGTCACAGATTGCAGCAAAGAAACTAAATCCAGACGTTCTACCGACAGGTCATCACCAATTGCAGGAATTTGCAGCTTTGCCAAAGGCATTTTATATTCATGCCGATAATAGCAGTAGGCAAATTCATACGGCAGATAAATACCGGCACTTATAGGCATCAGCGTCACAAAGGGAAATCCCTGCGAACGCAGCACCTCAAAAGCAGTTTCCAAAAGCGGACGCAAAAGGTGCTGTCCACGTGCTTCCGGAGCGGTGGCAATGCCCACTAGATACGGTGCCAGCATCTCCTGCCCGCGCAAACGCAGCATATAAGGATTTACATGCAGCATTGTGCGCAGCTTCTCTTCCTCGCCAACCTTGTCAAAGCCACCGATAACCATATTGTCCTTGCCGCAGTACTGCTCAAAATAGTACCGAAAGAAAGGCTCCGTCTTTTTTTCAAAGCAGTAATCCCAAAGCTCTTCCACCTGGTACATACGCTCCTTGCTCAAGACACGGTAAATCATAAGCTACCTCACCCAATAATTACATTATATTTTTTCACCATAAATTCCGGATGCAGCGCCTGCTTCGCCTCACGCAGACCGGGATGTCCCATATCCTCCTCACGGTTGAGATATTTTACATCAGTCCAGGCATGAGCGGCGAACTCCTTGGTAATAGCAGTATACAGGCCGCGCACATCATGACGCGCCTTTTCTACATGCAGCACCGCTGTATCATCGTTAATCTTCTTGCCAAAGCTGAAGGCCTGAATTTTACCGTCGAAACGGATTGCACCGCCGCGCAGCTCCAGCTGCTCAAAGCTCAGGAAGGCCTCCTGAATAGCATATTTTTCGCACAGCAACGAAGGATCCTCCGCCATATGCTCGTCGCACCAGCGCTCGCCGAAGTTCAGGCATTCCATCATGTTATCCATAGTAATCGGCTCATAAACGAAATCCGGATGCGCCTTAACAAAAGCATTATAGTGATTCTTCTGCCCGTGCAGCTTACGGCCGGAAAGCGTTGCCAGCTTTTCCTGCAGATATACATAATCCCAATTATCGCGGTCTTCTTCATACGTCAGACCGGGCATTACGCGTTCAAAGCGCTCCTTGGTAAAATCATAGATACCGTGCATCTCAAACGGCTTGCCCTGATGCTCCTCTTTAAGCTCCTGCATCAGACGCGGCAAATCCTCATCGCGTCCGCCAAAGGGCTGAATATAAAAGTCAACGTCATTACGTTTTACCTTCAGCAGCAGGAAATCATGCGCTACGCACCAGTAAATATGGTAGCAGTCACGCCAGACAAAAAGATTGGAAAAGGCACATTCACTGCCATTTTGATGTGATTTTGATATATAGCTTTCAAACAAAGGCTTTTCCGCCAATGTTACAGGTTTAAATTCTAAAATACTGATAACCCCCTAAAAAACATTACTGCTTGTATATTATAGCATATGAAATATAGCTTGCGGCACTGTAATTGCATTTTTAACATTAACTTCACAAAATAGATAACTACTATCCATTGCCTATATTATAATATGCTGTTTCAGCTTTTCTGTAAAGTATGCACAAAAAAGTGCTTCAGTTACCAAAAGGTTACTGAGCTGTCTTAGGCGTAAGCAGAAAATAACCGCCCAGCTTTTACACCGGCGGTTATCTTAGCTGTCGATTAATTCGACACGCATAAACTCGTTATATCATTACAAAGTCCAGCTTAATTAAACTGACGCAGGCGCTTTTTGACCTGCTCTGCCAGCAAAATACCGGCAACAGCCGTCAGCAACTGCGGTACGCTCATCGCAAACATCACTGTTTTACGCAGCGCAGGATTCGGCAGGGCCAAAAAGCTGACTACCACCCAGGCTGCCAGCAGCATAATACAGGCCTTTGCCAACGGCGGCACGCATAAAGACAGCTTGCGACTGCCCTTAAACTGACGCACAAGCAGCACAAAGACAAAGTTGCCCAGCCAGATTACAGGAATCAGAAACGGCAGCAGCACCTGCCCCTGCACATAAGCAGTCAGCGGCAGCAAAAATGCCAGCAACAATGCTGTCTTCAATCCGTTGAGCTGCAGCGTGAGCACCAGCATCATATGCACCAGAGTACCGATGATAAACGTGGAAAGCAGCTGCGGCATCGGCAGCACAAGACGCAGCGATTGCAGCACCAGCGCCAAGGCCACCAATAGCGCTCCACGCACCAGCTTGCTGTTATTCATGCTTAGCAGGGCATTCCTTAGCTACAAACGCCATATATGCATCCTGCAGCTTTTGTGTCAGCTCACCAACCTTGCCGTCAGCAACGAAGCTGCGGTCGATTTTGGTAACAGGCATAAATTCGCAACGCGGTCCGCAGAGGAAGGCTTCGTCTGCTTTGAGTGCGAACTCCTTATCAAAAGCTCTTTCGATAATCTGCAGGTCCAGGTCTTTGGACAGGCGTTCCATCAGCAGACGGCGGGTAATATTTTTATGGATAAAGTTGTTTTCGGGATGAGTCCACAGAATGCCGTCTTTATAAATGAAGAAGCTTGCTTCCGTACTTTCGGTAATTTTGCCGTCGCGTACAAACAGAGAATCAAAAGCGTTGCCGATAACAGCCTTCTGTTTAGCCATTACCTCCGGCAGACGGTTCAGAGTATTGATATCGCAGCGTGCCCAACGCACGTCCTCAACAGTGATAACATTTACGCCCTTGGCACGCTTTTCAGCCAGTGCCTCGCGGTCAACCGGTACAGCATACATTGTCAGATGCGGAATGCTCTGCTCCGGATAAGCCAGAGAATAAGCACCGCTGCCACGAGTTACCTGAGTATAGATTTCGCAATCCTGCAGACCGGTTGCGGCCAGCAGGCTTTCATGGAACTCTACCAGCTCTTCAATCATGTAAACGCCGGGGATTTTTACGGCGATTACAGAATCGAATAAATTGTTCATATGCGGCAGCAAAGCAAAGCAACGGCCGTTATAAACCGGTACAATTTCAAAAACGCCATCACCGAAGTTATGGCCGCGGTCGTTAACGTCAATAAACGCTTCAGCCTCCGGCATAATCTCGCCGTCTACCAAAACTAATTTTTCTTGTTGATTTTCGTTCATGTTTATTCCTCCAAATGCGCTTGTCACAATAAATTAACATAATAAAGCATTATTTATGCAATAATTCCAGTCAAAAATATTGTATAATATATATTGAGATTATTTGTTTTGCAGTCTGCAGGGCTTCTAAAAAGCTAATGACTACATTTCAATTATTATACACCATTTAAAGCCATTTTGGCAAAAAATATCGCAAAGGAGATTCCCATGACTCATCTGCCTACCATTATTAATGATTTAGCAATGATTTTGCTTGTAGCCGGCGTCACGACTATTCTTTTCAAGAAAATCAATCAGCCGCTGGTGCTTGGCTACATTGTTGCCGGCTTCATCACCGGTCCGCATTTCAACTTCTTCCCGACGATTACCGATAAGGCCAACGTCCACGCCTGGTCCGAAATCGGTGTTATCTTCCTGCTGTTCGCGCTGGGACTGGAGTTCAGCTTTTACAAGCTGAAAAGCGTAGGCAGTACAGCCTTCATCGCCACCGCGGTAGAAATCGGCGGTATGCTGGCCGTGGGCTACTTCGCCGGTACGCTGCTCGGCTGGAACCATATGGACAGCCTTTTCCTTGGCGGCATGCTTTCCATGTCCTCCACCACGATTATTATCAAGGCCTTCGACGATTTAAAGCTCAGGGCACAGCGCTTTACGGAAATAGTTTTCGGCGTGCTGATTATCGAGGATATCGCCGGTATCGTGATGATGGTGCTGCTGGCAACCATGGCCGTAGCCAGCGCCGATGTTTCCACAATGGAGCTGCTGCTCAGCATCGGACGCTTGATTTTCTTCCTCGTTTTATGGTTTGTTCTGGGTATGTACCTTGTTCCCAGCTTCTTTAAATGGGCCAAGCAGCTGATGAACGAAGAAACTCTGGTAGTTGTTTCCATCGGCCTGTGCCTTGGCATGGTTGTGCTGGCAACTCAGCTTGGCTTCTCTTCCGCTTTAGGTGCCTTCATCATGGGCTCTTTGATTGCCGAAGCGCCTAACGCAGAAAAAATCGAGCATCTCGTTGCTCCTATCAAGGATTTATTCGGCGCAGTCTTTTTCGTATCCGTCGGCATGATGGTAGATCCCGCTATCCTGCTGGAGCAGGCGCTGCCCATCTTCGTACTGGTAGTCGCAACAATTATCGGCAAGCTGATTTTCTCCACCGGCGGCGTACTGGCCTCCGGCCAGAGCCTCAATACCTCTGTGCACTGTGGCTTCAGCCTGGCACAGATCGGTGAATTCTCCTTTATTATCGCTTCCCTGGGCATGAGCCTGGGTGTAATCAGCAGCTTTTTATATCCGATTATCGTAGCTGTATCAGTAATCACTACCTTTACCACTCCCTTCTGCATCATGGCGGCCGAGCCTTTTTATCAGACGCTGCTGAAGCTGCTGCCGCCGCAGACCAAAAGCTGGCTGGAGCGCTATACTGGCACCACGACCGAAGATGCCAAGGATCAGGACTGGAAGAATCTGCTGACCGGTTACACCATGCGTATGCTGATTTTCATCACCCTGCTGGCAGCTATTGCTTTGGGTGCGGAATATTACTTGCTGCCTTATTTGGGCAACACACTGAAGCTGCCTTACAGCAGACTGCTGACCGCCGCAGCCACCTTTATTATCATGTCGCCGATTCTGCGTGCCGTGCTTGTCAACCGCGCCGGCAACGGTGATTTGTTCTCCAAGCTTTGGTTTAAGAAGCGTGCTAACCATCTGCCGTTAATGTTCCTTGTATTCGGCAAGCTGCTCGTAGCATCTGCTTCGCTGTACTTCATCTTCCACACTCTGCTGAATCTGCATGGCTTCCTGGCCTGCGTTTCCGTCCTGCTGGCAGCCTACTTCATCTCCTCCTCCGACTGGCTGATGAGCGAATACCTGCGTATCGAATCACGCTTTTTGGTAAACCTTAACGAAAAGCACATGCGCAAGCATCGTGAAAGCGCTCCCGATGACAGCCGCACATGGTTCGACGAGGATTTGCAGCTTGTTTACTACGATTTGCAGAAGGACTCGCCGATTAAGGGCCGCAGCCTGCGCAGTCTTGGCTTCCGCGAAAGCTATGGCTGCAATGTCCTGCAGCTTTTGGGCAGCCATCGCACTGTTGATATGCCCGGTGGCGAGCAGATAGTTGAGCAGGGAGATAAGCTGCTGCTTATCGGTACCAGCAGCCAGCTGCAGGTTTTTGACGCTGCCGTAAGACAGCGCAGCTTGGGCCTGAAACGCTGCGATTTGCCGCAAAGCCTGCGTGAATTCATGCTGGATAACCACCAAAATAAACCGGAACAGCAATTCCTTTCCCTGGCAATTACGATTGATAAGCATTCTCCTATTTTGGGAACCTCGCTGAAGGCTGCAGATTTGCGCAACAAATGGAGCTGTCTTGTTGTCGGTCTGGAGCGCGGTGCCTTCACCATTACCAACCCCCACGTTTCTCTCGTTTTCGAAGAAAACGATCTGCTCTGGGTATTAGGCAAGCAAAAGATGATGAACACCTTAATCAGAGAAGAAATTTTGTAATACCGTTTTACAATATATCTGTATATATTAAGCCGCTGTTTTCACAGCGGCTTTTTTCATGCGATTATCCTTCGCAGCTGCAAGGCCTTTAACGCATCCTCCATTGTCTGCATGCCGTAGCGCGCGCCGGTCTGCAAATAAGACTGCAGCTGATGCGTGCGCCCCTCACGAATAAGATTGCGTAAGGCAGGCGTTGCAACGAGCACCTCAAAGGCCGCTGCTCTGCCTGCTCTGTCACAGCGCGGCAAAAGCCTCTGGCAGCAAATCCCGAGTAAGCAGTCAGCCAACTGCGTACACACATGCTGCCTGTCCGGCAGTACGTCAAGAATACGGTTTACCGTACCTGCAGCGTCCTGCGTGTGCAGCGTAGCTAAAACAAGGTGACCTGTTTCCGCCGCCGTCAGTGCTATACCGATTGTTTCCGCATCTCTGAGCTCGCCCACCAGAATAACATCCGGGTCCTGCCTGAGCGCACTGCGCAGACCGCTGGCAAAGCTTTTGGTATCACGCCCCACCTCACGCTGGTTAATCAGCGCCAAGCCGGGAGGATACACGTACTCTATCGGGTCCTCCAGCGTCAGGACGTGCACAGCGCGCGTTTGATTTATCTGCTGTACCAGCGAAGCAAGCGTTGTACTTTTGCCGCTGCCTGTGGCACCTGTGACGAGCAGCAGACCGCGACTGCTCTCGGCAAGCTGACTGACAATTTGTGGCAGGCCAAGACTCTTGCAATCAGGAATCTCCTTCGGTAGCAGACGAATCGCCGCCGCATAGCCATTGCCAAGACGGTAAATATTGAGCCGGCAGCGCTCCTGTAAACTGTCACTAAAAGCAGTATCAATCTCGCCCGTCTGCTGCAGACGCTGTTTTTCCTGCTCAGGTAGCAGGGCAAGCAACGCCTTCTCCAGCTTTTCCCGGGAAATATTTACGTTTTCTAAAGGCTGCAGGCTGCCATCTATGCGCACCATCGGTGCACTCGCAGGCTTAAGATGCAAATCGCTGGCTCCCATCTTGCGTGCCAAAAGCAGCAGCTTATCAAGCATAATCAGCCTCCCCAGTAATCCCGACGCGCCACAATTCTTCAACCGTTGTCGCACCCTGCAGCACCTTCGCCACTGCGTCGGCGTACAGGCTGCGCCAGCCCTGCTTGTGCGCCTCCTGCAAAAGCTCTGCTTCATCAGCGCCGTTGACTAAAAGCTGCTGCATCCGTTTATCAAACACAACCAGCTCATGCAAAGCCAAACGCCCTCGGTAACCTGTGCCATGACAATGCTCACAGCCGTGAATCTGCACTACCTGCAGCCTTTCATCAGCCCTGCGCCCAAGATACTGCAGCTCCGCTGCAGTCGCCAAACGACGCTCACCGCAATGGCGGCACGGACGGCGCAGCAAACGCTGTGCCAGCACACCGCGCAAACCGGCAGCCAGTAGATAATCGGCAATCCCCATGTCCAGCAGACGATAAACTGCACCGATGGCATCGTTCGTGTGCAGCGTGCTCAAAACTAAATGACCTGTAAGCGCTGCATGCACCGACATCGCCGCCGTTTCCTCATCTCTGATTTCACCCAGCATGATAACATCCGGATCCTGACGCACCACCGAACGCAAGCCAGCCGCAAAGGTCAGCCCGCTCCTGCGGTTGACCGCCACCTGATTGATTCCCGGCAGCTTGTATTCCACCGGGTCCTCCAACGTGATAATGTTGCTGGCAGCAGCATCAAGCTCCTGCAGCGTCGCATAAAGTGTAGTCGTTTTGCCGCTGCCGGTAGGCCCCGTCAGAAGCACCAAACCGTTCGGCTGATGAAAAAGCTGCCGGTAACGCTGCAAATTATCATCGCTGAACTGCAGCTGCTCCAGCTGCAGCAAATTATCCTGACGCTGCAGAAAACGAATGGCCAGCTTTTCGCCGTTCACCGTCGGCAGGCTGGATAAACGCAAATCAACCTCGCTGCCTTCATGCTCTAGCAGCAGCCTGCCGTCCTGCGGTACTCTTTTTTCGGCAATATCCATACCGCTCCACACCTTCAGCTGCGTCAGCAGCGTACTTTGCTGTGAGTGCGGCAGCACGCACAGCTTTTGCAGCAGGCCGTCAACACGGATGCGCACACGCACTCCCTGTCCGTCAGGCTCGATATGCAAATCACTTGCTCCCTGAGCCAATGCCAGATGCAGCAAATCCTCCGCCAGTTTGTTATTACGCAAGCCCTCCATTTTATCACCTCATTTTTCTTGTGTTGCATCCATTGTAGCATAAAAAAAGCGAAATGCAATATGATAATTTAAAATTTTCTCTATTTTCTTAATTTTCACTTGAAATTATTCCCTGCTTGCGCTAAAATGAAAAATGAAATTTACTATGCAACACTTGTTGTAGTCCTCTTAACGGACAACACTGAAAGGAGCCATTATGCTAAAACGATTTTTTCCGTTAATTTTCATCAGTCTGCTGCTTGCCTTAGCTCTGCCCTGCAATGCTCAAAATAAGCTCACTAATCCCTTTTTGCCTTCCCCCACCGCCAACGTCGGCAAAGCTGTTGCAGTAAACGTTCCCTCACTGCCGCAGCCCGTCAGCGAACGCCTGGCCTGCTATCCATTGAGCTACGCCAGAGCCAAGGACGTGCAGGAAGCATTGGCTCCGCACTTCGGCTCCAAGCTCAGTCTTGACAATATCACCAACAGCCTCATCCTTTTGGGCGACGAACCATGCCATGCACGCTTAAAGCAGCTTTTGCCCAAGCTGGATATACCTACAAGGCAGGTAACTTTGGAAGCAAAAATAATCGCCGTCAGCCGCGAGGACAGTAAAAACCTGGGCGTGCGTTGGGATTGGGACACAATTCCCCAGCGCGCGCAGGAAGCAAATGACGGTGATAGTGGCAACGACAGCAGTAATTATGACGGCAGCTTCAAATTCTGGCGTGGCTTCGCCTTCCGCTTCAACGCTACGCTCAACGCTCTCATCAGCAACGGTAAGGCGCGCATTCTGGCAACGCCGCGCATCATCACCATCCCCGGCAAGGAGGCCAGCATTTTCATCGGTGACCATATCCCCGTGCAGACAGAAAAGCACGACAGCAGCGGCAGCTATACGGCAACGGAATATCTGGACGCCGGCATCAAGCTACAATACGCGCCAATCATCAGTGAGGACGGCAAGATGGTTACCGCCAGCGTCCATACCGAGGTAAGCACGCCTGTGCTCATCAGCGAGCTGAAAAATTACCGCATCACCAGCCGCACCGCTGACACCAACGTGCGCATGTACAGCGGCGAAACACTGGTTATCGGCGGTCTTATCAGCGAAGAGCAGCAGCGTACAATGCAGAAGGTACCCTTTTTGAGTAAGATTCCCCTCTTAGGTGAGCTGTTTAAAAACCGTTCGCGTTCACACAGCAAGACGGAGGTTTTGCTCCTTTTAACGCCGCACATTACGGAAGCAGGCGCTTCGCCAGCAATTTATAATGAGGGACTGGAGAAGGAGGAAAAGTCTTAATTATACAAATCTGCCAGCGTCACAAGCGTCACTTCACCACGCTGTGCTGCTTGCAGCAAGCCCTCAGTGAAGCCGCCTTTAGAAAAAATATATAAATAATACTTTGTTCCCTTGCCAAAAACTCTTGCGTAATCGCGTAAAAGCTCCAGCTCGTCTAAACCGATTTTCTCATTACGATATTTACAAGAACCGATAATATAAGCATCTGGTGTAATTCCTGTTGCGACAATATCAATCTGCACCTGCTTCTTCTTTTGCGCATCCGTCCCCCACCATTGCCCAATATCAACAAGCTCAATAGGCAAGCTCTTCGCATAGTACAGCAAATAATCCTGACACATTTTTTCAAAAACAAGGCCCATGTAATCTGAAAAATAGCGTTTTACCGTTTGCGAATAAATCCTTGCAATCCTTCCGGAATCAATGGCATTCACATTATTCGGCACAAACTTATACCAGAAACGGAAAAAATTATCTGCTAAAAGATAAATTGTCTTACGCCCTGCTTTTTCCGTGAGCGGTATCTCCTTTTTGACTATTCCTAATTCCATCAACGTTTTTAAGTACTTTAAAACAGTTGTGCTTGTCTCCTGCACTTTACCGCAGATATCAGCAGCCCGCGATGAACCTTCAGCAATGGCTTTAATAATAGCATTATAAATTGCCGGCTCACGTAACTCCTGCTTAAGCAAATTAGCTGGTTCTTCATACAAATAGCCTGAACGATCAAATAAATTGGTCAGCAACGCTTCATCAATATCTTTCTTTACGCCAAGCTTGTTAATATAATGCGGCACACCACCAGTAATGCCATAAATCAAAGCATTGTCTTCATACGTCAGCTCAGGATGGAATACTGCTGTCTCTTTATAATCCAGCGGCTCAATTTTAAACTGACCTGTTCTTCTGCCATATAGCGGACTTTCCTGCCCCAGCACCTGATTTTCCATGAAGCTCATAGATGAACCACACAAAATCAAATAAAGTTTTCCCTTGCTCCATTGGTGATCAATTAAATGCTGAAGCATTGCTGAGATGGCAGGTTTAGCTTTTGCTAAATAAGGATATTCGTCAATAACAAACACAAGCCTCTGCTCACGCGCCAACTCCGTTATCTCTGCTAAAGCATCATCATAACTTTTAAACTCCGGCGCAACCACAGCGTCAGGCTTTTCGTAATTCATAATTGCTTTTGATAAAGCCTTTAAATTTTCTTTCCCCGTTGTATTGAGCGCAGAAAAAAATATCGTTGGCTTATCTGCACAAAACTTTTGCCTACACGACGACGGCCATAAATAATCAGGCACTCAAAGTCTTCATTTTCATAACGTGCATTAAGCTTGCGCAATTCTTCTTCACGACAATAAAATTTTTCCATCTGATTCACCACCATGCAATTTATATGACTCACGATTATGTTACTCATGAGTATGCTACTTACGAGTATTATAATCTAAGTTGTGAGGAATTGCAAGGGGAGGACTTTTTCAAGATAAATTCAACCTGTCATGTGTGATTCGAATCAAATATTTTTCTTTATCAACATCTAATACTTGGAACTCTTTATCCAAAGTCTCTGCTATCTTCATAACTATTGCAAATTCCGTTTGGCTATAACACTCTATTTCTACACTGCCATATTTCGTAATCTGCATATCATAATAAGTATTTTTTTCATCCCTCGTTAAACTATCTATGAAAATCTCTCTCTTTATTAGGTATTGGAACGGAGCATAATGCTCTATCGTAACAATCTTATTCGTTTCGTTCACTTCAATAAGCTTAAAATCTTCATCAAATAATTCAGCTACCTTTTTTATATTGCGCAAAGAGTTTTTCCCATCGTATTTCAGCTCAACTGTTCCTAACGCCGCCTCATTCATCAACCTGTAAGCTGCTAATTTCTCAACAGATAATGTTTCCGGTAAAATAGCTTTTTTTAATCTATAGTTATATACTTCTAACAAAGGTATATATTCCTGCCTTTGAAATGCAAGCTTTTTACAATAACTACATTTTTCAAAAGTATGTCCTTTCCATACATGATGTAGTTCTTTTGGAAAAACAGGCGCATGAATGCCAGCTTTTCTTGCTTTCTCAAGCTGCTTACTGGTATATTGTTGCTGCGCCTTACCAACATGTGCATGTACAGAAATAATATCTGGCAATGCACTTGGCGGTCTTGGCCATGAATTAGTCTTAGCTAATGTTGCTTTTGATTTCGCAGTGTCAAAAGCATTATCTTTAACAGAAAACGCCTCTCCATTACTGCTAATCAATATACATGTAGCTAACATTATACTTAAGATAGCTTTCATACTCATCGCCTTTCTTCATTACACGTCAGACTCATTCGCCTATAGGATGTTTATACGGAGCAGGCTCTGGTCAACAATACAGTCCATATGGATCAACAATCCAGTAAGTTCCGTTGTAATTAACACGACACCATTGATGCGTCCATTTATTATGATTTACATGCTCATAATCAAAGCCTAACATATTTAAGCATAAACCAGTAGCTGCAGCTGCTCCCTGACAAGAAGCCTTCTTTAAAACAAGATAGCCATATGCATCTAAAAAATGTGGCGCAGTCGTTGAATACTCCATACGTGCATCGAAAAACTCGCGCAGTTCCAACGCAATTTTTTTCATCTGTTCTTCATGCGGCAAACCAACCAAAGTAGCGATAAAAGGCTTTACAACATCATAACATTCCTGTAATTGCGCATCTGTCAAATTCCAGTGCAATAATTTCAAATTGCTTAATTCATTTAACGGAACTATACCATTAATACTTCCGCTTGTCGTCGCTTGCCCAATATTCCCATGATAACTGCCTCGAGAAAAAACATTAGGGAAGTCAACATTTGTTGCACCTTGCGTATTGCCAGCAGAATTTTTCATCGCAGCGATAATATCTTTAGTATCGACCGGTTCTCCTACGACATGTAGCAAAAACTTTTCCTGATAAATTTTTTTATCTTCAAACATCCAAACCGTAATCGTTGCATCACCAGGCTTGACAAGCAATATAC
>CAVCLW010000020.1:0-46432 GCA_963603005.1 Escherichia coli | reverse complement strand
AATATCTTGCGCTGCATCGATATCTACTTCGCTGTTGCCAGTTACGTTCTGCATTATTACACTGCCACTCTTAGAGTTAAGAGCTGCCTTGCCGGTTTCCGCAGTAACGTCATCGTTGGTATAGATATTACCGTTAGCGTTTGCAATTACGTTGTTAAGCGCATTCACTATTCTATTAGTTGTAATGCTGCCACCCGCATCCAGAGTAATGTCACCATTGCTAGAGGTGAGATTTCCGTCTGCTGTAATATCTTGCGCTGCATCAATATCTACTGCGCTGTTGCCAGCTACGTTCTGCATTGTTACGCTGCCACTCTTAGAGTTAAGAACAGCCTTGCCGGTTTCTGCAGTAACATCGCCGTTGGTGTAGATATTGCCGTTAGCATTTGCAATTACGTTGTTAAACGCATTCACTATGCTATTCGTTGTAATATTGCCGCCTGCATCCAGAGTAATGTCACCATTGTTAGAGGTGAGATTTCCGTCTGCTGTAATATCTTGCGCTGCATCGATATCTACTACCTGATCAGCAGTTACGTTCTGCATTGTTATGCTGCCACTCTTAGAGTTAAGAACTGCCTTGCCAGTTTGTGCAGTAACATCGCCGTTGGTTGCAATATTGCCGTTAGCATTTGCAATTACGTTGTTAAGCGCATTCACTATGCTATTCGTTGTAATATTGCCACCTGCATCCAGAGTAATGTCACCATTGTTAGAGGTGAGATTTCCGTCTGCTGTGATATCTTGCGCTGCATTGATATCTAATTTATTCTTGGCAGTTACATTACCGATGGTTACAACAGAACCCTTCTTAGAATTAATGCTTATATTATCAGATGCATTTAAATCAGCGCCACTAGCCGTGGTAATATCGCCATCTGCCTTAACAGTAATATTACCGTTATGCGCATCATCGTACTTAGAAGTATTGATAGCTGAGTTAATGGTTATCTTGCCAGTATTTGCCTTGTAGTTCTCAATCAGCACATCACCCTTGATATTAGAATCAGCAACAGTAACCAGCAGATTATCCATCGTACCGTTAAACCTGGTTACGCCATCTACTACCAAGATGCTGCCTGCATCCTTACCTATAATGCTCAGATTCTTCACATTGTTCTGCTGGCTGAGCAGTTGCTGCATCTTGCCGGATTCAACTGTCAGATTATCTGCAGTGATACCCTTAGCCTCTGCATCCTGCATTACGCTGCCTTTAGCATCCAGCTTAAGGCCGTTGTTAGCACCGTTCACCGTAATGCTACCGCTACCAAGCGCGATATTGCCATTAGTTGCGGTAATTACGCTATCAGCGCCAGCTACCAGCGTGCTGCTGTTCAGGTTAACGTCGTTGCCTGCAGTAATGTTGCCTGCGCCGGTAGAGGTAATGCTGCCGGTTGTTACATTCACATCATTACCTGCGTTGATATTGCTTGCACCGCTTGCAGTAACAGTACCTGCGTTCAGGTTAACGTCATTGCCTGCAGTAATGTTGCTTTCACCATCAGCAGTAATGCTGCCGGTTGTTACGTTCACATCATTACCTGCGTTGATATTGCTTGCGCCACCTGCAGTAACAGTACCCGCGTTCAGGCTCACATTGTTACCGTTAACAGTTACATCGCCATCTGCGCTAATGCTGCCGTTGCTTGCACCGTTACCGAAATTAACGTCACCATCCAGGTTGAGCTTAGCATTTCCTGTAGCAGTAATGCTATTAACTACCAGGCCTGCATCCTTCTCGCCTGCGCCCTGCAGGTAAACGGAACCGTTTTCTGCCTTAGCGTTAATCACAGCGCCGTTTTCCAGAATACGGATACCGTCATCAGCTTTGCCGATATCGCCGTTTGCTGCCTGCAAATCAATGCTGTTGGCGTTCAGATAGCCGGTATTCTTACCTGCTTCCGTAGTCATCTGCATACCATTATCGGCCTTGAGCACCAGCGTACCTGTTGCTGCGTCCTGAAGTGTCAGTACATGCGCCGGATTGCCTCCTATAGCCGTCTGATGCAGGTATACGCCGTGGCTTGTATCGGTATTAGCTTCCAGATTGCCGCTGATATTAGTCTTGATGAAGGAATCCTTGCTGCCTACATCGCCCTTACCACCTTGGATAATAAGGTTATCAGCAACAATGCTGCCGTCATTCATGCGAATGCCCTTATCACTGAGCAACTTAACGTCCTGCGTCGTGTTAATCGTACCGGAAATATCCAGCATCGTCTCCTTAACGCCTGCCAGATAAACATTACCAGTATTGGCAGCACCGCTGGTGTTGGCCTGCAAATTCAGCTTGCCACCATCTGCCAGCTGTACCGTAATCTGACGCTGCTGACGAACCTCAATTCTGCTGTCGTCATCATTCCAGGTAAGGTCACCGGCCTTAGCCTGTGCCAAAAGCTTAAGATTATCCAGCTTGCCCATCTCGCTGTAGGCAATATTGGTTGCTTCGCCGTCAATGCCGATATTCTTGCCTGCGCTCAGGCTGATGTTCTTGCCCTGAACGTTGGCCTTATCTACCGTCAGTACCTGACCGGGGGCTGCATTGAGCACGCTATCCTGAATAGCGTACAGCAGCTCATTTTGGCTCCAGCCATAGGCAGTGCTGTTATCAACCTCAGCGTACATCTTAGCCCAGTCCTTAACGTCCTGGCTGTAGTTTTTGCCCTCAAAGGCTGCTTCGCCGTCAGCTTTGTAAGCTTCGGCCAATGCCTTATATTCTGTCAAAGCGTCATTCTGCGCTTCTTTAGTATATTTCTTGTCTGCCATAGCAAGCTGCTTTGCCCTGTTTTCCAGTGCCTGTATGCGCTCGCTCTTAGCTGCCGCAGCAGATGCCGCGCTTTCTTCTGCCTTATCATTGCTGTTAATCAGTCCCAGCTCCTGCCATTTTTGCAGCTTGCTTTCGCTGTCGGACAGGGTGCTGTCGCCTACTGCGTCGATAAAGCTACCGCTGGTTGTGAGGCTTACATCACCGGTTTGGCTGGCAATATGACCGATGCGCATATCACCGTTGCTGTTGGTCAGCGTAATATTGCCATATGCATTAGCATTTACGCTTGCAGACATGGTATCGCTGCTGGTCAGTGCCTGACCGGGAGCAATCGCTGCGTTAATTGCAGCAAGGCTGGTTAAATCAATACGGTTGCCGTTCAAAACAGTGCCATTAGCCGTAGTAATGTCGCCTGCTGCGTTAATTTCCAGGTCGCCGCTCAACGCGCCCTTATTTCCGCCGACAAATTGCAGCTTGCCACGGTCGGAATTGATGCTAACGTTGCCAGTCGTTGCTTCAATATTCAGCTTCGCCAGGTTGCCCAAGGCACTGTGATTGATGCTGATGCCTTTGGCTGCTTTAGCAGTCAGGTCATCTGCGTCAACACGTGCACTGCCAATAGAGCTGATAGCGCCGCCGATGCTGTTTAAGGTAACCTTGCCGATTGCGCTGCCGTCAGCCTTAGTTGCATTGCTGATATTGCCCGCAAGATACATATCCTTAGCAGTGGTAACGCTGATGTCACCACTGCCGCCGGTCATGAAGCCAACGTCAATCGGCTTATCGCCCTTAATCGTATAGGTACTGCTGGTGGAATGCATCTGGGTTTCAGTCCAGGTGTAGGTGCAGTTACCATAGCCGAAGATTTTGCCTGCCGTACCGGAAAACTTTTTGTTTTCGACAACAGGAGTGTAAGAAGTTTGATTAGGATCATTATAATCCTTAGTCGTTACACCATATTCCTTGGCGTTCTTGTTCACCTTAATAACAGTACCCTGTCCCAGCGGATCAGCGCCAGTGATACTGGTGGAAGAAACCTCGGTTTTACCATTCTTAACTTCCTCGTTCTCGACAAAGTCTTTAGTAGTACCGTATTTGATCAGGCCCCAGAAAACGAAGTCCTTCTTATACTGCCATTTAACAATCTTCTTATCACCAGAGGTGCCACCTGTCCAGTTAATCGTCATGCCGTCAGCCGGTTTATAAGTGGTAGTAGAACCATTAACCTGCGTTGTGCTATTAGAGATTGCGTTACCCTTATTATTAAGTTTCGTCGTCTTAACGGACATCTTCTGCCCATTAGTGGTGTACTCAGTCAAGGTTTTCTTCTGCGTATCCTTAATGCTGATGAGGCCAGTGATATCCTTATTAGTGATTTTGTTTACCCGCAAATTGCGGTCTGCGTTCGTAGTATCAATCGCAATGTTGGCAGTACCGTCCATCGCCAGCAGCTTGCCATTGCCAGTGCTCGACAGTGCGCCGGTAATATAAATTTTACCGCCGTTAGGCTCAATTGCTTCCGTCAGCAGCTCCTTAGTTGCAGGGTTGTAGTAAACCTTCACGGTATAGTCATAAGCACCGGTTGTTGAGTTGTAAACTGCGCCAGCCTTTGTGCTTACGCAATACTTATCGTTGGACATAACATATTGGTCGGTAAGTGCAGTCTGGTTACGCGCATAAACCTTATCCAGATTGCGAATTTTGTTGTTGGCTGCATTATCAAGCTTAACCTTGAATTCCTTGTAGCCGCTCTGTACCAGGCCATCCAGGTTAACATTCAGGCCGCTGATATAAACATTGTTGCCTGCAACGATACCTCTGGATTTGTTAACGCTGTAATTATTAATCTCGTTAAGCTCAGCATTAGTAAGTCCAAGCTCGTCCTTATGCGCTATCAAAGCATTTTTATAATCCTGATAGCTGTTGATATTGCTCAGCCACTCAATCGTAGTATTGCCAGCAATAGCCTGCTTAGAAACATAGCTTTGAATCCTTTTGGCAATAGCATCGCTGAACTGGTACTTGGTTACCGGGTCACCGCCGACAAGCAGCAGGCCCTTGCTGTTCTGCGTTACCGAACCCTTGTCAGCCTTCAGCTCGATGTTACGGGCGCTGATATTGGCATTGCCGTCTACGTTGATATTGTAATTGCTGTTTTTGATTAAAACGTCACCGGTGCTGTTCTGCACAGTACCAAAGATACCGATATCAGGCTTGGTCAAACCGTTTGTAGATGTGCCAGTGCTTCTTACAGTAATCTTCGGATCAGCGTCAGTGCCTGCAGCAGTATTCATTGTACCCTTGAAGCCGTCAACACTCTTCACCTCGGCATCGTTGTAGCGGATTACGCCACCCTTATCCTTGATAGCCAGGTTGTTAATCTTCAGGTACAGGTCACTGCTGTTATTAATCGTCAGGTTATTGGCACCCTGCGCCGTCAGGGTGCCGCTGCCCTGCAGCTTGTCAGCCTCGATGTTGATGTTGCCGCCGGAAACAACGATATCTTTGACATCAACTGCCGGCAAAGAGATTTTATCGAAAATAACGTTGCTCTTGACAAAGCCATTTTCTTCCATCTGGGTGATGATACGGTTTCTTTCGCTGTTCAAAATGCTGTATTCGTTAGAATTGGAAGCATATTGGCCCAGAAGATCATTAATTTCCTCCAGACGGGCGTAAAGACCATTTTCCAGATCAACCACATCTGCAACAACATTCTGCTTGGTATCGAACCAATCCTGGCCTGCGCCGGTGGTAACCTTAATGCCGCTGAAGTCTATGCTGCCTTCTTTACCGGAAATAACATTGCCGTTCGCGTCAAACTCAGGATTAGTAACCTTCGTGCTGCCGCTGATGGTAAGCTCCAGATTGTTATGGATGCCTGCGCGAACCTTTTTGCCGCTGGCAATATCCACATAGTTGGCAACCGTTTCGCCCGGAGTTACCTCGCCCAAAGCGGTGGAGGTAACAGAACCGCTGCCGCTGGTACCCTTGTAGATGTTATATTCGCGGGCGGAGGTCGATACAGTAGTCATACCTTTGCCAGCCTTGAAGTTGACGTGGCGTACACTGTCGATATCTCCGTTGATGCTTACCTGATTTTCCTGCGTCATCGTGTTCTTGGCTTTCGGAGCAGTAGCCAGAGGAACGGCTGTCTTGTTATATGCGTCCGCCAGCACGTTGTAGGTCAGCGAAGAGGTGATGCCGTCCAGGTTTGCACCTGCGTAAATATTTACGTCATTGGTGCTGAGTATCTTACCATCAGTAACGATAATCTTGTTGCTACGATTCAGAGTGTTATCTGTTTTGGCAGAAGCAGCACCCACTGCACCACCCTGGGTATCTGCAGTAGTATCAAAGGTTGCGGTGGTTTCATCCGTTGCCGCCAGGGTGATATCCTGATCAGCCTTCGCCGTCGACAGATTACTGCCATTAACCTTGATACTGTTGTCATAGGTGATAACATTCTTGCTTGCTGCGATAGTAACGGGAACAACGCCGGCAGATTTAAGCGTATTGCTGTAATTCATCTTGCCGTCGGTATAAGCCAGCGCCTCAATCGAGCCTGCGCTGCCGGCACCGCTCAAGTTTGCTTTGTTGATATTCACGCCTGCAGCATATTTTAGATTGTTGTCCATATCATTAACGTTGACGCTGCCGCCGCCATAACCGCTGCCCTTCAGCTTAACGTCATGGTTCAGCGTGTTACTTGCAATGTAGGACTGCTTGCCTCTGGTTGTGATATCGCCTGTTACGTTGATGTTGGCATTATGCGCAACATTGTTTTTAATTTCCGTGCCGCTGGCACCGACAACCGCCGCTGTCAGGGAGTCTGCCAGAATATCCAGCTTATCCGCATTGTTGGCAGCAACACTCAGCGAGCCGACATTCTGCCATTTGCCGCTCACATCAGCAGTAGTATTGGTAGTAATCTTATTCTGCGACCTTGCGGCAACAGGGTTGAAGCCTACAATACCGCCGCCATAGCCATTGGCATCATTGTCCACTGCGCTGTAGCCGGAGCTGCTGATGTTTACAGTGCCCAGGCTGTTGTATACCTTCTCTTTAACGCCAGCAGCCTTCACACTGGTCGTCAGGTTCGTCTTGGTATCAGACCAGTTGCTGCCGCTGGCAATATAACCGCCTACTGTTACGCCCAGGGTATCTGCAGCAATAACCGAAGCATTATCGGCCTTGAGCTTCAATGCGTTGACATTGTACTGCTCCTTGCCCACATCAACGCTGACAGTCATATCATTTTCTGCATAAGCAGTATTGAAGCCTGCAGCGTATTGACCGGAGGCAGTAGCACCAATTGTTTTGGCACTTACGTTATCTACAGCATACTCGTTATTATTCTTATCTTTGGCAGTTTGGGTGGTTACGTTTGCTGTAATTTCTACGCGATCTGCTGCAAAGCTGCTGCCGTCCGCAACCTTTGCTTCAACAGTACCGCTGGCCTTAGCCTTGGATACTGCCACACCTGCTACCGCCAGCAGGCCGCCAGAATAAGCCTGTGCCTCTGCGCGTACTGCAGGCTTATTGGTTGCACTCAGGATTACGCTGTTGCCCAAGAAGCCGGAAGCACCGGTTACATTAACCTTGCTGCTGCCTGCATCCGTAGCAAGTGCAACAATGCCCTGCGCTGCAGCAATGCCAACCATGCCGCCGTAGGTTTCTGCGGTAATGCTGTTGGCTTTGACAGAAGCAACATCAACCGTGCCGATATCATAATATCCATTACCGTCACTGTACTCTTTGCCGGCAATAAGCTTGCTGCCGCCAATAGTTACAGTATTATCGCTATTATTCGTAGCATTAGTTACCAGCACACCGCCGGCCACAGCGCCTGCAGTTGCGCCAATCGTGCGTACTGCTGCACTGCTGGTATCCTCTGCCTTAACAGTCAGCGTACCTCTGGAGCCGTTATCGCCTGTAGCCTGAACTGTGCTGCTATCGATAGTAATAACGTTAGCGCCATGCAGGCTGTTTTGCGCGTAGGCAGCACTGCCTGCGAAAGCAGCGCCTGCTGCTACCTGATAAGCATCAATCTTGGACGTGCCGTCCTGCGCACTGCCAAGCGTTACATTCTTGCCGCTGAGCTTGCTGTTATTATTGACGGTTACGCCGGTCTTGCGTTCTACATCCAGCACTGCCACAGAAGCGGCAATGCCATTGCCTGCAATACCTGCTGCCACCTGTGCCGAAGTCAGCTTAGCGTCAACAGTACGCTTAGCATTGACCTTCGTATCACCTGTTGCCTGCAGCGTAGAATTGCTTACCTTCGCCTGCACGCCCTCAGCCTTGCTGCTGCCCTTGCTGGCAGTAGTACCGGGGCCTGCACTCAGCTTCTGGCCGTTGCTACCGGTATATTTATCAAAGGTCATGCCTGCAGCGTTAGCACTGCTGTTACCTTTTTCATCAGTAACAGTGCCAACAGTTCCCTGTCCTGCAATTGCGGCATTCGCTTTATTGAGAATATCGTTCGTATTAAATGTAGCCTTGTTTTCAGTATCCGTAGTTTCGCTGTCGCCGTACTGGTCCGCAGCTGCTGCGCCAATCGTAGTTACGCTGACGTTCGCACTGTAGCCATGTCCGCCAAAAGCAGCGTTTTCTACCACCTGCTTAACGTCCAGCTTTTCGGTTGCCGCTACGTCAATAGCACCAGCAGTAATCTTGCTGCCGTTGATTTCGGTGATAACGCCTGTATCAATGGTGTTCACGCCTACGCCAACGGCAACGCCTGCAGCGCCAACAGCATCTGCACCATTGACAAAGCTTGTCTTCACACTGTTATCTGCCTTCGCTGCAAAGGTGCCCTCGGCTTGCAGCTTGCTGTTATCCTTCACCAGCGTGGAAACAGTATTGTCCAGATTATTTACAGCAACGTTCAGGCCACCTGCAACCATGCTGGCAGCTACGCCAAAGACTGCCGTTGTCACGTCAGTCTTGTTAGCCGCGTTGACAGTAATATCACCTGTTTCAGCCGTTACATTGCTGCCGCTCAGCTCAGCAACAGTCTTGCTGTCATCGTCCACTACGCCAATGCCTGCACCACCGGCAGCGCTCACGAGCGCGCCGGAAGCTGCGGCAGCAGCGCTGCGCAACGTAATATCGTTAACGTGGTCAGCAGTAATTGCCAAACCATTATTCGTGCCCTGGATATTCTTCACTGCAGCAGTAGTTTCTGCGTCCAGCTTAGCAACCGAAACAGTGCCTGCTCCGGCTCCGGCGCCATAAGCGCCGCCAGCTGCGGCAATACCGTAGGAGTTGGTAGACATTTTCGCCTTATTCAAAGCAGCGACGACAATGCTATTGCCGTTGACGAGCTTCTTCGTGCTGCCACCGTCAATCATTGCCGTTACATTTCTGCTGACAACGCCGGTATCAGATGCCAGTCCGAAACCTGCACCACCATCAGCGCCACCGCCTACACCCAGCGAACCTACATGGCTTTCGCTCTTGGTAGCATCGTTTGCTGCTACATAAACGTTCGCCTTGCTGCGATCGGTCAATTCAGCATTAATGCTGGTATTGGTTGCCTTGGCATTGGTTGCGCCCAAAATGCGGTTAACAGTAACCGTACCTGCTACGCCCACGCCAACGTCCGCACTGACTGCCACACCGCCGCTGACTGCCACATTCGTCAGGCTGTGCTCCGCATCTGCCGCGATGATAACGCCATTGCGCGTGTTATTGCTGACTACATTATCATTATCCTTATTGCGTTCGTTGACAGCCACGCCTGCATCATTGCCTGCTGCTGTCAGCTCTGCATTCTTAACTACGCTTTCAGTAGTACCGCTGATTTCATTATAGGCTACGCCCATGCCGACGCCAGCCTGACCGCCTGCAGCCACACCAAAGGCACCTGCAAAATTCTGCAGGGTATCCTTGCTCTTGGCAATTACAGCCAACGTGCCGTCTGCATTAATCTTCGCGCCGTCAATCGTAGCCTTGGTATCGTTCGCCAACAGGTTTACGCCGATATTACCGGCAATACCTGCAGTTTTGGCAACGCCGCCAGCTACGCCGACAGAAAGAATGCTGCTGTCAGATTTAGCTTCTGCCGTGAAGCCCTTAACCTTGTATTCACCATTGGTAACAGTAGTATTGGTATCAGCATCGAGCTGGTTAACAGCAATGCCTGCGCCGATAGCTGCGTCCTTGGCACCTGCAGCAACAACGGCAACGGTTGTAATCTTACCCTGGCTGTCAGCAGCAGCCTGCACAGTTGCGGCATTATTCTTATCCTTATTGATATTAGTATTAACAAGCTCTGTATCGGTATCCTTCTTAATCGTCGCAGCAGAGCCTGCGCCACTGAAAGCCACATTACCGGTAGTAATGGAAGTACCTACGGAAATAGTCGTCAGCGTTGCCCTGTCAATGGCATTAACACTAATCTTGCCATCATCAGTAGTGGTAATATCAGCATTATTGATAGCAGCCTTGTTGATTTGCTTTTTCTCGCCAGCGCTGCCGGTGATATTGCCGATTTCGTTGTAGGCTACGCTGCCGCCAGCCGCAAATTTAGCATTGCTGCCTGCGCTGACGCTTACCGCACCTACTACTGCCAACTGGTTGCTTTCATCCGATGATTTCACTGCCACTTCACTCATATTGTTGAGCTTCGTGCGTCCATCCGCAGTTTTAGCATTTTCTCCATCATATTTGTCAATAGCAGCCTCTACATCGTTACGGCCGCGGTTAACAACAACCACGCCATTCAAAGCGTTGGCCGTACCTGCGGTAACTGCTGCGCCGATGCTGTAAACACTGCCCTTGTTGGCTGCGTCTACAGTAAGAATGCTGCTAGCATCGTCCACGCCACTAATTTCGCTGCCTTTGACATATGCGCCAGTGTTATTGTTCAGGGAATTATAAGCAACAGCCAGACCTGCGCCCACCTTGGATTTGGAACCGCCAGTAACGCCAATTTGTCCTGCAACATTCACTGCCAAAGCGCCGCTTTCGGCCTTTACATCAGTTTTTGGCGTAATAAGCTTGCTGTTTTCAACAGTTGCCGTAATATCATTATTCAGCGACTGCCAGTTAGCACTGCCGCCTACGCCGAAGCTGCCTGCAGTTCCGGCAACACCGGCCGCAAAGCCTGCCAGAACAGTATGGCTTGCCGCATTAACGTTCGTGCCTACCAATTTGTCACCGCTGCCTGTGCCAGTAGTCTTAATCACGCTATCCTTAATCTTAGCATTATAATCATTGTCAATATCGCTGACAGTTACAGATGCAGCTGCGCTGCCGCCGTCGTTACCGGTGGTAACGCCTACGCTGACCGCGCCGGTAACAATCACATTGCCGCCACGGGTAGTATTAACATTAGTAGGCTGATCCTTGTCGCCGCTTTCATCTGCTGCTTGCTTAACCTGCTCCAGGTATACAGAGCCATCAGCATCGAGGCCGCGATCCTTGAGATACTCAGCCTGCGTGTTAGCAGATTCCGCTGTATCATAAGCTGCAACATTCAGGCTTTCGCCGGTCAGTGTTACGCCCTCAACCGTTGCATTGGCATAGTTATCCAGTTTATTGTAGGCGGAATTGCCGGAGAACGCATAGGAGGTCTTAGCGCCGCCTGCTACACTCACATTGGCAGCTACGCCAACCTGCGTCATGTTGGTAGTCGCTCTAACATCAGCAGTGGTGATTTTGTCATAGGTGCCACCTAAAATGGCCGCCTGCACGTCATTCTTCAGCGAGCCGTAGGCCACAGTCGCACCACCGACAAAGGCGTTATCGCCACCAACAGAAATGCTGGTGTTCACGCCGCCGGTTATCTGAATATCATTATCAAAAGCTGTATTGGTAATAGAGGTTGCACGCTCATCTTCACCGCTGACATTTTTGGTGTTTACCTTATTATTCTGCAACAGTGCATAAGCAGTATTATCTGCAATATTTACCGATGCATTGACGGTTGCAGCAATATTGGTGCCACCATTGCCACCGGAATTTTTCGCCAGCGCCAGGCCTAGGCCTGCAGCTGCCAGCGAACCGGATTTTTGCGCATTGTTAATAATCGCAGCAGCGTTTTCAATTTCGCTGTTGCTGATTACCGCCAAGGTCTGCGAATCAATATCATTTACAGCAACAGTACCGCCAAAGGCCGCATTATTGCTGTTCGCGTTATTGTCCTTAGTCAGATTCTTCCAGGAGATGCCTGCAGCACCACCGGCAGCTACCATCATAGCGCTGTCTTTGGCAGTTACAGTGATATTCTTATCCTCAGTAGTATCCTTAGCAATGTTGATTTTAACATTGTCCACAAGAGCACCGGTATCGCCATCCAGCAGATTAATTGCTGCGCTGCCTGCACCGGCAATACTTACCGAGGACTGCTGCCCGACCGGAGTAGCGGTAGGCTTCTGGTCGGTAGGCAGTACCTTCTGCGCTTCGGTCTGACGGTCCATCAGGCCATTAATCTTGCCTGCTACCTTATGGTCAAGTGCATGGAGCTTATTTTGAAGTGCATTACTCTTGTTGCTTACGAAATTGCCCAGCTTGTCAACAATACCAGCTTCACCACTGTCATCAGCGGTAGACACGCCGCCGGCAACAGCTACGTTGATAATTCTGCCGCCGGTTTCAGCATTTACCTTAAACGAGCCTGCATCGATAGAGCCTTTAGTGCCAGCAACTGTCTTGGAGCCGAAGAAATCTGCCTGCTCGGTATAGGTCTTGCCATCATCCGTACCCTGGCGCAGGCCGGAAGCATTCTGTACCAGCTGCTGCAGAGTTGCACGTTTTTCGGCAGCAGTGTTCGCCAGCTTTTCAGCTTCCTGGCTGCGGTCCGCATTCGCGTCCTCGCCGAGTTTATTACTGGTATCACCGCTATCACTACCGCTTTCGCCCTGCTCAGTCGTGGTCTGTGGAGGAGCAGCATAGCCATTATCACCAATTGCCGCATAGGTATAGCGATCAAAATTGGTAATCGTTGCTGCCACACCAATGCCTGCAGTTTCGCCCATAGCCACAGCACCGGCTGCGCTATAAACATTGGTATCGTTTTTAGCATTGAGGTTGACTGCGCCCGTGCCTGCGTTGATAACTGCTTCGTCATCTACGGAAACAAGGCTGTTGCTTGCACCCTCAAGGTAGCCCACCATGCCGCTGATGCCGCTGGTTGCACCTTTGCCTGCGCCAAGCGATAGCTGAACATGGTCAATCTTATTTTCTGTGCCTATATCTATAGAACCTGCTGTCAGCTTCGCTCCCTGTGCTACCGCAACAAGGCTATTGGCATCCGCCAAACCAACGGCAAAGGTTCCGCCAGCTGCGTTTTCACCGCCGCCATTTAAGCCAAGCTTACCTGCCAGCGATACATCAAACTGCTTCGATGCAGCCTTCATTGCCAGCTCGTTACCAGCTTTAATGTTAGCGTTCTTACCGATTAATACGCGCGCATTGTTGCCGAGGTCCGTTGCTACTGCACTGCCTGCCAGCGCAATTGTAGCAGGCTTTTCGCCTTCGCCAGGTCCGCTCTTGCCACCGTTAGCACTACCTGCCGAGAAATTAAGATAGCTGTTTGGATTAGCAAAGGCTGCAGCCGCGCTCACTACGTTAATCGGACCTACAGCGATATCTGTTGCTTCATCACCCAAAGCACTGGTCAAAGCGCTGCAAGCGTCAGTAAAGTCCTTGAATTTTTGTCCGCCGAACAGGTCCATGAAGTCTACCTGCTCTTCGCCAGTGGAAGAGAAGCAGTTATCCTTGGCATATGTAAAGAAAGCATCTGCTGCCTTGCTCAAGGCATCAGCCTTAGCTTCAATATCAGCATGATTTTCGCCTTTATAGGCAGCCTTAACCTTGGCGCAGGCATCCTTAACCTCCTGCACCATGCGGTTGATACGATTATATTCAAAGCTGCTGTTGGCAGCAATATTTACCTTGCCACCGGTAAGCGTAACGTTGGTAGCAGTAGAGCCCTTTGCTTCCTCGCCACCTGCAACGGTTACGGTTGCAGTATTATCCAGCTTGCTGTAAAGCACAGACGCATTAACAAGCGCTTTGTTGCTGGTATCCTTATCATAGTTATTGCTCTTGCCGGTAATTTGCATCTGGGTATCTTCAATAACACTTTTTGCAGTGATATCAAGATCTTTTTTAGCAGTGAGCGCAACACCCTGACCGATTTTCACATCAGCAGTATTGCTTTCCACCGCAACACCCACGCTGACGCCGGTGCTCATGAAATCTGCCAGCTTATCCCACGGTTTAGGCTGCGTCGGCGTAGAAGGAGTAGACGGCGCGTTAAGCTTATCCTTCAGCTTTTGTGGCGTGTATTTGGCGTTGGCCAGCCAGTTTGTGATACCGCCCAAAACTTTATCCTTGGCACCACCTTCACCAATAAGCGAATCTAAGGACTGGGAGCCTTTGATATTGGTAACCAGGCCCTTCATAAAGTACGAAGAACCCATAGCGTTATTGGCACTGACAGTATTATCCGTCAAAACATTTTCAGCATTAATCGCCAGGCTTCCATCCTTACTGGTTACGTTGCCGTTGATATTGACATTTGCCTTGCTATCGTAATCGGTTACGTTGATAGCGGTAGCAATAACAGCCTTTTCACCTGTGCTTACCTCTGCCTTGGTAATCACACTGTTCACAGATTTCGCTTCAATGTTGACGTCCTTTTGCAAATCAGTCATCTTCGCAGTCTTGCCAATGGTAACACTGCTCTTATTGTCACCTGTAGTGATATTCAATGCAACGTTGAGCGGATTGGGATTATCAGCAAAAACCATGGTGGTGTCTTTAGCTTCGCTGTTCACCTTGCTGTCGGCCAAGGCAGTAACGGACGTGCCACCTTTGGATTTCAATTCGCCGTCAATATTTACTGCTGCCTCATTATGTGTTTCACTGTAGGTTACAGCAGCTGCCGGGATGATGTTGGTGCCTGCTACGTTCATAACCTTCAGCAAAGCAGTGCTGGCGCCTGCGCCAGCTTCCACGCTGCTGTTCGCTTTGATATTCAGCGCTGGCTTAACAACCTTGCCCTCGCTGACGGTATCAGTGCCAGTGGCGTTGATAACAGCATTCTGGCCTACGTTGACCTCGGCCTTGCTGTTTAACACTGCATAGGAAGCATCAAGATTAGCTGTGAGTGCGCCCACAATATTAGAAGTAATGTTGTGGGCGTTCAGCACGCTGCTTTCCGCACTCACATAACGGTTCACTGCATCAGCAGTAACATCAACATGCTTTGCTTCAACAGTACCATCAACATTTACTGTAGCATCAGTAGTAACAATCTGCCCATAAAGATGGGAATTAGTTGCGGTAGAAGCATCATAATCCTTATTGTATTGGTCAGAACTTGTAACTACAACATTATTCAATGCCTGCGCACTCAGCTTGGCATTGCCTGTAGCCTTTACTTCTGCGCCCTGGGCAACGCTAACCTCGGCTTCCACCTTGGCGCCGGCAATTTTGCTGAAGTCATCAAGCATGCTGTAGTTATCATTATAATTGTTAGAAGCTGCCAAAACGATATCGCCGCTACCGTCTTTAGTAGCCTTGAGCGCATTTTCTGTCAGACCAGATTTAACTTTACCAATGTTGACAATATCCTTAAAATCAACAACACCAGTACGAATAGACGCACCCGTTGCCGTTGCGCCTGCAGCTACATCACCGATATTGCTATTACTTACATTTTTGCCCACGCCAATCTTGGCAGCACGCAGATTAACAGCGTTAACGGCATTAACCTTGCCTAAAACGCTGATGGTGCCGCTGGCGTTGATGGGAATCTGGGCAAAGCCTTCGTCCTTGATTATGGTATCAAACTTATCCTGAGTAGCGAATTGCTTATATTCATCAAAAGCACTCTTAGTCGGCGTAGCAACGTAAAGCGCACCGGCGTTAATCACACCGGTTTTGCCCACAGCCATACCGTCGGAGCTGAAGAAGAAAAGGTTACCGCCAATCTTTTTGTTTTGGATAGCATTGACTGTACCATTGATATCAATGCGTGAATCAACAAAGTTAACCAGATTACCAGCGCTATTGCTTTTTTCACTCTTGCCAAAGTACATATTGGCAATATTATTAGCGTCCAGTTGAAACTCTTTAAACTTGTTGATTGCTACATTACCGACAACATTTTCTGCAAAAATATTGGTAACAGAGCCAGTAGCCAGATTAGTATTAGGAGCATCCGCCCTCGTAATCGTGCTCGCCAAAGCAGCTACAGGCTGCATTACGAAGCCAATGGCCGTAACAGCGCTGACAATTTTCTGTGCAGCAGAATCTTTCGCAATAGCGCTCAAGCTGAGCCGTTCCGCGCTACGCAGGAACTTACGGTTGACCTTCATCTTAATTCCCTCCTTATTAGTGCCTGTCCAATATGGATAAAAAGCAATAATATTCTTAAATTAATCTTAGAGCATCCTCTGCAAAACAGCAATTAACTATAGGTTATGACCACCTGCTCGCAGCAAGACATATTCTATTAATTATTTGAAGAAAACATATAGATAAGCGTAAGATTATATTCAATCTTCTATATTTAATTATAGAGCCATCTTGCCTAAACGTCAATGAATTAATAAGTTTTTTCCTTATATGAGTAACCAGGCCTATAATTACTCTATTAAATTGTTTAAAGCTCATCAGTGAATAGATTTTAAGATAACTTATTGTCTCATCATGCATCCTGTGCTATAATTAGAACAAAAAAATCAGCGATTGCTGAAAATGGAGGAAAAAATGACAGACTGGAACAAGTGGCTTGAAAAGAGAGAGCTTTGTGCAGATAATATTCTCTATCTCTATCGACGTAACCGCAAAACCATCATCCGTCGGGAGGATGGCGAGGAATTTGCGCTGTTTGCTCCCGTATATACACTTCTAGCGCTCTTCCCGGAGGACGCCTTTCTAAACATCAACAAGGGAATTGCTGTGAACAAAGCCAGAATCGTAGATATCAGCAGCGAAGGCGTCTATACCATATCTGACGGGCAAACCTTTCAGGGACGTAAACGCAACCTGAGCGCCCACCGCCAGCTGCGCAAACAAATGGGTATCAACGCTATGCCGGACGTGGAGCCACAGGCAGCACCCATGAGCTTTCTAGAAAAATGCACCCTGCTTGATGAAATGCCTCTGGCATATTGCATCATCGAGCTTGTTTTTGATGCCAATGGTCATGGTGTTGACTTTGTCTTCCGTTACTGCAATAAGGAAATGGCGCACATTGAGGGAGTTTCCGTGGAAGAAATGTTAAACCATTCTTTCTATGAGGTTTTTCACAACGGTGACAAAAAATGGCTGGTGACCTATGCTGACGTGGCTCTCAACGGAACTAAACATCTTATCCACGATTACAGTCCGGAGATAGGCAAACAGCTCAGCATCTACTGCTATCAGCCGGAGCAGGGATTTTGCGCCTGTATCCTGCAGGTCGCTGATAATATTAATAATGAAGGAAGTTAACAACAATGAACGGTCAAGAATATTTACAACAACTGGAGCAACGTCTTGCTCACTATTATGATAAGAAGCCATTACCGAAAGCGCCGGCGTTTGTCCTCGCAGCAGAGCTTAACGCCGCGGACGAAGGCTATTTCATTGTACCCAATTTAAAGACCTACAGCGTGCAGCACAACGAATATCTTTATGCTGCGCACTTCGACAAAAAGCTGACTGCGGATATGGCTGCCCCCTACCTGCAGTTCACCAAGGACGCCATGGCGGCGCTCAAAACCACTACCGAGCACATGAGCAGTATCTATGCCCTCGTGCTTATCTGTGAGCAAGGCATTGAGGAAAAATCCCTGGCAGACCTGCAGAAGCTCAAGCAGCACAAGGACTACTGCTTTACGCTGAAAGGCTGGTCAGACCTCGCTTTATACCTCGTAGATATCCCGGCACAGAAGCTTTATTGCAATAAAGCAGGCGTTAAAGAAAAGGCTATTTTCGAGTTCCCAAAAGGTTGACATCTGTCAATTCATACGAAACAATTTATTCCTCCGAGGAAATGCTTTAAATCTTTCGGCTGTTAAGCATTTGCACATTTTGTACAAATCTTAACAGCTTTTTTCTTTTTTTAAGTTAATAAATAATTCTGTGACAATTCGTTGACAACAAGCCTAAATGTGGTATACTATTTCTATGTTGCACATAAGATATAGAGTGCACTAGTAGTTATCATTTTCTAAATTATTTATTTTGCAATGATGCAAAAGGGAAAGAAAGGATGTTATTTATGAGTGGTTTATTGTTGCTTGTAGGCTCAATGGTTATCTTCTTTGTTGCCTACGTAACCTATGGTTCCTGGCTGTGTAAAAAGTGGGGTGTTGACCCTACACGTAAAACTCCGGCTGAGAGATTGTGCGATAACGTCGACTATATGCCGACCAAGCCCGCTGTATTGATGGGCCATCACTTCTCCTCCATCGCCGGCGCCGGTCCTATCGTTGGTCCTATCACCGCTGCTGTATTCGGTTGGGTTCCTGTAATGCTGTGGATTTTAATCGGCAGTATCTTCTTCGGCGGCGTGCATGACTTCGGTGCTCTGTACTCCTCCATCCGTTTTGACGGCAAAACTATCGGTCAGATTATCGATGCAACTCTGGGCAAGAGCGGTAAGTTCCTCTTCTCCATTTTCGCATATGTAACTCTGCTGGTTGTTATCGCTGCTTTCGCTAACATCGTAGCCGCTACCTTCGTAGCAAGCCCGCAGGCTGCAACTGCTTCTCTGCTGTTCATCGTGCTGGCTGTTATCTTCGGCTTCTCCGTATATCGCTGTGGCCTGAGCCTCGGCGTAGGCACCGTTATCGGTGTTATCATGCTGGTTGTTGCAATTGCTATCGGCAACATGTATCCTCTGCATCTGTCCAAAAACGCTTGGGTTTGCATCCTGATGGTTTACATCTTCATTGCTTCCATCGCTCCTGTTTGGATTCTGCTGCAACCGCGTGACTATCTGAACTCCTTCCTGCTGTATGCCTGCATCGCCTTCGCTCTGGTTGGTATCGCAATTTATCAGCCTTCCATGCAGTTGCCGGCATTCACCACCTTTGATCCTTCCGGCAAAGGCACCAACCCGATGTTCCCGATGCTGTTCGTAACCGTTGCCTGCGGTGCTATCAGTGGCTTCCACTCTCTGGTATCCTCCGGTACTACCTCCAAACAGCTCGATAGCGAAGGCAATGCTAAGCTCATCGGCTACGGCTCCATGCTGCTTGAAGGCGTGCTGGCTGTAGTTGCAGTTGTTGCTGTTGGCTATGTTGGCGGCGACAAGCTGACCGAGCTCCTGAAAAACGGTGGTCCTGTAAACGTATTCGCTGACGGCGTTGGTACCTTCATGACCAAGCTCGGCTTCTCCTTCGGCGTAGCTAAAGGCTTCGTTGCTCTGACCATCTCCGCTTTCGCTATGACTACTTTGGATACCGCAACCCGTCTGGGCCGTTTCATTTTCCAAGAGCTGTTCACTAAGGTTGATCCGAAAACCGGCGAAGCACAAGGCAATGTTCTCACCAACCCGTTTGTTGCTACTCTGATTACCGTTGTACTGTCCGGCTATATGTCCCTTGGTTCCTACCTCACCATCTGGCCGATCTTCGGTGCAGCTAACCAGCTGTTGGCTGCTCTCTCCCTGTTGGCTGTTGGTGTATGGCTGAAGAGCGTTGGCCGTGACAACCTGATGGTTCTCATCCCGATGGCATTTATGTTCTGTGTAACTTTGGTTGCACTGGCACAAATCATCTTTGCTAACATGGCAACTCATATCATTACCGCTGCATTGGGTTCTGTACTCTTCATCCTGGCAATTGCACTGTTCCTGGAAGCAAGAAAGTATCTCTTCGGTGGTGCAAAATAACCAAATATGCTATAAGCATTAAACACTGAACGTGTTCAATGGCTGTTACGAATTTCGTAATGAAGTACGTAACAGCCATTTTTTTGTTGATATTTTATACTATATATAGTATCATAAAGAAAGAAGGTATATTATGACATCCCTCGAAAAAAAACTCCGCGCTTTGGCCAACGGCAAGGATTTGCCTTGGGACCAGACCAAAGCTCTCTTAGAAAGGTTAGGAGCTGAAGTCATTCCTCCGCGTGGTGGTGGCAGTCATTTTAAAATTGTTTGCAAGGGATACAGTACAATGTACATCCCTGTACACAAAGGCTCTATCAAAAAGATTTATGCACGTCAGATTGCAAATTTATTGAACGATTTAGCGAAAGGTTAAGGTGAAACAGATGAAAAAAGACTTTAACTATTACATGTCCTTAAACTATCCTGTTGAAATTAGCGTTATTCCCGAAGATGAAGGCGGCGGTTACTTTGCCTGCATTCCCCTGCTCCCCGGTTGTTGGAGTGATGGCGAAACCTTTGAGGAAGCATACAAAAATATCTTAGAGGTAAAAGGGCTCTGGCTTGAAGACATGCTCGACCGCGGTATGCCCATCAATGAGCCGAATATGAAGCCTCGCTTCAGCGGCAGGTTCGTAGTGCGTGTACCCAAAACTCTGCACCGCCTGCTGGCCGAAGAATCAGAGCGTGAGGGCATCAGCCTGAACCAGTTCGTCAACAACTCGCTGGCCTTTGTTGTTGGCCAAAAGCTTGCACACTAAAAAACAGCTCCCCGATACGACTGTATTGGGGAGTTTTAGCTTCCATACGAAAAGCCTGCCTGCTGCAACAACAGTTACAACAGACAGGCTTTGTTATTTATATATATAAGCTTTACAAAAATCTTAGGATCTCTTCTTCAGCTCGTCAAACAGCATAGGATTCAGTACGCGGATATAGGTGCCCTTCATGCCCAGAGATTTTGTTTCAATCAGGCCGGCGCTTTCAAATTTACGCAGTGCGTTAACAATAACGGAACGTGTAATGCCTACGCGGTCAGCAATCTTCGAAGCAACCAGCAGGCCTTCGTTGCCATTCAGCTCGCCCATGATGTTTACAATAGCTTCCAGCTCGGAATAGGACAAGGTGGAGAAAGCAACCTGTACGGTAGCCTTCTTGCGGATTTCTTCGGAAACAACTGCTTCGCGGTCATGCAGAATTTCAACGCCCAAAACAGTAGCGGCATATTCAGCCAGCAGCAAATCATCATCATCGAATTCCGCATCATATTTAGCAACAATCAGGGTACCAAGGCGTTCGCCATTGCCGTAAATAGGTACAACAGTAGTCATCTTACCGTTAAAAATGCATTTTGTATCAGCAACAAAGGAGCAGTTTTGATTCTGATGAGGAATGTTGGCCAGCGTTTCCTTAACGCTCATAATAAAGCCCAGATAATCCTCAGGGAAACGCATATCGTCAAGAACCTGTTCGCGCATAATATCGCATTCAAACTCGTGAATCAGCGCATAACCCTTTACGCCGCCTTTACGGCCGACAATATAGGTGTTTGCTTCAATAACGTCACGCAACAACTTTGCAATAGCGTTAAACTCAACCTTATCTCCTTTTTGTAAAAGCTTGTTAATCTTTCTGGTCTTTTCCAACAATTTCATGATTTTGCCCTCCTAAAAAAAATTATGCTCTTGGATGATTCTTCTTGTAAACATTCGTCACATGTTCATTTGAAACGTGCGTGTAAATCTGCGTTGTTGATAAATTCGCATGTCCTAAAAGCTCCTGTACCGAACGCAAATCGGCACCATGCTCTAAAAGATGCGTTGCGAAGGAATGGCGTATAGTATGCGGACTGACATTTTTATGGATAGCCAGCATGTTTATATATTTCTCTAAAATACGCCTTACGCTGCGGTCCGTGAGCCTACCACCACGGTTATTGACGAAAATGAAGTCATGCTCCTGCTGATATTGAAGCATCAGTTGCTGTCGTACACGATAATATGTGCTTAACGCAGCACAGCAGGTGTGGCCTACCGGCACAACCCTTTCCTTATTACCCTTGCCGAGCAGAAGCGCGAACCGGTTGCTCAGGTCTACCCTTTCCAGAGTAAGCCTTACCAGCTCGGATACACGGCAGCCGGTAGCATAAAGCATCTCCAGCACCGCCTGGTCGCGAACACCCAATACCTTACTTTTATCGGGCATCGCCAACAGCTCGTTGATTTCAATTTCGTCTAAAAAAGCCGGCAGCTTTTTTTCCAGCTTTGGCGTGCGCACCTTTGTCAGCGGACTATATTCAATAACCGCTTCACGCACAAGGTATTTAAAAAAGGACCGCAGTGCAGATATCCTGCGGGCAATCGTCCTGCGCGCATACTGCTTTTCGTTAAGCTCTGCGAGATAGCCACGCACATCCAAAGGACCTGTCTGTTGCCAGAAAAAATTCTGCTTGGTCCTGCGCAGCATAAACTCCGCAAAGGCAGCCAAATCCTTTCGATAGCTTTCAATCGTATGCTGAGAACAATTTTTTTCAACCTCCAGATAAGTTAAAAACATTTCCGGATAGTTATTAACTGTAGTGTCCATATTCTAAAAATACCTTCATTTTATTTTATCACACAAAACCGCAAGAATCAAGCTAATATTGCTATTCTTTTTAATTTTCTAACAGCTTTGCAACGCTTGAAAAAAACAGTGCTAAAAAAGCACTGTTTCATCATTGAATCAGCAGTCATACGTTACAGAAAATATCCTATAACATATAAACTGATTTGTCAAGTAATTGAAAATGATTTTACTATTTTGTCAAAATTTGACTCTAAAATTGTATCTTTAGCTACGATTTCAGCTATAATCATTCCTAATTACTCACAATTATTTACGTGTCAGCTTATAGATGAGCGCATTGCAGATTGCTGCGGCAACGTTGCTGCCACCCTTGCGGCCGCGGGCAACGATATAAGGAATACCGGTCTTCATGATGATTTCCTTGGATTCCACAACGTTTACAAAGCCAACAGGAACGCCGATAACCAGCTCCGGTTTAATCTTGTCTTCCTTAACCAGCTCGTCCAGACGAACCAACGCAGTCGGTGCATTGCCTACGGCAATGATTACCGGGCCTTCGATAGTGCAGGCCTTTTCCATGCAGGCAGCGGCTCTGGTGGAGCCTGCTTCCTTAGCACGGGCTGCAACATCAGGATCTGCCATGAAGCAGACAGCCTTTGCGCCCAGCTTGCCCAGGCCCATTTTGTTGATGCCTGTGCAAGCCATATTGGTATCGGTAACGATGGTTGCACCCTTTTGCAGTGCAGCCAGCGCCTTCTCTACTACGCCGTCGGAGAACAGCATATTGCGGGCATAATCAAAATCTGCGGAGGTATGGATAACACGCTTAACGATATCAATCTTCTCGGGGTCGATACGAATCTGGCCCAGCTCCTCGCCGATAATTTCCATACTACGTTTTTCAATGTCAGCGGGTAAAACATTTTGTAAATGCATTATTTTACACTACCTTTCTTAACATATGCTGCAAGGCCTAAGCCTTATTTTTCAATGCCTACGCGCGCAGGAATGCCTCTTTTGAAGGGATGCTTACGCATGCAGACCTCGGATACATAATCAGCCAGCTCCACCAGCTCAGACGCCGGATTGCGGCCTGTCATAACAACCTCCAGCTCCTTGGGCTTATTCTTCAGGAACTCTACCAAAGCAGCCTGGTCAAAAACGCCGGTGTTGCAGGCACCGATGATTTCGTCGAAAATCAGCAGGTCAATATGCTCATTAGCACATTTTTGCTTAACCTTGTCGAAAAGCACCATATGCTCGCGCTTAACCTCTGCCTTTTCCTCATCGTTCATCTGGAAGGTGAATTTCTTTGTTTCCTTGCCGCGCATTACCTCTATATTAGGCAGCAGCGCCAAGCTAGCAAGCTCGCCTGTCGGTCTGCTTTTGAGAAACTGCACAATCAGCACATGGTTGCCATGACCTGCACAGCGGATTGAAAGTCCCATAGCGGCAGTAGTTTTTCCCTTGCCATCGCCACAATAAATATGAATAAGTCCACCGTCTTTCATTTAGACACCTGCTTCCAAAATCTCATAAATTTTCTTCATGTCCAGGTTTTTACGGATGCTGTCAGCCAGAATATCATATTGCTGACGCTTGTATTCCGCAAAGTTGATGGTCTGGATATCCTCCATCTTTTTGCCCTTCTTAGCCAGCAGTGCTTCCACAATCTTCACAGCAATGCCGTCGCCGTCAAAGACGCCGTGTACATAGGTGCCGTAAACATTGAGCTTGCCCTCGGTGTTCTGCGAACCCTCGGCCATAATCTCGCCATTTTCGTGAATTGGGCTGATAGAGGTCAGTGCTTCCTCCTCCGGGAATTCGGTTACGCCGGAGTGAATCTCATAGCCATAGAGAGGCAGACCGCTCAGTGCGGAGAAAATGCCCTGCACCTTGCCGAATTTGCCGGCCATCTGAATGGTACGTTTCTTTTCAATAAAAGTCGTTTCGATGTTCAGCAGTCCCATGCCAGGAGTAACGTTAGCCTTGCCGGTACCGTCCTCTTCGCCATACGGGTCAGAAATCTGCTTGCCCAGCATCTGGTAACCACCGCAGACACCGAACACTACAGTACCGCTGTTGGCATGCTTCAAAATAGCAGCCTCCATACCGCTCTGGCGCAACCATTTCAGGTCGCCGGTGGTATTCTTGGTGCCGGGGATAATAATCATATCCGGCTGGCCCAGCTCGCGTACACTGGTTACATAGCGCAGAGATACGCCGGGAATCAGCTCAAATACGTTGAAGTCTGTATAGTTGGACATACGCGGAATGCGTACAACCGCAATGTCAATCAGCTTAACCTCGCTGCGGCCGCTGATACGCTCTGAGAGGCTGTCCTCGTCCTCGATATCAACCTTCAGCATCGGCAGCACGCCTACGATAGGCACGCCTGTTTTATCTTCGATCATCTTCAGGCCGGGACGCAGGATTTCTACGTCACCACGGAACTTGTTGATGATAACACCCTTAACCATTGCTCTTTCGTCATCCTCCAACAGCATCAGTGTGCCGTAGATGGAAGCGAAAACACCGCCACGGTCAATATCTGCTACAAGCAGCACTGGAGCTTTGGCCATTTTAGCCATGCCCATGTTGACAAAATCGTCCTTTTTGATGTTGATTTCCGCCGGGCTGCCTGCACCCTCGATGCAGACGATATCGAATTTAGCAGCCAGCGTATCAAACGCCTTCTGTACCTCCGGACGCAGAGTATGCTTCATAGCATAATATTCGCCGGCCTTCATGGTACCTATTGCTTCGCCGTTGACAATAACCTGGGAACCGCTGTCGCTGGTAGGCTTCAGCAGAATAGGATTCATCAGTACGCTGGGTTCGATGTTGGCTGCTTCAGCCTGCACAACCTGCGCACGTCCCATTTCCGCACCCTCGGCGGTGATAAAGGAATTCAGCGCCATGTTCTGGGATTTGAACGGTGCTACCTTGTAGCCGTCCTGATTGAATACACGGCATAAACCTGCTGTTACCAGGCTCTTGCCTGCATTTGACATGGTACCTACTATCATAAGTGCTTTTGCCACTTTAATCACTCTCTTTCATCAAAAAGTCCAGTATGTCACGGTAGCTTTGCAGCCGGATACTGTGACCTGTGGTATTAAGATAGCCTGCAATTACAGGCGTGCAGCCGTCACCGTGCTTACCTGTTACCGAGCTGGTAACGTGGTCGCCGCAGATGACGATCTTCAGTGGTTCATGATACTTTGCTGCTATGGTCTGTAAAAACTGGGTATCTATCCTGCTGATAAAATCAGCCTTGCCCTGATAATCATAACGATGAGCCGCCTCGTCACTGCCGTTGAAATGTGCAATAACGAAATCATCCTGCTGCAGCATAGCAAGTGTTGCTTCGGCCTTCGCCATAATATCAGTGTCTACATCGCCGGTTGCATTCGGCGGTGTTATTACATCCATGCCCAAGGCTTTGGCGATGCCGATGACAATCTCCGCCTTGCACACCGCCCCGCCGCGCAGTCCGTGCAGACCGCTGAAGGAAGGCAGTCCCTGACGGGCTGAAGGGCCCCAGGGATAGAGGATGTACTGCAGGCCGTCGCGGGCAAAGGGCTGCAGCCGTTTTGCCGACTCCTGCAAAAAATAGTTAATGGACAGAGATTGGCTACGCAGCTCCTGCAGCAGTTCGTTTACATCCTCGCCTACACTTTCGTGCGGTGGCTGTACTGTGCAGTCCAGCACGCTTGCTTCCCTGTTCATCACTAAAAGATTACGGTATTCGGATAAATGAATAAACTCTATATCTTTAAGGATACCGTCACACTGTTTGGCAGCCTGCTGCATCTCCAACGGCGTAAGCCCCTGCCCGTTAAAGGCAGCAAGACGGCCGGATGCATCAACAGCAGCCAGATTGCAGCGCAGCACCATTTCATATTCGGAAATATCACGGTTGTGCGCCAACAGCTCCAGATAAGCACGGTTGTGCGGTATATCCTTTTTATCTACACCCAGAAGCCTCAGAATACAGCTGCAGCTTTCGGGAATGATGTCATTTTCACATATGCTGAGGCTCCCAAGTGTCCCGGAAGCAGTCAGCGCATCCATCGCAGGATGCACTGCGTGCTCAAAGGGAGTCTGTCCCTGCCATGCAGGAATCGGGGAATCGCCTAAGCCATCAATTAATACTAATAAAGAGCGCATGTTTTTATTGCTTCCTTAAGTGCTTTAATTAGACCGCGGTTCTGCACTCTCGTTTTGACCGCGATACGGTAATAGCCTGCCTGCAGATTGTGGTAGTTGGCGCATGAACGTATCAGATAGCCACGCTCATGCAGCAGCTCCGGAAGATTTTCCGGCTGCGGCAGATAAAAGAAAATATAGTTGGCCTCCGAGCCGTATACCTTGGCACCCAAAGCCGCAAGCTGGTTACGCAGATAGCTGCGCTCCTGCTCAATCAGCTTAAAGGATTTAGCCAGATATTCGTGCTCCTTTAAAGCAGCCTTGCCTGCCTCCTGCGCCAGAATGGAAACGTTCCAGTCCTGACCGCTCTGATGCAGCGCTGTGATCAGCTCACTGCTGTCGCTGAGGCAATAGCCTAAGCGGATGCCCGGCATTGCAAAGGTTTTGGTGAAGGCCTTGAGGATAACCAGTTCAGGATAGGATGCCAGCAGATCACGCATGCTGAAGGCCTTTTCCTCACTGACAAAATCCATAAAGCATTCATCTATCAAAAGATGGGCTCCTACCAGACGGCATTTGTCGAGAATCTGCACCAGCAGCTCACGGCTCGTCAGCTGGCCGGTAGGATTATTGGGATTACAGATAACAACCAGATCTGTATCGGGCGTAATCGCATCGACAATATCATTGTCAGCAGCAAAATCACGCGCCTCCTGCAGATTATAATAGCTTATTTTGCAGTCTACCGTGCGCATAGCCTTTTCATAATCGGCAAAGGTAGGTGCCAAAAGAAGTGCTCGTCCGGGCTTCAAGGCCAGCGCCAGACGGAACAGCACATCAGCCGCACCGTTACCGAAGAAAATGTACTCCTGCGGCAGCTTGAGATAGCTTGCTGTCACCTCTGCCAGCTCGCGGCAGAAGGGATCAGGATAGTTGATACAAAGCTTTAAAGCCTGTTGAACGGCCTGCTTTATACCAAGCGGCAGGCCAAGAGGATTGATATTGGCAGAATAATCTACGAAGGGGCGACCATCCCTGGTCAGCTTTTCCGTATAGATATCTCCGCCGTGTTCGTATTTATACATCATCTTCTACCTGCTTCATTTCAAAATAAGACTGTTAACCAGATAAATCAGAGAAAACAGCAACAAGCTGAGAACAGCCGTCATATAAAGTAAATTGTTGGTGGTAACTATATCCTCGGGGCACACCGGACGAATGTCGTCGCCGATAGTTTCCTTGTGGACGAGCTTACCGAAATAAAAATGATCGCCGCCGAGCTGGATGTTCAAGGCACCGGCCGTAACTGATTCCGTCATTGCGGAATTAGGACTAAGGTGATGATAGCGGTCGCGCCAGAATGTTTTCCACGCTCTCTTGGCATCAAGATTAAGGAAATAAGATGCCACAATCATTACCAGACCGGTAATACGCGCGGGAATCAGATTGGCCAAATCATCAAGCTTGGCAGCACAGCGTCCAAAATAAAGATACGTGTCATTTTTATAACCGACCATAGAATCCATAGTATTGATGCCTTTGTACAAAAAGGCCAGAGGAGCGCCGCCGATAAACATATAGAACATCGGAGCGATAATGCCGTCGGCAGTATTTTCCGCAACGGTTTCTACTGCGCCCTTAGTCACCTCTGCAGCATCAAGTTCTTTTGTATCACGCCCAACGATCCAGGAAAGCTTCAGTCTTGCATCCACAAGATCGTTATCCTTCAGGGCAGTGTATACCTTCATGCTTTCGTCTCGCAGACATTTTGTAGCAAAAATCTGGTAGCACATAACGGTTTCCAGAGCAAAACGCAGCCAGGGGCTAACCTGTTCCGCCAACGTCAGCACAGCATACGGCACGGCAAAGGTAAGAATCAAAACGATTATTACCATCAAGGCACCGCCGAGCAGTAATGCTGTCTCGCCGGGAGCAAGCATACGCCGCAGTTTTTTATCCAGAAATCCTATTAAATTGCCAATTAAGCAGATTGGATGCGGCAACCAATGCGGGTCACCGAAAATCAAATCTAAAATAAAACCTGCTACAATTGCGCCTAAGGTCATCATCTAAGCAAACTCCCCTTTTCAGCAGTCAGTCGACTGCTATTTAGCAGCGTACGCTGCACATTGTTTGATAAAGCTGCGGGCAAATTCAGGATTGCCCCACAGGTGGATGTGCGGATAACCGGCATAAAGTGTCTGTGTTGTATTCGCGCATTCCCAGCTGCCGCGGCCGGAAGCCTTGGCAGCTATAAAGCTTGCACCGTTGTTGGTGCTGTCGGAGTAATGGAACTCGTGTCCGTTAATTGTTCCGCCGGCAGGACACAGCAGATTATCCTGCTGCGCCGTCAGGTGCACATATCCGAAGCGCGTCAGCTTTTTGGTCATGGCCGATTCGCCCTTCAGAGCACCAACCCAGCTGTACAGCTTATCGCCGTCGCGATAATGCTCCAGCAGATACATAAAACCGCCGCATTCCGCAAAACAAGGCATACCGCCGTCGATAGCGGTTTTCAGCTCCTGCAGCAGCGTTTTGTTGTCCGCCAGTTGCTGTGCGTAAAGCTCAGGATAGCCTCCGCCCAATACAAGGCCGCTGATGTTCTCCGGGAGATGCGCATCAGCTATCGGGCTGAAGGGTACGAGCTCCGCACCCAGCTCAGCTAAAAGGTCAAGTGCGTCCTGATAGTAGAAACAGAAGGCTTTGTCCATAGCGACTGCCACACGCATACGTCCGACGGGTTCAAGGCTTACCTCGTCATACGCAAGCGGTGCAGCCTGAGCCGCTACCTGCAGCAGGCCGTCCAAATCGACAGATTTGGCTGCCTGAGCTGCCAGCTTGGCAACTATATTCTGCAAATCTCCTATTTCCTCGGCTGTAACCAGGCCTAAATGACGGCTTTCAAAGTTACAGTCCTGCATCATCGGGAAGTAGCCTAACAGCTTCACACCGGTTTCGCGTTCAATTACATCCTTATAGAAAAGATAGCTCATCGGATTAACATTGTTTAAGATAGCGCCGACGATGTGGCTGTCGCTGCGGAATTCCTTAAAGCCCTTGATGGTCGCAGCAATGGATAAGGCGGCTCCTTTGCCGTTGACAACCAATACTACCGGAACATCGCAGGTGCAGGCCAGGTCGTAAGCACTGGCTTCCGTGGTTTTACCCATACCGTCGTAAAAGCCCATCGCTCCTTCGAAGACAGCTACATCCGCCTGGCGTGCGTTTTTTGCCACCAGATAACGGGTTGTAGCCTGCCCCAGCATGAACAGATCCAGATTGCGGGATTTTGCTCCGATAACACGAGAATGAAACATCGGGTCAATATAATCAGGTCCTGATTTGAAGGCTGCCACAGACAGCCCTTTTTCCATCAGTGCCTTCAGCAGGCCGCAGACGATAGTAGTCTTGCCGCTGCCGCTACCGGGAGCACTGATCATAAAACGTGGAACTTTTACTTCAGCCATGTTAATCTTCCTTCTTCAATGCAGTCATTACATATACAGGGTTTTGTGCCATCATCAGGTTGTAGCTGCCCAGATGCTTGCTGCGCGCTACAAACACATTGACGATTTCCAGACTGTAAGCGGGATGCTCCTTGTAATAAGCAGCAACCTCTGCCAGAGTTTCTACCGTAATGGCATTGATTACAACACGGCAGTCACTGTTCTTGGCATAAATTACATCCAGCATTTCACACAAATCGCCGCCACTGCCGCCTACGAAAACACAATCGGGAGCAGGCATGGCTTTGATGTTTTCCAAAGCCTCACCGGCAATAACCTCCAGATTGTCAACGCCAAACAAGGCCTTGTTCTTTCCGAGGAGCTCAACGGCAACAGGGTTGCGCTCAAAGGCCCAAACCTTACCCTGGCTAGCAAGCAGAGCCAGCTCAATGGAGCAGGAGCCTGTACCGGCACCGATGTCATAAATAATATCTGTAGCCTTCGGCTGCAGCTTGGACATCGATACGCTGCGTACCTCCTGTTTGGTCATGGGCACCTTGCTGCGCTGGAACAGGTCATCGGCAAGACCATGTACGGTAGAGGTAAAGCTTTGCGCAGCCTCGTTCAGAATCATCATTACAGACAAGGACGGGAAATCCAAGGCACTAATTTCTTCCGCCGTACCGGTGGTGATTTTTTCTTCGGGATACGAAAGGTTTTCACCTACATAGACCTGAACCTGAGCAAGGCCATGCTCGCACAGCTGTGCGCACAGCTTTTGCGGAGAATTATCTCCGCCGGTCAAGGAAAATACCTTTTTGTTACGGGCAACTGCTGCTACCAGGTTTTGCGTACGTCCGTGCATGCTGACGATTTTAGCGTCATCCCAGGACAATTGCAGCTTGGAGGAAAAATATACCAGGCTGCTGATGCCGCAGTAGCGGACACATTCACAATCCGGCAGCTTACCGCTGATGGTTTTGGCGAGGCTGAAAAAGCCTACATCGCCGGAAACCAGCACCGCCAGCACATCCTTATCAGGCTGTGCCTGCGCTGCTATTTCAGCAATAGCAGCAGTTTTGATTGTATCATATACAGTTTTGCTGCTGTCTGCAAAAGCAGCCAGCATGCGTTTGTCGCCTATCAAGATATTACTTGAGGCAATAGCCTGACGTGCTTCGCCGGTCAGCAAATCGGGGTTACCGGGGCCGATACCGACGATGTTTACGCGCAATTTTTGCGACATAGGAAGCAAGCCTCCTTTTTATTTATATCAATTACCGGCAGCAAAATGCTGCTTCAGGTAATCAACAATCTCACTATAGCCGGCACCGGTTTCCTCCTGTGCACGGCCGATGACTATCAGCTTGGCGCCGGCAGCAGCCGCTGCCTCCACCTTTTCGTCAAATCCGCCGACAGCACCGGAATCCTTGGTCACCATAAACTTGCTGCCATACTTTTTCAGCATAGCGACATTCAGCTCTTTGCTGAACGGTCCCTGCATACAGATAATATGCGCAGGTTTGTAACCAAGCTTCAAAGCAATCTGCAGGCTGCTTTCCAGCGGCAGGATACGCAGAACGATACGCTCGGCGTAATCATGCACAGCGGTGAAGTCCGGCAGATTCTTGCTTCCGGTAGTCAGGAAGATGCCGCCGTCCAGATGATTCAGAAGCTCAACTGCTTCCGCAAAATCGTGAACGGTAATGTAATCGCCGCCCTCGCCCGACGGACGCACCAGGCGCAGATATTCAACCTGCTCGGTGCTGCAGGCCTCCTGCACCGTTGCGGTAACAACGGTAGCATAAGGATGCGTAGCGTCGATAACACAGGCAGGACGATGCTCCCGAATAAAGGCACGCATAGCTGCAAGGTCCATACGTTCTGCCATGACAGTCATTCCCGACTGCGGCTCAATCAAGGACGCACCGTAATCCGTAGCAACAGAAACATACAGCTCCACCGGCAGCTTAGCCAGCTCCTTAATCAGGCGGCGTCCCTCACTGGTGCCGCCGATAAGCCAGATTACCGGTTTCATGCCAGCTTGTAACCACGCGGGGTTACCATACGGCCATTGATTACTTCGGTCTGGGTGTTGCCGATAATAACAGTAGAGAACATGTCTACCTGTTTATCGCGCAGCTCTGCCAGAGTAGTCAGCTCAAAGTCCTGACCATCACGGCCGATGTTGCGTACAATGCCTGCCGGAATGGTACCAGGCTGATTTTTCAGCATGATATCGCAAGCCTTTTGCAGGTAATCATGACGCTTGTGGCTGGAAGGGTTATACAGGCAGATGCAGAAATCGCCTTTGGAAGCGCAGTCAAGACGCTTCTCGATTTTTTCCCACGGAGTCAGCAAATCGCTGAGGGAAATCAGGCAGAAGTCGCTGATCAGCGGTGCGCCCAATACAGCAGCGCCGGAGCATGCTGCAGTAATGCCGGGAACAACCTCAATCTCAATTTCGGGATGATCCTTGGCAACCTGGCACATAATGCCGGCCATGCCGTAAACGCCTGCGTCACCGCTGGAAATCATAGCAACGGTTTTGCCCTTCAGAGCTTCGTCCAGTGCCAGCTTGCAGCGGTCAACCTCTTTACGCATGCCGTTGGAGAGGAATTCCTTCTCCTTGAAATCTTCCTTAATCAGGTTAACGTATACATTGTAGCCTGCAATAACATCGCAGGACTTCAGTGCGTCGTAAGCTCTTTTGGTCATTTGCTCTACGCCGCCGGGGCCAAGGCCCACAACAAATAATTTACCCATTATCTCGTCTCCTTAATCAGTCTTCAATCTGGTTCTGGCAAAATCCAGGACCAGGTTTTCGGCTGCAACAGCCAGAGTTACACCATTCAGACTTGTCTTGCGCAGCAGCAGCCTGCCGCCCTTACTGTCTTTTACAGCACTGCGTTCGCATACGTTGCTTACACCAACCACGCTCTGCACAAAGGACGAAGGCGTAAAATCGCCTGCTACGCTATTTAATTCATCAGCTGAATAGAAATTAGCAGCAAAGTTATATTTTTTGGCAAAGGCCAGTAAACCCTGCTCGTCTTTTTTCAAATCTACGCTTGCGATTGCCACAACGGAACGCTTGTCCAGCTGCAACTTTTCCAGCTCCGGCAGCACCAGAGCTTCAATATTTTCCAAAGGCGTATTGCGACGGCAGCCGATTCCCAGATGCACAATCTTGGGAAGCAGGCGTACCGTAGTTTTAAACGGCTGCAAATGCTTTTGCAGTGTAACAGCCATGCCGACAGGCAAACTGCTGTCCTCAACTACCAGCTTGGGCAGCGGACCTGTAAGCTGAAATTCCTTATCATAATACAAGCCTACTCTTTCATCACCCACCAGTGCTGCAGCAAAATCCTTGGCTGCTGCCAAAGAGCACAGCACCATGCGGTTGCGGGCCGCCCATTCATCAACAGCGAAAAGGCCGTTGACATCTGTCGCTGTGGTCACGCAGGCAGTTGCACCCAACGCTGCTGCCAAACAACGCGAAAGCTCATTGGCTCCACCGATGTGACCTGCAAGCAGAGGAATAACAAAGCTGCCGCGTTCGTCTACCGAAATAACCGCAGGGTCCGTCAGCTTGCTTTTGATAAAGGGCGCGATAGTACGCACCGCAATACCCACAGCGCCAACGTACACCAACGCCTGACATTTGTTGAAAACTGCCGCGCAGGCACCGTTATGGTCCGGCAGCATCGGGGCAATGCCCGTCTGCTCCGCATACTTCTCTACAGTCTGCAGCTCCGTTTCATAACCGATGCTGTGCAGATATTCAGCAACCTTTTTGCTCAGCTCCGCGCCACGCGCCGAAAAGGAAAATATAGCCGCGCGCATAGCTTATTTAACCTCGGGCTTAACGTCCAGTTTAGTCGGGTCTGCTTCACGGAAGCCGTGAGCGAAGGTCGGGTTGTACAGCTCGCTGCGGTCATAAGCGTTGCCCAGGAAGCCGCCGACGGTAATCAGCGCAGTTTTGTTGATACCGTATTTAGCAGCGTTTTCTGCCAGGGTACCAACGGTGCAGCGGATAACCTTTTCATCCGGCCAGGATGCTTTGTAAACAATAGCAGCCGGAGTATCATTTCTGTAACCGCCTCTTACAAGCTCGGTCTGCAGTTTTTCCAGCATACCGCTGCTCAGGAAGATAACCATGGTTGCCTTGTGGGCAGCATAGTCGGCAATCTTCTGATGGCTCGGAACCGGAGTACGGCCTTCCATACGGGTAATAATAACAGATTGGCTTACATTCGGCAGGGTGTATTCTGCCTTCAGGCAAGCAGCAGCAGCGCAGAAGGAGCTTACGCCCGGAACAACCTCGTAGTCAAGGTTGTAGCTGCGCAGCAGGTCAATCTGCTCGCGATGTGCACCGTAAACGCTGGGGTCGCCGGTGTGCAGACGTACAACCAATTGGCCAGCCTGAGCGGCGGGAACCATAGCAGCGATAACCTCTTCCAAGGTCATGGTTGCACTGTTCATAATAGTACATTCCGGTTTGCAGTATTTCAGCAGTTCCGGGTTAACAAGGGAGCCTGCGTAAATAACCAGGTCAGCCTTTTCCAAAAGCTCTTTACCTTTTACAGTAATTAAGTCAGCTGCACCAGGACCAGCACCAATAAAATAGATCATTATTCATCAAACTCCTTTTCTTTAACCAATATTACAGAGAAATAGCTGCTCTTAGGATCTACTTCTTCAAGGTTACGATAGATTTTTTCGCCCGGCAGGCCGCATCTTTCAACCATACCGGAATTTTTAATGAGCTTACGCTCGCGCAGCTCGTCAACTACACGGCCGATTTCGCTTGCGGATTTCATCAGCACCTTGTTGCCGGGGCCGTCAAGGAATGCTGCGGACTGTTTATAGCTGCCGGGCAGAACAATCAGCGGTTCCGCTCTTTCGCACAGGGAAGTATTCAGCTTAGCTGCAACAGCGCAGATAGAGGTTACGCCTGCAACCAGCTCTGCATCATAGCCATCCTTCAGCACCAGCTTATGAACGTAAATGCAGGTTGCATATACGGTAGGACAGCCAAGAGTGATGAAGACAACGTTTTTGCCTTCATCAAGCAGCTTTTCAATAGCATCGGCACCCTCGCGGTGTGCCTTGTCCATTGCTGCCATGTCCTTAGTCATAGGCATATAAACAATCAGCTGGGGTTTTGCATCAAGATCTACTACGTGATTAACGATTTCCTTAGCCGTCATTACATCGGTATCTCCCTTAGGCAATGCAACAACGTCACATTCCTTCAACAGGCGTACAGCCTTCAGGGTCATTAATTCCGGGTCTCCGGGACCGATACCAACACTATAAAGTTTGCCTCTCATTCTCTCATACTCCTTTTTGCTTATGTAGCTGGATTAATTCGTCTGCGTACTTGGTCTTGCCCAAAATGCCATAAACATTGGAAAACATCAAAGCAGCCGTTTTTATTTTGCCATGCACTCTATGCTGCATGTAAAAATCAATTTTTTCCGTAACCTTGTCCATTACAGGCTCAAAGATTTGCTCCCGTTTCAGAACCTTGGTCACCTCATCGGTAGTAAGGCAACCGTAAATCTCACGCCCTACCTCCACCGAAGCTCCGTGGAACATTGCCTCCAGAGCAAACAGCTCCGTGCGGCAGTCCGCATACTTGGAATGTGTATTCATTACGCCCTGCGCCACCTTCACCAGCTTACCGGAATGTCCGATAAGCAGCAAGGTTTCAAAGCCGCAGTAAACAGCATAATCCAAAAGCTCACCCACAAAGTTACTGCAGGTAACATGACCGTCAAGGTCAAGCTTCATTTCATCGCGGGTAAAATCCTCACCGTAGTTGCCAAAGAACACCAACAGATTTTTATTGCCGCGAGCCTTCTGTGCTCTGATTTCCACATACATCGTTTCAATCAGCGCCTTTTCACTCATCGGCTCAACAATGCCACTAGTTCCTAAAACCGACAGACCGCCGATAATACCAAGACGGGGGTTGAAGGTTTTCTTGGCAATTTCTACACCTGCGGGAATAGAAATCGTCAGCTTCATGCCACCGTTATAACCAGCAGCCTCCATAGCCTTGCCAACCTCCTGCGTAATCATTTTGCGCGGAGTTGGATTAATCGCCGGTCCGCCTACAGCACACGCCAAGCCCGGTTTAGTAACCCTGCCGACACCTACGCCGCCTTCCAGCTCAATACCGCTGCCGTCAGTCCTTTCGGCTCTGGCATAAACCAACACGCCGTTAGTATCATCAGGATCGTCACCGGAATCCTTGCGGATTGCGCAACTGACGTAATCCGGTGTCATCTCTACATCCAAAGGCTCAAGGTCAAGCACAATGCCCTTGGGAGTGTCAATACGCACAGTTTCAACGCGCTCGCCTGTCAGCAGCATCGTTGCTGCTGCCTTGGATGCGGCCGTTGCACAGCTGCCGGTAGTATAACCACAACGCAAAACCTTTCCTTGCGAAAACTGATATTCTTCCAAAGTGCAGCTCCTTCACAATTAATTTTCCCATATGGTAGGGATTATCAATAATAAAAAAAGACTTCTGCCGAATCCGACAAAAGCCATAAAGACAGAATTAACTAATGACAATTATTCCATGCAATTAGCAAACCCAACTGCCTCCATCACCCGTGGATTCAGAATAAAGCATGGGCTGACTGCTGACTTAGACACAAGGCCTTCACAGCGGCGGGACCGTCAGGAGTTAACCATCTTGTCAATTAAGAATGAATCACCCACACCAATAACCTGTTTTATTATATCATAAATAAATAAAATTTCCAATACTTTGCATAAGAAAAAGCAGATAAGCCGAAGCCTATCTGCTTGAAACTCTTAGAGAACACGGCAAGCGCCGTAATAACGTGCGCCCCAATAGCCGGTGAATGCGGAAGAAACAGTTACGCCGGTGCTGGTGCCTGCATGAATGAAGTTGCCGTCGCCAACATAAATACCAACATGAGAAGCACCCGGTTCATATGTGGTAAAGAAAATCAAATCGCCGGGACGAAGCTGGCTCATGGAAATCTGACGGCCGGAGTAGAACTGGCTATCAGCCATACGCGGCAGATATACACCTGCTCTGGCAAATGCATATTGAGTAAAGCCGGAGCAGTCAAAACCATAAGGAGTAGTTCCGCCAAATACATATGGAGTACCGATGACACTGTAAGCAGAACGCAGTACGTTGCGTACAACGGAATTGCTACGGTTAGGAGGCATCTCCCTGTTCATCAGCGCTCTATAGGTAGCTGACCCTACAATACCATCAACCTCTAATCCTTTATCAGCTTGGAAGTTTTTAACAGCTCTTTCAGTTTCAGGACCGAAATCACCATCTATATTATTAATAGAATAACTTAATTCTACCAATCTCTTTTGAATTGCCACTACTTCCTGCCCATCGTCTCCGCGTTGGAAGGAAGCTAAAGCTGTTACAGCACAGCTTAAACTAAACAAAACTGTCATACAGAAAACTAATACTTTGCGTTTGACCACTGGCACCTACATCCTTTCTTCTTTTTTAAGACATACCTATTATACCACAAAATATCGTTTCTGTAAAATCCTAATTTGTTATAATATTAATGCGCTTATTTAGCTTTATTTTCGTTTATTTTGTTACATTTTTGCAGGTGGCGCGCCACTAAATATAGTGGTCTATGCTTGATTTCTTCAAAGATACGCCCAATATATTCGCCGAGGATACCTATCCCTACAAGCTGAATTCCTCCAAGAAACAAAACACTGACAGTAGTAGTTGCCCACCCCGGAACGGCATCGTTGGTCACAAATTTCACATAAAAAACATGGCCCAAAAGCAGAATACTGCACATACCGAAAACAATGCCTATGTAAAAAGCCCAACGCAAAGGCAGGTTGGAAAAGGCCGTAATACCGTCAAGTGCAAAGTGCAGCATCTTGCGCAGATTAAATTTTGACCGGCCCGCAAAGCGTGGCGGTGCCACAAATTCCACCACAGCAACATGAAAACCGAGTGTATTGACCAGGCCGCGAATAAAGCGCGCACGCTCGCGATACAGCTTGAAGGCATCAACTGCAATTCTGTCCATCAGACGAAAGTCGCTGCCACCGGGAGTAATTTCTACTTTAGATAATGTGTTGATAATCTTATAGTAGGCTGCAGATGTCAGGTTCTTGAAAAAGCCTGCATCCTCCGTAGCCATGCGCTTAGTCTGCACAATCTCGTTGCCTGCCTCCCAAAGGCGCAGCAGCTCGGGAATCAGCTCAGGCGGATGCTGCAAATCGCCATCCATCGTAATAACCGCATCACCGTCGGCATGATCAAGGCCACAGGTAAGCGCCATCTGGTGACCGTAGTTGCGGCTCAAAAGATAGGCCTCCACATGCTCGTCCTGCGCCGCCAGCTCCGCCAGAATCAGCGCACTGGTGTCACGCGAACCGTCGTCAACAAAAATAATATTGTAATCATAGGCTTCCTGCTGCATAACACCGGTCACATGCTTGTGAAATTCGTGCAGGTTATCTTCTTCATTAAATACCGGCACTACCAAAGAAACTTTTTTCTTCATTATATTACACCACTTATTCTATATTACACCACTTATTCTTCTGCCAAAAAATCTGCTCAAATAAAATCAGACAAAAACGGCTGCCATCAGGCAGCCGTTTTGCAAGGTATGAGTACTCAATAAGCCGAGTTCTGTTCCGCGAAGCGGTGATGATCATTTATCTAGTCTTACAGTTACCTGCAAGCTCAAGCGACACAACCCGGAAGGCTCAGCGGGCAGCTTCATCCCTCCCCTATTTGGTCTTGCTCCGGATGGGGTTTACCTAGCCGGCCTGTTACCAGACCGCTGGTGCGCTCTTACCGCACCGTTCCACCCTTACCTGCAAATGCAGGCGGTACACATTTCTGTGGCACTATCCCTGAGGTCACCCTCGCCGGACGTTATCCGGCATCCTGCCCTGTGGAGCTCGGACTTTCCTCATCTGGCTTAAAGCCAGCCGCGATCATCTTTCGTACTCAACTGTAGATTTTAGCATATTTATTCCGCTTAGTCAATAGCAGCGGCTGCAGTATTATTGTCGCAAAGCATACTGAAATCAAACTGAACTATCCTGAATTTACCCAAAAAGCTTTTCTGCCCAAAACAAACTGCCGGCTGACTCACGTCAGTCGGCAGTCCCATAAACGCTTTATTCAGTTGTCGCAGGTTTAATTATGCTTCCTTATGTTCAGCGATAATTTTTTCTGCCATCTTAGGCGGAACGTCTTCGTAATGGTCGAATTTCATTTCGAAGGTTCCCTGACCTTGGGTAATTGCGCGGAGGTCTACGGCATATTCCGAAATCTCTGCATAGGGTACCTGAGCATTAACTACGCTCAAGCCGTCTTCTACGCTCTGCATACCGAGAATGCGACCGCGTTTAGAGTTCAAATCGCCGATAACATCGCCCATCATAGAATCGGCACAGGTTACGTTTAAGCTGTAAATAGGCTCAAGCAACACCGGCTTGCATTGTTCCATGGCCTTCTTGAAGGCGATATTGGAAGCAGTTTTAAATGCCATTTCAGAGGAATCGACAGTATGATACGAACCATCAAGCAGGGTGATACGCATATCTACAACCGGATAGCCTGCAAGGATACCCTTTTCCATAGCTTCACGCATGCCCTTTTCAACAGCAGGGATATATTGGCGAGGTACTGCGCCACCGAAAATCTTATCTACAAACTCAAATCCACCTCCGGGCGGCAGGGGCTCCATTTTAATAACTACGTGACCATACTGGCCATGACCGCCGGACTGCTTCTTGTGCTTGCCTTCTACCTCGGCAGAGCCACGAATAGTTTCGCGATATTCGATAATCGGTGCTTTGAGAATAGCCTCAACACCAAATTTACGCTGCATACGCTCCATGATTATATCAATGTGCTGGTCGCCCATACCGCTGATTAAGGTTTCCTTGGTAACAGGGTTCTTGGTAACGATAATCGTCGGGTCTTCATCCATCAGACGATTCAGAGCGGACATGATCTTGTCCTCATCACCCTTTTTCTTCGGATAAATTGCTCTGGTGTACATCGGCAACGGGAAGTTAATGGGCGGGAATTCAACCTCAGAATTCTTGTCGCAGAGGGTGTCACCGGTAGAGGTATATTGCAGCTTGGCAACTACACCGATATCACCGGCAGGAACCTGCTTCATAGGAATCTGAGTCTTACCACGCATTGTGAAGATGTTGGCAATGCGCTCTTCTTCTTCACGGCGGGAGTTATAAACTACGCTATCTGCTTTAATTGAGCCTGAGAATACACGGAAATAACTTAGACGGCCAACAAAGGGGTCGGAAGTTGTCTTAAATACCAACGCTGCCATCGGAGCATTGGCGTCACGTACTTCTTCTTCGCCGGTTTCTTTATCCATAACGATATAGTCGTTCAAAATTGCCGGATAGGTAAAGTCGATGATTGCGTTCATCAATCGGCCAAGACCAATGTTCTTGTAGGCACTGCCGCAAAGCATAGGATAGATGATAGCCTGACGAATGCCCTTAATCAGACATTTCATAATTTCCTCGTCGCTAATCTCTTCTCCTTCCAAATAACGCATCATGCAATCGTCATCTGCTTCAACCGCAGCCTCTACCATCTTTTCGTGAGCAGCAGCAGCAGCCTCTTTATACTCATCCGGAATCTCTATTTCATCGGAGCCATTACCGTTGGCACGATAGGCCTTCATTTTGTAAAGGTCTATAATACCCTGGAAGTTGTCCTCCTTGCCCAAAGGCAGCTGTAACGGCAGTACATGCTTACCGAACTTACCGCGCAGGTTATCCAAAATGCTATCAAAATCAGCGTTCTCACGATCCATCTTGTTGACAAAAATGATACGCGGCAAACCGGCTTCTTCAGCCAGCTTCCAACATTGTTCGGTACCAACCTGTACACCGCTGGTTGCGCAAACCACGATCAACGCACTGTCTACTGCTCTAAAAGCTCCTTTAACCTCGGCAACGAAGTCAGCAAAGCCGGGAGTATCGATGAAGTTAATCTTGGTATCACGCCATTCAACAGGTGCCAAAGTGGCGTTAACGGAGACCTTACGTTTGATTTCCTCGGGTTCATAGTCAGTGGTGGTAGCACCGTCTTCAACCTTGCACATTCTGCTGATTGCTCCGCTGCGATACAGCAGGGCTTCGGTAACGGACGTGGTTCCTGCTCCACCGTGACCCACAATGGCCACATTTCTAATCTTATCTCCTGTGTACTCTTTCATGATAAATCCCCCTTTATCAGGCATTTGTTATGACAAGTATTTCGCTGATATTGCCTATTTATCCTGCTTTTTGTGAAAAATTTCTCATAATTTTTTAAATTCACTTAAAATTGTAACGCATATTACAGTTTTTCGGAGGAAGACGGGGGATAGGCGAAAAAATCCGACGCACCGCTTCTACAGCACGTCGGATTTGCTTTATTCATCCCACAATATTCACTTTACCATCTCTTGCTGCTGCGCCAGTATTCACCACGCAGCAAGGCCAGCACAGTAAACAGCTCCAAGCGTCCTAAAAGCATAGCCAACGCCAGCGTCAGCTGTCCCATACCGGTAACACCGGCATAGTTACCCGTAGCACCGATACTGCCAAACGCAGGACCTACACTGGAAATACAGGAGGCCACGCCGAAAACGGCCTCATCTACGTCCACACCGCTTAAGCAAAGCAGCATGGTCAAAACAGCGATAACCAGAACATAAACGAAAAAGAAACGGCTGACGTTGATAATCGTTTCTGTAGGCAGACGTCTTTTAGCATAGTAAACGTTGAGCAGCATCTGCGGATGCATAGTGCGACGCAGCTCCGCAATAACAGTTTTCAGCAGTACGATAAAACGGCAGACCTTAATACCGCCGGCAGTAGAGCCTGCGCAGCCGCCTGTCAGGAAGGTTACAGCCAACATCAGCTTAGAGAAAGACGGCCACTGGTCATAGTCCGCCGAAACATAGCCCGTAGTACTGCCAAAGGAAGCCACCTGGAAGAAGGCTTCACGTACGCCGTCTGCCACACTGTAACCATTCACCACAATAATGTTGATGCTGATTAAAACAGTGAAAATAGTCAGCAACACAATGTAGCTTTTGAATTCCAGATCATGCCACAAAACCTTCAGGCCGATTTGCGTAACCTGATAGTATAAGGCGAAGTTACCTGCCGCCAAAATCATGAACAGACCGGTAACAATCTCAATACCCGCACTGTGAAAATGCGCAATGCTGTCATTATAGGTAGAAAAACCGCCGGTAGCAATCGCAGAGCAGGCATGGTTGACAGCATCATAGGTGCTCATGCCCAAAATTGCCAGCATACCGGTAAGAATAATCGTAAACAGCAGATAGATATAGAACAACGCTACTGCAGTTGTACGGATACGCGGCAGAATACGGCTGTTGGAAAAGCCGCTGACCTCCGCGTTAAAAAGATACACAGCACCGCCAGCAATCTGCGGCAGGAGCGCCACGAACAGCACGATGATGCCGATACCGCCAATCCAGTGCGTCAGCGTGCGCCAAAGCAGCAGGCTGCGCGATACTATGTCAAGATTGGCAATCGCCGTTGCGCCGGTAGTAGTCAGTCCGGACATACTTTCAAAGTAGGCGGCGGCGGGATTCAAAATGCCGTCAAAGCAATATGGCAACGCACCCAGGGCAGCAGCCAAAAGCCACGAAAAGAATACCGTGCCGATACCCTCGCGCACGGATAAATTACGTGCTCCTCTACCGTCACCATAGTAATCAAAGATTCCGGCCAAAATAACAGCTACCGCTATGGAAAAGATAAAGGTTCTGGAGGTAGCATATTCGCCGTAAACAACAGACATCAAAAGCGGCAACAGCTGAGCAATCGCCAGACCGGCAGAAATTTTTCCCAGGAGATATATTATAACCTTTGCATTCATCTTCTATACCTCCTGCCGTTACCAGTTCTGCTTATCGCGCCAAAAGTCCGGGCGCATGATAACCAGCAGCGTAAAAATTTCCAGACGTCCCAAAATCATCGCCCAAATGCTGATGAAACGTGCCCAATCGGAAAGGCAATTATATGTAGATGTCGGGCCGACGATACCGAAAGCTGGACCTACACTGCTCATACAGGCAGCAATCAAGCCCATTGATTCCATTATCGGTATCCCCGACAGGGAAATCAGGATAGTCAGCACAATAAACACCAAAATATACAGGAAGAAGAAACGCGTAATATTACCGACGATAATCGGGTTGATCTCACGCTCACCCATTCTGATGGAATAAACGATGCGCGGGTGCAGGGTACGCAACAGCTCTGCCCAGCCTGCCTTCAGCAGGATAACCAGACGCGTAATCTTAATGCCACCTGCGGTTGAACCGCTGCAGCCGCCGATGAACATCAGCATCAGCAGAACGCTGCGGCTGAAGCTGGGCCAGTTGTTATAGTCGTCCGACGCATAGCCCGTCGTACTGCCGATAGACACAGCCTGGAAAATACTGTGACGAAGAGCGCTGTTAAAATCCATATAACCGGAAAAATACAGATTGCCACAGATAAGTGCAGCCGCTGTTGTGAGGATCAGCAGATAATATCTGTGTTCGCTGTCCTGACGCACGGACGCCCAATCGCCACGCCAGATTTTATAATACAAAGAAAAGTTCATGCTGGCAATCAGCATAAAAACAATAGCAATAATCTCAACATAAACAGACCTAAAGGCAATCAGGCTATCGTGATAATATGAAAAGCCGCCTGTCGCCATAGTTGCCAACGCCAGGTTCAGCGCCTGAAATATCGGCAAACCTGCAAGCAGCAGTAAGGCAACCTCCACTGCTGTTAAAATAACATATATTAAGAGAATCATCATGGCAGATTCCTTGATTTTCGGCAATGTACGTTCAGCCGTACCACCAGGAAGCTCTGCGTTGAACAGGTAGCTTGTACCGCTGTTCATCTGCGGCATGATGATAATAAACAGCATGATAACGCCGATACCGCCGGTCCAGTGCGTCAGACAGCGCCAGACACGGATACTGGGCGGAAAATCGTGAAAAGAAAGTGCGGTAGTAACACCGGTAGTAGAAAAACCGGAAACACTTTCAAAAACCGCCGCAATCGGGTCCGTTGGGGTTAAAAACAAATACGGAAGTGCTCCCATCAGACAGACCAACAGCCAACCGCAGCCTACGACCGCAATGGCTTCACGCACGCGCAGACGCTGACGCGGCCTTCTGCTGCCAAAGAGGTTAAAAAGCGAAGCGATAGTGCTCGTTGTAATCAGCGTAAATATAAAAATCCATATATGCTCCCTGTCTGCAAGCAACGCAGCAATCAGCGGCACCAGCAATATACAGGAAAATGCTATTGTCAGCTTGGCTAATAAACGGTTAACAAGCCTTGAATCCATAATTAAGCGCCCCGGCCTTCAAATAACGGTACTGTAGTCTTGGAAAATTCACTTTTGATAAAGAGAATTACGCGGTCATTAGCATGCAGGACAGTATTACCATTAGGAATATAGGCTTCATTACCACGCACAATGGCACACAGCAAGCATTCCGGCGGCAGGTTCATATCACGCACCGCCACTCCGTCTACATCGCTGTTTTCACCGACAATAATCTCCAGAGCTTCGGCCTGTGCACCCTCCAGCAGGGATACGGATACAATACCACCCTTGCGGACGAAACGCAGCACTTCGCCTGCACTCAAAAGACGCGAAGACAGTACGATGTCTACGCCAACTTTTTCCATCAGCTCGATATATTCGTTACGTGCAACACGCACGATGGTCTTACGTGCGCCCAGATGCTTGGCCAGCTGTGCCAGCAAAAGGTTCAGCTTATCATCTTCGGTCAGGCAGATAACAACGTCTGCTTCCGAAACGCCCTCTTCAATCAGAAGGTCAATATCGGTACCGTCACCGCACAAAACCAAACCTCGCTTCAGCTTAGCAGCTAAAAGCTGGCAACGGTCCTTATCCTTTTCGATAACCTTTACCTGAATGCCCTGCTTTTCCAACATGGGAGCCAAAAAGCGACCTGTGCGGCCTGCACCGATGATGAGAACCTTCTCCAGCTTTTCATAAGTATTGGAGAAGGAATTTTCAAACTCACGAATTGCTTCGTGCTTGCCTACGAAGTAAACGTTATCGCCCGGAATTACGTAATCATTACCATGAGGAATTATCATCTGATGACGTCTGAAAACCATGGCCATCAGGATATCCTTAGGAATATTCAAATCCTTCAGCGGTATATTGACAATAGGTGAATCCTCCTTCACCTTGGCTTCGAACATACGCACCTTGCCGTCAGCAAAATCATCTACGTTCAAGGCAGATGGTGTCATCAGGATATGGTCGATTTCACCTGCGGTAATACGCTCAGGGTTGATTACGAGGTCAATTTTCATATCATCCTTAAGCATTTCCGGCGAATGGATAGCATAATCCACGTTGCGGATACGGGCAACGGTATGCTTAATACCATGATTCTTGGCCATCAGGCAGGTCACCATATTTACTTCATCACTATCTGTGCAGGCGATAAGCACATCGGAAGCACTGATATCAGGATCAGCAAAGGTAGTAGGGCTGCAGGAGTTGCCTTCAATCGCCAGTACGTCCAAAGTATTTTGGATGACGTCCTTGCGCTTGGGGTCGATTTCTACAACTACTACATCAAACTGATCTTCAGCTAAAAGCTGTGCAATACTAAAGCCAAGCTTGCCTGCACCAGCTATTACAATACGCATTTTAGTTACTCCTTTAATACGGGAAATCCGTTAATCTCTATTACTCAAATACTGCTCTATATTATAACACAAATAGTCTTAAACGTCGACAGATGCAATTTTGACGCTGTTGACAAAGTGTTAATAATATGAAAGATGGCTGTTATCATGGTAAACTGAGCGAGGGATATATCGTGCAAGGAAGAGCAATTTCAGCGAATAAGTGTCCGGAATCATCGAAGTGTTGCATTCTTGCGTGCACATCCAAGAAGTGAGTACGCAGGAGGATGCTGATTGGCTATCACACATAGAACTCTGGTAAATTGAGCGAGAGGTATATCGTGTAGGGAATAGCAATTTTAGCGAATGAGCATTTGGAACCATAGAAACAAGGGTACGTAACAAAATGTTACTCTCTGACAAATTTTACCGCAATTTCGTACTGGTTCCATGCGAAATTTGCGTCGTGCCCTTTGGGCACAGGAAAATTGCTACTGACTGAAACGATATACTCTCGCGAATAGAGAAAATAAGGTAGAAAGCCTGACACATGCTTGTGCGTCGCTCTGCTCCTTCAAGCATGGCTATCTATCCCTCCAAAAATGCTCTCTGAAATTCTCTATACCAGTACTTCGTTTAAAAGTTGCCGCTGCCAACTTTACTGTATAATCGTAAAATCTATCCTCAATCGACAAGCTGATTACATCAGCTCGTCGATACGCCTCGCCACAAGCGCATTTGCGCGTCGCTTTGCTCCTTCAAATGCGGTGGCTGGGCAGCCAGGCCAGCTGCTGGTCATAAGATGGCTGCAGGCAGAAAAAAAGAACCATACCAAAAGGTATGGTTCTTTTTTTCTAACCGGCAGCTATCTATCCTCCCAGGCCGCTTCCAGCCAAGTACTTT